>CAYYXS010000046.1:0-32222 GCA_964475635.1 uncultured Rhodocyclaceae bacterium
TTACGGCAGGACTTTCACCTGCAAGAGTGCGCCCGTGCCGGGCGCACAAAAAAAAGCCCCGCCGATTCGGCGGGGCTTTTTTGCTGCGGCTGCTGCTTATTTCTTCTTGGCCGGCGCGGCCTTCTTCTTGTCCTCGCGGCCGGTCTGCATGAAGTTGTCGAAGGTGGCCTCGGTGAAGCGGAACCAGAGGTGCTGGTCGTCGCGGAACTTGGCGAAGTCCTCGTAGACCTTCTTCCAGTTCGGGTTCTTCGCCGAGAGCTCGCCGTAGAGGCCCATCGCCGCGTCGTAGGCCGCCTTGAGAATCTCGCGGCTGAAGGGACGCAGCTGGGCGCCCGCCGCCACCAGGCGCTTCAGCGCCGCCGGGTTCTTGGCGTCGTAGGCCGCCTGCATGTGGACATGCGCGTGCGAGGCGGCCGCCTCGACGATGGCCTTGTTCTCGGTCGAGAGGCCTTCCCAGGTCTTGGAGTTGATGTACAGCGAGAGCTGCGGGCCGCCTTCCCACCAGCCCGGGTAGTAGTAGTATTTGGCAACCTTGTTGAAGCCCAGCTTCTCGTCGTCGTAGGGCCCGACCCACTCGGTGGCGTCGATGGTGCCTTTTTCCAGCGCCTGGTAGATCTCGCCGCCGGGAATGTTCTGCGGCACGCCGCCGATGCGCTCCAGCACCTTGCCGCCGAAGCCGCCGATGCGCATCTTGAGGCCCTTCAGGTCGGACAGCTTCTTGATCTCCTTGCGGTACCAGCCGCCCATCTGGGCGCCGGTGTTGCCCATCGGCAGGTTGACGATGTTGAAGTTCTTGTAGAACTCGCGGAACAGCTTCATGCCGTTGCCTTCGTACATCCAGGCCGTCAGCTGGCGCGAGTTCATGCCGAAGGGGATGGCGCAGTCCATGGCGAAGGTCTCGTCCTTGCCGAAGAAGTAGTACGGCGCGGTGTGGGCGCATTCCACCGTGCCCTGCTGCACGGCGTCGACGACGCCGAAGGGCGGCACGATCTCGCCGCCGGCATGCACGGAAATGGTGAACTTGCCGCCGGAGGCCTCATTCACTTTCTTGGCGAACACGTCGGCCGCGCCGAAGATGGTGTCGAGCGCCTTCGGGAAGCTGGAGGCCAGCCGCCAGCGGATGGTGGCGCCCTGGGCGTGGGCGGCGGGCGCGACACCCGCGGCGAGAATGCCGGCAATGCCGGCGTGCTTGATGAATTGACGACGTTCCATAGAGTCTCCTTTAGAGGTTCTTCTGTGCCGTTGTGCGGCGGACTGGTTCAACCCCCCTTGTGCAGGGATCGCCGCGAAATACTACACCAGGCGGAAGCAAATGATGACACCCCCGGCAGTGGGGAAAACCCTTACATGAGCGGGCTCAGGCCCCTGCGACGGTCATGCGGTCGACGAGGAGGGAGCCGACCTGCTTGGAGCCGCGCACCAGGACGTCGTTGCCGACGGCGACGATGCCGCGCAGCATGGCCTTCAGGTTGCCGGCGATGGTGATTTCCTGCACCGGGTACTGAATCTCGCCGTTTTCCACCCAGTAGCCGGAGGCGCCGCGCGAGTAATCGCCGGTGACGTAATTCACGCCCTGGCCGAGCAGTTCGGTCACCAGCAGGCCGCGGCCCATCAGGGCCAGCAGGCCGACGAGATCGCGCTTGCCCGGACGCACGATGAGGTTGTGCGATCCGCCGGCATTGCCGGTGTTGGCCATGCCGAGCTTGCGCGCCGAATAGGTCGACAGAAAGTAGCCCTTCAGCACGCCGGCCTCGACCACCTCGCGGTCGCGCGTCGCCACCCCGTCCTCGTCGAAGGGGCAGCTCGCCAGCCCGCGCGGCAGGTGCGGCCGTTCGCTGATGTGCACCTGCGGCGAGAAGACCGGCGTGCCGAGGCTGTCGAGCAGAAAGGAGGACTTGCGGTAGAGGCTGCCGCCCGAGGCGGCATGCACGAAGTTGCCGATCAGGGAGGCAGCCAGCGGCGCCTCGAACAGCACGGGCACCTCGCAGGTCGGGATCTTGCGCGCATCCAGGCGGGAGAGCGCGCGGCGCGCGGCGTACTCGCCGATCACTTCCGGCTCGGCCAGGTCGGCGGCGTCGCGGTGCGTGCTGTACCAGTCGTCGCGCTGCATGGCGTCGCCCTCGCCCGCGATCACCGAGCAGGAAAGGTAATGGCGCGAGGAGGCGTAGCCGCCCATGAAGCCGAGGCTGTTGGCGGAAACGAAGTGCGACTGCTGGGCGGAAACGCTGGCGCCCTCGGAGTTCTTCACCAGCGGGCTGACGGCGAAGGCCGCCGCCTCGCAGCGGCGCGCCAGGTCGATGGCCTCCTCCACCGGCAGGATCCAGGGATGGAAGAGGTCGAGATCCATGTCGCCCGTCGCCAGCAGCTCCGCCTCCGGCAGGCCGGCGGCCTCGTCCGGCGCGGTGAAGCGGGCAATGGAAAGCGCCGCGTCGACCGCGGCGTGCAGGGCGGCGCGCGAGAAATCCGAGGTCGAGGCATAGCCGCGCTGACGGCCGAGATACACCGTGACGCCGACGCCCTTGTCGCGGTTGTACTCGATGGTCTCGATCTCGCCCCGGCGCACCGTGACCGACTGGCCGGAGCCTTCCGAGACATCGGTCTCGCAGGCATCGGCCCCGCGCGATCTTGCGTAATCGAGGATGTCCTGCGCCATGTCGCGCAGGACCGGGGCGGGAAAGTTGAGGCCGGAGGATGACATGGTGGGCAAGCGGGGCGGCAAAGCTATAATGATACCCGATGGAAGAAGACGAAATAGAAGGCGAAATTCGGACGCGGCCGAGCAAGTCGCGGAAGAAGCGCGACATGCAGGCCCTGCAGGACCTCGGCGCGGCGCTGGCGGACCTGGCCCCTGCGCGGCTCGATCGCATCGAGATGCCCGAGGACCTGCGCGGCGCTCTCCTCGATGCGCAGCGCATGACGAAGCACGAGGCGCGCCGGCGCCAGCTGCAGTACATTGGCCGGCTGATGCGCGATGTCGACCCCGCGCCCATCCGCGCGGCGCTCGACGCCCTCAACGGCGCCAACGCCCTGGAGATCGCGCGCCAGCACCGCCTTGAGCGCCTGCGCGAGCGGCTGCTGGAGGATGAGGCGGTGCTGACGGAAATCGGCGCGGCGCACCCCGGCGCCGACATCACGCGCCTCCGGCAGCTGCGCCGCGGCACCCTGCGCGAGCGCGAAGCCGGCAAGCCGCCGAAAAACTTTCGCGAACTGTTCAGACTGCTGAAGGAAATCGAAGGATGAACGATGAGCTCCTGATCGGCCTGGTGTCGATCTCCGACCGCGCATCGAGCGGCGTATACGAGGATCAGGGCATTCCCGCCCTGCGCGAGTGGTTCGGCGCGGCGCTGGCCTCGCCCTGGCGCATGGAAAACCGGCTGATTCCCGACGAGCAGCCGGTGATCGAGCGCACCCTGATCGAGCTCGCCGACGCGGTCGGCTGCCATCTCGTCATGACCACCGGCGGCACCGGCCCGGCGCCGCGTGACGTGACGCCGGAAGCCACCCTGGCGGTGGCGCACAAGGTGCTGCCCGGCTTCGGCGAGCAGATGCGCCAGGTCAGCCTGAAATACGTTCCGACCGCGATCCTCTCGCGGCAGGTCGGCGCGGTGCGGGGGAAAACGCTGATTCTCAACCTGCCCGGCCAGCCCAAGGCCATCAAGGAAACGCTGGACGGCATCTTCGCCGCCGTGCCCTACTGCATCGACCTCATCGGCGGTCCCTACATCGAGACCAACGAAGCGGTGATCAAGGCCTTCCGGCCGAAATCGGCGCTCCGCCCGCGCTGACTATTGCGAGTCAGCTTCAGCCCGGCGGCGTGACGCGATACAGGCCGAGGTCGTAATCGACGCCGGATTCCAGCTGTTCGATCGGATCGAGCCGGGCCGGGCGGCCCTGCCAGCCGAAAACGAGCGGGATGGCCGGTTCGAAGGACGAGCTCGGCAGGATCACCCGCACCGTATCGCCGCTGAGCGGGGCATCGAGCAGTATGGCATTGCAATCCATGCCGCCGAGGTCGCCCGCGATGGCCTGCGGCAATTTCGACAGCGTCTCGATGCCGACCGAGCCCTGCGCCGGCGTCTCGCGCGTGAAACGGCGGATCACGCCAACCAGCCAGTTGCTGCCCCCTTCGGGCTGCATGCCGACCAGGGCGCCGATGCGCACCCAGTCCGAGGCGGAAAGGGGCACCTGCGCGCCCATGCCGCCCTGGCTGACGTCATCGACCACCCAGGACTCGCTTTCCTCGCCTCCCCGGTCTGCCAGGCGGGCGTAGATGCCGGCCAGTCCGTTGATCACGCTCAGGCGGGACTTGACACGATGGCGGCTGTGGGAGCGCATCGGCGGCTTCGGCGCCCAGTACATGGCAAGGTGCCTGAGCACGGGCAGGATGATGCGCGGCGAATACTGGCCGCCGAGGTTGACCTCCGCCGGCACTTCCCCGCGCTCGACCTGCGGCAGCAGCGCTTCCAGCCTGGCCAGCGCAGTGCCGGCATGGAAGAAACGCAGTCCGGGTGCGATCTGGGGAACGACGGCCAGGCGTTTCGGCGGCGTCGCCTGGTCGGCATCCACCCAGTAGACGTTCTCCGGCCTGACTTCGGCGGTGAACACGAATTGCGGCAGGAAATGGGCGATCAGCCGCTCGGCGATCTCGATCTCCAGCGGTAGCAGGCTGTCCATGCTGGCGGCCTGGAAGACCAGGGCCTTGAGATATTCCTGTTCCACCGTGCTGTCGCCCGGCACGGCGGCATACGGCGTAAGGGCCTGCCGCGATATCTTCGCCTTTTCCGCAAACAGGAAGGCGCGGCCCATGCGCTGCCAGAGGTCGGCGTCGATCGGGCCGTAGCGGAACTGGTCCCACTTCAGCCGACCCGAAAAGGCGCGCAGCATGCGCACGATCAGCAGGGCCAGCTCGGGCTTGATGGCATCGCCCCCCTTTTCCTGCCCGATGTGGCGGGTCAGGCATTGGTCATAGGCGTGCGCCAGGTGAGCCCAGAAGTCGCGGTTGGTCTGCCACAGCTTGTATTCCTGCAGCCGGCCCAGCCTGGGCGAAGTGAGGTAGTCGCGGCCGAGCTTGCGCGCATGCGCCTGGGCCGCTTCGTCGAGCTGGAAGACCAGGGTCAGGCGCTCGGCGGGCCGCAAGATCTCGTCGGCGACGACCGATTCCAGCCAGTTGGATATCTCGTCGAGTGCGGGAGCGGCCTCGCGCGCCGCCAGTTCGCCGAGCACGCGCCGGGCTTCTTTCGCATCGGCGAGCGGATGGTCGGATTTCGCGGAAAAAAAGCCAAGCATGGTTTGAGCCGCCCCCGGGTTTTGGGCGAATTGCCGGTCAGTTGCCGGACTGCCGCCTGTTTTTCGGTTGAAGGATAGCCCAAGCGCAACGCGATGTCATCCGCGCGCGCCCGGCCGCCTCATCCCTGCCGCCGGCGCGGCGGCGGCGTGCGCCGCCAGCCATTGCCCGACGAATTCCACGCCCCAGGCCACGCCGAAGCCGGTGACATCGGTGCCGACCGCACCGAGCCCCCCGCTGCAGTTGGAAGCCGAGAGATCCATGTGCAGCCAGGCGGCTTCGTGCGTGAAGCGCTTGAGAAAGCGCGCCGCCAGGATGTGATCGGCCTCGCCCTCGAGCGTGCACTGCTTGATGTCCGCCACCTTGCTCTCGAGCCCCGCCTCGTAGTCGGCATCCAGCGGGAAGAGACAGACGCGCTCGCCGCTGGATTCGCCCGCCGCCGCCGCCAGCCGCGCCAGTTCCGAGGAGGTGGCGAAGACGCCGGAATAGCGGCTGCCGAGGGCATAGCCCATGCTGCCGGTCAGCGTGGCGAAGTCGACGACCAGGTCGGGCCCGGCGGCAGCCTTGCCGCGGACGCCGCCGGTGGCCAGGCTCAGCGTGTCGGCCAGCACCATGCGCCCCTCGGCGTCGGTGTGCACCACTTCGATGGTGGTGCCGTCGAGCGCGGTGACGATGTCGTTCTGCTTGTAGGCCTCCGGGGAGAGGTGGTTCTGCGCGATGGCCAGCCAGGCATCGATGGCAAGCGGCATGTTGCGCGCAACCAGCGCCTGCATCAGGCCGAGCGCCACGGCCGCGCCGTTCATGTCCTCGTGCATGCCGGACATGTATTTCGCCGGCTTCAGGTTGTGGCCGCCGGTGTCGAAGCAGATGCCCTTGCCGACCAGCGCCAGCCTGCCCTGCGGCTTTGCCGGCCGCCAGGAAAGATGCACGATGGCGGCATCCTCCGGCGCGCTGCCCTGCGCCACTGCGACGAAGGCGCCGGCACCCATGCGGCGCAGGCGGGGCAGGTCGAATTCCTCGCAGCGCCAGCCCTTGTCGCGGGCCAGCCGGCGCAGGCGCCGGCGGAACTCGGCCGGCGTCAGCTCGTTCGGCGGCAGAACGGTGAACGCGCGCGCCAGGGTGTTCGCCTCCGCCACCGCGGCGATCTCGGCGAAGCCGGCGGCGTCCGTCGCGCCGTGGAGGCGGATGCGCGCCAGAGGCCGCGGCACGGGCTTCTTCCTGCGCGTCGGCAGGCGCGCGCCGTTCAGCCAGGCGACGTAGAGCGCCTCGCGCGCGTTCTCGCGCCGCGTCTCGGCGCTGCCGCACAAGGCCAGCACGAGCTCGCGCGGCTGCTCTTCCATGAGCGGGGCCATGGCGCGGCGCAGGACGCTCTGCCGCTCGAAGACGCTCTTGCCGCCGTCCAGCATGACGAAGCTGGCCAGGCCGCCGCCGGCAAGATTCACGCACACCGGCGTCTTGGCCAGCTCCTCCGCCTTCATGTCGCGCCGTTTCAGCGCGGCGCGCAGGCGGTCGAGGCCGGGCGCCTCGCGCAGGCTGTCGAGCTTCCTGACGAAGGGCAGCACGAGCACGACGTGGTCGGCTTTCTCGAACTCCGCCTTGCCGAGCGGCGCGGCGGATTGGGTCAATTTGGCCAGCATCTTTCACTTCCTATAAAATCGATCCGATTATAGCCTTCGATGCGGCCCCACTCATGCAGCCCTACCTCGACCTGATGCGCCACGTGCTGGAACGCGGCCACCGCAAGGAAGACCGCACCGGCACCGGCACGCTGTCCGTCTTCGGCTGGCAGATGCGCTTCGACCTGGCGGCGGGCTTCCCGCTGCTCACCACCAAGAAGCTGCACACGAAATCCATCATCCACGAGTTGCTCTGGTTCCTGAAGGGAGATACCAACATCCGCTACCTGAAGGAGCACGGCGTCTCGATCTGGGACGACTGGGCCGACGCAGACGGCAACCTCGGTCCGGTGTATGGCTACCAGTGGCGCACGTGGCAGGCGCCGGACGGGCGCGTCATCGACCAGATCGCGCAACTGGTGGAGGGACTGAAGCGGAACCCGGACTCGCGCCGCCATATCGTCACTGCCTGGAACCCGGCCGACATCGAGCGCATGAAGCTGCCGCCCTGCCACGCCCTGTTCCAGTTCTATGTCGCCGACGGGAAGCTCTCCTGCCAGCTCTACCAGCGCAGCGCCGACATTTTTCTCGGCGTGCCCTTCAACATCGCCTCCTACGCGCTGCTGACGCTGATGGTGGCGCAGGTGTGCGGCTACCGGGCGGGCGACTTCGTGCATACGCTCGGCGACGCCCATCTCTACTCCAACCATCTCGACAAGGCACGCGAGCAGCTGGAACGACAGCCAAGGCCGTTGCCGACTTTGCGCCTCAACCCTGCCGTGACCGATCTCTTCGCCTTCCGCTACGAGGACTTCGCGCTGGAAGGCTATGACCCGCATCCGCACATTCCGGCGCCGGTGGCGGTGTGAGCGTCCCACCGCCGGGCCGCCCCAAGGCGGGACAAGCCAATAACACGGAGCCGCGAAGCGGCGAACACCCATCGCCCCCTTCAGCGGGAAGGCGGGCGGGGGGAAGGCCATGATCCTCGCCGGCGACATCGGCGGCACGAAAACCCTGCTGGCGCTCGCTGACGGCAACGGCATCGTGCTCGAGCGTCGCTACCGCAGCGGCGACTGGGGCGAATTCCCCGCCCTGCTGCGCGCCTTCCTCGGCGAGGCCGGCACGCCCGAGCTCGCCGCGGCCTGCTTCGGCGTCGCCGGCCCGGTCAAGGACAACCGCGCCCGGGTCACCTACCTGCCGTGGGTCGTCGACGGCCTGGCGCTCGCCGGCGATTTCGGCATCGGCCGCGTCGCGGTGGTGAACGACTTCGCCGCGGCCGCGCAGGGCGTGGCGGCGCTGCGGCCCCAGGACCTCGTCACGCTGCAGGCCGGCCGGCCGCAGGCGGAAGCGCCGCGGCTGCTGATCGGCGCCGGCACCGGCCTGGGGGTTGCCGCGCTGCTTCCCGAGGACGGGGGCTGGCGCACGATCGGCGGCGAAGGCGGCCACATCGGCTTTTCCCCCGCCGACGAGGACCAGCTCGCCGTCTGGCGCCACCTGGCGCGGCCCGGCGGGCGCGTCACGGCGGAGAACGTCGTCTCCGGGCCCGGCCTCGCCGCCATCTACGACAGCCTGCAAAAAGTCAGCCCCCGCAGCACGGCGGCGGCGGATGCAGCCGCCATCGCCGCCGCCGCCGCCGTCGATCCCCTCGCCCGGCGCGCCGTCGAAATCTTCATCGCCGCCTACGGCGCCTTCGCCGGCGATCTGGCGCTGCTGTTCATGGCACGCGGCGGCATCTACCTCGGCGGCGGCATCGCGCCGAAGATGCTCGCCCCCCTGAAGCAGGGCGGCTTCGTGCGCGCATTCGCCGCGCGCGGCGCCCATGCCGGCCTGATGGCGGACTTCCCCATCCGCGTCGTCATCGACGAGCGGCTCGGCCTGCTCGGGGCCCTCGCCATTGCTGCAATGCGGCAGCTTGATCGACATCAATAAATTGTCATAAGCGCGGCGTAGGATGAAGACATAGCAACAAGTAGAGCCCCCGTCCCTTGCCGAAGGAGGTTGCTATGTCACCGCGCAGCACCACAGCATCTGCCAAGCCGGGCCAGCCCGTCGTGAAGACGGCCGCCAGAACTCCTGCCAAGAAGCCCCGCACCGGGCGCCCCGCGGCTGCCGGCCCGCATAGCGGGAAGGCCGGCCGCGTTTCGCCGGCGGAGCGGCAGCGCTTCATAGCCGAGGCCGCCTACTTCAAGGCCGAACAGCGCGGCTTCGCCGAGGGCGGCGAGCTGGACGACTGGATCGAGGCCGAAGCGGAAATCGACGCCCTGCTCGGAGCAAGCGGCAGCGCCTAAACGGGAACGAGTATCACCGCCGCCAGCGGCGGCAGGCAGATGTCGAGGCTGGCGGGGAAGCCCTGGTGCGCATCGGGCCGCGCCTCGGCGCCGCTGCCGTTGCCCAGGTCGCTGCCGCAATAGAAGGCCGAGTCGCTGTTGAACACCTCGCGCCAGGCGCCCGCCCGCGGCACGCCGAGGCGATAGCCCGGGCGCGGCACGGGCGTGAAGTTGAGCGCGACAAGAACGAAGGAACCGTCCTGCGCGAAACGCAGGTAGCCCAGCACCGACTGATCGGCATCATGACAATCGCTCCAGGCAAAACCCGCCGCCTCGAAGTCCCGCTCGTGCAGGGCCGGCAGCGCGCGGTAGAGCCGATTGAGGTCGCGCACCATGCGCTGCATGCCGGCGTGCGGCGCGTGCTGCAGCAAGCCCCAGTCGAGCTCCCTGCCGGCATTCCACTCGCCGCGCT
Organism: uncultured Rhodocyclaceae bacterium; assembly: GCA_964475635.1. Lineage (GTDB taxonomy): Bacteria > Pseudomonadota > Gammaproteobacteria > Burkholderiales > Rhodocyclaceae > Desulfobacillus. The sequence goes on from CAYYXS010000046.1 coordinate 9,640, forward strand.
GGGCGATTTCGTTGCCCATGAAGCCGAGCTTCTTGCCGGGCATGGTCATCTGGCAGGCGAGCAGCAGGCGCGCGTTGGCGAACTTCCGCCAGTCGTCGCCCGGCATCTTGCCGAACAGCGAACCCTTGCCGTGCACCACCTCGTCATGCGAGAGCGGCAGCACGAAATTCTCGGTGTAGGCGTAGAGCTGGCCGAAGGTCAGCTCGTTGTGGTGGAAGCGCCGGTGCACCGGGTCGCGCCGCAGGTAGTCCAGCGTGTCGTTCATCCAGCCCATGTTCCATTTCATCGAGAAGCCGAGGCCGCCCAGGTGCGCCGGCCGCGACACCATCGGCCAGGCGGTGGACTCCTCGGCAATGGTCAGCGCACCGGGGAAATCGGCGTGCACCATGACATTGAGCGCGCGCAGGAAATCGATCGCCTCCAGGTTCTCGCGCCCGCCGTAGCGGTTGGGCTGCCACTCGCCCGCCTTGCGCGAATAATCGAGGTAGAGCATCGAGGCGACGGCATCCACGCGCAGGCCGTCGAAGTGGAACTCGGCCAGCCAGTAGTGCGCGCTGGAGAGGAGGAAGCTCCTCACCTCGTTGCGGCCGTAGTTGAAGACATGGGTGCCCCAGTCGGGATGGCGCTTCAGGCGCGGATCCTCGTGCTCGTAGAGCGCGCTGCCGTCGAAATGCGCCAGGGCGAAGTCGTCCTCGGGAAAGTGGCCGGGCGCCCAGTCGAGGAAGACGCCGATGCCGGCGCGATGGCAGGCGTCGATGAAGAAGCGCAGGTCGTCGGGATCGCCGAAGCGGCGCGTCGCGGCAAAATAGCCGGTGGTCTGGTAGCCCCAGGATTCGTCCAGCGGATGCTCCGACACCGGCAGCAGCTCGATGTGCGTGTAGCCCATCTCGAGCACATACGGCAGCAGGTGCTCCGCCAGCTCGCGATAGGTGTAGCAGCGCCCGTCCGGGTGGCGGCGCCAGGAGCCGGCATGCAGCTCGTAGATCGACAGCGGCGCATGCAGCCAGTCCCATTGCGCGCGGCGCGCCAGCCACTCGCCGTCGCCCCAGGCCTGCGCCGGGTCGGCCGGCACGCAGGCCGCCGTGGCCGGCCGCAGCTCGAAGCGCTGGCCGTAGGGATCGGTCTTGACGCGGATGGCGCCCGTGGCGCGGTTGCGGATCTCGTACTTGTAGAGCATGCCGGCGCCGACATCCGGTATGAACAGCTCCCACACGCCGGAGGCGCCGAGGGAAGCCATCGGGTGCACACGGCCGTCCCAGCGGTTGAACTCTCCGACGACGGAGACGCGCTCGGCATTCGGCGCCCAGACGCGGAAGCAGGCGCCGGCGACGCCGCGGCGAGACTCCAGCCGGGCGCCGAGCAGACGGTAGGCTTGATAATTCCGCCCTTCGCTGAAAAGATACAGGTCGTGCGCCGTCGCCTCGGGCGCAAAGGCATAGGGATCGTGGCCAACGAGCGTGGCGCCGCCCGCCTCGATGCGCAGCCGGTAGGGCTCGTCCGGCAGCGCGGCGCCGCGCCACTCGAAGACGCCGGCGGCATCGACGCGCACGAAGGACTCGCCGCCGGGCTCGAGATGGACGGCGCTCGCCCCCGGCCGGTAGACGCGGATGCGCCAGCCGTCCCCCTCCGGCTGCGGTCCGAGGCAGGCGAAGGGATCGTGCTCGCGCGCGGGGGGCAGGCGCGCCCAGGGTCTGGACGCGCCCTGGCGCGGAGGCGGCGCAGTTTGGGCTTTCATGTCGGCGACTGAAGAGGGCTCCTCATGCAAGACAATCGTGAAGCGCTGAAGCAGATGTTCACCACCACGCGCGGCAGCCAGGGCCCGCGCTTCATCAGCCAGCTCACCCGCGAGGCCTTCGCGGTCGTGCTGGCAGGCGGGCGCGGCAGCCGCCTGAAGCAGCTCACCGACTGGCGCTCGAAGCCGGCCGTGCCCTTCGCCGGCAAGTTCCGCATCATCGATTTTACGCTATCCAACTGCATCAATTCCGGCATTCGTCGCATCGGCGTGGCTACCCAGTACAAGTCGCAAAGCCTGATCCATCACCTGCAGCGCGGCTGGGGCTTCCTCGACGGCCGCCTGAACGAGTTCATCGATCTGCTGCCGGCGCAGCAGCAGCTTGGCGAGGAATGGTACAAGGGCACCGCGGACGCGGTGTTCCAAAACCTCGACATGCTGCGGCGCAACCGCCCCAGGTACGTGCTCGTCCTCTCCGGCGACCATGTCTACAAGATGGACTACGGCCGCCTGCTCGCCCACCATGTCGCCGAAGACGCCGACATGACCGTGGCCTGCCTGGAAGTGCCGCGCGCCGAGGCTTCCGCCTTCGGCGTCGTGAGCGTGGGCGAGGACCGGCGCATCGCCCGCTTCGTGGAGAAGCCGAAGGAGCCCGAGGCCGTGCCCGGCAAGCCGGAGCGCGCGATGGCCAGCATGGGCGTGTATGTCTTCAACGCCGGCTTTCTCTTCGAGCAGCTGATCCGCGACAGCGACGACCCGAAGTCCTCCCATGACTTCGGCAAGGACCTGATCCCGCACATCGTGCAACGCTACCGCGTCTTCGCCCACGATTTCGCCGCGAGCTGCGTCGGCAGCGCGGAAGGCTCGCCCTACTGGCGCGACGTCGGCACGGTGGATGCCTACTGGGAAGCCAACATGGACATCATCCGCGTCACGCCCGAACTCAACCTCTACGACGACAACTGGCCGATCTGGACCTACCAGGAACAGCTGCCGCCGGCGAAGTTCGTCTTCGACGAAGAGGACCGCCGCGGCATGGCGGTCGATTCGATGGTCTCCGGCGACTGCATCATCAGCGGCGCACTCGTGCGGCGCTCGCTGCTGTTCTCCAGCGTGCGCGTCGAGGACCGCAGCATGGTCGAGGACTCGGTCATCCTGCCCAAGGTGCAGATCGGCCGCAACGTGACGATCCGCCGCGCCATCATCGACAAGCGCTGCCGCATCCCGGACGGCCTGAAGATCGGCGTGAACCGCGAGGAGGATGCGCGCCGCTTCCACGTCACCGAGAAGGGCATCACCCTGGTCACGCCGGAGATGCTTGGCCAGCAGGTGCATAGGGTGCGGTAAGCGGTAAGCGGAAAACCGTGCCGCCGCTGGCGACCAGGACCATGACCGACACGAAAAAACTCGAGCTGATCTTTCTCTGGCACATGCACCAGCCGGATTACCGCGACCACGCCACGGGCGAATTCCGCCGGCCGTGGACCTACCTGCACGGCCTGAAGGACTACACCGACATGGCGGCGCACCTGGAGCGCCATCCGCAGCTGCGCGCCGTGGTGAACTTCGTGCCGGTGCTGCTCGACCAGATCGAGGACTACGTGCGGCAGTTCGAGACGGGGGAATACCGCGACCCGCTGCTGCGCCTGCTGGCGCGCGAATCGCTCGACGGGCTGGAAGCGGCCGAACGCCGCCTGCTGCTGACGACCTGTTTCCCCGGCAACCACGCGCGCATGGTGGCGCCCTACCCGCGCTTCGAGCGCCTGCGCAACCTCTACCGCCACCTGGAAGGCCAGGGCGCGGCGGTCACCGATTATCTCTCCGGCGCCTTCTTTGCCGATCTGCTGGTGTGGTACCACCTGGCGTGGACCGGCGAAACGGAGCGGCGCAGCCGGACGCTGCTGGCGGAGCTGATGACCAAGGGGGAGGGCTACACCCACGCCGACCGCCGCCGCCTGCTCGACCTGATGGGCGATGCCCTGCGCGGCCTCATCCCGCGCTACCGCGCGCTGGCCGAGCGCGGCCAGGTCGAGCTCTCGGCGACGCCGGACACCCATCCGCTCGCCCCCCTGCTGCTCGACATCGCCTCGGCGCGCGAGGCCCAGCCCGGCCTGCCGCTGCCGCTGGCGCACTACTACCCCGGCGGCCGCTCGCGCGTCGACCGCCATATCGCCCTGGCGCGCGAAAGCCACGCACGCCGCTTCGGCGCCCTGCCCGCCGGCATGTGGCCGGCCGAGGGCGCCATCTCCTCGCCCCTGCTGCAGCAGCTCGCCACGCAGGGCTGCCGCTGGGCGGCGTCGAGCCAGGCCGTGCTCGCCCACAGCCTGCGCGACGCCGGCCTGGCCGCCGACGATGCCGCAATCCGCAGGCCCTGGCGCGTCGAGGCCGCGCCAGGCATTCCGGTCTTCTTCCGCGACGAGCGGCTGTCCGACCTGATCGGCTTCGAATACGCCAAATGGCACGGGCGCGACGCCGCCCAGCATTTCGTCGACCAGCTGGCGCACATCCGCGACCGCGCGCCGCCGGGCGAGACCCCCCTAGTCTGCGTCTTCCTCGACGGCGAGAACGCCTGGGAATACTACCCCTACAATGCGTTCTTCTTCTTCGAGGATCTCTACGGGCTGATTGCCCGGCAGTCCTGGCTCGCCACCACCACCTGCAGCGACTGGCTGGCGCGCAACCCCGATCGCTGCGGCCGCCTGCCGCGGCTGACGGCGGGCAGCTGGGTATACGGCACCTTCTCGACCTGGATCGGCGAACCGGACAAGAACCGGGCCTGGGACCTGCTCTGCACGGCCAAGCAGGCGTATGATCTGGTCATGGACAGCGGGCGCCTCGACGCTGCGGCGCAGGCCGCCGCGGAGGCGCAGCTGGCGGTGTGCGAGGGCTCGGACTGGTTCTGGTGGTTCGGCGACTACAACCCGCGCGAGGCGGTGGAGAGCTTCGACGCGCTGTTCCGCGCCAACCTCGCGCGCCTCTACGAACTGCTGCGCCTGCCCAGGCCGCCCCAGCTCGACGTGCCGCTCTCCAGCGGTGGCGGCTCGCCCGAGGGCGGCGGCACCATGCGCCGCGCCGGCTGACGAGGAAAGGATGGCATGACCGAACCGATCTCCCTGCTCCTCGGCGTGCACGCCCACCAGCCCGTCGGCAACTTCACCGTCGTGCTGGAGGAGGCGCACGCGCGCTGCTACCGGCCCTTCCTGCGCGTCCTGCACCGCTATCCGGATTTCCGCTTCGCCGCCCATTTCTCCGGCTGGCTGCTCGACTGGCTGCTGGCGCATCACGCGCAGGACATGGCCCTGCTGCGGGAGATGGTGGCGCGCGGCCAGGTCGAGCTGTTCGGCGCGGGCGAGTACGAACCGGTGCTGGCCGCCATCCCGCAGCGCGACCGGGTCGGCCAGATCAATGCGCTGACCGGCAAGCTTGCGCGCCACTTCGGCGCCCAGGTCTCCGGCGCCTGGCTGACCGAGCGCGTGTACATCCCGACCGTGGTGCCCGCCCTGGCCGACTGCGGCATGAAGTACGTGACGGTGGACGACTACCATTTCCTGTGCACCGGCAAGGAGGCCGCCGAGCTCGACGGCTTCCACACCACCGAGGAGGACGGCCGCACGATCGACCTCTTCGCCATCTCCGAGCAGCTGCGCTACCGCCTGCCCTTCTCGCCCGCCGCGGATGCCGTCGCCTACCTGGAAGGGCTCGCGCGCGAGGGGCGCGGGGCGGCCGTGTATTTCGACGACATCGAGAAGTTCGGCATCTGGCCGGAGACCTTCGAGTGGGTGTACGCGCAGCGCTGGCTGGAGCGGTTCATCGAGGGCGTGCTCGCCTCCCCGCTCATCCGCACCGAGACCTACCGCGACTTCCATGCCGCGCACGCCACGCGCGGCATCGCCTACCTGCCGACCACCTCCTACATCGAGATGAACGAGTGGACCCTGCCGGCCAGGGCGGCGGCGGTCTACGACGGCCTGGTGGCGCGCGAGAAGCAGGCCGGACGCTACGAGGCGAGCAAGCCCTTCGTGCGCGGCGGCGCCTGGAACAACTTCTTCGTGCGCTATCCGGAGTCGAACTGGATGCACAAGCGCATGCTCGGCCTCTCCGAGCGCCTCGCCGCGCTGCCGCCCGGGCGCCACGAGGCGCTCGCCGGGCGGCTCTACCGCGCCCAGGCCAACGACGCCTACTGGCACGGCCTGTTCGGCGGGCTCTACCTGCCGCACCTGCGGCGCGAGGTATGGCGCAACCTGGTGGAGCTGGAGGCGGCGCTCGACGCGCTGGCGCCGCGCCCGCCGCTCACTGCGCGCGACGCCGACCTCGACGGCGTGCGCGAGCTGTTCCTGTGCAACGCCGACCTGCAGGCGGTGGTGAAGCTCGACGACCATGCCGCGCTGTGCGAACTCGATGCCTACGGGCTCGCGCACAATTTCGGCGACACCCTGACCCAGCGCAGCGAGCACTACTACCACAAGCTCGACGCCGCGCCGCAGGCGGGCGGCGCCACCGCCGGCATCGCCTCGGCGCACGACCGCGTCGCCTTCAAGGACGAGGTGGCGCCGGGCGACACCGTGCCGGATGCGCGGCCGCGCCGGCTGTTCCTCGACGCCTGGCAGCGCCTCGACGGCGAGACGGCCTGGCCGCGCTACAGCGCGGGCCCGGTCAAGGCGCCGCTCATGAGCGCCGCGTTCAGCGCGCCGCTCGACGGCGGCGAAGTGACGAAGACCCTCACCCTGGCCGGGCGCAGCCTGCAGGTCGCCTACCGCCTGCGCGGCGTGCCGGGCGGACGCTTCGCCGTCACGCTCAACCTCGCCCTGCCCAGCTGCGACGGCTACTCGGGCCGCTACATCCTCGAAGACGGCAGCATCCCCTGCGGCTTCGGCCAGCCGCTCGATCTCGCCGTATCGCGCAGGCTGACTTTCGACGACCGCGAGCTGCGCGGCAGCGCGGTACTCACCGCCAGCCGGCCCGTGGACATCAGGGCGCGGCCGCACCATACCGTGTCGCAGTCCGAGGCGGGTTTCGAGAAGATCATGCAGGCCGCCTGCATCGAGCTGTCCTGGCCGATCGACGCCCCGCAGCAGGAGGTGACGATCGTGCTGGAGATCGTCGCCGACAAATAGCGCCATGCGCCTGCTCGGCCACATCCTGCTCGGACTGCTGCTGGGCTATGCCGCCCTCGCCGCCCTGCTGTTCTTCTTCCAGTCGCGCCTCGTCTACTTCCCGGAGACGGGACGCGGCGACGAGGCCACGCCGGCGCGGCTGCGCCTCCCCTTCGAGGAGGTGCGCCTCGCCACCGACGACGGCGAGACGCTGCACGGCTGGTTCGTGCCGGCGCACGAGGCGCGTGCCACGCTGCTGTTCCTGCACGGCAACGCCGGCAGCATCGCGCAGCGCCTCGACTGGCTGCCGATGTTCCGGCAGTTGCGCCTGTCGGCGCTGCTGGTCGACTACCGCGGCTTCGGCCGGTCGAGCGGCAGCCCGTCCGAGGCCGGCACCTATGCCGACGCCGACGCCGCCTGGCGCCACCTGACGGAGACCCGGCGCATCCCGCCCGGGCGCATCGTGGTGTTCGGCGAGTCCCTCGGCGGCGCCGTCGCCGCGCGGCTCGCCGCCCGCGTGCAGCCGGCCGCGCTGGTGCTGCACTCGGCCTTCACTTCCGCGCCGGACCTGGCCGCCAGCCTCTACCCCTGGCTGCCGGCACGGCTGCTGACGCGCTTCGGCTACGACACCCTGGGGGCGGTGAAGGCCCTGCGCTGCCCGCTGCTGGTGGCGCACAGCCCCGGCGACGAGATCGTCCCGCTCTCGCACGGCCGCCGCCTGTTCGAGGCCGCGACCGTGCCCAGGCAGTGGCTCGAACTGGCCGGCGGGCACAACGACGGCTTCATCTTCATGCGGGCGGACTGGGTCGATGCCCTCGACCGATTCCTGCAGCAGCACTTGCCTGTCGCGCCCTCGCGGCAGGTGTAACATACGAAAGGAGAACTTCATGACCGACATCGTCAAACTCCTCGGCGACGAAGCCGACAAGCTCCTCCGGCATGAATGCCGCGGCATCCCGAAGGCGCGCCTGCACCTGCCCGGTGCCGATTTCATCGACCGCGTCGCCGCCGCCTCCGATCGCAAGCCGGCGGTGCTGCGCAACCTCGCCGCGCTGTTCAACCACGGGCGGCTGGCCGGCAGCGGCTACCTGTCCCTGCTGCCCGTCGACCAGGGCATCGAGCACTCGGCCGGCGCCTCCTTCGCGCCGAATCCGGATTTCTTCGACCCCGGGCACATCGTGCGGCTGGCCATCGAGGGCGGCTGCAACGGCGTCGCCTCGACGCTCGGCGTGCTCGGCGCCGTGTCGCGCCAGTACGCCCACCGGATCCCGTTCATCGTGAAGCTCAACCACAACGAGTTCCTCTCCTACCCGAACAGCTACGACCAGACCCTGTTCGCCGACGTCGAGCAGGCCTTCGAGATGGGTGCCGTGGCGGTGGGTGCGACGGTGTATTTCGGCTCGGCGGAATCGCGCCGGCAGATCTGGGAAGTGTCGCAGATGTTCAAGCGCGCGCACGAGCTGGGCATGGCGACCGTCCTCTGGTGCTACCTGCGCAACGGCGCCTTCAAGCAGGGCGACACCGACTACCACGTCTCGGCCGACATGTCCGGCCAGGCCAACCACCTCGGCGTCACCATCGAGGCCGACATCATCAAGCAGAAGATGGCGGAGAACAACGGCGGCTTCAACGCGCTGAAGTTCAGCAAGACCAGCGCCAAGGTGTACTCCGAGCTGACCACCGACCACCCGATCGACCTGACGCGCTACCAGGTCGCCTGCTGCTACATGGGCCGCGCCGGCATGATCAATTCCGGCGGCGAGTCGAAGGGCGCCGGCGACCTTGCCCAGGCGGTGCGCACGGCGGTGATCAACAAGCGCGCCGGCGGCATGGGCCTGATCTCCGGCCGCAAGGCCTTCCAGAAACCGATGGGGGAGGGCGTCGCGCTTCTCAACGCCATCCAGGACGTCTATCTCTCAAAAGACGTCACCATCGCCTGATTCCTGACATCCGATTCCTGCAATGCCCGGCACCCCATTCCATCTCGAAGTCAATCCGCAGCTGCCGGCGCGCCTGGCGCGCCTGGAGGAGCTCGCCAACAACCTGTGGTACAGCTGGGACCGGCCGACGCGCACGCTGTTCGCGCGGCTGCACCCCAGCCTGTGGGGCTCGGTCGGCCACAGCCCGAAGGCCTTCCTGAAGCGCGTCGACCAGCAGCGCCTGCTGGATGCCGCCGACGACCCGGTGTTCCTCGGCAACTACGCGCGCGTGCTCTCGGCCTACGACACCTACCACAACGAGCCGGGCCGCAGCAACGGTGCGCAGCACCTGCGCCACAACGACCTCGTCGCCTACTTCTGCTTCGAGTTCGGCTTCCACGAGAGCCTGCCGATCTACTCCGGCGGGCTGGGCATCCTCGCCGGCGACCACTGCAAGGCGGCAAGCGACCTGCGCATGCCCTTCGTCGCCGTCGGCCTGCTGTTCCGCCAGGGCTACTTCCTGCAGACCATCGACGGCGAGGGCGCCCAGCACGCCATCTACCGCGACGCCGACTTCGACGACCTGCCGATCTCACCGGTGCTGCGCGAGGACGGCAGCGAACTGCATGTCCAGGTCGAAATGCCCGGCCGGCTCGCGGAAATCAAGGTCTGGCAGGTCCGCGTCGGCCACGTCACGCTGTTCCTGCTCGACACCGACCTCGAATCGAACAGCGCGCACGACCGCGACATCGCCCACCGGCTCTACGGCGGCGACCGCACCACGCGCATCGAGCAGGAGATCGTGCTCGGCGTCGGCGGGGTGCGCGCCCTGGTGGCGATGGGGCTGAAGCCGACCGTCTGGCACATCAACGAGGGCCACGCCGCCTTCATGATGCTGGAGCGCATACGCCACCTCACCACGCAGGGCATCGAGATCTCCACGGCGGTCGAGGCGGTCGCGGCGCACACGGTGTTCACCACCCATACCGCCGTGCCGGCCGGGCACGACCACTTCGCCGACGACATGATCCGGCGCTACTTCGAGCATGCCTGCAAGGAGATCGGGGTATCCACCGAACAGCTCCTCATGCTGGGCCGCGTGCCGGGCGGGCACGAGTTCAACATGACGGCCCTGGCGGTGCGCGGCTCGCGCTTCCACAACGGCGTCTCGCGCATCCACGGCAGCGTCTCGGCGCACATCCTCTCCAGCCTGTGGCCGCAGATCGAGGCCGAGGACAACCCCATCACCTACGTCACCAACGGCGTGCACGTGCCGACCTTCCTGTCCAGCGAGTGGAACGAGCTGTTCGACCGCTTCCTCGGCCCGGGCTGGACCCAGCGCGTCACCGACAAGAGCTGCTGGGAGGGCATCCATGCCATCCCCGACCACCAGTTCTGGAGCGTGCACCAGTCGCTCAAGGCGCAGATGCTGCACCTCGTGCGCCACCGCATCTCCGACCAGCATGCGCGCAACCACGGCTCGGAGGCCCACCTCGACCGGCTGCTGAAGCTCGCCAATCCCGACAACCCCAACGTCCTCACCATCGGCTTCGCGCGCCGCTTCGCCACCTACAAGCGCGCCGCTCTGTTGTTCGAGAACCCCGACTGGCTGCGCGAGATCCTGTGCGATCCGCAGCGGCCGGTGCTGTTCCTCTTCGCCGGCAAGGCGCACCCGGCGGACCAGCCCGGCCAGGCGCTGATCCGCCGCGTCATCGAAGCGGCGCGGCTGCCCGAGTTCGAAGGCAAGATCCTGCTGGTGGAAGGCTACGACCTGCGCTTCGCGCGGCGGCTGGTCTCGGGCGTGGATGTCTGGCTGAACAACCCGCAGTACCCGCTGGAGGCCTGCGGCACCTCGGGCATGAAGGCGGCGATAAACGGCATCCCCAACCTGTCCGTGCTGGACGGCTGGTGGGGCGAGGGCCACGACGGCAGGAACGGCTGGGCCATCAAGCCGGCCTCCGACACCCTCGACGAGGCGAAGCGCAACCACGAGGAGGCGCGCACGCTCTACGAGATCCTGCAGGACAGCGTGATCCCGCTCTATTACAACTGGGGGCCGATGGGCTATTCGCCCGGCTGGGTGGCGATGGCCAAGCATTCCATCGCCACGCTGCTGCCGCGCTTCAATTCGACGCGCATGCTCTCAGAATACCTGTCGCGCTTCTACGTGCCGGCGGCGCAGCAGTGGCGGCGCTACTCGCAGGACAACTACGCCGGAGCGCGCACCGTGGCGCAGTGGAAATCGCGCGTGCGCGCGGCCTGGCCGCAGGTGGCGCTGCGCCGCCTCGACGCGCCGAAGCGGCGCATCGGCTTCGGCGACAGCCTGCGCTTCGAGGTCGCCGTCAAGCTCGACGGCCTGCAGCCGGGCGACGTGGTGGTGGAACTGCTGTTCGGCCGGCCGGCGGGAGGCAGCCAGCCGAAGAAGTCGCGCAGCCACCGCTTCCAGCACGAGCGGCAGCTCGAAAGCGGCGAACAGCTCTATGCGCTCGACCTGACGCCAGAATACTGCGGCAAGATCGAATACCGCATCCGCATCTATCCGCACCACGAACTGCTGACCCACCCCTTCGAGATGGGCATGATGGTTTGGCTCTGAAGGCGCTTTTCGTCACCCCCGAGCTCGCGCCGTGGATGAAAAGCGGCGGCCTCGGGGAAATCTCCTGGTCGCTGCCCGCCGCCCTGTACGAGGCCGGCGTCGACGTCCGCATCCTGGTGCCGGCCTATGCGCCGCTGCGCGCGGCCTTTCCCGCGGCGAGGAAGGTGGCCGAATTCCCGCAGCCCGGCGGCGCGCTGGCGCCGGCGCGGCTGCTCGAGGCGCAGGCAGCCAGCGGTGTCACGCTGCTGCTGCTCGACAGCCCGGCATACTACCTGCGCGACGGCTCGGCCTACCAGGACGCGCAGGGCCGGGATTTCACCGACAACCTCCTGCGCTTCGGCCTGCTCTCGCGGATCGCCGCCCTGCTCGCCGGCGAGGCCGGCCCGCTGCGCTGGCATCCGGACGTCCTGCACTGCAACGACTGGCCCTGCGGCCTGGCGCCGGCCCACCTGCACTTCCTGCCGGGCAAGCGCGCGGCGAGCGTGATGTCGATCCACAACCTGGCCTTCCAGGGCATCTTCCCCGCCGATACGCTGGCTGCCCTCGCCCTGCCGCCGGAGGCCTGGGCCATCGACGGCGTCGAGTACTGGGGGCAGCTCTCCTTCATGAAGGCCGGCCTGCACTACGCCGACCGCATCACCACGGTGAGCCCGCGCTATGCGGAGGAAATCCAGACCGAGGAGTTCGGCTATGGCTTCGCCGGCCTGCTGCGCTGGAGGCGCGAAGCCCTCGCCGGCATCCTCAACGGCATCGACATGCAGGCCTGGGATCCGGCCACCGACCCCCACCTGCCGCGCCGCTACGAGTTCGCCCACCTGAACGGCAAGGCGGAATGCAGGGCCGCGCTGCGCCGCCGCTTCGGCCTGGCGCAGGAGGCCTCCACGCCGCTGCTCGGCGCCGTGTGCCGCTTCACGCACCAGAAGGGCCTCGACCTGCTGCTCGGCATCTGCGACGACATCGCGCAGATGCCGGCGCAGCTCGTGCTGCTCGGCACCGGCGACCGGGCGCTCGAGGCCGCCCTCGCCGGCATGGCGGCGCGCCATCCCGGCCGCTTCGCCGTAGAGGCCGGCTTCGACGACGCCCTGGCGCACCGGATCGAGGCCGGCGCCGACATCTTCCTGATGCCTTCCCGCTTCGAGCCCTGCGGGCTGAACCAGATGTACAGCCTGCGCTACGGCACGCCGCCGCTGGTGCGGGAAACCGGCGGACTGGCCGACACCGTGGTCGATTGCAGCGAGGCGGCGCTGGCCGACGGCACCGCCAACGGCTTCGTCTTCCGCGAGGCGACCCCGGCCGCGCTGCTCGATGCGATCCGCCGCGCAGTGACGGCCTGGCACGACAAGGCGCTCTGGCACAGGCTGCAGCGGAACGGGATGGTGCTGGACTTCGGCTGGCCGAAGGCGGCTGCGGGCTACAAGGCAGTCTATGCCGCAGCTTGCAGAAAGAAGCGCCCGGCGCCGCCGCTAGGATAACAAGGCACGCATGCCCTGGAGGAGTATGGCGAAGCCGCCCAGGGCGACCGCGCCGGCGAGGAGATTGTTGAGAACGGAGTTCAGGTTGCTGTCGAGCATCCGCTTGAACAGCGCCAGCGCCCCGATCACCGCGGCCAGCGCCGCCAGCGTGGCCAGATTCGGATCGCGCAGCAGCGCGCGCACCAGGTCGCTCAGCCAGCCATCGGGACCGATGGTGAAATACACCGCGCCGACGGCGCCGACGGCCAGGCAGGAGACGACGGCCACATCCAGGAAAGCGTCCCTGGTATCGTGCATGAGTCGTCCCATGGCCCTGATTACCTCTCGAATAAAAAGAAGCCGGCGCAGACAGATTGCGATCGGTTGGCTCAGGACCGATCCCCGAAGGTAGAGGCATCCTGTCTTACGGGCGGCCGGCATTCGTAAAATCTTTGCTTGTACCGCCAAGCACGCCGATACTTACGCAAGCCATATGCCAGCTTGCGCTTTACCTGCAACAACAAAGAGTTGGAAAAAGTCAGCCGCTGCAAGACGGCGACCGGGGAAGCCGAACCGTCGGGCCGCGGCGACAGGCGGGGAAGGCAGAAACGGATAACTCGCTGAGCCGCCGACAAAAAACGTTGTCGCCGGTAAACGACAGGCTGGCAGTCAGGCCTTTTCCGTCTTGAACATCGACGGGCTCAGGTTGTGCCGCTGCAGCAGCTTGTAGAACTCGGTGCGATTGCGCTGCGCCATGCGCGCCGCCTGAGAGACATTGCCCTCGGTGGTGCGCAGCAGGCGCACCAGGTAATCGTGCTCGAAGGCGCGCCGCGCCTCGTCGAGGGAAACCATCACGGTGTTGTCGTCGTGCAGCGCCTGCTGCACCAGCGAGGCGGAAATCACCGGGGTGGTGGACAGCGCGACGGTCTGCTCGACCACGTTGAGCAGCTGGCGCACGTTGCCCGGCCAGGAGGCATTCACCATCGCCTCCATCGCCTCCGGCGCGAAGCTGCGCGCCGGCTTGCCGTAGCGGGCGGCCAGCTGTTCGGCGAAATGGATGCACAGCAGGGGAATGTCCTCGCGCCGCTCGGAGAGGGGCGGCAGGGACAGCGAGACGACGTTGAGCCGGTAGTAGAGATCGGGGCGGAAGGCGCCGCTGCGCAGGCTCTCGGAGAGGTCGCGATGCGTGGCGGAGACGATGCGGACATCGATCGGCAGCGTCTCGGTGGAGCCGACCGGTCGCACGCTGCGATCCTGCAGGGCACGCAGCAGCTTCGCCTGCAGGACCAGCGGCATGTCGCCGATCTCGTCGAGGAACAGCGTGCCGCCCTGGGCGGCCTGGAACAGGCCGCGATGGGCGTAGATCGCACCGGAGAAGGCGCCCTTGGCATGGCCGAACAGCTCGCTCTCCAGCAGGTGCTCGGGGATCGCCGCGCAATTGACCGCCATGAACGGCCCCTTCGACCGCGCACCGGCGAGATGGATGGCCTGGGCCAGCAGCTCCTTGCCGCTGCCGGATTCGCCGAAAATCAGCACGCTGGCGTCGGAGCCGGCCACCAGCCGCGCCTGGCGCAGCACCTCTTCCATGCGCTGGCTGCGCGTGACGATCGCGGCGCGCCAGGCTTCCGGCGCGCCGGAAGTTTGCGCGCCGCCGGACAGCCGCAGGGCCTGCTCGACCTGGGCGAGCAGGTCCTTGCCGTCGAAGGGTTTGGTGAGGAAGCCGAACACGCCGCGCCGGGTGGCGGCGACGGCATCCGGAATGGTGCCGTGCGCGGTCAGGATGATGACGGGCAGGGTCGGCATGGCGGAATGGATGCGGTCGAACAGCGCCATGCCGTCCATGCCCTCCATGCGCAGGTCGGTGATGACGAGATGGGGCCGCGCCAGGGCAAGCTGCGCCAGCGCCTGGGCGCCGGACTCTGCCGTCTGCACGGCATAGCCGGCAGCCGACAGCCGCAGCGTGATCAGCTTGAGGATGTCCCGGTCGTCGTCGACCAGCAGGATTTTTGCCTTCGTCTCGCTCACTGGATTACCTTCCCCCCCGTCCTTTCCCAGGTCAGCGGCAGGCTGACGCGAAAATGCCCGCCGCCGCCGTCGATCACCTCGATTCTGCCACGATGCGCGAGAACATACTCCTTGGCGATGGCGAGTCCCAGGCCGCTGCCCTTGACCGTGCCGCGGCGCGAGCGGGTGCCGCGGAAGAAGGGCTCGAAGATCCGCTCGCGCTCCGCGGCCGCCACGCCCGGGCCCTGATCGACCACGTCGAGCACCGCGTTGCCGTCCTGCCGCGCCAGGCCGATATGGACCACGCCGTCGCGCGGGGAAAACTTGATGGCGTTGGTGACGAGATTGTCGACCACCACGCGCAGCTTGTCGGCGTCCCCCTCCACTAGCAGCGGCGTCATCTTGCGCTCGAAGCGGATGGCGCGCGCCGCCGCCACCAGGCGGTGGGTGCGCAGCACCTGGGTGCACACCACGTCGAGCGCCACCGGATGCAAATCGATGCTGTTGGCGGCGAAGCCGGCCTGCTGGTAATTGATCAGCTCCTCGATCAGCTGCTGCAGGCGGCGGCTGTTCTGGTCGATGATCTCGATGATGGTCTTCTGCTGCTCGGTGAGCGGTCCCGGCACGCCCTCGCCGAGCAGCTGCGCCCCCTCGCGGATCGAGGTGAGCGGCGTCTTCAGGTCGTGCGAGACATGGCGCAGGAAACGGTTTTTCTGCTCCTCCAGCTCGGCCAGGCGGCGGCGCAGCCAGTCCAGCCGGCGGCCGAGATAGGCGAGGTCCTGCGGGCCGGTGACCGTGATGCCGTCGCTGTACTCGGCGCGGCCGATGGTGCGGATGGCGCGGTCGAACTGCTGCAACTGGCTGGAGATGATCGAGCGGAACCACAGCGCGATGCCCAGCGCCACCGGGATCGCGGCCAGCAGCTGCCAGAGGAGCGCGCTGCGCGCCCCCAGCGCGCTGTCGCGCAGGCGCTCCACCTCGGCACCGGCCAGGCGCCCGCCCGCCGCCAGCACGCCGCCGGCCTGCTCGACCAGCTGCTGGATGTTGAAGGCGGCGTTGATCAGCGCGAACACCAGGGGCAGCGCGACGAGGGCAAAGCCGATCAGGATCAGGCGCAGGAAGGATTTCGGATAGAGGCGGCTCATTCTGGGCTCACTCCCGGGACTCACTCGGTATAATCCCGCGGCTTCGGCACTTTTTTTACGATAGCACACCGATGACCTCCGCCTGCAAGCCCTTCGTCTCGCTCATCGCCGCCGTCGCTGCAAACGGCGTCATCGGCCGCGGCGGCGCCCTGCCCTGGCGCCTGCCCGAGGACCTGAAGCGCTTCCGCGCGCTCACCCTGGGCCATCCGGTCATCATGGGGCGCCGGACCTGGGAGTCGATCGGCCGCCCGCTGCCCGGCCGGCGCAATCTCGTCGTCACGCGCAACGCGGCCTGGCGGGCCGAGGGCGCCGAGACGGCGCCCTCGCTCGAGGCCGCGCTCGCCGCCTGCGCCGGTGCGGACGAGGCATTCATCATCGGCGGCGCGCAGCTCTACGGCGAGGCGCTGGCCTGCGCCGGACGGCTCTACCTCACCGAGATCCGCGCCGAATACGAGGGGGATGCGCGCTTCCCGGAATACGACCGCGGCGAGTGGCGGGAGACGCAGCGCGAGCGGCACCGCTCGGCCGAGGGTATGGAATTCGATTTCGCCGTCTATGCGCGGCGAAACCGGGAATGAACCGAGAGGCTGCGAAAAATTCAAACCCGCTTGATATTGGGTGTTCCGTCATTCCTGCGGAAGCCGGCATCCAGTGCAGCAGTCGCACGATCGGCAACCGCCATTCCCGGGCCCCGGCTTCCGCCGGGGCGACGAACCTACACGAAGACACAAAGGAAAAAGTCAGTCTGCGCAGGACGGCGCGGCGGACGAATGCCCGCGCAGATCCTGGCGGCGGCTATCTGGCGCGCAGCCAGCCGCTGATGCGCTCGACGTCCGTCTCGGCCAGCATGCCGGCGGCCGACTTCAGCTTCAGCCGCGCCATCACGTAGTCGTAGCGCGCCTTCGCCAGGTCGCCGCGCGCGCCGGCCAGCTGCTGCTCGGCATTCAGCACGTCCACCGTGTTGCGCGTGCCGGCCTGGATGCCCTTGCGCGTCGAGGCGACGGCCTGCAGCGCCGCCTCCACCGCCGACTCGTAGGCGCGCACGCGCGCGATGCCCTGGTGCACGCCGTTGAACTCCGTCGCCACCGTCACCGCCAGCTGCCGGCGCGCGGCTTCCAGCTGCTGGCGGGCGCGCTCCTCGTTCGCCAGCGCCTGGCGCGTCGCCGACAGCACGCCGCCGCCGGCGAACAGGGGGATGCTGAGCTGCAGGCCGATCGAAGAAGTGCGGTTGCCGGTGCCGATGGTGTTGGTGGTTTCGCTCAGGCTGTTGCTGCGCGAGGCGACCAGGTCCAGCGTCGGCAGATGCTGGGCGCGCGCCTTGGCCACTTCGCTCGTCGCCGCCTCGAACTGGTGGCGCAGCGCGCGCAGCTCGTGGTTGTTCTCCTCGGCCCGCGCGATCCATTCCGCGACGCCGTCCGGCCGCTCCGCCTCGAGCGCCATGCGGGCCGGGTCCAGCCCCGCCAGCGCGGATGCCGGCGTGCTGCGGTTGATCACGGCGGCCAGGCTGCGCTCGGTCTTCTCCAGCACCGCCCGCGCCTCGATCTCCTGGGCGGAGACGAGCAGCAGGCGGGCACGCGCCTCGTCGATGTCGGTGCGGGTGCCTTCGCCGGCCCGGAAGGCCCGCTCGGACAGGCCGAGCTGCCCGGCATAGGCCGCCTTCTGGCTGCGGATCGCTTCGAGCCGGTCCTGCGCCTGCAGCACGTCGAAGTAGGTGCCGGCGACGCGCAGGGCCATGAGCTGGCTCTCCTGCGCCAGCGTGGCCTCCGCCGCGTCAACCTGCTCGCGCGCCTGGGCAAGCGCAATGAAGCTGCCCATGCGGAACAGCGGCTGGCGCAGCGAGAGGACGTCCGACTTCACCTCGTAGTTGTCGAAATTGCTGACGCGCGGCCCGAATATCGTCTGGCTCTCCTGGCGGGTATCGCTTTTCGAGCGCGCGCTGGACAGCGAGACGGAGGGCAGCAGCGCCGCCCGCGCCTGCGGGATCGCCTCGCGCGCGGCCTCCGCCGCGGCCCTCGCCGCCAGGTAGCCGGCATCCGCCTCGGCCGCCAGGCGGTAGGCCTGCAGCAGGTCCATGGCCGGCGCCGGCGCGGCGAAAAAAGTCAGGCCGCACAACACGGCGACGCGGAAGCCGCGCAGCGGCTGAACTCTCGTCACCCCTTTCCTCGGGAAAGAGGCTGGGGGATGGGGCGTCATCTCAGGCTTCGGTGAGCGCCATGCGCAAGCGGCGCAGGAGCGGCTTCATCAGGTAGCTCATCAGCGTGCGCTCTCCGGTCTTGATGACGACGCTGGCCTGCATGCCCGGCTGCAGCCGGAGCTGGCCGAGCTTTTTCATGCCTTCCGGCGTCACCTCGATGCGCGCCAGGTAGTGCGGCGGATCCTGCGGCAGCGCCGGGGGCAGCGCATCGGCGGAGACGGAAATGACGCGACCCCGGATCACCAGATCGGGCGCGCTGGCGAAGGCGCTGAGGGTGATGTCGGCGTCGAGCCCGGCCTGCACGCGGTCGATCATGTGCGGCGCCACCTGGGCCTCGAGGATGAGGGTTTCGCCGGCCGGCACGATCTCCATCAGCTTCTGGCCGGTGCCGACGACGCCGCCCACGGTGTGCACCGCCAGTCCGGTGACGATGCCGTCGGCCGGCGCGCGCACCAGCGTGCGTTCGACGTCCTCGCGCTGGGCGCGCAGGCGCTCCGCCGTCGAGGCGCGGTCGCGCTTGGTGTCGGCCAGCTGGGTTTCCACCTCGCGCAGGAAGTCCTGGCGCAGCTGCGCCGCCCTCAGCTTCGCCTCGGCCACCGCGCGGCGGGCGCGTACGGCGCCGCTTTGCAGCTCGGCAAACTGCCGCTCCAGCTCGAGCTGGCGGTTGCGCGGGGCATAGCCTTCCGCCGCCAGGTCCCGCATGCCCTCGAGCTGCGGGCGCAGGTAGCCGATCTGCTCCTCCAGGCCGGCGGCCTGGGCCGCGGCGGCGGCAGCCGATTCCTCCACCACCGCAACCTGCCCGGCAAGGGCAGCGCGCCGCGCGGCGAACAGGCGGCGCTGCGAGGCCATGTGTTCCGCCGCCTTGGGATGCGCTTCCCGCAGCAGCTCTTCCTCGAAGCGGATTTCGCGCAGGCCGGCCTGTTCGGCCAGCAGCCTGGCTTCCGTCGCCTGCAGGTAGAACAGGGTCTGCTGCGTGGCCTCGAAGGCGCTGCGCGCCTGGGTGTCTTCCATGCGCAGCAGGACGTTGCCGGCACGCACCGACTGCGCTTCCTTCACCAGGATTTCCTTCACCACGCCGCCGGAAGGGTGCTGCACCTGCTTGCGGCTCGATTCGACGATCACCGTTCCCGGCGCCGGCACTCCCTCATCGAGCGGAGCCCAGATCGCCCAGGCCATGAAGCCGCCGAAGCCGAGCAGCAGCAGCAGCATGCCGCCGCGGATCACCTGTCGGGTGTCCGCAGGCAGTTGCGGCTCCGCCGCCGGCTCCTTGCCCGGCATCTCCGGCTTGCCGGCGCCGCCCGGGAGGATTTTCATTTGCCTGCCTCCGCCGCCTGCTCCTGCCGCGCGCGCAGCTGGCCGGCCGCGCTCGCCAGCTTCGCCAGCACCTCCCGTGCCGGGCCGTACAGCTGGACCACGCCCTCGCCGAGCAGCATCATGCGGTCGGCGATGCCGATGATGTTCATGCGGTGCGTGATGATCAGCACGGTCTTGCCGGCCGCTTTCAGCGCGCGCACCGCCTGCACCAGCGCGGCCTCGCCGGCTTCGTCGAGGTTCGAGTTAGGCTCGTCGAGAATGACCAGCGAGGGATCGCCGTACAGGGCGCGCGCCAGGGCGACGCGCTGGCGCTGCCCGCCGGAGAGCACGCCGCCGCCCGGCCCGATCGGCGCATCGTAGCCCATCGGGAAGCGCAGGATCATGTCATGCACGCCGGCCTTCTGCGCCGCGGCGATGACCTTCTCCGGGTCCGGCTCGCCGAAGCGCGCGATGTTCTCCGCCACCGTTCCCTCGAACAGCTCGATGTCCTGCGGCAGGTAGCCGATCCAGGGGCCGAGTTCCTCCTTGTTCCAGTGATGCACGTCGGCGCCGTCCAGGCGTACCTTGCCCGCCGCGGGCGGCCACAGGCCGACCAGCATGCGCGCCAGGGTCGACTTGCCCGAGGCGCTCGGCCCCACCACCACCACCACCTCGCCGGGCGACATGGCGAAGCCGATGCCCCGCAGCACCGGCGCGGCGGCGCCCGGGGGAACGGCGACCAGGTTCTCCACCGCCACCTCGCCGCGCGGCGGCGGCAGGGGCATCGAGACCGGACGCGATGGAAAGTTGTGCAGCAGATCGCCGAGGCGCGCGTAGGCGCCGCGCGTGGAGACGAAGCCGCGCCAGTTGGCGATCAGCTGCTCGACGGGGGCCAGCGCGCGGCCCATCAGGATCGAGGCGGCGATCATGCCGCCGGGCGTCATTTCGCCGCGGATGACCAGATAGGCGCCAAAGCCCAGGACGAGCGACTGCTGCGAGAGGCGGACGAACTTGGTGAGGGCGCTGATCAGGCCGGCGCGGTCGCTCGCCAGCGCCTGCAGGGCCAGGTGGGTGCGATGCATGGCCTGCCAGCGGCGGCGCAGGTCGGGCAGCATGCCCATCGCCTCGATCGCCTCGGCGTTGGCAAGGTTGTTTTCCGCGTTCTGGTTGGCGCGGATGGCGACCATGTTCGCCTCCGCCAGAGGCTTGCGCGTCGCCGCTTCCGTCGCCAGCGTCAGCCCGACCAGGATGAGGGCGCCGAAAACGGAGAACCAGCCGAGCAGCGGGTGCAGGAAAAAGATCACCGCCAGATAGATCGGCCCCCAGGGCGCGTCGAAGAAGGCGAACAGGCCCTGTCCTGTGATGAACTGACGCAGGTTGGTGAGGTCCGTCAGCGCCTGGGACGGGTTGCGCCCGGCACGGCGCAGGTTCGCCTCGAAGGCGGCCGTGAAGACCCGGTTGTTGAGGGCGTCCTCCATCTGGATGCCTGCGCGCACCAGCAGGCGGGAGCGCACCCACTCCAGCCCGGCGATCAGGGCGAAGATCAGCAGCACCATCAGGGTCAGCATCCACAGCGTCACCTCGTTGCGGCTGGCGAGCACCCGGTCGTAGGTCTGCAGCATGTAGATCGACGGCCCCAGCAGCAGCAGGTTGATGAAGAAGCTGAAGGCGCCTGCGGCAAGGAAATTGCGGCGCATCAGCCACAACGCCTGTCTCAGTTCCGGGAACGCGGGGGGAGTGCGGGCCATGGCCTGTTGTCAGTTCCGGGCAGGTGCCGCCTGCGGCCGCAAGCGGGCTATCTCACGATACATTCTTTTTGCTGGGCAGGGGCCGGGGCCGGCGGCGGCGCGGACGCGCCGGGCGGCGGCGGCGCATAGGACGAGGAGGGGAAGCCGGAGGGCGGTGCGAAATTCTGCAGGCCCGGCGGCGGCGCGGGCACCGGGATCGGCGCCTGGCCGAGCTGGATGCCGAACGTCTGGTTGGTGGGCACTTCCACCAGCAACTGCGGCGCATTCAGCGGCGCCACCGTGCCGAAGCCCTGTTCGAAGCGGACCATCGTCTGCAGCCCCTCTGGCAGATGGACCAGTTCCGCGAAGATGATCGTGCCGCGGATGCCGATGGTGGCGGTGGTCGTGTTCAGGCGATAGGCGTCGTTCCGGCTGCGTTTGCCGATCAGGCCCGTGATGGCGCGCATGGCGCCCTTGACGAGGCCGAACAGGGCGCCGTCCTTGTCCGAAGCATCCTTGTCGAAGGAATAGGACTCGATCTTGAGCTGGGAGCCGGGGCGCAGGGTGAGCTCCCCTTCGTCGGTGAACTTGACCCGGGCATAGGTCTTGTCCGCCGTCACCAGCGTGTCGCCGGCCTCGACCTTGGAGGTCACCGAGAGGGCGCGCTGCGTGCCGTCCGCCTTGACGGCGAAGACGGGGCCGGAAAGGTGCGTGATCTCCCCCGCCGTCTGTGCCCGCGCTGCTGCGCAGAACAGCAGGAGCAGGACTTCAATTGCAATAAACAGCCGCACTTCCCCTGCCTCCCTGATCGGTTTTCTGTCCGCCTGCGCCCTGTTGTTCCTTTTCCGGCTTGCGCCGGCCGCCCTGGCCGCCGCCGCTGCCCTGCGAATCGTTGCGGCCGTCCCCTGACGCGTTGTTCGTCGATCCGCCCCCGGCCGGCCCGCTGCCGCCGCCGGAGCCGGCCGACGGCGCCGCCGTGCCGCCGCCCGCGCCCCCGTTGATCTGGGCGGCAGGCTGGGTGTTCGTCACCTGGACCGCGAGGATCACGACCTGCTGCGCCTGCTCGATCTGCTGCACTTCCTGCGTCGGCGCCGGGATCGGAGTTGCCGGCGTGCCGCCCGCGCACCCGGCCGGATTCGTCAGGCAGGCGAGCTGCTCGCCGGTGGAGGCATTGGATGCGGGCAGCACCACGCTGCAGCCCGGCGTGGAAGGTGAAGCAGTGCAGGTCGACAGCGTCGGCAGCACGGCCGTGCAGCCCGCTGCGGCGGGGTTCGTCGTGCAGTCATTGACCGTCGGCAGCACCACGGAACAACCGGGCGCGGACGGGTTCGTCGTGCAGGTGGTGAGCGAAGGCAGCACGGCAGTGCAGCCGGACGCCGCCGGATTCGTCGTGCAGGTCGCCAGCGAGGGCAGCACCGCCGTGCAGCCG
>CAYYXS010000047.1:0-30836 GCA_964475635.1 uncultured Rhodocyclaceae bacterium
CTCGCCCGTGCAGCGCGCCTGGCACGAGGCGGGAAGGGAGCGCTGAGGGGGCGCCGCAATCCAGGCTAACGGCTTGACAGGCAAGGGGAACCGCCCTAGTGTTCATGGCTCAGCCGGGTCCGCCGGCCGCTGCCGTCTGCGCAGGAGGACCCGAGCACAAGAAACAGGAGGTCGGGCGTGGCGCAGGAGGAAACTCGCAAGACAGAGGCGTTGCAGGCCCGCGCGCCATCCGGCGAGGGGAGCGGACTCGCTCCGTCAACGCCGTACGATCCCAGCACCGAGCCGACCGTCTCCAGCGTTCGCGTCGATTCCGCCTACAGCCAGACCCGCGTCGACCCGGATGCGCCGATCCACCGCGGCGTTTCAGTGTCGCGCAACCATATCGCCCTGCCGGTCGGCTACGCCCTGCTGGAGTACACGATCGAGTCCATCCTCGGCTGCGGTGGCTTCGGCATCACCTACCTGGCCCGCGACAACAACCTGCAATGCCAGGTCGCCATCAAGGAATACCTGCCGAACGACCTGGCCGTGCGCAGCGGGGGCCAGACCGTCTGCGCACGGACGGAATCCGACACGCACGGCTACCGCATCGGCCTCGACCGCTTCCTGTCCGAGTCGCGCGTGCTGGCAAGCTTCCGCCATCCCAACATCGTCCGCGTGACGCGCTTCTTCGAGGCCAACAACACGGCCTACATGGTGATGGACTACGAGAAGGGGGAACCGCTGCGCGAGTGGATCAGGCAGCGTGCCACGGTCGACGAGGAACTGCTGCTGAAGATGTTCGTTCCCATGCTCGACGGCCTGGAGGTGGTGCACCGGTCGGGCGTGCTGCACCGTGACATCAAGCCGGCCAACATCTATGTGCGGGAAGGCGACGGCAGCCTTGTCCTGCTCGACTTCGGCGCCGCGCGCTACGCCAGCACCGGCGACAGCCGCAGCCTGACCAGCATCGTCACGCCCGGCTACGCTCCTTTCGAGCAATACCACACCCATGGTGCCCAGGGTCCCTGGTCGGACCTGTACGCCTTCGGCGGCGTGCTGTACTGGCTGGTCACGGGGGAGAAACCCCTCGAAGCGCCGTCGCGGGTGAGAAGCGACAGCATGCCCAAGGCGTCGGAGCTGGCGAAGGGTCGCTACAGCGAGCGCCTGCTCGGCGCCATCGACTGGGCGCTGACGCCGGACGAGACGGATCGGCCGATGTCGGTCTCGCAGCTCAGGGCGGTGCTGACCGGAGAAGCCGCGGTGCCGCCGCCCCTGTCGAAGACTGCCGTCGCGCCCACCCCGCCCCGGGTCGACGCCGCAAGGCCGGCACCCTCCGTCAAGCTGCCCCTGGTGCTGGGCGGAGCGGGCCTGGCTCTGGTGCTGATTGCCGGGATCGTGTTCTATCCGCGGGGGGACAAGGCTTCGCCAGCGAAAACCGAGGAAGCTCCATTGGCGGCTGCGCCTGCCGCCGCGGCTTCGCACGGGCCTGCGGGCAAGGAGGCGCCGAAGGCCGCCCCGTCCAGGAAATCCTCCCCGAAGCCGAGCAAGGCGGCGGACAAGGATGCCGGCGCCATGCCGGCGGCTGCCGGCCAGGAAACCGCTCCCGCAGCGGCTTCCGAAAAACCGAAGCCGAAGGAAACCCTGGCTGCCGTCCCTACCGCCACGGTCATCCTGAATGTCTCGCCGCAGGGGGAAATCATCCTCGACGGCAGGAAGGCCGGCATGTCGCCGCCCCTGAGCAAATTGACAATGTCGGCCGGCGCCAAGCACAAGATCGAGATTCACAGCACCGGCGTCGCTCCGCCGCACTATTGGACCGTGGAACTCCAGCCGGGCGAGACGAAGGAGATCCGGGTCAATTTCTGACCTGCGGCCGGAAGCCCTACATGGGTTTCTTGATCGTGATCGCGCCGCGCACTTCCGCCGAGCCGTAGCCGACCGCCCTGTCGTTCGGATACAGTTCCTGCAGGACGGCCTTCACTTCCGGGCTGATGCGGTCGGGCGTGCCGTGGCACTGCAGGCAGAGGTCCTGCGTCGGCAGGGCCTTCATGTAGCGGTACATTTTCTTGTCGCCCTCCATCACGACCTCGCCCTTTTCGAGCGAGGTCGGCTTCTCGCCGGCGGCGGCGCGCCGGTCGAAATCCTTCAGCACGGCCTCTTCCCAGGCGTCCGGCACCGCCTTCGGATTGCGGTTCTTCAGGCTGACACGGCGGATCGCCCAGCCGGTCTGCTCGGAAGCGGCCCTGGCCATTTCGGGCGCCTTCCTGCTGCAAACGTGGCAGGCTTGCGCCGCGCCGTTCTTCTGCAGCTCTTCCTGCAGCACGGCGAGCAGCTTGGGCGGAACGCTGGAGGCGACGCTGCGTGCCTCGGTAAACATCCTGTCGTCGTCGGCGAAGGCGTGGGCGCAGGCCGCCGCGGCCGCCAGGGGCAGGGCAAAGCGAAGCATGTTCATGGGGTCCTCCCGGTTATGAATCGCGCAGCAGATTGTCCATGCGGGACGGAAGGTCCTCTGTAACCTAAGTCACAGAGGCTTTGCTGCTGGCCGCTCGAAGCGCAGGTACTCGTCGACGTTTTCGGCAAGGCGGCGCGCCTGGTCGGCCCGCTCCTCGGCAAAGCGGCCGGCGGCGCGCACCAGGCGGCGCGCGGCGATGTCGCCGACCAGGCGGCTGAGGTCCTCCTCGGCATCCCAGTCGAGATGGCGCAGGACGAAGCCGAGCGCCTCGGCGAAGTCGGCGGCGCCGCTGATGCGGGCGCTGCGCAGCAGCGCCTCGCGCCCGGCGAGCAGGGTCTGCGGCCTCAGTTCGGGCAGGACGATCTCGACGGCCGGCGCGTCCGTGCCGAGCGACTCGAAGCTGCCATCCGCGGCGATGCGGAATTCGATCGGCAGCGGACCCAGCACCAGGCGGGCGCGCTTGCCGGCGAAGGGGGCGAGCTTCTCGCGCGCCCAGGGGGCGGCGGCGAGGAGGTGGTTGCAGGCCTGGAGGAGGGCGAGGTCGAGCATGGTGGCGGAAATAAAACGAGGGCCCGCAGGCCCCCGTTCCGGCGGGCGGCGGTTCAGCTGAACTGCTGGATGCCGGCGACTGCCCAGCCGCGACTGCCGTCTACCGGCTTGGTCAGGTGCCAGACCTCGTCGAAAGCCTCGGGCGCGGCGCCGGCGGTTTCGCGGATGCTGCCGTGGAAGCGCACGCTGGCGACGTACTGGCGGGCCTCCTCGGCGACGTCGAGCAGATCGGCGTTGAGGGTGACGACGTCGGTTTGCTGCGGCGCGTCGCCGCGCTCCTGCATTTCCAGCCTGATCTCGGCGAACATCTCCGGCGTGGTGAAGTTGCGCACGTCCTCGATGTTCCTGGCGTCGTTGGCGGCCTGCAGGCGGACGAAATTGAGCTTGGCCTGGCGCAGGAAGCCGTCGACGTCGAAGCCGGCCGGGATGCGGCCGCCCGCCGCCGGCGCGGCGCCGCCGGCGGGAGCGGCATCGAACTGGATGGGCGCCGCTGCCTGGCCGCCGCCGGCGTACTGCAGCGGCTGACTTTGCGGCGCGCTGCGGCGGAACAGCAGGCGGATGACGAAGAACACCGCCGCCGCGATGAGCAGCATCATGAGGATCGAGGCGAAGCCTTCGCCCAGGCCGAAGTGCGAGAGCAGGGCGGCCAGGCCGATGCCGGCGGCCAGCCCGGCGAGGGGGCCGAGCCAGCGGCTCATGCCGGATGGCTGCGGCGCCGCGGCGGGCTGCGCCGGCTTGGCCGGCACGGCGTTCTGCGTCGGGGCGGCATCGCGCTTCATGACGCTGCTGTCGCGCTGCATGCCCGAACTGCGGCCGCCGCCGATGCGCTTGGCCTCGGCGTCATCGCTGGCGAAACCGAGGCCGACCACGGCGGCGAAGACGGCAATCAGGATTTTCTTCATTTCATTCTCCTTTGTAACCACGGTGCAGGGCGACCACGCCGGCCGCCATGTTGAAATATTCGACCTTGCCGAGGCCGGCCTGTTCCATCATGGCCTTCAGCGTTTCCTGGTCGGGATGCATGCGGATCGACTCGGCCAGGTACTGGTAGCTGCCGGGGTCGTTCACCACCTTCCCGCCGAGCCAGGGCAGCACCTTGAAGGAATAAAAGTCGTAGGCCGGTTCGAGCGGTTTCCAGACCTTCGAGAATTCCAGGATCAGCAGGCGGCCGCCGGGGCGCAGCACGCGCGCCATCTCGGCCAGGGCGGCTTCCTTGTGCGTCATGTTGCGCAGGCCGAAGGCGCAACTGACACAGTCGAAATGCTCCGACGGGAAGGGCAGCTTCTCACCGTCGCACTGCGCCGCCGGCATCATGAAGCCGTGGTCGATGAGGCGGTCGCGGCCGCGCACGAGCATGGCGTTGTTGATGTCGGTGAGCCAGACCTGGCCGTGCGCGCCGACGCGCTTGGCGAAGGCCAGCGAAAGGTCGGCCGTGCCGCCGGCGACGTCGAGCACGCGATCGCCCGAGCGCACGCCGGAAGCTTCGATGGCGAAGGCCTTCCACAGCCGGTGCAGGCCGAGCGACATCAGGTCGTTCATCAGGTCGTACTTGTCGGCGACCGAATCGAAGACGCCGGCGACGCGCCGGGCCTTCTCGCCCTCGGCGACTTCCCTGTAGCCGAAATGGGTGGTCTTGCCGTTCATGTTCCGCCGTGTCGTGGGGACTGACTTTTCAATGGTGCCCGCAGCCGCCGCTGCCGCAGCCGCCCTGCTTCGGCACGACGGGATGGTCGGCCGGGTCGCGGCTGGCGCCGGCTTCCGCCATGCGGTCGAGGTATTCCTGCCAGAGCCGGTCGCGGTTGGCGCCCAGCCAGTAGAGGTAGTCCCAGGAGTAGAGCCCGCTTTCGTGGCCGTCGGAGAACACCGGCTTGACGGCATAGGCGCCGACCGGTTCGATCTGCTGGATCTCGATGTCGCGCTTGCCGACCTGCAGCGTCTCCTGGCCGGGGCCGTGGCCGCGCACTTCCGCCGAGGGGCTGTAGACGCGCAACAGCTCGTAGGACAGCTCGAAGCGGCTGCCGTCGGTGAAGGCGATTTCCATCAAGCGCGATTTCTGGTGCAGCTTGATTTCGGTGGGGATGGGTGTGTCTTTGTCGATTCCGCCCATGTCCGGCTCCAGGCGCGATACGGGAGGGCAATCATACCGCAGAACACGCCCGGGACAACCCTGCCGTGGAGGGGGCTATGATCCCTCCAACCCGCCCGGGAAGCTCTTTTCGGCCCCCGCGGGGCGGTCTACAGCCGGTCTGTTCAAAGATAATCGAAAGCGCAGCGCTCGAAGTCGCTGCCCCGCTCGATCTGTCGGCTGAGGCGGATCTGACGCGAGGCGTCCATGTAGAGATCGAGCACGCGGCCGGCGCGGAACCAGCCGGAGGGCACGATCACCGATTCGGGCTCCTTCAAGGCGGGCACCGCCGGCAGCAGGAGGCCAGGACGGTATTTCTCCTTGACGGCGGCAAGTCCCGTTCCGCGCAGGGCAACCGTCTGGGGATTGCCGGGCAGGATCTGGACGCCGGCCTGCAGCTCGGCCGAGCCCGCCAGGCGCGACCAGCGGACCACGGCAAGCAGATAGCCGCGACTGCCGGCCGGCATGACCGCCGCCAGCTGGCCGCCGCCGATGCGCCCCCCGCGCTGGGAAAGCGGGCGCGTCAGCCGGATGCCGTTGGCGGATTCTTCGAGAATGCGCCACTCCTCGACCATGAAGCCCTGCATCTGGCTGTAATCGTCGTCGCGCCTTGTGGCGAGCCGGCCGAAGGTGGCGATTTCCTCGATCTGCGTCTTGGTCATCGCATCCGCCTCGCCGGGCGGACGGAAGATTTTCCCGGAAATGTAGTGATGGATGCCTTCCATGCCGGTCACCAGCAGGCAGATGCCGTTGCCGCTGCGACGCGGATGCAGCCGCTCCGCCCCGCTCCTGAACCACTGCTGGTAAAGATGCCTGAGCAGGTTCTCGCAAGCCGGCTGCATGCAGTCCTCGCCGAGGCCGAGCGAAGCCGGCGACTCGCCCTTCTGCAGGTGGGCGATGCGGCGCTTGACGCTGCGCGACAGCTCGGACAGGTCCAGCCAGCGCAGCTGCCCGCCCTCGCCGGCGGCTTCAGGGGTGTCGGCAGCAAGGTCGACCATCAGGGGCGGCACCTTGGGTTCCGCCGGCGGCGCGTCCTGCACCGTCACCTTGCCGGCCCAGCGGTGCAGCCAGCGCTCCACGAACACGAGCTGGCGCGCGGGCAGCTCATAGGGGTTGGCCCGCGCGAGCAGCAATGCCTGGGCATAGGCGGCGGCGACGCTGCAGGCGGGATGCTCCGCCTGCAGCGAATCGTTCACCGGCTGGTCCAGGGCACCCAGGCGCTCGGCCGCCGAAAAAACACGGTGCAGGGCCTGCCAGAGCCGGGGCGGCGGGTCGACGGGGGCGCGATAGAGGTCGAGCAGTTCCATGCGCAGGGCACACAGGGCGCGCTGGGCGGCCAGGGCGGTGTGCGGCTTGAGTTCCGGGTTGCCTTCGACACAGGCGGCAAGGCAGTGCAGGTAGCCGGTCTGCACGGCCTGCCAGAGCGCCCGGTTTGAATCCATTCCGGCCTGTTCGGGGGGCGCCAGGGGCAACGGCCGCCCGGCGAACTTGCGCGTCATTTCGGACTGGACGAAGGCAACCGGGTCGCGCACCAGATCGAGGATCTTCAGCCGCTCGGCGGGAGCGATAACATGGCGGTTGAGCAGGTTGAGCTGGCGCAGCAGCAGCGCCTGGGCCTGCGTGGCGTTGCCCAGCGGCTGGACGGACAGCCATTCGCTGCAGCCGCGCGCGCTGGTGAAGGCGGGCGGTTGCTCGGTGCTCGTGTCGGGCAGATCGAATCCGTTTTTCATTCCCCCCCCTGTTCCTCGGCCAGCGCGCGGACGAAGCGCTCGCGCAGGGCCTCGCCGGAGACTGTGCCGCGTCCGGCGTTTCCGCGCATGGACCGGCCCCAGACGGCATTCGGGAAGTGCCGGTCGTCGCGCCAGCGCGGGATCACGTGCCAGTGCAGGTGCGGCACGACATTGCCCAGGCTGGCGAGATTCACCTTGTCCGGCCGGCACGCCGCGCGCAGGGCGGCCTCGGCGGCAAACACCACGGACATCAGGTGGCGGCGCTCTCCGGCGTCGAGATCGGTCATCTCGGCGACATGGCGTTTCCAGATGACCCGGCAGTAGCCGGGATAATCGGCATCGTCGACCAGCACCAGCCGGCACAGCTCGTCCTGCCAGAGCGTTTCCCCGCCCGCCTCGCGGCACAGCTGGCATGCATCCACGTCCGGCCTTTCCGTATGGAAGGAGCGCATTCTACCCCCTCGACGCATGCGTCCGCACGCATGCCACGGGCGCCCCCTCGGCGAACATCGCCAGCGTGCCCGGCTCGAGCGGAGTCCAGGCCTCGTTGTCGGTGAGCGGCGCGGTGGCGACCAGGGCGACGCGGTCGTCGGGCGTCGTCACCTCGCTGAAATCCACCGTGACATCCTGGTCCTTCAGGTGGGCGACGCTGAACGGCGCCTGGCGCACGATGTAGCTGAGCTTCGTCGCGCAGTGGGCGAACAGGACCTCGCCGTTGGAGAGCAGGTAGTTGAACTCGCCGTGGCCGGCGACGGCAAAAGTCAGCTCCCGCAATACGGCGAGGAGGGCCTCGCGCGGCGGCGGCGCGGGAAAGCGCGCGCGCAGGTTCTGCAGCAGCCAGCAAAAGGCGCGCTCGCTGTCGGTGCGGCCGACCGGCAGGAAGCTGCCGTCGAGCGGCGGCGCGAAATCCTTCAGGTTGCCGTTGTGGGCGAAGATCCAGTAGCGGCCCCACAGCTCGCGCATGAAGGGGTGGGTGTTCTCCAGCGCCACCTCGCCCTGCGTCGCCTTGCGGATGTGGGCGATGACGTTCATCGAGCGGATCGGATACCTGCGCACCAGCTCGGCCACCGGCGACTCGATGGTCGCTTTCGAGTCGAGGAACAGGCGGCAGCCGGCGCCCTCGAAGAAGGCGATGCCCCAGCCGTCGCGGTGCACGTCGGTCAGCCCGCCGCGCGTGTGGAAGCCCTCGAAGGAGAAGCAGATGTCGGTCGGCGTGTTGCAGTTCATGCCGAGCAGTTGGCACATGGCGCGTTACCCGGTCAGTAGCCGGCGCCCTTGAGCAATGCGTCCAGGCTCCCGGCGGAATAGCCGTTGAGCGTGCGGCTGCCGGCGACGATCAGCGGCACGCCGCGGCCGCCCTTCTGGCGGAACTCCCGTTCGTAGGATTCCGACGTCGTCACGTCGCGCTCGGTGTAGGGGATGCCGCGCCGGCCCATGTGCGCCTTGGCCGCGGTGCAGTAGCCGCAGGTCGGCGTGGTGTAGATGACGATGCTTTCACGCTGCAGCCCAGGCGTCGCCGGCTTGCCCGTGGCATTCAGCACGGGCGTGCCGGAATAAGTGTTGATCGCTGCGGTGACAGGCCGCGTCTTCGCTTCGGCCGGCGGGCGGTCGCCGTAGTGCGTCCGCCCCTGGGCGTCCACCCACTTGTAGGGCTGTGCGCCGGCGAGCTGGCTGGCGAGGGCGCAGGCGAGGAACAGGAGGCGGCGCTGAATCGGCATTTCGGGTACGGACCTGACTCGATGGCGCAAGAATGCACCATCGCGCCCGCCTTGTCAGCCCCGTTCGGCCAGCGCCAGGCGGATGCCGAGGCCGATGAACAGCACCCCGGTGGCGCGGTCGAGCCAGCGGCCCGCTGCGGGACGGCCGCGCAGCCAGCCGCCGACGCTGCCGGCGTACCAGCCGAGGGCGCCGAAGATCAGCACCGTCTGCGCGGCGAACAGGGTGCCGAGGAGCGCCGTCTGCACGGCGGCGTTGCCGCGCGCCGGCTCGATGAACTGCGGCAGGAAGGCGAGGAAGAACAGCGCCACCTTGGGGTTGATGGCGTTGGCGACGAAGCCGCGCAGCAGGTAGGCGCGCAACGGCGCCGGATCGTTGCCGCCGCCGGCCTCGGCGGTGAAGTTGGCGCCGGCGCTGCGCAGCGCCTGCCAGCCGAGCCAGACCAGGTAGGCTGCGCCGGCCATCTTGAGCGCGAGAAACGCCGTCTCCGAGGCGGCGATCAGCGCGGTGACGCCGAGCGTCGCCCACACCGTGTGGGTGAAGCAGCCGAGCGCGCAGCCGAGGCCGAAGCCGATGCCGGCATGGCGGCCGCGCGACAGGCCGAGGCTCAGCACCGACAGGTTGTCCGGGCCGGGGGCGAGGGTGATGAGCGCGGCGGCGAGCAGGAAGCCGGCGATCTGGGCGAGGCTGATGTCGATGATCATAGAAGCACCCTCTCGATGCCGCCGGCGTTGGCCCGCGCGACGTAGTTTTCCATCCAGTCCGGCCCGAGCAGATGCCGCGCCAGCTCGACGACGATGTAGTCGGCATCCGTGCCGGTGTCGTCGGCGTAGCGGTGCAGGCCCTGCAGGCAGGACGGGCAGGAGGTGAGGAGCTTGACCGGGTCGCCGCCGGGGAAGCGCGCAATGCCGCGCTCGATCTCCTCCTGCTTGCGGAAGCGCACCTGGGTGGATACGTCGGGCCGCGCCACCGCCA
This sequence comes from uncultured Rhodocyclaceae bacterium, assembly GCA_964475635.1. Classification (GTDB taxonomy): domain Bacteria; phylum Pseudomonadota; class Gammaproteobacteria; order Burkholderiales; family Rhodocyclaceae; genus Desulfobacillus. The sequence goes on from CAYYXS010000047.1 coordinate 9,530, forward strand.
GGGTACCGGCCTCGCCGCAGCAGCGGTCGTTCAGGTCGACACGGCTGCCGAGCAGCTGCGCCGCGACTTTCGTGCCGTTGTGCACCCGCATCGGGTCGTGGCAGGGCTGGTGGTAGAGGTAGCGCACGCCTTTCACGCCATCCAGCTTCACCCCCTTCTCCATCAGGTATTCGTGGATGTCGAGCAGGCGGCAGCCGGGGAAGATCTTCTCGAATTCGTATTTCTGCAACTGGTCCATGCAGGTGCCGCAGGAGACGATCACCGTCCTGATGTCGAGGTAGTTGAGGGTGTTGGCGACGCGGTGGAACAGCACGCGGTTGTCGGTGATGATCTTCCGCCCCTGGTCGGCCTCGCCCGCGGCCGTCTGCGGATAGCCGCAGCACAGATACCCCGGCGGCAGCACGGTCTGCGCACCCAGCTCGAAGAGCATCGCCTGCGTCGCCAGCCCCACTTGCGAGAACAGCCGTTCCGAGCCGCAGCCGGGGAAGTAGAACACCGCATCGGAATCTTCATTCACCTTCCGCGGATCGCGGATCACCGGCACGATGGCGGCGTCCTCGATGTCGAGCAGCGCCCGGCTGGTGCGCTTGGGCAGCCCGCCCGGCATCGGCCGGTTGATGAAGTGGATGACCTGGGTGCGCAGCGAAGGCTGGCCCAAGGTGGCCGCCGGCTGGCGCGTGCTGCGCCCGGCCAGGCCCGACCATTTCGCCAGCCGGTAGCCTGCGCGCTGCGCCTGGTAGCCCCACTCGATCATGCCCTTGCGCATCAGTTTGAGGGTGGCCGGATCCTTGAGGGTGAGGAAGGCCATCGCCGCCGCCTTGGCGGGGACGAACTTCTTTTGGCCCTGCTCGCGCAGGAAGTTGCGCATGGCCACCGAGACGTCGCCGTAGTCGATGTCCACCGGGCAGGGCTTCACGCAGCGGTGGCAGATGGTGCAGTGGTCGGCGATGTCGTTGAACTCGTCGAAATGCGCCAGCGAGACGCCGCGCCGGGTCTGCTCTTCATAGAGGAAGGCCTCGACCAGCAGGCCGGTGCCGAGGATCTTGTTGCGCGGGCTGTAGAGCAGGTTGGCGCGCGGCACGTGGGTCGAGCAGACCGGCTTGCACTTGCCGCAGCGCAGGCAGTCCTTGATGCTGGCCGCGATGTTGCCGATCTCCGATTGTTCGAGGATGAGCGACTCGACGCCGAGCAGGCTGAAGCTGGGCGTGTAGGCATTCCCCAGATTGGCGCCGGGCAGCAGCTTGCCGCGGTTGAAGCGGCCCTCGGGGTCGATGCGGCTCTTGTAGTCTACGAAGGGGGCGATCTCTGCCGGCTCGAGGTAGTCGAGCTTGGTGATGCCGATGCCGTGCTCGCCGGAGATGACGCCGCCGAGGCGCTTTGCCAGCGCCATGATGCGGTCGACGGCGGCATTGGCCTCCTGCAGCATTTCGTAGTGGTCGGAGTTGACCGGAATATTGGTGTGCACGTTGCCGTCGCCGGCATGCATGTGCAGGGCGACGAAGACGCGCCCGCGCAGCACCTCGCGGTGGAGGCCCACGATGCGCTCCAGCACCGGGCGGAACAGCGTGCCGTCGAAGATGTCCTCGAGCTGGGGCTTGAGTTCCTGCTTCCACGACACGCGCAGGGAATAGTCTTGCAGGCGGTGGAAAACGGTTTGCTCAGCCCCCTTTGAAAAGGGGGCCGGCGGCGTAGCCGACGGGGGGATTTGCGGCGGCCGGGAAATCCCCCCCGGCCCCCCTTTTGCAAAGGGGGGAGTCTCGGGCGCCGGTCCATCGAGGTTGTCCAGCAGCCCCTGCCAACGCTTGCGTACCGTTTCGATCAGTTCCAGCGCCGTCGCGCGCCGGTCGCCGATCAGTTCCGCCGCATCGAGGTTGGCGTCGCCGGCATGCAGCGGCAGCTCGCCCTGCAGGAATTCGGCGAGCGCCTCGCACAGGCGCAGTTTGTTGCCGATCGACAGCTCGATGTTGATGCGCTCGATGCCGTCGCAGTAGTCGCCCATGCGCGCGAGCGGGATCACCACGTCCTCGTTGATCTTGAAGGCGTTGGTGTGGCGGGCGATGGCGGCGGTGCGGGCGCGGTCGAGCCAGAAGGTCTTGCGCGCTTCGCTCGAGACGGCGATGAAGCCCTCGCCGCCGCGGGCGTTGGCGATCCTCACCACATCGGAAGCGGCCTGCATGACGGCCGTCTCGTCCTCGCCGACGATGTCGCCGATCAGCACCATCTTCGGCCGGCCGTGGCGTTTTGCTTTCGTCGCGTAGCCGACCGCCTTGACGTAGCGCTCGTCGAGATGTTCCAGCCCCGCCAGGATCGCGCCGCCGGGCCGTTTCTCCAGGTAGTCCTTGATTTCGACAATGGAGGGCACCGCCTCGCGCACCTGGCCGAAGAACTCCAGGCAGAACGTACGGGTGTGGGGCGGCAGGCGGTGCAGGATGAAGCGCGCCGAGGTGATGATGCCGTCGCAGCCTTCCTTCTGCACGCCGGGGAGCCCCGCCAGGAACTTGTCGGTGACGTCCTTGCCGAGGCCGCTCTTGCGGAAGCGGCTGCCCGGCACTTCCAGCGTTTCTTCCGAGAGCAGCGCGCCCGTGGCCGAATCGCTGCGGCGCAGGCGGAACTTCGCCAGCGCCTGGTCGTGGATCTTGCCGAGGTTGTGCCCGAGGCGCTCCACCTCCAGCCAGTTGCCGTCCGGGCCGACCATCTTCCAGGCGGCCAGGTTGTCGAGCGCCGTGCCCCACAGCACCGCCTTCTTGCCGCCGGCGTTCATGGCGATGTTGCCGCCGATGCAGGAGGCGTCGGCCGAGGTCGGGTCGACGGCGAACACCAGCCCAGCCTCCTCGGCGGCCTCCATCGCGCGCCTTGTGACCACGCCGGCGCCGCAGTGGATGGTGGCATAGGGCTGCGCGGTGCCCGGCAAAGTCAGTCTCTCCACCACGCCGATTCGATCGAGCTTTTCCGTGTTGATGACGGCCGAGTTCGGCGTCAACGGCACGGCGCCGCCGGTGTAGCCGGTGCCGCCGCCGCGCGGGATGATGGTGAGTCCCAGCGCGATGCAGTCCTTCACCATGCCGGGGATCTCGTCCTCCTTGTCCGGGCAGAGCACGACGAAGGGGTATTCGACGCGCCAGTCGGTGGCGTCGGTGACGTGCGAGACGCGGGCGAGGCCGTCGAAGCAGATGTTGTCGCGCCGCGTGTGCTTCGAGAGGGCGCGCAGCACTTTGGCGCGCAGTTCGGCGGTTGCGGCGAAGGAAGCGGCGAAGCGGTCGACCGCGACGCGGGCCGCTACAAGCAATTGCGCGACGGCCTCGTTGCCCTGGCGGCGCTTCTCGATCTCGGCCAGGCGGTGGCGCAGCGCGCCGATCAGCGCCTCGCGGCGCTCGCGGTTGCCGAGCAGGTCGTCCTCGAGGTAGGGGTTGCGCTGCACGACCCAGATGTCGCCCAGCACTTCGTAGAGCATGCGCGCCGAGCGGCCGGTGACGCGCTCGGCGCGCAGCCGGTCCAGCACCCGCCACGCCTCGCCGCCGAGCAGGCGGATGACGATCTCGCGGTCGGAGAACGAGGTGTAGTTGTAGGGGATCTCGCGCAAGCGGGCGGACATGACCGAATTTTAGCTTATTGCGGTGCAGCATCAGGAAATTGCATTTTTCCCGTGAAATATTCGCAGATCGCATTACCTGATTGTGCTATACGCCTAGATGGCAGGCGGCACGTCGCCAGCTGCCAGCAAGGCGCCCCAGAACCCGGCGTGGCGATACCAGTCAGGCATTAAGGATCCCCATGCGCTTCCCGGCTTGTCTCGTGGTTTTGGCATTGCTGCTCGGCGCCTGTGCGCCGCAGGCGCCGGAGTTGCGGCTGGGCGTCAGCCCCTGGCCCGGCAATGCGCCTTTCATTGAGGCCGGCGACGAAGAACGGCTGGGCCAGGGCGTGCGCGTCGTCGAGCTCCACTCCGAATCGGCGGCCTTGCAGGCCTTTCGCAACCACACCCTGGAAGCGGCCATCCTCACCCTGGACGAAGTGCTCCTGCTTGCGTCGGAGGGAATGCGCCTGCGCGTGCTGGCGCTGACCGACGTGTCCACTGGCTCCGGCAAGATCATGGCGCGGCCGGACGTCAAGAACCTGAAGGAACTGCGCGGCCGGCGCGTGGCCGTGGAAAGCGCGGCCGTCGGCGCCTTCCTGTTCACCCATGCGCTGCGCCAGGCCGGGCTTGCCCTCGACGAGATCGAACTCGTCGCCCTGCTGCCGCACGAGCATGCGCGCGAATATGCCGCGGGCCGCATCGACGCCGCCGTCTGCCACGAGCCCTATGCCGGCTGGCTGGAAAAGCTGGGCGCCCGGGCCATTTACGATACCCGCCAGGCCGATGAGGACATCCTGAGGGTGCTGGCGGTCCACGACGACGAGCGGGCCCTGCCGGCGCGGCGGTTGAGGGATCTGGCGTCAGCGCTGCACGCGGCCCAGGCGGCCTTCGCGCCGTCCGATGGAGCGGCCATGGCCAGGGCGGCGAAGCGCTACGGTCAAAGCGCTGCCGAGTTCGCTCGCGCCCGGGAGGGATTGCGGCCGCTGGGCGAGCAGGAGAACCAGGCCTTTTTTGCCGACGGGGCCGCCCGGCTGCGCGGCTTGCTGACCCATATCCAGGACGAAATGCTGGCAGCCGGCATCATCGGGCGCCCGCCGGCGCAACTGGCATTCGGAATGCCGCGATGAAGGCCTTTCAGTTCCGCCTCGAGGCGCTGGCCGCGCACGCCGCCGGCCTGAGTCTGCGCACCGGCATTCCCCTGCTGCTGCTCTGCTTCGCGCTGGCCGCTTCGCTGACCATAGGCCTGCGCCACGCTGCGGAGGAAGAACGCGAAACGGAAAGCGCCGGCCTGGAATTCATGACCCAGCGCGCGATCCGCATGCAGACCCTGCTGGAGACCTACTACCGCAACCGGCTGGAAGACAACGCCCAGGCCGAACTGTCCAACCAGGGCACGCAGCGCGGGCACCGCCTGGCGGCGGTGATCGACGAGAACGGCCGGGTGATCGCCGCCAGCCGCAGCCTGGCGCTGGGCGAGCCGGCCGCGGCCATCCTGCCGCGCCTTGCGCGCAATGCCGCCCTGCTGGCGGAAGGTCCCGGCGTGCGCGTCCGGCACGGCGGCATCGTCCGACTGGGCGAGGGCGGCAATTCCGTGGCCGCCCTGTTTCCCCTCAGCTTCGATGCGGGCAGCCGCAGCCTGGCGAGGGAGCGCGTCGGCCTGCTGTTCATCGAACACGATCTGGCGGAGGAAAAGGCCCTTGCCGGGATCGAGGTGCGCTCGACCGCACTCGAGCTGACGGCGGTGATCGTCCTGTTCGCCTTGCTGGTGTGGCTGCTGCTCGACATCCTCCTGACGCGCCGCCTGCAGCGCATCGTCGCAACGGTTCGCCGTGTCGCGGAGGCTGACTTTTCCGTCCGCACCGGCATCGCCGGCCGCGACGAGATCGCCCGCGTGGCGAGGGCGGTCGATGCGATGGCCGCACAGCTGGACGAAGCGCAGCGCCAGCTGCGGCACGAGCGGGACCACCTCGACGAGCTGGTGGAGGCGCGCACCTCGGAGCTGCAGAGCGCCAACCAGGCGCTGGAAACCTTCAGCTATTCCGCCGCGCACGACCTGCAGGCGCCGCTGCGCGCGATCCGCGGCTTTGTCGAGATCGTGCTGGAAGAATACGGAGAGCGGCTCGACGCGGAGGGCCGCGAGCACCTGCAGCGTGTCGTGCGCGCAGGACACCGCATGTCGGACATGATCGAGGACCTGCTCGCCTTTTCGCGCAGCACGAGCGGCGAGTTGCGGCACGAAACGGTGGCGCTCTCGTCCCTGGCCGAGGAGGTCGCCGCCGAGCTGGCCGGCCGCGATCCCGCCCGCCGCATCGAATGGCGCATCACCCCCGGCATCCTGGCCGAGGGCGATCCCAGCCTGCTTGCCAGCGTGCTCACCAACCTGCTTGGCAACGCCTGGAAGTACTCTGCCGAGCGCGAGATCAGCGTGATCGGCTTCGAGGCGAGGATGCAGGAGGGCGAGCGGGTTTTCTGCGTCAGCGACAACGGCGTCGGCTTCGACATGGCGCAGGCGGCAAGGCTCTTCGAGCCCTTCCACCGCCTGCACAGCCAGGAGCGCTTCGAGGGCAGCGGCATCGGCCTGGCCACGGCGCGCCGCATCGTCGCGCGCCACGGCGGCCGCATCTGGGCCGAGGCCGCGCCGGAGAGCGGGGCGACGTTCTGCTTCACGCTCGGCAACTGATCCCGGCTTGCCGCGGCGGGCGGCGGGCTGCTACCCTTGCCCGCCTATGGCCATCGACTACCTCACCAAAATCCTCAACGCCCGGGTCTACGACGTGGCGATCGAATCGCCGCTCGAGGCGGCGCCAAGCCTCTCCGCGCGCCTGCACAACACCCTGCTGCTGAAGCGCGAGGACATGCAGGAAGTGTTTTCCTTCAAGCTGCGCGGCGCCTACAACAAGATGGTGCACCTGTCGCCGGCCGCCTTGAAGCGCGGCGTCATCACGGCTTCCGCCGGCAACCATGCCCAGGGCGTGGCGCTGGCCGCGCAGCGCCTCGGCTGCCAGGCCGTGATCGTCATGCCGGTGACGACGCCGCAGATCAAGATCAACGCGGTGGCGGCGCGCGGCGCCGAGGCGGTGCTGGCCGGGGAGTCCTACGACGAGGCCTACAAGGCGGCCCTCGAACTGGAAAAATCGCGCCGCCTCGCCTTCGTGCACCCCTACGACGACCCCGAGGTGATCGCCGGCCAGGGCACCATCGGCATGGAGATCCTGCGCCAGCACCCGCAGCCGATCCACGCCATTTTCGTCGCCATCGGCGGCGGCGGGCTGATCTCCGGCATCGGCGCCTATGTCAAGCGCCTGCGGCCGGAGATCCGGGTGATCGGCGTCGAGCCGGTCGAGGCCGACGCCATGGCGCGCTCGCTTGCCGCCGGCCACCGCGTGCGCCTGAATCAGGTCGGCCTGTTCGCCGACGGCGTGGCGGTGAAGCAGGTCGGCGAGGAAACCTTCCGTCTTTGCCGCGAGGCGGTCGACGAGGTGATCCTGGTCGACACCGATGCCATCTGCGCCGCCATCAAGGACGTCTTCGAGGACACCCGCTCCATCCTCGAACCGGCCGGTGCGCTCGCTATCGCCGGCGCCAAGGCCTGGGCGGCGCGGCACAAGTTCCACGGCAAGACGCTGGTGGCGGTGGCTTCCGGCGCCAATGCCAATTTCGACCGCCTGCGTTTCGTCGCCGAGCGCGCCGAGGTGGGCGAGCACCGCGAGGCGGTGCTGGCGGTGTCGATTCCCGAGACGCCGGGCAGTTTCCGGAAGTTCTGCGCCCTGCTCGGCGCGCGCAACATCACCGAGTTCAACTACCGCTACGACGACCCGCGCATCGCGCATGTCTTCGTCGGCGTGCAGGTGGGCAGCCGGGCGGAATCGCTCAAGCTGGTCGATTCCCTGCGCCGACACGGCCTCGACGCGCTGGACCTGACCGAGAACGAGATGGCCAAGCTGCACGTGCGCCACATGGTCGGCGGCCATGCGCCGGTGGCCCACGAGCTGATCTACCGCTTCGAGTTCCCCGAGCGGCCCGGCGCGCTGATGAAGTTCCTCAACAGCATGAGCGCGGGCTGGAACATCTCGCTGTTCCACTACCGCAACCATGGCGCCGACTACGGCCGCGTGCTGGTGGGGATGCAGGTGCCGCCGCAGGAGAAGGGCGCCTTTCGCGCGTTTCTGAAGAATCTCGGCTATGCCTGGTGGGACGAAACGAAGAACCCGGCCTACCGGATGTTCCTGGGGTAGCTTCGTTCCCGCTTTCGCGGGAACGACGGCGTCAGATCGGCTCCAAGCGGCGATTTTTGACGACGAACACGGCCGCTTCGGTGACGACGAAATCCATCGGCAGGTCATGAGCCTGCGGCCGGATGCTGGCGACGCGCGCCAGCTCGAAGCCGATGCCGACGGCGCGCGGACGCGGGGCGAGGGCGGCCAGGCTGCGGTCGAAATAGCCGCCGCCGTAGCCGAGGCGGTAGCCGGCCTCGTCGAAGGCGTTCAAGGGCATCAGGATGGCGTCGGGCCGCAGCGATTCCCCCTGCGCCGGGATGTGGATGCCGTAGCGGTCCTCGGTCATTTCGCTGTGCGGCCCCCACTCGCGGAATTCCAGCGGCAGGCCGCTGTTCACCACCACCGGCAGGCAGGCGCGCCGTCCGCGTTCCAGCCTGCGCGCCACCAGCGGGCGCGCGTCGAATTCGGCGCGGAAGGGCCAGCAGAAGCCGAGCACGGCGGGATCCAGGGCGTCGAGCAACGCGCCCAGGCGCCGCTCGATCTCCCCGGACAAGCGCGCGTGCTCCGCCGCCTGCAGCGCCTCGCGCGCGGCGATGAGCCGCGCGCGCAGCGCATTGCGAAAGGCGCGGAGGTCGTGGACGGCGGCGTCGGTCATGCGCAGTGTGCTATTCTGAAATCGATGTCGAGCAGGCTAAAGCAACTATATCCGAAGCCCTTGCTGTGCGCCTTGTTCCTGGGATTGACGGCGACGGCATTGCATGCTGCGAATGGCGACGACCGCGTGCTGGCGGCGCGCGACGCCGTCCAGCGCGGCGACCGGGCGAAACTCGCGAAACAGCTCGCAGCAGTGCGCGGCCACGAACTCGAACCCTATGTCGAGTACTGGCTGCTGGGCCTGCGCCTGCAGGAGGCCGGCAGCGACGAGGTGCGCGATTTCCTTGCCCGTCAGGCCGGCAGCTACCTTGCCGACAAGCTGCGCGGCGAATGGCTGAAGACGCTGGGCAAGCGCCGCGCCTGGGACGTCTTCGACGCGGAGTATCCGCCGCTCGTCCAGGCCGACCAGGAAGTCGCCTGCTACGCCATGCAGAATCGCCTGCGCCTGGCCGACCTGGGCGCCCTGGAGGAGGCGCGGCCGCTCTGGTTCGCCGCCGCCGAGCTGCCCGAATCGTGCGTCCCGCTGATGGAGCAGCTGATCGCCGAGAAGCGGCTCGTCGCCGACGACATCTGGCAGCGGCTGCGCCGCCTGCTGGAGGCGAAGAAGCTCGGCGCCGCCAAGGCCACCGCCGCCTATCTGCCCTCGAAGCAGGCGCCCCCGGCGAAGACCCTCGAGGCGATTGCCGACAAGCCGCTGCGCCACCTGGCCCTGCTGCCGTCCGGCTTCGCCGCCACGCGCCTCGGTCGCGAGATGGCCCTCTTTGCCGTGCAGCGCACCGCCCGCAGCGACCCCCTCCAGGCGATGCAGCAGTGGGAGAAGATCAGGGACCGGTTTTCCGCCGCAGAGCGCGGCTATGCCTATGCCCAGCTCGGCTGGCAGGGCGCGCTCAGGCATCTGCCGGAAGCGCTCGGCTGGTACGCCCAGGCCGGCATTGCGCCGCTGTCCGAGGAGCAGGTCGCCTGGAAGGCGCGCGCCGGACTGCGGGCGCTGGACTGGGCCGCGGTGCACGAGGCCATCGGGCAGATGCCGAAGGCCATGCAGGCGCAGCCGGACTGGGTCTACTGGCTGGGCCGCGCCCAGGAGGCGCTCGGCCGGCACGAGGAGGCGCAGGAACTTTTCCGGCGCATCGCCGGGCAGCCGAATTTCTACGGCAATCTGGCCGACGACGAGCTCGGCCGCCCGATCATGCCGCCGCCGAATCCGCAGAAGCCGGAGACCGAAGACGTCAAGGCCGTTGCCGCCCTGCCCGGCATCCGCCGGGCCCTGGCGCTGTTCCGCCTCGACATGCGCATCGAGGGCATCCGCGAATGGGTGTGGACCCTGCGCGGCATGGACGACGCGCAGCTGCTGGCGGCGGCAGAGCTGGCCCGCCGCCAGGACATCTACGACCGCGCCATCAACACCGCCGACCGCACCCTGGCGCTGCACGATTTCTCCGTGCGCTACCTGGCGCCGTTCCGCGAGCATGTCGAACCGAAGGCGCGGGCGCTGCAGCTCGACCAGGGCTGGGTCTACGGCCTGATGCGCCAGGAGAGCCGCTTCATCACCAACGCCAAGTCGGTGGTGGGCGCCAAGGGCCTGATGCAGCTGATGCCGCGCACGGCGAGCTGGGTGGCGAAGAAGATCGGACTGAAGAACTATCATCCGGGCCGGGTGCACGACACCGACGTCAACGTCACGCTCGGCACCAGCTACCTGAAGATGGTGCTCGACGAGCTGGACAGCCACCCGGTGCTGGCCTCCGCCGCCTACAACGCCGGCCCGGGCCGGGCGCGCAAGTGGCGCGACGAGGCGCGGCCGCTCGAAGGCGCAATCTATGCCGAGACCATCCCCTTCGGCGAGACGCGCGACTACGTCAAGAAGGTGATGAGCAACACCGTCTACTACGCGGCGCTCTTCGACGGTCAGCCGCAGTCGCTCAAGCGCCGCCTCGGCACCGTTGCGCCGAAGAACGGCAACGATGCGCCGAAGACCCCCGACTTACCTTGACTGCTTGATGGCCAGTACCGCCTGGTTGCGCAGCGCCCGCAGCGTGGAGAGGATGTGCTCCGGGATCACCAGCTCGCCGGCGCGCGCCTTGTCGGCGTAGATCAGCCCGACCGGGACGTTCTTGATCACCAGCGGGAAGAGGATGAAGGTCTCCGCCGCGAGGATGCGGCCGAACCACTCGGGGATGTGGCTGTTGATCTTCGGGTCGCGGATATCCGAGATCAGGATGTCGGCGCCGCGCGTCAGCGCCACGTCGAAGATGTCCTTCCTGCCGCCAAGGGGAAACCTGAAGCGGGGAATGATTTCCTCGATGTCCGGGCCGAAGCCGAATTTCGCCGCCATGCCGTTCTGGCGGGCATCCTTGATGCACAGCAGGACATGCTGGAAGCCGATGCCGCGGTACATCGTCTCGATGATGATGCGCAGGATGTCGGCCAGCGCAAAATCCCCCACCAGCGAGCCGGTGATGTCCTGGATGCCGGCGTTCAGGACGGCCTGGATTTCCTCCAGGCTCGGTCCGGCCGGCTCGGCCTGGCCGACCGGGGCGGGCCGGCCCTCCCCGGCCTCCCGTGCGGCAACCACGGTGCGCGCAAGGTTGCCCGGGATGCTGGCATCGCAGTCCGGCCCGGCCGCCGCCTTGCGGTCTTCCCCGGCTTCCCCGCGCCATGCGCCGATCTGCCGGCCGAGGCTGCTTTGCTGCAGGTTCACCCTGATGGCCGCCGTGTAGCCGACCACCTCGTCGAGCGAGCGATTCACCGCATGCTCGAGCTGCTCGCCGTCGAAGGGGATGCTGTCGCCGAAGCGCTGGCTGATCTTATCCAGCTCGTTCCGGCGCCTGTCCGCCGGCACCTGCTCGAACACCGTGCACAGCTGGTCGGACAGCCCGGCCAGCACGCGCAGCTTGTCGTTGTTGTGGGCGGGCTTCTTCACCGCGCCCTCGGGCAGGCAGCGCATGCTGCCGACCATGACGTCGGGGAAGCCCCAGTTGCGCGCCACGCCGATGCCGAGCTCCTCGTAGGAGAGGCCGAGCACCCTGGCCGAGGCCGCCGCCTCGCCGCCGCCCTGCTGGGCCAGGCGCTTGCGGATCTCGGCGGTCTCGTCGGGGAAGTAGTAGCAGGCGAGCATGCGGCCGAGGTTGTGGAACATGGAGCAGATGAAGGCCTCCTCGAAGTCCTTGACGTAGCCCTTCTTCGCCATGTCGCGGGCGAGAATGCCGCTCATGATGGCGCGCACGAACTCCTCGCGCAGCTGCGCCGCCTGCCCCTGGTTCTGCAGATGCTCCATCAGCACCAGGGAGGTGGCGATCGAGCGCACGGTGCCGAAGCCGAGGATCATCACGGCGCGCGAGATGGTGCTGATCGTGCCGCCGCCGGCCGTGCTGTAGTAGGCGGAGTTGACCAGGCGCATCAGCTTGTTGGTGAGCGCGACGTCCTTCAGGATGGTGTTGGAGAGCGAGGAGACGCTTTCCTGTTCCGAGGCGGCAAGCCGGTTGATGGTCGAGATGGCCTCGGAGAGGGCCGGGAAATCGCTCTTGTGGCGCATGCGGCGCAGGAGGAATTCCAGGGTCGACTGCTTGCCGCCCGCGCCGGACACGGACGGGGCCTCCTCATCCCGCGGCGCCAGCCAGTCCTTCAGCGCGGCGCGCAGGGCGGCGATGTCCGGGTAGCGCGCGCCGCTGTCCATCGCCGTCGCCTTCAGGATGATGTCGCCCAGGCGTTCGTCCACCACGCCGGCGGCCTCGGGCGGCAGCCGGATCGGCTCGGAGGCCATGCGTTGCAGGACCGCCAGAACGCTCGTGCCGCTTACCACCGGCTTGCCGGTGAGCATTTCGCACAGGATCAGGCCGGCCGAGAAGATGTCCGACTGCGCGCTGGCCCGGCCGTCGTTGATGCATTCGGGGGCGAGATAGGCCGGCGTGCCCATGATGCCTTCGCTCGGGCCGGTGCCGCCGCCCGGCTCGATGCGCACCGCGATGCCGAAATCCATGACGCGCGGCACGCCTTCGGCGTTCATCAGGATGTTGGATGGCTTGAGGTCGCGATGGATGATGCCGTGGCGGTGGGCGTGCTCCATGGCATCGAGGATCTGCAGCATGGCCTCGATGGCGCGCGGCGCGGGTATGCCGCCCGCCTCGCGCAGGCGTTCGGCCAGGGTGCTGCCCTCCACGTATTCGAAGACGAGGTAGGGGTCGCCGTCCTGTTCTCCGGCATCGTAGATCGGCACGATGTTCGGGTGGCGCAGCTTGCCGACCGTGCGCGCCTCGCCCAACAGGGCCTGCTTGCGCGCCTCCTCGCGGTCCGCCAGGCGCAGCGACTTGATGGCCACCTCGCGCTGCAGATGGGCATCGTGGGCCAGATACACGACGCTCTGCGCCCCGGTGCCGAGGACGCGCAGGATGTCGAACTTGCCGATTTTCCGCGGCTGGGCGCTGGGGTTTCGCATTTTCGGAATGGGGCCTGCAATGGGGCTGCAAGGTGATATAACGCCGCGCCGAGGCCCGACTTGAGATTAAAATCCCTGCATTGAGTGCCTGCCAGGAAAACCCCATGAAAACGAAGAACATTCTTCTGCTCGGCGGCTCCGGCTTCTTGGGCGGCCATGTCGCCCCGTGCCTGGCCGAGCAGGGCCACCGCCTGACCGTGCCGACGCGCCATCGCGAGCGCGCCCGCCACCTCCTCGTCCTGCCGACGGTGGAGGTGATCGAGACCAGCGTGCATGACGAGGCGAGCCTGGCGGAACTGGTCGCCGGGCAGGACGCGGTGATCAACCTGGTCGGCATCCTGCACAGCCGCCACGGCCTGCCCTACGGGCCGGATTTCGCCCGCGCCCATGTCGAACTGCCGCGGCGGGTCGCCTCCGCCTGCCGCGCCGCCGGCGTGCGCCGCCTGGTTCATGTCTCCGCCCTGAATGCCGACGTGAACGGTCCCAGCCAGTATCTGCGCTCGAAGGGCGCGGGCGAAGCCGAACTGCGCGCGGCGGGGACGGCGCTCGACCTGACGATCTTCCGCCCCTCGGTGATGTTCGGGCCGGAGGACCGGTTCCTCAACCTGTTTGCCCGCCTGCAGCGTCTGGCGCCGGTGATGCCGCTCGGCAACGCCCGGGCGCGCTTTCAGCCGGTGTATGTCGGCGACGTGGCGCAGGCGGTCGCCGCCAGCCTGGACAGGCCCGACGCCGGCGGCCAGGCCTTCTGCTGCTGCGGCCCGCAGGTGTACAGCCTGGAGGAACTGGTGCGCTACGCCGGCACGCTGGCGGGTTGCGCGCGGCCCGTGATCGCCCTGCCGGAGGCTCTGGCGCGCATCCAGGCCGGCCTGCTCGAGCTGCTGCCGAATCCGCCGCTGTCGGTGGACAACCTCGACTCGATGGAGGTCGACAGCGTCTGTCCGGCCGGCGAGACGCTGCCCTTCGGCCTGCGGCCTGCGGCGCTGGAAGAAATCGCCCCGACCTACCTGGGCGGCGCCAGCCCGCGCATCGCCAATTACGGCCGGCGCGTGAAGGCCCACCGCTGATTTCATGAAAACCTACGTTGTCGGCGGCGCGGTGCGGGATCGGCTGCTCGGCCTGCCCGTGCAGGATCGCGACCATGTCGTCGTCGGCGCCACCCCGGAGGAGATGCGCGTGCGCGGCTTCAAGCCGGTCGGCAAGGACTTCCCGGTGTTCCTGCACCCCGAGACCCGCGAGGAGTATGCCCTGGCGCGCACCGAGAGGAAGACTGCGCCCGGCTACAAGGGCTTCGTCTTCCACGCCGCGCCCGGGGTGACCCTGGAGGAGGACCTGGCGCGGCGCGACCTCACCATCAACGCCATCGCCGAGGACGATGCCGGCGCCCTGGTCGACCCCTTCGGCGGCCGGGCCGACCTGGCCGCCCGCGTGCTGCGCCACGTCGGGCCGGCCTTCGCCGAGGACCCGGTGCGCGTGCTGCGCGTGGCGCGCTTCGCCGCGCGTTTCCCGGATTTCCGCGTGGCGGAGGAGACCCTCGCCCTGATGCGCGAAATGGCCGGCAACGGCGAGGTCGACCACCTGGTACCCGAGCGCGTCTGGCAGGAGTTCGCGCGCGGCCTGATGGAGGCGCGCCCCTCGCGCATGATCGAGGTGCTGCGCGGGTGCGGCGCCCTGGCGAAAGTGCTGCCCGAGCTCGACCGCCTGTTCGGCGTGCCGCAGCCGGCCGAGCACCATCCGGAAATCGACACCGGCGCGCATGTCCTGCGCGTCGTCGACGGCGCGGCGGCGCGCCATCTGCCGCTGCCGGTGCGCTTCGCCGCCCTGCTGCACGACCTGGGCAAGGGCGCCACGCCGCACAACGAGTGGCCGCACCACCACGGCCACGAGGCGGCGGGCGCGGCGCTGGCCGGGGAGGTCGGCGAACGCCTGCGCGCGCCGGCGGACTGCCGCGACCTCGCCGTGCTGGCGGCGCGCGAACATGGCGTGATCCAGGATGCCGCCACGCTGCGGCCGGCGACGATCGTCAGGCTGCTGGAGCGCGCCGACGCGCTGCGCCGGCCGGAGCGCTTCGGCCAGCTGCTGGAAGCCTGCGAATGCGATTTTCGCGGCCGGCCCGGCTGGGAGGATCGGCCCTGGCCGGCGGGCGACATCCTGCGCCGCGCCCTTTCCGCCGTGCAGGCGATCGATGCCGGCGCCATCGCCGCCGGCTGTGCCGACCGGGCGCAGATCCCGCAGCGCATCCACGAGGCGCGCGTGGCTGCCGTAAGGCATGCCCCGCCGTCCTGCGGAGACTGACTTCATGCGGCGCGCGCTGCTCGCCTTGTGCGGCCTGCTTGCCCTGCCGCTGCGCGCCGAGGAGGCGCCTGCGCCTGCGACGGCGCCGGCCCTGGCCGCGCCGCAGCGCAGCCCGGAGGAGGAGATGGCCGCCCTGCGCCCGGTGCTGATCGGCAAGCGCTACCTCGACCAGGCGAAGAAGCGCCTCGCCGTGCAGCTGGCGCGTCTTGGCCGCGGCCCGGATAGCCCGGAAAACTGGTTCGAGGCGAACGCCCTGGTGGTGCGCGATTTCTCATCCGACGTGCAGGTGATGTACGCGCTCGAATTCAAAGAGGGCGCGCAGCTCGTCTCCCGCGGCATGATGAAGGACTGGGGCATGGACCCGGATCGCCTGCATCAGAGGGCGCTGGCCAACCTGGATCGCGCGCACGGGGAGATCTCCTTCAAGCAGGTCGGCAAGCTGCCGTGGCTGTCGGTGATCGAGACGGAGGACGGCCATGCCGCCAGCCGCATCCTGCTGCACTGGCGCTGGGCGGAACTGACCCTGAAGCTGGGCGACCTGCTCATCCTCGGCATGCCGAGCCGCGACGTGGTGGTGTTCACGGCGACGCTGGAGCGGGAGAAAATCGAGCAGCTGCGCGAAACGGTGGAAACCGTCGAGCGCTATCAGGGGCGGCCGGTGTCGCGCCGGCTGTTCCAGTGGACGCCGCAGGGCTGGATCGAATTCGACGACGCGCTACAGCAGCCGGTAGAGCAGCGCGGCGAGCAGCGAGAGCAGCAGGGTGGAACCGAAGGGAAAGTGGTAGGGCCGCCCGCGAATGCGGATGCTGAGGTCGCCGGGCAGGCGGCCCAGGCGCAGCAGGGCGGCCAGCCGCGGCAGGAAAACGCCGGCGATGAACACCGTGATCAACAGGGCGAGCAGCCACTTCAGCATAGGCAGGAGGATACGCGATGATCGAGCTTTACACCTGGGGCACTCCGAACGGGCGCAAGGTGTCCATCCTGCTGGAGGAATGCGGGCTGCCCTACCGGGTGCACCGGATCGACATCACCCGGGGCGAGCAGTTCGCCCCGGCCTATCTCGCCATCAACCCCAACGGCAAGATTCCGGCCATCGTCGACCCCGACGGCCCTGACGGACGGCCGATCGGCATGATGGAATCCGGCGCCATCCTGGTCTACCTGGCGGCCAAGACCGGCCGCTTCCTGCCGGCGTCGGTGCGCGGCAAGTACGAGGCCCTGCAGTGGTTGATGTTCCAGATGGGCGGCGTCGGCCCGATGTTCGGCCAGACCCACCACTTCCTGCGCTATGCGCCGGAGCGGGTGGACTACGCCATCGGCCGCTACACGAAGGAGACGGCGCGCCTGTACGGCGTGCTCGACGAGCGCCTGGGGCGGCACGAATACCTCGCCGACGAATACTCGATCGCCGACATGGCGACCTATCCCTGGGTGGCTCGCCACGAGTGGCACGAGGTGGCGCTGTCCGGCTACCCCAATGTGCAGCGCTGGTTCAAGGCCATCGCCAGCCGGCCCGCCGTGCAGCGCGGCATGGCGGTACCGGGCTGATGGACAAGTCCCCTTTCGGCGGGCTCGAGGTCATCGTCCGCCGGCCGGCGGGAAAAGTCAGCCCCCGCAGCACGCCGCTGCTGTTCCTCCATGGCGCCTATGCCGCCGCCTGGTGCTGGGACGAGCATTTCCTGCCGTACTTCGCAGCGAAGGGCTACGGCTGCCATGCCTTGAGCCTTTCCGGCCATGGCGGCTCGCCCGGCCGCGAGCGGCTGGACAGCTTCGGCATCGACCAGTACGTGCAGGACGTGGCGTCGGTGGCCGCCCTGCTGCCCGCTCCGCCGGTGCTGGTCGGCCACTCCATGGGCGGCATGGTGGCGCAGAAGTACCTGGAAAAGCACGAGGCGGCCGGCGTGGTGCTGCTCGCCTCCGTGCCGCCGCAGGGACTCTGGGCGGCCGCCATCGGGCTGGCCTTCCAGAAACCCGGCCTGCTGGGCGACCTCAACCGGCTGCTCGGCGGCGGCCGGGTCGCCTACGACACGCTGCGCGAGGCCATGTTCGCCCAGCCGGTGTCGGGCGAAGACCTCGCCCGCTGGTACCGTCGCATGCAGCCCGAATCGCATCGCGCCATCTGGGACATGACGCTCTTCAACCTGCCGCTGAAAAGCCGCATGCGCCTGCCGCCCCTGCTGGTGCTGGGCGCCGAGCACGATCACCTGATCCCTTCCTCGCAGGTGGAGATGACCGCACGGCATTACGGCGTCGCGGCCGGGATCTTCCCTGGCATGGGTCATGGCCTGATGCTGGAGCGCGACTGGGAAAACGTCGCCGCCCGCATCCTCGACTGGCTGGAACTTCTTTAGGCCGTTCGCTTACAATCGGGCCTACTCAACCGGGGGCCCAGCTTTGCGTATCCCAGAACACGATGCCGCCATGCCGGACCAGCACCCGGAGGACGCCCGCGCCGCGCCGCGCCGTTTCGCGGCGCTCCTCGGCCGCCTGCGCCCGGCGCGGGCAGTCATCCTGTTCTGGGCCCTGGCCTCCCTCGCCATCGTTGCGGGGACCGCCATGGCGCTGGCGGAACTGCGCACCCAGGCGCTGAAGGGCGCCGAGCGGGAACTGGTCAACCTGGCCCATCTGCTCACCGAGCAGACGACCCGCGCGGTGCAGGCCATGGATGCCTCGCTGCGCGGCACCGCCGACCGCCTGCGCGCGGACCGCTCGTCCGGCTTCCTGATGGACATGCGCGCGATCCATACGCTGCTGCGCGCGCGCATCGACGGCATGCCGCAGGTCAGCGCGCTCTCGGTGCTCGACGCCGACGGCATCCTGCGGCGCACTTCGTTCGCCTATCCGACGCCCGAGATGTCCGCCGCCGACCGCGCCTATTTCACCGTCCATCGCGACGACGCGGAGCGCGGCCTGTTCATCGACCGGCCCTTCCGCAGCCGCCTCGACGGCAAATGGGTGGTCATGGCGAGCCGCCGGCTGGACGGCCTCGGCGCCGCCTTCGATGGCGTGATCGCGGCCGCGCTGCAGCCGGCCTATTTCGAGGGGCTGTACCGCTCGATCCAGCTGGGCGAAGGGGGCGCGATCAGCCTGTTCCGGCGCGACGGCATCCTGCTTGCCAGCTGGCCGCCGCGGGAAGCGGAGATCGGCAGGTCGTTTGCCGACACGCCGGTCTTCCTGGCCCTGGGCCGGCAGACGGAATCCGCTCCGCCCCGCGCCGTCGCCGTCGCTGCGGGGCTGACCGCCTTCGGCGAGACGGCGCGCCTGCCCCTGGTCGTGAGCGTGACCATGAACCGGGATACGGTGCTGGCCTCGTGGCGACGGCAGGCCTGGCTCGCGGGCCTTGCGGCGGCGGGCGTCATCCTGCTGCTGGGGGTTGCCACCCTGGTGCTGCGGCGCGAGCTGGCGCGCGAGGAGGCCCTGACCGCCGAGCTGCGCGTCTCCCACCGGCAGTTGCGCGAGCTGGCGGCGGCGCTCAACGAAGTGCGCGAGGCGGAACAGATGCGCATCGCCCGCGAACTGCACGACGAGCTGGGCCAGCACCTGACCGGCCTGAAAATGGACCTGTCCTGGATCAGCGGCAAGCTGCCGGAGGAACAGCCGGAGCTGCTGCGCAAGGCGGCGGGCATGAAAAAGCTGGTCGATACCGCCGTGAAGTCGGTGAGGCGCATCGCCTCCGAACTGCGTCCGCTGGTGCTCGACGACCTCGGCCTGGTCGCCGGCCTGGAATGGCTGGTGCAGGATTTCTCGAAGCGCAACGGCATCGAGGTTGCCCTCGCCATGGACATCGGCAACCTCGCGCCGCCGGATGCCCAGGCGAGCGCGCTCTACCGCATCGTGCAGGAATCGCTGACCAATGTCGTCCGCCATGCGCAGGCCAGCCGGGTGCGCGTGGTGCTCCGGCACGAGGACGGCGGCCTGAAGCTGACGGTGCAGGACGACGGAAGGGGCCTCGCCGCCGGAGAGGGCAGGCCGGGCAGCTTCGGCCTGATCGGCATCCGCGAGCGGGCCATCATGCTTGGCGGGCAGGCCAGTGTCAGCAGTCGGCCGGGCGAAGGCACGCGGGTCGAGGTGAGCCTGCCCATCCCGGCACCGGCGGGGCCTGCGGCGGAGGCGCCGCGATGATCCGCATCCTGCTCGCCGACGACCACGCCATCATCCGCGACGGCCTCAAGCAGATCTTCGCCGACACTGCCGACCTGCAGGTCGGCGGCGAGGCGGCGAGCGGCCACGAGGTCCTCGCCAAGGTGCGCGAAGGCGACTGGGACATCCTCCTGCTCGACATGTCCATGCCGGGCAAGAGCGGCCTTGAGCTGATCAAGCAGATCAAGGCCGAGAAGCCGCGCCTGCCGATCCTGGTGCTGAGCATGCACGAGCCGGAACAGTACGCCCTGCGCGCGCTGCGCGCCGGCGCCGCCGGCTATCTCAACAAGGACAGCGACGCCCGGCACCTGATCGAGGTGGTCAGGAAGATCGCCCGCGGCGGCATCTTCGTCAGTCCCGAGGTCGCCGAGCAGATGGCGCGCGGCATCATGCCCGACGCCGAGCGCCTGCCGCACACCCTGCTCTCCGACCGCGAGTACCAGGTGTTCCGCCTGATCGCCAGCGGCGTGGCCGTCACCGAGATCGCGCACAGGCTGTCGCTCAGCGTCAAGACGGTGAGCACGCACAAGACGCGCATCATGCAGAAGATGGACCTCGCCAACCACACCGAGCTGGTGCGCTACGCCCTCAGCCACAGGCTGCTCGACGAGCACTGACCCTTGCGGTTCTTGTAGGACGATTCCTAGCCGCAT
Source organism: uncultured Rhodocyclaceae bacterium (assembly GCA_964475635.1). Lineage (GTDB taxonomy): Bacteria > Pseudomonadota > Gammaproteobacteria > Burkholderiales > Rhodocyclaceae > Desulfobacillus. The sequence goes on from CAYYXS010000047.1 coordinate 29,489, forward strand.
CCCCGCATTCCTACGGCAACTTTAAGCCGTCGCCGATTTCATTTTCGTCTGCCGAGGGCCACACTGCACCTCAATGAATTGTTAATTGCGGGTATTGGCGGCAATGCGGGTGTATGTGGTGGAGGATTCGCCGATCGTGAGGGAGAGACTGCTGGAGATGCTGGCCGAGATCGAGGGCGTGGATGTCGTCGGCACGGCCGACAATGCCAGCGAGGCAGTCGAGGACATTCTGCGCCTGCAGCCCGACGTCGCCGTGCTCGACATCAAGCTGAAGAGCGGCAGCGGCATCGCCGTGCTCGAGCAGATCCATCGGCAGGCGCCCGGGGTGGCCACCATCATGCTGACCAACTACGCCAGCGCCGAGCACCGGCAGCGCTGCCTGGGCGCCGGGGCAAACTATTTTTTCGACAAGACCGAGGAGTTCGAAAGCGTCAAGGGCGCCCTGCAGGATCTGCGGGCGGCCGCAGCACCCCGATCCCACTGAGAGACGATGACAAGACAACCGAGGCGGCAATGTACGAAAGCGGAGGGCAGGGCATGAATAGGGAAGAACTGCAGGAATACCCGTGCTTTGCGCTCGAGGTGGAGGCGCGCATCCTCAACATGGAGGGCACCTCCTTCAGCCACGGCCGCACGCAGGACATCTCGAAGGCGGGGGTGAACCTCCTGTCCGAGAGACCGGTGGCCCTCGATGCAGTGTATACGCTGGTCTTCGCCATCCCGCACGAAAACGGCTACAGCAACGTCTTCGCCCTGATGGATCCGATCTACTGCGCCGACGCGGAAGACGGTTCGGGCTACCGGATCGGTTTCGCTTTCCGCCATGTCGGCGTGAACCATGCCGCCCTCATCCTTTCCTACATTACCCGGAAACAGTACCCGCAGGCCGCTTGCCCGCAGGGCCGCGGCCGCGCGCTGCCGGCCTACATGCGGGGCATGTCGCCGGTCGCCAAGCTGCGCAGCTGGCAGGAGGCCTACCGTGACGATTGAGCGAACGAAGTCCGGCGGCGGCAAGGCCCGCAGCGGGCGGAACGGCAATGCTTCCGCCGGCCAGGACCGGGCGGTGGCGGCCGAGGCGCGCCACGAAATGATAGCCATCGCAGCCTATTTCCGTGCTGAAAGCCGGGATTTCCGCGGCGACGACAGCCTGGACGACTGGCTTGCCGCCGAGGCGGAAGTCGATGAACGGCTGCGCAGGAAACCCTCCGACAGCAATTGAAATATTGCCTATGGCAACCCTTCCTCCTCCCGCCCGCGCAATGCGTGGCGATTCGACCCCGGCCTCGGCCGGGGTTTTTTCGTGCGCCCGGCACGGGCGCACTCTTGCAGGTGAAAGTCCTGCCGTAAG
>CAYYXS010000048.1:0-29352 GCA_964475635.1 uncultured Rhodocyclaceae bacterium
CGCCTGATGAACCTGCGCTCGCGCCTGACCGGCATCGCCACCGGCGACCAGGCGATCTTCGTCCGCCGCGCCGCCTTCGCCGCCTGCGGCGGCTTCCCGGGCGTTGCGCTGATGGAGGACATCGCCCTCAGCCGCGCCCTCAGGCGCCTCAGCCGCCCCGCCTGCCTGCGCGCGCGTGTGCGCACCGCGGGCCGCCGCTGGGACGAAAAGGGCTTCTGGCATACCGTGCTGCTGATGTGGCGGTTGCGCGCCGCCTACTTCCTCGGCGCCGATCCGGCGGCGCTGGCGCGGCGCTACGGCTACGCGCCCGCGGCAACCTCCTGCGCGGTTGCCGTATTCGCCCGCGCGCCGGTGGCGGGCGAAGCCAAGACGCGCCTCGCGCCGCGCCTGGGCGCGGAGGGCGCCGCCGCGCTGGCGCGCCGCCTCGCGCTGCGCGCGCTCGCCACGGCCGGCGCCGCGCGGCTCGGCCCGCTCTTCCTGTTCTGCGCGCCCGATGCGAGACATCCCTTCTTCGAGGAATGCCGCGCCCGCTTCGGCGCGCGCCTGCGCGACCAGCAGGGCGCCGACCTGGGCGAGCGCATGCGGCAGGCCTTCGCGGCGCTGCTGCCCGGGCACGGCCGCGTGCTGCTCGTCGGCAGCGACTGTCCGGCCCTGACGGCGGCGCATCTCGCCCGCGCCGCGGCGCTGCTGGACGACCACGATGCCGTCGTCTGGCCGGCGGAAGACGGCGGCTACGTGCTGATCGGCCTGCGCCGGCCGGCGCCGGAACTGTTCGAGGGCATCGACTGGGGCTCGGCGCGCGTCATGGCGCAGACGCGCGCGCGCCTGCGGCAGCTCGGCTGGCGCTGGGCCGAAGCGGAACCGCTGTGGGACGTGGATCGGCCGGAGGATTTCGAGCGGCTGGCCGGCCTGGCGAACTTTCCCGGTCGCGCCGGGTCATCCAACAGGGATTCCCTTCGGTCATAATGCGCGCCATGAAAAACCACCACATCCATCTCGCGAGCGGCCTCGGCTGCCTCGCCCTCGTCGGCTTCGCCGTCTACTACCTGCAGGCCGCCCTCGGCCTGCTGCCCTGCCCGCTCTGCGTCATGCAGCGCATCGCCTACCTCCTGTTCGGCCTCACCGCCCTCGTCGCCGCGGCGCACCGGCCGGCCGGCGCCGTGCGCTGGCTCTACGCCGGCCTGCTCGACCTGTGGGCCACCCTGGGCGCGGCGGTGGCCGGCTGGCAGGTGTATCTCACCTACCACCCGCAGGCCGCCGAATGCGGCATCAGCCCTGAAGAGCGCTTCCTCAACGGCCTGCCGCTGGCGCAATGGTGGCCGGCGATGTTCGAGGCCAACGGCGACTGCACGCGGGTGGACTGGAAATTCCTCGGCCTGTCCGTGCCGGAACTGTCGCTCGCCGCCTTCGTCCTGCTGTCCTTCGCCGCCATCTACGCGGCGCTGCGCCCTGAAGAGCGGCGGAAGCCGCTCTGAAGAAGTACTCTTGGGGTGCGCCCGGCCTCACGCTAAAATAGCGGTATCGAGGGCGCGCCTGGCGCGCCGGCAACCCTCCGTACCCCATGAGCAACGACAAGAACGCGCCGGCCGCGGCGCCGCCAACACCAACCTCGAATTTCATCCGCCAGATCGTCGAGGCCGACCTTGCCGCCGGCAAGCACGCCGGCGTCGCCTGGGCCGGCCGGCCCGGGCCGGCCGCCGCTCACGCCGGCGCGCCGGCCGATGCGGCGAAAATCCGCACGCGCTTCCCGCCCGAGCCGAACGGCTATCTGCACATCGGCCACGCCAAGTCGATCTGCCTCAACTTCGGCCTCGCCCGCGACTACGGCGGCGCCTGCCATCTGCGCTTCGACGACACCAATCCGGAGAAGGAGGAGCAGGAATACGTCGATTCCATCGTCGACGCCGTGCGCTGGCTCGGCTTCGACTGGGGCGAAAACCTCTACTACGCCTCCGACTACTTCGACTTCATGTACGAGGCGGCCGAGTACCTGATCGGCAGCGGCCACGCCTATGTCGACTCGCTCACCGCCGAGGAGATGCGCGCCCTGCGCGGCACGCTCACCGAGGCCGGCGAGAACAGCCCCTACCGCGAGCGCAGCCGCGAGGAGAACCTCGACCTCTTCCGCCGCATGCGCGCCGGCGAGTTCGTCGACGGCGCCCACGTGCTGCGGGCGAAGATCGACATGGCCTCGCCCAACATCAACCTGCGCGACCCGGCCATCTACCGCATCCGCCGCGCCACGCACCACAACACCGGCGACAAGTGGTGCATCTACCCGATGTACACCTACGCCCACCCGATCGAGGATGCGCTGGAGCGCATCACCCACTCCATCTGCACCCTGGAATTCGAGGACCAGCGTCCCTTCTACGACTGGCTGCTCGCGCGCCTCGCCGAGGGCGGCCTGCTGGGGCGCCCGCTGCCGCAGCAGATCGAGTTCGCCCGCCTCAACCTCACCTATGTGGTGCTGAGCAAGCGGCGGCTGATCCAGCTGGTGCAGGACAGGCACGTGGACGGCTGGGACGACCCGCGCATGCCGACCCTGACGGGCGCGCGCCGGCGCGGCTATACGCCGGAGGGCTTCCGCCTCTTCGCCGAGCGCATCGGCGTGTCGAAAGCCGACTCGTGGATCGAATACGCCATCCTCGAAGAGTGCATGCGCGAGGACCTCAACGCGCGCGCCGAGCGCCGCATCGCCGTGCTCGATCCGCTGAAGCTGGTCATCGACAACTACCCGGCGGGGCAGGCGGAGGAATGCTTCGCCCCCAACCACCCGCAGAAGCCGGAGCTGGGCCGCCGCGCCGTGCCCTTCTCGCGCGAGCTGTGGATCGAGCGCGAGGACTTCAACGAGGCGCCGCCGAAGGGCTACTTCCGCCTTTACCCCGGCAACAGCGTGCGCCTGCGCTACGGCTACGTGGTGAAGTGCACCGGCTGCGACAAGGACGCCGCCGGCAACGTCGTCGCCGTGCACTGCGAATACCTGCCCGACAGCAAATCCGGCACGCCGGGGGCCGACGCCTACAAGGTGAAGGGCAACCTCCACTGGGTCAGCGCGGCGCATGCCTACGAATGCGAGGTGCGCCTCTACGACCGCCTCTTCCGCGTCCCCGTGCCCGGCAAGCGCCCCCTCGCCCACGCCGCCAGCGGCAACGCCCCCGACCACCACAGCACCGAGGTCGACGAGGCCGGCAAGGCCCATCTGCACGAGGAAAAGGCCGAGCACAACTGGCTCGACGACCTCAACCCGGGCGCCAAACAGGTCATCACGGCCCAGCTGGAACCGGCGCTGAAGAACGCGAAAGCGGAAGAGCGCTTCCAGTTCGAGCGCCACGGCTATTTCGTCGCCGACCGGGTGGATTCCAGGGACGGCAGGCCCGTGTTCAACCGGGCGGTGACGCTGAAGGATTCGTGGGGGAAGACGGGTTAAACGGTACCCGGTCGCGCGGCGCCCGATGTACAATTCGATGTACATTGAGGCGCGGAGGACTGTACATGCGCGAAACCACCTTTACCGAATTGCGCAGCCAGGCCAAGCACTACTTCGACCTGGTCGAGGCAGGCGAAACCGTACGCGTGCTGCGCAACGGCAAACCGATTGCCGACATCCAGCCGATTCAGCACGGCATGCCCTCGTGGAAGCGGCGCAAGGCGCGCCCGCTGTCTGTGAGCGGCGTCGAAATCGGCAAGCTCATCCTCGAAGACCGCGAGCGCTGATGCGCGTCTACTTCGACTCGTCCGCCTTTGCCAAGCGCTACGTCGAAGAAGCCGGCACGGCGGATGTTCTCGCATGGTGCGATCGGGCCGCCGAACTGGCCTTGTCCGTCATCGCCATCCCCGAACTGATTTCCGCCTTCTGCCGGCTGCGCCGCGAACGCAGGATTTCGGCAAGCCAGTATCGGCGTCTGAAGAGCGATTTCGTGGCGGACATTGCCGATGCTCTCGTCTGCGACACCACCCCGGAGGTGATCCAGCGCGCCGTCCATGCCCTCGAAGGCCATCCGCTGCGCGGCATGGATGCCATCCATCTGGGCGCCGCCCTGATCAGCCGCGCGGACGTCTTCGTCTCGGCCGACGCACGCCAGTGCTCCGCAGCCGAGGCCCTTGGGCTGCGGGTGGTGGCGTTGTGACGACCAACATGCGCTGGTAGTGGGAAGGTTCATACGGCCCCTCGTTCTGGAGGTCTTTGCCAAGAGAATAGGCGACGACACACAGGCCGCATCGGCTGTGCGCGAAAGCGGCGGCATCGATGCGGTCGTTGATCGCGAGGTGGAAATGCACCTGTACACGCTGCAGGGACACACTTTCGGCAAAGGGGCGCTGTACGAAGACATAGTCATTTGCTCCTTCTGCGCACACGATCCAGGCTCGTTTGCAGCCCGCCATGGATTGCTCAGCCAATGGCGTGGGTATGGCGGAGACGGCGGCATTGCCATTGTGCTCAACACTCGCGCAATGGAGGATCTGATGCTCCAGGAGCACGACAACTACGCCCACCCGATGAACCACATTGGGGCTGTGCACTACGATGGCGATGAAGAACGGATCAAGAATGAATTCCAAGGTGTCTTCGAATACTATCCGGTGGCACTGAGAGCGCTCTATGACGGAGACGATCCACGCCCATGGTACGAGAAGATGCTCCCCCATTTCGGGCTGGGAACCACTCTGGTGAAACACCATGCTTTTTTCGAAGAGCGGGAAGTGCGTATCGTCGTGTCCCCAAGACCGCAAAAGGGCTCCCGTTACCACGCCCCGGAGTACGACCAAAGGCCCACGAAGACAATCCACTATGCAGCGAGGGCTGACCATGAAATCCGTTTTATCGATTTGTTCGGCGGAGCGCCTCTGCCGATCAAGCGCGTCATCATCGGCCCCTCCAAGAAACAGAACTTCAATCGTCAGGTAGTCGCAGAACTGGTATCTGGCACCGCCATCAAGGTTGAGCCGTCTGAAATCCCTTTCGTTGGATAGACAAGGGCGCAACGCTTGTGAATGTGACATGAAGAAGCTCCCCAATATCCACCCCGGCGAAGTCCTGCTGGCGGAATTCCTCGAGCCGATGGGCATCAGCCAGAACGCACTTGCCCGCGCCATGGGCGTGCCGCCGCGGCGGATCAACGAGATCGTGCTGGGCAAGCGGGCCATCAGCGCCGACACGGCGCTGCGGCTGGCCAAGGCTTTCGGCACTTCGGAATCGTTCTGGATGGGACTGCAGGCGGACTACGATCTGGAGCAAGCCCGCAGCAAACTGGGCAGCGGCATCAGGCACATCGAGAAACTCGCCGCCTGAATGCGCGCCATGCCCCGCTTGCCCTGGGCCGCCGCCGCTTTATTCAGCCTGCTCACCCTGGCCTACGCCCTGCGCCACGGCTGGACGGCGCGCGACCTGGTGTGGAGCTTCTGGCTGGTCACCTTCACCGCCGGCATCGCCGTGCCGGCGGGACTGACTTTGGTCTGGGCGCTGCTGGCGGCGGCCCATCCCCGCTTCGAGCGGCGCCATTGGCGCGCCTTCGCCGCCTTCATCGTCGCGCTGGTGGCCGTGTACACCCTGTTCTTCGGCCTCGCCCACAGGTTCTTCCTGGAATTCGTCGCCGGCTTCGTGCCGCCGCTGCACGAGAACGTCCGCATCGAGGAGATCCGCCGCGGCGTCCCCGTCCTCGCCCTCTCGGAGAACGCCCTGGAATGGTGGTGGCGCAACCTCGCCGCCACCTGGCGCGCCTACTGGCCCTTCGCCGCCCTGACCCTGCTCGCCGACGCCCTGTCCTGGCCGCGCACGCGCGACGGCTGGCTGGCGCAGAATCCGCTGTGCCTCTTCGACGGCATCGGCGGGCGCATTGCGCGCCTGATGAGCGTGCAGGCCTTGCTGCTGCTGGCCTGGATGCTCGGGCTGCGGGGGGAGTCCGCGCTCTTCGCCCTGCTCTTCCTGGCGATCCACTTCCTGCCCGCCGGCTTCTTCGGCGCACTGCCGGGCAGGCGGCAGCACGAGCCCGCCGATCGGGCCGGCGAACGGCATTAGGGCCGCGGCAGCGGCCTCAGTTCGTCGATGTCGATGGCGACGAGGGTCGGCAAGGGGGCCGGCCTGTCGCCGATGAACAGCGGCCGCACGCGGCGCCGCGTCGGCGCCCTGAGGCCAGCGAACTCCTTGTAGTCCTCGCACAGGTGCGCCGCGCGGGCCCAGCCGCCGACCACTTCGGCGGTGTAGTCGAGCCGTCTCAGCAGGCTCTGTTCGTCGAAATAGAAAACCTGCGTACGGCTGTGCGTGGGAATGTCCGGCGGGAAGGTGGCGCGCAGGCGGTCGATGCGCCCCTGCGGCCCCTCAAGCGGCGGCAGCAGCTCGAACTCGAAGCCCGGCCGCAGGAAGAGGAAGGGCGTCGCCAGGTAATTCCAGGTGGCGTAGCCGCCGAAGTAGAGGAAATCCAGCTCGTCCCAGCGCAACTGCCGGCGCAGGCCGCGGAAGGCCAGGCGCGGCCTTTCGCGCCGGGCCATGACGCGGCCTTCGGCGTCGAGGATGCGCACCTCGGCATCGCCTATCAGCTCGCCGCGCCAGCCCGGCCGCGGGTAGTCGTGGAAGGCGAAGCGCGGCTCGGTCGCCGACGCCCACATGCGGGCGTGGCGCAGCGGCGGCCGGCCCTTGGCGGCGAACAGGAAGCCCGAAGCGGACAGCTGTGCCTCCAGCCCGGACAGGCCGCGCCAGAATGCCGCGCCGCCATGCGCCGCGACGGCGGCGTCGAGCAAGTCCTGCACACTTGCTGCGGGCATATTCCCTCCTGTGGCATGTGGCGCCGATGATCTATATTAAATAGGCAGCGGCCAAGCAGCAATGCACCGGCTTCGCAGGGAGGGCTGTATGTTCTGGCAAAGGCGACTCGACGACTTCATCGCCCGCATGGGCCGCCATGACCTGCCGCTGCGCCTGCGGCTGTGGAACGGCCGCGAGGCGGCGCTGGGCCCGGCGCCCCGCGTCACTTTCGAGATCAAGTCGGTTTCCGCCCTGCGCCGCCTGCTGCGGCCCTCGCTCGCCTCGCTCGGCCAGGCTTATGTCGACGGACTGATCGACATCGAGGGCACCATCGACGACGTGGTCAGCGTCGCCGCCAGGCTCTCCGCCCATGCCGGCCGCCGGATGCGCCATGCCGCGCGCATCGTGCGCCACACACGCGACATCGACGCCGAGGCGATCGCCTACCATTATGACGTCTCGAACGACTTCTACCGGCTCTGGCTGGACGAGCGGATGGTGTACTCCTGCGCCTATTTTCGCCGCGAGGACGACAGCCTGGAGCAGGCCCAATTGCAGAAGCTCGACCACATCCTGGCCAAGCTGCACCTGGCGCCCGGCCAGCGCCTGCTCGACATCGGCTGCGGCTGGGGTGCCCTGGTGCTGCGGGCGGCGCAGCAGTACGGGGTGCGCGCCGTCGGCATCACGCTGTCGCGCAATCAGTTCGAGCTGGCGCGCAGCCGCGTGGCCGACGCAGGCTTGCAGGAGCAGGTGGACATCCGCCTGCAGGACTACCGCGATGTGGCGGAACGCTTCGACCGCATCGTCAGCATCGGCATGTTCGAGCATGTCGGCCTGAAAAGCCTGCGCGGCTATTTCGCGCGGACCCGCCAGTTGCTCGCCGACGACGGCCTCTGCCTGAACCACGGCATCACGTCCACCGATCCGGATTCGGCCGAGTCGCCCTTCGGCGGCGGCGAGTTCATCGAGCGCTACGTCTTTCCGCACGGCGAACTGCCCCATGTCGGCTTTCTGCTGAGGGAAATGACGGCGGCCGGACTGGAGGCGACCGACGTGGAAAACCTGCGCCGCCACTACGCCCTGACGGCGCTGCACTGGAGCCGGCGTTTCGAACAGAACGGCATCCGGCTGAGGGAGCTGGCGGGAGAAAAGCGCTACCGCATCTGGCGCGCCTATCTCGCCGGCTGCGCCTACGGTTTCGAACACAACTGGATCGCCCTGCACCAGGTGCTCGCCGTCAAGGCCGGCAGCCACGGCGCCTATCCCCTGCCGCTGACGCGCGACTACATGTATGCCGAAGCCCCGCGCCGAGGGCCTTTCAGGCCGCCCCCAGCGTGAAAAAGAAGGTGGCGCCCTGCCCGGCTGCCGATTCGGCCCAGACTCGCCCGCCGTGCCTGTCGACCAATCGCTTGACGATCGCCAGGCCGACGCCGGTGCCGGGAAACCGGTCGTCGGCATGCATGCGCTGGAACATGCCGAACAGCCTGCCGGCATACTGCATGTCGAAGCCCACGCCGTTGTCCCTGACGTAGAAGACGGTCTCGCCGCCGTCGGATTGCGCGCCGATTTCCAGGTGCGGCTGCGCGCTGCGGGCGGAATACTTGAAGGCGTTGCCGATCAGGTTCTCCAGCAACTGGCGCACCATGGCGCGATCCGCGGCGACCACCGGAAGTGTCCCGATGTCGACGCTCGTTTCCGGGTAATCCGCCGCCGCATCCTTGACGACCGCCTGGGCGAGGGAAGCCATGTCCACCCTGGTGCGCTCAGGCGGGGCGCGTCCCGAACGGGAGTACTCGAGGATGTCCTCGATGAGCTGGCCCATCTTGTTGCTGTTGCGGACGATGCTGTCGAACATCCGCTTCCCATCCTCGCTGATCTTGCCGACTTCGTTCTGCAGGATGATCTGGCTGAAGCCGTTGATGGCGCGCAGCGGTGCGCGCAGGTCGTGAGAGACGGAATAGGAAAAGGATTCGAGTTCGCGGTTGGCAACTTCGAGTTCCGTGGTTCGATCGAAAACGCGCTGTTCGAGCGTGGCATTGAGGGCATGCAGGTTTTCCTCCGCCACCGCGAGGCGGCGCCGCAGGCGCGACATCAGCAGGGAGGCGATGCCCAGCGAGGCAAGCAGCACCACCACCAGGGCCGCGCCATAACCCAGCAGGCGCACCCGCAGCGCAAGCAGTTCGGCGCGCACCAGTGCGGTGCCGAGCAGGCGCCCGTCGAGCGTCACCTTGCGCAGCGAGGCAAGCTGGCCGGGCGATGCCGGATTCACATCGGCCAGGGTGGCCGGCAGCAGGCCCGGCGCCAGCGCGCTCTCATCGCGCCGGTATGCGGCGAAGAGCTTTCCATGCTCATCGTACAAGGCCGCGGCATTGACATTGGGCAGGGCGCGCAGGGCGCGCAGCGTTTCCTCGCCCGCGCGCCGGTCGGCAAAGGCAAGGGCCGCCGTGCTGTTGTCGGCGATCACCTGCGTCACGGTTTCGAGGTTGGCCGACATGTCGCTGCGCAAGGTGAGGGCTTCGTGCAGGATCAGCAGCGCGCCGGCGATGACCAGGGCCACGCCGGCCGTCAGCACCGTGAGCACGGTGAGTCTTCCCTCGAAAGGCCTTTCGCGGCGGGGTTCCATGCTCATTGCTCTATGACGCTGTTGGCCAGGTTCAGCAGGCGCGAGCTCATGGCCAGCCCGGCCCGCCTGGTCGAATTGAGATTGATGTCGAAGGTCAGGCGGTCCTGGCGCATTCTCAGGTTGATCATGACGCCGCGCTGGCTGAAGCCTTCCGCATCCCCGACCGAGAGTATCGGCCGGCCCTCCGCCTGCCCCAGCAGGCGGGCGAGGCGCATTTCTTCGGCCGGCGCGACGTACAGCATATGACAATCGGCCAGATCCTGCACGCCGTCGACCCTCCTGACGGCCAGCCTCTGCGACTTCACCGGCTTGCCCCGCAAGGCATCGAGCGCCGTCTCGAAAGGGCCGCGCCCGGCCACGCACAGGTGGAAGGTGTCGCCCTTCCTGGCTTCCGCCGGCCAGTCGACGAAGAGGGCGAAGTTGTAGATGAAGGCCGCCTTCAATTCGTACTCGGGCACGGCCTCGCCGGCCGCCACGCCCGGCAGCAGGGCGATCAGACAGGCCAGCAGGCAGCCGACGGACGCGAAGGGCCGCAAGGCCATCAGAAGCGGTACCTCAGCTTGAGGCGGAGGCTGCGCCCGTCCTGCGGGATGGCGTCCTGCACATGCTCGCCCCCTCCCGGATCGGCGTAGTGCCGGTCGAACAGGTTGTAGAGGCCGAGCGACATTTCCAGGCCCGGCGCCAGCCGGTCGGCGACGAGGTTGAGATTGGCCAGCCAGAAGCCGCCGGTGTCTCCCGCCAGCGTCCGCCGCGAACTTGTGTATTGCAATTCCGCGCCGGCGCGCAGCCAGCCGCCGGGCAGCGGCGCCGTGAAGTTGAGCTTGGCGAGATGCCGCGGCGAGTTGCTCAGCCGGCTGCCGCTTGCGTCGCGGGCGTTCTGCCGCGTGTAGCTCGCCCGCAGGCGGGCGCCCCAGGACCAGAGGTGCTCGGCCTCGACCCCGAAACCGCTGGCGCGCACGCCGTCGATGTTGCGGAACACCGCCAGGCCGTCGGCCGGATCGACCATGGCATCGATGTGATCCCGGATGCGGTAGCGGAAGACGGAAGCGCCGAGGCGAAAACCGTCATGCAGAAAGTGCTCGGCGGCGAATTCGTACGTCCTGATCCTTTCCGGCCGCAGGCCCGGATTCGCCTTCTGCCCGCCCGCGCCGGGTGCGAAATAGAAGCGCTCGTAGACATTCGGCGCGCGATAGGCGGTGCCGTAGAGCAGCTTGAGGTGGGTGCGCTCGAACGGTTCGGCGATCAGGGCCAGGCGCGGGTTGAAGATGCCGCCGAAGCCGCCGGCGCGGTCGTAGCGCAGGCCGGCATTCAGGCGCAGCCGTTCGTGCAGGGTAACCTCGTCCTGCAGGTAGAGGCCGGCGCGATCGCCGTCGCGGCGGTCGTCCAGATACAGCGCATACGGCCGCTCGTCGAAATTCATCTGGCGCTGGCGCAGGTCTCTCTGGTATTCGGCGCCGGCCACCAGCTTGTGGCGCTCGATGGCGCTGCTCACCACCCGGGCCTCCGCCCCCCACCATTCGCCATGCGCGCTATCGCGGTTGCGGTACAGGGGCGGCGCATCGTAGATGTAGTCGCCGTGGTAAGTATAGTGGCCGTAATACAGCCTCGCCGTCACCTCGGTGCGAACGGACGGCGCGGCGCTGTATTTCAGGTCAAGATAGGTGTTGCCATCCCTCGTCCGGGTGCCCGCCATGCCCGGCACGGTGCCGTACGCGGCGGTCGGAATGTCCTTTTCCCGCTCGCCGCGCACGGCGGCGAGCGTCCAGCCGCGATAGGCGTAGCGGGCAAACAGCTGGCGGGTGCGGTCGCCGTCGAGGCCGCGCGCCATGCCGTCGGCCGCGCCGAGGGGAATCAACTCGGGATAAAAAAGATCCTTGCCGCGGCTGCGGTAGTCGCTGACCGAGAGCAGCAGGTCGGCGCCGTTTTCCAGACGGCGGCCGTAAGTGGCCCGCCCCGTCCGGCTGCGACCGCTGCCGGCCGCGCCGGCCAGTTCGCCGCCGCCGATGTCGGCGCCGCGCCGGGTGATGACATTGACGACGCCGAAAAAGGCGTTGCTGCCATACACCGAAGAGCCCGGCCCCGGCACGAATTCGACCCGCTCGATCAGATCGACGTCGATCGGAAACTCGCTGCCGATGCTGGCCTGGTCGTAGACGTTGTCGTTGAAGCGATAGCCGTCGACCAGCAGCAGTACCCGCGTGTTGTAGTCGCCCGGCCGGGAAAACCCCCGCACGCCGAGATAGCTGTAATTGCGGTCGTAGCTGACGTACAGGCCGCGGATGCTGCGCAGGATGTCGGCCAGCGTGCGATGGCCGTAGTCGCGGATGTCGGCGGCAGTGACGACGGTGACCGAGGCCGGCGCTTCGGTCAGGCGCTGCGGAAATTTCGAGGCGCTGACGACCTCCATCGCCATGAGCCGCTCCAGCGGCATCAGCGTCAGATCCATCGCCTGCTCCGCGCCGGAAGCGGCCCGGGCGAAATGAAGTACGCTTTGCATCACGCAAAGCGCCGTGACCGCCGCCAGTTTCATCTTTGACATCTTGTTGCGACTGTGCGCGCTGCGGCGCACGAAGCCGGGTGCCATGCACTACTCCCGAGGACACAAGGTCACGATAGCATAACGGAACTTCGGGCGTATATCTTAAGTAATATGCCGCGCTGCGGCGGTTCGGCAATCCTGCCCCGCAACCTGGAAATATTCAAGTCGAAGGTTATACTTGATCCGAATTTCATCGCCCTGCAGGAAGACCGCGCTTGAGCACACTGCCCGCCTTGCCCCGCTACACCCTGCGCGAGGAGATCGCCAGCAGCGTCACCCATGGCCTCGGCGCCGTGCTGGCCATCGCCGGCCTGGCGGTGCTGGTGGCCTTCGCCGCGCGCCACGGCGACGCCTGGCACGTGGCCGGTTGCAGCATCTTCGGCGCCGCGCTGGTCCTCTGCTTCACCACCTCCACGCTCTACCACAGCGTGCAGGCCGAGCACCTCAAGCGCACGCTGCGCGCGCTCGACCATACGGCCATCTTCCTGCTCATCGCCGGCACCTACACGCCCTTTCTTCTGGTGAACCTGCGCGGGCCCTGGGGCTGGTCGCTGTTCGCCGTCATCTGGACGCTGACTTTTCTCGGCATCGCGCTGCGCCTCTTCCTCCAGGGGCGCCTGCACGGCCTGGTCGTCTCCATCTATGTCGCCATGGGCTGGATCGTGGTGGTGGCGGCGCAGCCCATGATCGAGCGCGTCGGCACCGGCGGCCTGGTCCTGCTCGCCGCGGGCGGCCTCACCTACACCGCCGGGGTGGCCTTCTACAAGTGGCGGCGCCTGCCCTACAACCATGCCATCTGGCACGGCTTCGTGCTGGCCGGCGCCACCCTGCATTTCTTCGCCGTGCTGTTCTACGTCATCCCCTGGCCTGTGACAACGAACTGACGGCTGTGGCAAACTAGCCGGCCGGTCGCGCTCATGGAGCCCGCTGAGATGACTTCCCTGCCCCCGTTCCACCTCGCCTTCCCCGTCACCGATCTGGGCCGCGCACGGCAGTTCTACGGCAAGTTCCTCGGCTGCCAGGAAGGGCGCAGCTCCGACGAATGGGTGGATTTCAATTTCCGCGGACATCAGTTGGTCGCCCATCTCGTAAAGAACATGCCCGGCGAGGAGCCGGTCAATCTGGTGGAGGACATGCAGGTGCCGGTGCGCCATTTCGGCCTGGTGCTGCCGATGGGCGAATGGCAGACCCTGGCCGAGCGCTTCCGCGCCGCCGGAATGGAGTTCCTGATCGAGCCCTGCGTGCGCTTCAGGGGACAGCCCGGCGAACAGGCCACCCTGTTCCTGCGCGATCCCTTCGGCAATGCGCTGGAGTTCAAGGCCTTCGGCGACCCGGACAGGCTGTTCGCCAAATAAGGGGAATCCCGCCATGCGCCTGCACATCCTTTGCGCCGCGCTGCTGCTCGCCGCCTGCGGCTCGAAAATCTCCGCCGAGAACTTCGAGCGCAAGCTGAGCCGGGAAGCGCCGAAACCGCAGGCCAGGTAGCCCTGTTCCCCCGCCACTGCTTGTGGCATAGTATCAGCCCATCACGCACATGAGGAGGGCGTATGGGCGGCACGCAAACGGCACAGGCAGCGATAGGCGGAGTCGACGTCCACCTGATCCTCATTCTCGGCATCATGGTTGCCACCGGACTGCTGGGCGGCCTTGCCAATTACTTCCTTAACGAGCGCGACAGCGGCACGCCCTGGCGCACTGCCGGTCGTTACATGGTGCTCGGCATCGTCGCGGCGCTGACGGTGCCGTTGTTTCTCAACATGATGTCCAGCCACCTGCTGGAAGCCACCCGGCTGAAATCCAGCGAGTTGTTCGTTTTTGCCGGCTTCTGCCTGATCTACGTGGTGGTCTCGCGACGGTTTTTCGAAAACCTGGCGGCGCATCTGATGCAGCAGATGGAGCAGATGCGCAGGGAGGTGAAGCACTTGCAGCATTCGAGCGAGCGCAGCACCGTGCCGGCTCCTGCGCAAGCGGCAAGCCGCATCGCCGAGCCTGAGCCCGCGCCCGAACCGCCCCCTGCCTCCATCGTGGAACTGCCGCGCAATGCGGTGAGCTTCGGCGACATCGAACTGATGCGCGCCGTCGCCGAAGGCAACGCCATCTACGGCGCCAACACAGGGCTCGCCGCCAAGACCACCCTGCCGAAGGACCAGGTGGCGCCGCGCCTGGCGGCGCTGAAGGCGATGGGTCTGATCGAGTCCAGGATCGACGAGCGCAACGTCGTGCGCTGGCATCTGACGCAGAAGGGCCGCTCCCTCCTCGAAGGCATCAACGCCGCCGCCTCGCTGGAAGAGCGGCGCGACGCGAGCTAGTCCCGTCATTCCCGCTTCCGCGGGAATGACGCAGTCCTCAGCTCAGCTCAGATCGACGTACTGCCCTTGCAGCAGTTTCGCCTGCGCCGCCGCCAGCCGCGCGATCGGCACACGCGGGCCTGAGCAGGAGACGTAGTTCAGCCCGATGTGGTGGCAGAAGTGGATCGAGGCGGGATGCCCGCCGTGCTCGCCGCAGATGCCGATCTTCAGCTCCGGATTGGTCCTGCGGCCCTTTTCCACCGCCATCTTCATCACCTGCCCCACGCCCTTCACGTCGAGCACCTCGAAGGGGTTGTCCTGCAGGATGCCGGTTTCGTTGTAGGCCGGCAGGAACTTGTTCTCGGCATCCTCGCGCGAAAAGGAGAAGGTGGCCTGGGTCAGGTCGTTGGTGCCGAAGGAGAAGAATTCGGCGATCTCGGCCATGCGGTGGGCGCGCATGCAGGCGCGCACGACTTCCAGCATCGAGCCGAACTTGAAGCGCACGTTGATGCCGTGGGTGAGCTCCACCACCTTGTGCAGGCGCTGCACGTGGCCCTGGATGCGGCTCAGCTCCTCGACCGTGGCCACCTGCGGCACCATGATCTCGGGGTGTACCTCGACGCCTTCCTTGGCGCACAGCGCCGCTGCCTCGAGGATGGCCTGGATCTGCATGCCGTAGATCTCCGGATAGGTGATGCCGAGGCGCACGCCGCGATGGCCGAGCATCGGGTTCACCTCGGACAGCGCGCGCACCTTCTTCAGCACTTTCTCCTTCTTGGCGATGACGTCCTCCTCGAGGTGGGAAACCTTGAAGGCGTGCATGCTGTCGGTGAGCTTGACCAGGCCGTCGGCGTACTGCTGGTAGAGCTTGGGGTTGAGCAGCTTGAGCGTCTCGGGCAGCTCCTCCAGGCTCTTCAGCGTGTCGCGCAAGTGGTGCAGGTGGGCGATCTCCAGTTCGAGCTGGGCGGCCGTGGGCAGGAACTCGTGCATCGGCGGATCGAGCAGGCGCACCGTCACCGGCAGCCCCTTCATCGCCTTGAAGATGCCCTTGAAGTCGGCGCGCTGGATCGGCAACAGGCGGTCCAGTGCGGACTGGCGGGCTTCCGGCGTCTCGGCCAGGATCATTTCCTGGACGATCGGTAGCCGGTCGGTGCTGTTGAACATGCGTTCGGTGCGGCACAGGCCGATGCCCATTGCGCCGAAATTGCGTGCGCGCAGAGCATCGTCCGGCGTATCGGCGTTCGCCAGCACCTTGAGTCTCGATATCTCGTCCGCCCAGGACAATAGCGTGGCCAGTTCCTCGGAGAACTCGGCCTCCACCGTCGGAACCTCACCCGCATAAACATGACCGGTACCGCCGTCGATGGTGACGACGTCGCCCTCGTGCAGAGTGGTATCACCGATCTGGGCGCTGCGCAGCACATCGTTGATGACAATCTGCTCGCAGCCGGAAACACAGGGCTTGCCCATGCCGCGCGCCACCACGGCGGCGTGCGAGGTCTTGCCGCCGCGGCTGGTCAGGATGCCCTGCGCCTGGAAGAAGCCGTGGATGTCCTCCGGCTTGGTCTCCTCGCGCACCAGGATGATCTTCTCGCCGGCGCGGCCGCGCGCCTCGGCGGTATCCGCATCGAATACGATCTTGCCGGAGGCAGCGCCCGGCGAGGCAGGCAGGCCCTGCGCCAGCGACTTGCCGTGGAAGTTCGGCGCGAGTTGCGGAACCAGCAGCTGCTCCAGCACCGCAGGCTCGATGCGCAGCAGCGCGCGCTCCTTGGAAATCAGCCCCTCATGGAACATCTCCACCGAGGAACGCACCATGCCGCGCGCATTCATCTTGCCATTGCGCGTCTGCAGGCAATACAGGATGCCCTTCTCGATGGTGAACTCGAAATCCTGCACCTCGTGATAATGCGATTCCAGCCGGTTGTGCAGCTCCATCAGCTGGCGGTAGATCTCCGGCATCTCCTTTTCCATCTCGGCGATCGGCTTCGGCGTGCGGATGCCGGCCACTACGTCCTCGCCCTGGGCGTTGACCAGGTATTCGCCGTAGATCAGGTTCTCGCCGGTGCCCGGGTTGCGCGTGAAGCCGACGCCGGTGCCGGAGTCGTTGCCCATGTTGCCGAACACCATGGTGCACACGTTCACCGCCGTGCCGTTGGCCATGTCCTTCGTGATCTTGAACTGCTTGCGGTAGTCCACGGCACGCTTGCCCATCCAGGAGCGGAACACCGCGCCGACGGCGATCTCCAGCTGCTCGTAGGGATCGACCGGAAAGGGCTTGCCGGTGTTGCGCTGGATGATGGCGAGGAATTCGCCGGCCAGCTCCTGCAGGTGCTCCGCGGACAGGTCGACGTCCTGCAGCGCGCCGTACTTCTTCTTGACGATGTGCATCTTCTCGTCGAAGGCCTCGTCACCGATGCCCAGGGCGATCTTGCCGAAGAGCTGGATGAAGCGGCGATAGGCGTCCCAGGCGAAGCGCCGGTTGTCGGTCTGCCTGATCAGGCCTTTCAGCGAGGTCTCGTTGAGGCCGAGGTTGAGGATGGTGTCCATCATGCCGGGCATCGACATCGCCGAGCCGGAGCGCACCGACACCAGCAGCGGATTCTCGGCGCTGCCGAAACCTTTGCCGGTCTTCTTCTCCAGCGCCTTCATGTGGGCCTTGATGTCGTCCATCAGGCCCTCGGGCAGCTGGTTCTTCTCCAGATAGGCGAGGCAGGCCTCGGTGGTGACGGTGAAGCCGGGCGGCACGTTGAGGCCGATCTGCGTCATTTCGCACAGATTGGCGCCCTTGCCGCCAAGCAGCATCTTGTTCTTGCCGTCGCCTTCCTCGAATTCGTAGATGAATTTGCTGGATTTCATGTCGCACCGGGAGCGGATGGAAAAATGATGCAGCGCAGTGTGCCACGGCTTGGCTGGAAAAACCATGTCTGGGGCAGGGTTGCCGGCAAAAAACTGCCGCAATCCTGTCGACCTGCATGATCGTGCAGGCGA
This sequence comes from uncultured Rhodocyclaceae bacterium, assembly GCA_964475635.1. Lineage (GTDB taxonomy): Bacteria > Pseudomonadota > Gammaproteobacteria > Burkholderiales > Rhodocyclaceae > Desulfobacillus. The sequence goes on from CAYYXS010000048.1 coordinate 17,181, forward strand.
TTGTGCACCGCGTCTTTATTCCGCAACAAAGCGGGCGTAGGCTGGTTTCCTAAAAACTTCAATAGGAGACGGCCATGGCCAGCGCAACCCCTATCGGCAACCTCGCCGAGTGTTATGCCAATGCCCTCGCCATCGAGCGCGAGGCAGCCGCGCGCAGTGCGGAATTCGCGGAATTTCTCGAAGACCATGGCGAGCAGGCCACCGCCGACCTGTTCCGCAAGCTGGCGCGCTTCGAGCAGCAGCATGTCGAGGAGCTCGAGCACCGCACCGCCGGCATGCCGCTGCCCGCCCTGCGGCCCTGGGAATTCAGCTGGCTCGACAATGCGCCGGCGGAACAGGTCAACCACCAGTTCGTCTTCCACCTGATGACGCCGCACGATGCCCTCCGCATCGCCCTCGATGCCGAAAAGCGCGCCCAGGCGCTCTACGAGCAGGCCATCGCGGTCAGCGACGACCCGGAAGTGAAGCGCCTGGCGCGCGAACTGGCCGGCGAGGAGCTGGAGCACATCGCCTGGCTGGAAGACGGACTGAGGAAGGTGCCGCGCCCGCTTGTCTCCGAAGCGGATTTCGAGCAACTGTTCAATGCGGCTTCTTCGCCGCGTCGATGAAGGCGACCGGGAACACCACTTCCGCCGCCGCGTGCTTCCGCGGCGCGTTCCGGTAGTCGGGCATGTGCGGCGCGGCGCTGCCCGAGGCCGACATCAGCTTGCCGATCAGCACCTGGATCTGGTCGGAGAACCAGTCCTCCTCCTCGAACAGCGGCTGGACGTTGTTTTCTTCTGTGGTCATGGGGTTCTCCATCGGGTTCGAGTAAGCTAGCAGTTTGCCGGCGCCCGTGGCAAGCGGGCTTTTCTCTGCCCCAATTCAAATCCCAAATGCACGACAAGAAGCAGCCCGTCATCGCCGTCCGCGGCGCGCGCCAGAACAACCTGAAGAACCTCAGCCTCGACCTGCCCACCGGACAACTGATCGTCGTCACCGGCGTCTCCGGTTCGGGCAAGAGCTCGCTGGTCTTCGACACGCTCTATGCCGAAGGACAGCGCCGCTACGTCGAGACCTTCTCGCCCTATGCGCGGCAGTTCCTCGACCGCATGGACAAGCCGCAGATCGACCGCATCGACGGCATCCCGCCGGCCATCGCCATCGACCAGACCAACCCGGTGCGCACCTCGCGCTCCACCGTCGGCACCATGACGGAACTGAACGACCATCTCAAGCTGCTCTACGCGCGCGCGGCGCGGCTCCACTGCCGCGGCTGCGGCCGGCCGGTGCGGCGCGACACGGCGGAGAGCATCCACGCGGAAATAGTCAGTCGCTGCAATACGGCGCACGACCCGCGCCTCATCATTGCCTTCCCGGTGGACGTGCCGCACAACTTCGGCGAGGAGGAAGTGCTGCGTCTGCTGGAGGCGCAGGGCTACACGCGCATCCACGCCCGCCGCGGCAAGACCCTCGAAGTGGTGCAGGACCGTTTCCGTCTCTCAGGCGCCGAGCGCGTTCGCGTCGTCGAGGCACTGGAGGCGGCGCTGCGCGTCGGCCAGGGGCGGGTGAATGTGTATGTCGAAACCTTGCCCCTCACCCCAACCCTCTCCCCGCAAGCGGGGCGAGGGAGTGATCATCCCCTCTCCCCCGCCGGGGGCGAGGGCCAGGGTGAGGGGGCGGTCTGGAAGTTCTCCACCGATCTGCACTGCGCCGACTGCGACATCCACTACGCCGAGCCAACGCCCAGCCACTTCTCCTTCAACTCGCCCATCGGCGCCTGCGAGGCCTGCCGCGGCTTCGGCCGCATCATCGGCGTGGACTTCGGCCTGGTGGTACCGGACGAAGCGAAGTCGCTCGCCGGCGGCGCGGTGAAGCCCTGGCAGAGCGAGTCCTACCGCGAGTGCCAGCAGGACATGGCGAAGTACGCGCCGAAGCGCGGCGTGGCCATGGACATCCCCTGGCGCGACCTGCCGCCCGAACACCGGCGCTGGGTGCTGGAGGGCGACGACGACTGGGTGAGCTGGAAGAAGTCCTGGCCCGGCAAGTGGTACGGCGTACGCCGCTTCTTCGACTGGCTGGAGACCAAGGCCTACAAGATGCACATCCGCGTGCTGCTGTCGCGCTACCGCGCCTACACGCCCTGCGCGGCCTGCAACGGCGCACGCCTCAAGCCCGAATCGCTGCTGTGGAAACTCGGCGAAGAGAAACGCTCCATCCACGACCTGATGCTGCTGCCGATCGAGCGCTGCCGCGACTTCTTCGCCACGCTCGCCCTGCCCGCCCCGCTGGACGAAGCCGCCGACCTGCTGCTCGGCGAGATCCGCACGCGGCTCAATTATCTCTGCGAGGTCGGCCTCGGCTACCTCACGCTCGACCGCCAGTCGCGCACGCTCTCCGGCGGCGAGGTGCAACGCATCAACCTCACCACGGCGCTCGGCACCTCGCTGGTGAACACGCTCTTCGTGCTCGACGAACCCTCCATCGGCCTGCATCCGCGCGACATGGGCCGCGTCATCGGCGTCATGCGGCGGCTGCGCGACGCCGGCAACTCGCTGGTGGTGGTCGAGCACGACCCGCAGATCATGCACGAGGCCGATCTCCTGCTCGACCTGGGCCCAGGCCCCGGCGAGCGCGGCGGCGAGGTGGTGTTCTTCGGCCCGCCGCGGGAAATGCGCGAGGCGAAGACGCTGACGGCGGAGTATCTGTCGGGGAGGAGGCGCGCCGATGGTGTAACCCCCTTTGGAAAAGGGGGTGGCGCGAAAGCGCCGGGGGATTTAACGGCGGCTGCAGAAATCCCCCCCGGCCCCCCTTTTCCAAAGGGGGGAGAAGTGCTGGAAATCCTCGGCGCCCAGGAGCACAACCTGAAGAACCTCGACATCGCCCTGCCCTTGAACCGCCTGGTGTGCGTGACGGGCGTCTCCGGCTCCGGCAAGTCGACCCTGGTGCAGGACGTGCTCTATTCCGCCTTGCGCAAGCAGAAGGGCAAGCCGACCGAAGCACCAGGTGAACACCGCGCCCTGCGCGGCGTCGAGCACATCGCCGAAGTGGCGATGGTGGACCAGACGCAGATCGGCAAGACGACGCGCTCCAACCCGGCCAGCTACGTCGGCGCCTTCGACCCGATCCGCAGCCTCTTCGCTCGCAGCGAGGTGTCGAAGGAGCGCGGCTACACGCCGGGCACCTTCAGCTTCAACTCCGGCAACGGCCGCTGCCCGAGCTGCGGCGGCAACGGCTTCGAGCATGTCGAGATGCAGTTCCTCTCCGACGTCTACCTGCGCTGCCCCGACTGCGACGGCAGACGCTTCCGCGCCGAGGTGCTGGAAGTGCGGCTTCAGGGAAAGTCGATCGCCGAGGTGCTGGAACTCACCGTCTCCGAGGCACTGACTTTCTTCGCCGACCGCCCCGAGGTGCTGGCGCGCCTGGCGCCGCTGGCCGACGTCGGCCTCGACTACCTGCGCCTCGGCCAGCCGGTGCCGACGCTCTCCGGCGGCGAGGCGCAGCGCCTCAAGCTCGCCGGCCATCTGGCGGACAGCGACACCGCCGGCAAGCCGACGCTGTTCCTCTTCGACGAGCCGACGACGGGGCTCCACTTCGACGACATCGCCAAGCTGCTGAAGTCCTTCCGCCGCCTCGTCGCCGCCGGCCACTCGCTGGTGGTGATCGAGCACAACCTCGACGTCATCCGCGCCGCCGACTGGATCGTCGACCTTGGGCCGGAGGGTGGCGAGGCCGGCGGCGAGCTGGTCTGCGCCGGCACGGTGGATGAGGTGATGGCGTGCGCGGCGTCGCATACGGGGAAGGCGCTAAAGGAGTACCAGACGGCGTTCGAAATCCCCCCCAGCCCCCCTTTTTCAAAGGGGGGAGTTACTGCGACCACGCCCATCACCCCCTTTGTCCCACAGGGATTTCCTTCGGTCACAAAAGGGGGTGGCGCGTTAGCGCCGGGGGATTTAACTGCGGGCGGCGTCTCTATGCCGCCCGCTGTAATCCGCATCCACAACGCCCGCGAGCACAACCTGAAGGGCGTCGATGTCGACATCCCGCGCAACCGCTTCACCGTCGTCACCGGCGTCTCCGGCTCGGGCAAGTCGACCCTGGCCTTCGACATCCTCTTCGCCGAGGGCCAGCGGCGCTACCTCGAATCGCTCAACGCCTACGCCCGCCAGTTCGTGCAGCCCTCGGCGCGGCCCGACGTCGACGCCATCTTCGGCATCCCGCCGACCGTCGCCATCGAGCAGCGCACCAGCCGCGGCGGGCGCAAGAGCACGGTCGGCACGCTCACCGAGATCCAGCACTTCCTGCGCCTGCTCTACGTCAAGCTCGGCACCCAGCACTGCCCCGACTGCGCCGTGCCGATCGAGCCGCAGAGCGGGGAAGCCATCGCCGCGCGCATCCTGCGCGACTGGCGCGGCAAGCACATCGGCCTGATGGCGCCGCTGGTGGTCGCGCGCAAGGGCGTCTACACCGACCTCGCCAAGTGGGCCTTGGGCAAGGGCTTCACGCACCTGCGCGTCGACGGCGCCTTCCTGCCGACGGCGAAGTGGCCGCGCCTCGACCGCTTCCGCGAGCACGACATCGAACTGCCGGTGGCCGACATCGTCGTCTCCGCCGACAACGAGGCCGCGCTGCGCGAAGCGCTCGCCCGCGCGCTGGAATTCGGCAAGGGCACGCTGCAGGTGGTCGGCCCGCTCGACGCGCTGGCGCGCGCGATCAAGCAGGGCAAAAACGAGGCGAAGCTGGAGCAGCACGCCTTCTCCACCAAGCGCGCCTGCCCCTCCTGCGGCAGGAGCTTCGCCGAGCCCGACCCGCGCCTGTTCTCCTACAACTCCAAGCACGGCTGGTGCGAGACCTGCTACGGCACCGGGCTGGCCATCGCCGGCTTCGACGCGGAGCAGACCGGCGAGGAGATCTGGTGGAACGACTGGTTCGAAGGGGAAGCGCATGCCTGCCCCGCGTGCAATGGACACCGCCTGAATCCCACCGCGCTGGCGGTGCGCTTCCGCGACAACTCCATCGCCGATCTTTCCGCCTTGCCTGTCTCCGGACTCGAAGCGTTCTTCGCCAAGCTGAAACTCGCCGGCCGCGACGAGGCCATCGCCCGCGACATCCTCGTCGAGCTGCACTCGCGCCTGTCCTTCCTGCGCGAGGTCGGCCTCGACTACCTGGCGCTGGACCGCGCCGCGCCGACGCTCTCCGGCGGCGAGGCGCAGCGCATCCGGCTCGCCGCCCAACTCGGCTCCAACCTGCAGGGCGTCTGCTACATCCTCGACGAGCCGACCATCGGCCTGCATCCGCGCGACAACCGCATCCTGCTCGACACGCTGGCGAAACTGGAAGCCAAGGGCAACACGCTGGTGGTGGTCGAGCACGACGAGGACACCATCCGCCGCGCCGACCACGTGCTCGACCTCGGCCCCGGCGCCGGCACGCTGGGCGGCCGCGTCGTCGCCGAGGGCACGGCCGAGGAGCTGATGCAGCATCCCGACTCCATCACCGGCCGCTGTCTGGCGCAGCCGCTGCTGCATCCGCTCGCGCCGCGGCGAAAAGTCAGTCCCCGCGACACGGCGATCGAAATCCGCGGCGCCGGCCTGCACAACCTGAAAAATTTCGACCTGCGCCTGCCGCTCGCCCGCCTGACGGTGGTGACCGGCGTTTCGGGGTCGGGCAAGTCGACCCTCGCCCGCGAGGTGCTGCGCGACAACCTTCACCGGCTGGTGAGCGAGGGCCGCAAGCACAAGGCGGCCCCCTTGCATGGCTGCCGCGAACTGCGCGGCTGGGAAGCAATCACCCGCGTGCTGGAAGTCGACCAGACGCCGATCGGCAAGACGCCGCGCTCCTGTCCGGCCACCTACGTCGGCTTCTGGGACGCCGTGCGCAAGCTCTTCGCCGACACGGCGGAATCGCGCATCCGCGGCTATTCGCCCTCGCGCTTCTCCTTCAACACCGCCGGCGGGCGCTGCGAAGCCTGCGAGGGCCAGGGTGTGCAGAAGATCGAGATGAGCTTCCTGCCCGACGTGAAGGTGCCCTGCGACGTGTGCAAGGGTTCGCGCTTCAATGCCGAGACGCTGACGGTGCGCTGGAAGGGCAGGCACATCGGCGAGGTGCTGGCGATGAGCGTGGACGAGGCGGTCGACTTCTTCTCCGCACATCCGTCCATCCACCACACCCTGCGCCTGCTGCAGGACGTGGGCTTAAGCTACCTCACCCTCGGCCAGCAGAGCCCGACGCTCTCCGGCGGCGAAGCGCAGCGCATCAAGCTGGTGACGGAGCTGGCCAAAGTCCGCCCCTCACCCCAGCCCTCTCCCCGCTCGCGGGGAGAGGGAGTACGCCCCCACACCCTCTACGTCCTCGACGAACCGACGGTCGGCCTGCACATGGCCGACGTGGAGAAGCTGATCCGAGTCCTGCACCGCCTGGTCGACGGCGGCAACACGGTGGTGGTGATCGAGCACAACCTCGACGTCATGGCCGAAGCCGACTGGATCGTCGACCTCGGCCCGGAAGGCGGCGCGGCCGGCGGGCGCATCGTCGCGCAAGGATCGCCGGAGAAGGTGGCCACGGCGGCCTCCCACACCGGCCGGATACTGAAGGGTTTCCTGCGCGAGCGCAGCCGAGATTAGGTCTTGCGCTGCAGGCCGACCGGCAGGTCGCTGACGCGGCGCATCTCCGGCGTGTCGAACTTCTCCGGCGATTCGAGATAGTCGATCAGCATGGGCAGGGCGTCGCAGCCCCAGAACAGTTCGCCCTCCGCGATGACGGTCGGCACGCCGAAGACGCCGCGGGAAATCGCGTCCTCGGTTTCCCGGCGCAGTTTTTCCTTCACCTGCGGTTCGTTCACGACGGCGTCGCCATCTGCCAGGCCCAGCCGATCCAGCAGTTCACACCAGTCTCCGGCATCGTCCACATCCCGCCCTTCGCCCCTGATCCGCGCAGACATCGATGGCGAGGGCATCGCCCTCGGGCGCAACCCGCTGGTGATGGAACCGCTGCGCCGGAAACGGCTCGTTGCGCCCTTCGACCGCAAGGGAAACTCCTCGCGCGAGTACTACGTCCTGGTGTCGCCCGAGTCCGCCTCGAGGAAGGCCGTGGCGGATTTCATGGCCTGGCTGATGGAGGAGGTGCGCCTCGACTCGGGCATCCTGCTCGGAGGCCACGCGGCGAAACAGGCCCAAGCGGGGAAGACGGCCACGTGGCGAAGCCGCAAAGAAAGATCCTGCCGGATATTGGAGCGGATGTGGCTTTGGGCGCGCAAGACAAGTTCGTCCTGGTGCTGCATGCGCGCCTGCAACGTCATGTAGGGAAACTGTGAATCGCGCTTGGCGTGGATCAGCATCACCTTGGCACAAGAGAGGGCGAGCGCGGGGCCGGCGAAGAGCTCGACAACCTGCAGGCCAAGATCGAGGCAAGCAGTGAACGCACCGGAGCTCAAGATGCGATCGTCACAGGTGACCAGATCTCCCTCGCGGAAGCAGACCCTCGGATAGTTCGTCCGAAACATCTTTCCCAGCCACCAGCTCGTGGTCGCCTTTCTGCCATCGAGCAGGCCTGTCTCGGCGAGCACGAACGCGCCCGCGCAGCTGACGGCAATGGCACGTCCCTCTTCATGCTGCTTTCTCAGCCAGCTGCCGCAGCGGGCTGCCAGCGCCTTTGTCTGCTGAACAAATGCCCCCGTGTCGCCCGTGAAATGCAGGCCGGGGATGAAAATCAAGTCCGGCGCAGGGACCGCGGCCGGAGAACCTGCCACTGCCATGCGCAAGCCGCCCATCGCCGTCGGCGGCTTGCCTTCCGGCGAAACGATCACCCAGCGAAACAACGGGGTGGCCTGCGGATCCCCGCGCGAGGCGTACAGGTTGGCAATGTCCAGGACCTCCACGAGGGAGCTGATGGCTGAGCCTTGACAGTCGTCGTAGGCGAGGAGTGCAACCGCCCGGGACCCGCTTGTCTGATTCGGCTTCGTAACTGTCATTTACGCCCCTTTCGCCCCATGCCCCTGGCAACCACAATGCCTCCTATGCTCCAGCCCCGAAACGCGAACGGACCTGTTTGGAGGAAACCATGACTGCCTGGATGAATTCTAGTCTTGTCTCGCTCAAGCACCGGGAAATGATCGAACTTGAGGAAGAGAACTGCACGATTGCCTGCATGACGGGGCTGCTCTGGGTGACGCAGCTCGGCAGCGGGCAAGATGTGATTCTTGAACCGGGTCAATCCATGGTGCTGACTGGCAGGAGAAGCACCGTGGTGCAGGGCCTGGGCTACTCGACAATGGCACTTGCGCGCCCGGTGCGAGCAACCCGCCTCGGAGAGTGGTTCCGCAGGCTTAACTTCCTGCGCACGTACGACCTCCGCGACCCGGCCGGATACTGAAGGCGTTCCTGCTCGAGCACAGCCGGCCTTGAGGCCAGCGCTCGGTGCGCGGCACAAGCGCTACAATCTTGTCGTCATGGCCCTGCCTTATCTTCGACTCGCCGGCATCGCGCTCGGTTTCCTCGCCGCCCTGCCCGCTTACGCCCTGCCGCGGCAGGACGCCGTGCCCGGCGGCATCGCGCTGGTCCGCCTCGGCAACGGCGCCGAGCGGCCGCAGGCCTGGTTCGGCGAGAAGCGCGTCGCCGTGCTGCGCGACGCCCGCGGCTGGGTGGCGCTGGTCGGCCTGCCGCTCGCGCTGGACCCGGGCGAGCACGCCCTGCGCGTCGCCGGCGCGAGCGCCGGGGAACGCAAATCCATACGCGTCGCCGCCAGGCACTATCCGCTGCAGCGCTTCACGGTACCCGACCGGCGCAAGGTCGAGCCCCTGCCCGAGGACGAGCAGCGCATCGCGCGCGAGCGGAAACGCATCGACGAGATCAAGGCGCTGTTCCGCGACGAGCCGGATGTCGACCTGGCCTTCCGCCGGCCGGTGCCTGGAAAGCTCACCGGCAACTTCGGGCTGCGCCGTGTCATCAACGGCCTGGAGCGCAGCCCGCACGCCGGCATCGACTTCGCCGTGCCGGTCGGCACGCCGGTGCGCGCCGCCGGCACGGGCGTCGTCGTCGAAACGGGCGACTACTTCTTCAACGGCAACTCCGTCTATCTCGACCACGGCCAGGGCGTGGTCACCCTCTACTGCCACCTCGATCGCGTCGACGTGAGGCAGGGCGAGCGCATCGCCGCCGGGCAGCAGCTCGGCCTTTCCGGCAACACCGGCCGCAGCAGCGGCCCGCACCTGCACTGGACGGTGCTCGCCAACGGCGCGGCGGTCGACCCGCGGCTTTTCATGGGGCGGAAATGAACCTCTCCGACGACGATCGCAAGGACATCGCCGAGCGCGCCGCGCGGCTCGAAGCGCGCTGCGGCGTCGAAGCGGTCGTCACGATCGCCGGCCGCTGCGACGCCTATCCCGAGGCGCCCTGGAAGGCCTTCGCCCTGTTTTCCGCCCTGACCGGCTTCGCCGCCGTGCCGTGGCATCCCGGCGCCGTGCCGGCGGGGCTGACCTTTCTTCTGTCCGGCGCCGCCGCCGCGCTGGCCGCGATCTTCATTCCGCCCTTCGCCCGCCTGTTCGTCGACGCCGCCCGGCGCGAAGCCGAAACGCGCCAGTACGCCGAGTCCTTCTTCCTCGCCCACAACCTCGCTCGCACCGAGCGCCGCAACGCCGTCCTGCTGCTGGTCGGCGTCTTCGAGCGCACGGTCGTGATCCTGCCCGACGCGGGCCTCGGCCTGGCCGAAGCCGAGCTGCGGGGCGTCGTTGCAGACATGACGCCCCGGCTTGCCGACGGCCGCCTCGCCGAGGCGCTGCGCGACGGCCTCGACGCGCTGGAAGCCCTGCTCGCCGCGAAAGGCTTCAGCGGCGGCGGGCGCGACGAGATCGCGCAGGAAGTTGTCGAGGAGAAGGGCGAATGAACCGCGCTGCCTTCCTCCTCTTCGCCCTCTTCGCCTGCCTGCGCGCCCTCGCCGCCGACGTGCCCTACCTCTCCGGCCGCGTCGTCGACAATGCCGAGATCCTCGGCGCGGAGACGAAACGCAATCTCACCGCCCGGCTGAAGGCCCACGAGGCGGAAACCGGCAACCAGATCGCCGTGCTCACCGTGCCGACGCTCGAGGGCGAGAGCATCGAGTCCTACGCCGAGCAGGTGTTCAACGTCTGGAAGCTCGGCCAGAAGGGCAAGGACAACGGCGTGCTGCTGCTGGTGGCGCCGGCCGAGCGGCGCCTGCGCATCGAGGTCGGCTACGGCCTGGAGGGCACGCTCACCGATGTCGCGGCGAGCCGCATCGTCCGCAACGTCATCACGCCGCGCTTCAAGGAGGGCCGCTTCGACGCCGGCATCGAGGAAGGCGTGGCCGCCGTCATCGGCCAGCTCGGCGGCAGCGCGGCAGCGCCGGCCGACGCCCCGCCGGCCGCAGACCCGCCCGCCGCCGGCGGCGAATCCGACCGCTACGTCGAAGGGCCCGCTCTGGCGCTGCCCGAACGCATCCTCTTCGGCGGCTTCATCTTCGGCATCATCGGCCTGTTTACCGTGATCGCCCTACTGACGCCGGCAGGCGGCTGGTTCCTCTACTTTTTCCTCATCCCCTTCTGGGCGGCGTTCCCCATGGTCGTCGTCGACACCGCGGGCGCGCTCTGGCTGTTCGGCGGCTACCTCGTCGTCTTCCCCATCGTCAAGCTGATCGTCTCGCGCCAGCCCTGGTACGAGAAGGCGCAACTGGACCTCAAGACCAAGGGCAGGGCGCGCATCGGCGGCTTCACCCTCGGCGGCAGCTCGGACAGTTCGTCTTCCTCCTGGAGCTCCGGCTCTTCCGGCGGCGGCTTCTCCGGCGGCGGCGGCAGTTCCGGCGGCGGCGGCGCCTCGGGCAGCTGGTAGATTGATGTATCGCAAGGTAATGCGCGGCGCAGCGGGAACAATGTCGCCGTGCTGCGCAGCCTGACTCTTTCCCTCCTCCTTTGCGCGGCGGCACAGGCCGCGCCGCCGCTGCAAGCGCTGATCGACGCCACGCCGGCCGGCAGCACGCTGCGCCCGGCGCCCGGCCGCTACGCCGGCCCGGCCGTCATCGACAAGCCCATCGTCCTCGACGGCGGCGGCAGGGTCACGCTCGAAGGCGGCGGCAAAGGCACGGTGCTGACGCTCGCCGCCAGCGGCGCCGTGCTGCGCGGGCTGCGTCTCGCCGGCTCGGGCGACAGCCACGACAGCGTCGACGCCGGCCTGCTCGTCGCGGGCGACGACAACCTCGTCGAGGACAACGCCATCGACGACGTGCTCTTCGGCATCCACGTCCGCCAGGGCAACCGCAACCGCATCGCGAACAACCGCGTTGCCGGCCGGCCCGCCCCGCGCGGCGCGCGCGGCGACGGCCTGCGCCTGTGGAACAGCCGCCACAACCGCATCGAGGGCAACGCCTTCCGCACCGTGCGCGATCTCACCTTCGCCAACTCGCCGGACAACCGCATCCTGCGCAACACGCTGACGGACGGCCGTTACGGCATGCACTTCGTCTTCTCGCCGCGCGCCCGGGTGGAGGACAACCGCCTCTCCGACACCGACACCGGCATCGCCGTGCTCTACTCGCCGGAACTCGTCCTGCGCGGCAACACCGTCGCCCACGCCCTCGACGGTGGCGGCGCCGGCATCGCCTTCAAGGACAGCGGCAACGCCCTGATCGAGGGCAACGAGATCCTGCACTGCGCCGCCGGCCTCTCCGCCAATGCGCCGCTCAATGCCGAGGCCGTGCTCACGGTGCGCAACAACCGCTTCGCCCACAACGTCGTCGGCATGTATTTCTACGGCGAGAAGGGCGGCCACCGCATCACCGGCAACCGCTTCGAGAACAACCTGACCCAGGTGGCGGTCAGCGCCGCCGGCGTCGGCGGGGCCAACGACTGGACGGGCAACGCCTGGAGCGACTACCAGGGCTTTGACCGCGACGGCGACGGCATCGGCGACACGCCGCACGAGATCTGGCTCTACAGCGACCGCATCTGGATGGAGACGCCGCGCGCGAAATTCTTCGCCAACTCGCCGGCGCTGGAACTGCTCGACCTGCTCGAACGCCTCGCCCCCTTCGCCTCGCCCTCGCTGATTCTGCGCGATTCGGCGCCAAGGATGTCGAGATAGGGTAGTGTGGACTTCGTCCGTTCGACGGACCCGCGCAGGGACGCGGGAGTGTGCAATCGGGATAGGGGCGGTCAGGATACCTGACCGAGCCCCTCCCACACCACCCG
>CAYYXS010000049.1:0-28478 GCA_964475635.1 uncultured Rhodocyclaceae bacterium
GTCTTCTCGGAACCGGCCGGCTTGCCGTTGAGGGTGTTCAGGTAGGTGTTCATGTTTGCTCTCCTCCGTTTGTTGGATTTAATCGATGCTGCCGCCGATGCCGGCGAGGGTGAAGCTGTGCAGTGCGCCGCCGGCCTCGATCAGCGCGGTGTGCGATTGCCGCTCGGGCCGCGTCGCGGCGGCGAAGCTGCGCCCGCCGTCGCGGCTGCGCGCGACCGCGCCGCCGAGGCCGGCGAGGACGATCTCGCCGCCGGCGAGCTGCACGCCCGCCGTCAGTGCCTGCTGTGTGCCGCTTTGCAGCTCGCTCCAGCTGCGCCCGCCGTCGCCGCTGCGCAGGATGCGGCCGCGCATGCCCCAGACCAGCAAATCGCCGTTCGCCAGGAGCAGGCCGCCCCACATGGAAGCCTTGGCCGGCAGGCTGACCGCCGTGAATTCCTTTCCCTCCGCATCGCGATGGAACAGCATGCCCGATTCGGCGGTGATCCAGAGCCCGCCGTTGCGGCCCGGGAAGAGGGTGTACAGGTGCCGGTCGGCCTGTTCGCCGCGGCCGACCGCGAGGGGACGCCAGCTCGCGCCGCCATCCGACGTTTCCATGGCGAAGCCGAAGGCGCCGACCGCCACGCCGCGCTGCGCATCGGCGAAGCGCACCGCGAACAGCACCACGTCGCCGCCCGCGTCATGGCGCTTCTCCCAGTTCTCGCCGCCGTCGCGCGTCGCCAGCACGATGCCGCCGTGGCCGACCGCCCAGCCGTTGCTCGCATCGACGAAGCTCAAGGCCGTGAGGGTCAGCCGCGTCGGCACTACCGCCGCCTGTCGCCAGGACCGGCCCTCGTCGTCGGAGAGCAGCACGGTGCCGTAGTCGCCCGCCGCCACCAGGCGCGAACCCGCGCGGGCGACCGCCAGCATCGGCGCGCGCACGGCATGCGGCGCGCGATAGGCCGTCTCGCCGCGCCCCGCCGTCGCCTCGGGCGCGGCATGGGCCGCCAGCGCCAGCAGCCCGGCCAGGCAACAGGCCGCCCAGCGCATCATGCCTCGCCTCCTTCGCCTGACGCGGCGCCGGCACGCGCGAAGGCGCGCATGCGCGCCTCCTCGGCCACGGCGGCCGGCAGGCCGAGCGCCTCGGGCATGCGCCGCATCAGCTGCGCCTCGAAGCGCGCCAGGCGGCCGTCGGCATACACGACCTGCCACATCATCTCCAGCACCTCGGCCCGCTCCGGCTCGGTGAAGGCGTCGCGCACGGCCTGGGTGAACACCCAGTCGTCGAGGGTCGCGACGAATCCGCCTTCGGCGATGCGCAGCAGATGACCGGCCTCCGCCTCGGGCAGGCGCAGGCGCTCGCCGATCAGGCGCAGGATGAGGGCGCGCTCATCGCCGCTGGTTTCGCGGTCGGCCTGCGCGGCCTCGATCAGCAGGGCGGCAACGGCCAGCTCGCGGCGCGGGAATGCCAGCCCGCTCGGCGGCGCCGGCGGCGCGGCGCGCAATCGTTCGATCAGTTCCTTCCAGGGCATGTTTCCCTCAATGGGCCAGGAATGGCGCCCGCACGGGACGCCGGCGCGGGATCAGCACGTCGATCATCACCGCCAGCGCCGGCAGCAGCGTGATCGCCATCAGCATGTTCACCATGAACATGAAGGTGAGCAGCAGGCCCATGTCGGCCTGGAACTTGAGCGCCGAGAACGACCAGGTGGCCACCCCGACCGACAGGGTGACGGCGGTGAAGATGGTGGCGTTGCCGGTCTCCAGCAGGGCCTGCTTGAAGGCCGTCACGATGTCGACGCCCTGGGCGAGATGGAGCTGCAGGCGATTGTAGATGTAGAAGGCGTAGTCGACGCCGATGCCGACGGCGAGCACCATCACCGGCAGCGTGGCCACGGTGAGGCCGATGTCGAGCGCCTTCATGAACCAGTAGCCGAGGAAGGTGGCGAGCGTCAGCGGCAGGCAGCAGGCGATCATGGCGCGCCAGTCGCGATAGGTGAAGAACACCAGGGCGATGATGGTGGCGTAGACGTAGAGCATCATCGGCAGCTCGGTGGTCTCCAGCACCTCGTTGGTGGCCGCCTGCACGCCGGCGTTGCCGCTCGCCAGGCGCACCCTGACGCCGTCGAGCCGCTCGTGCTCGCGGAAGGCGCGCACCGCCGCCGCGACCGCCTTGATGGTGGCGGCCTTGTGGTCGGCGAGGAAAATGTTGACCGGCAGCACGGTGCAGCCGGGATTGAACAGGCCGGTGCCCTCCGGGATCAGGCCGACCGAGTTGGCGAGCGAACGCTCGTCGCGCGCCAGCGCCGTCCACTTCGGGTGCGCCTCGTTGGTGCCGGCGTAGGCCTGCTTGGCGAGCTGCGCCACCGAGGCCACCGAGAGCACGCCGGGCACGTTGCTCATCTGCCAGGCGAAGTTGTCCATGTAGGCCATCACGTCGTTGTTGTAGCAGCCGTCCTTGGGCGCCTCGAACACCACCGTCAGCACGTCCAGGCCAAGGTCGAAGCGGCTGACGATCGCCGCGGCATCGCGGTTGTAGCGGGAATCGGCGTGCAGTTCCGGCGCGCCCGAATCGAGGTGCCCGACGTGGCGCCCCTGGCTCTGCAGGTAGGCGACGGCGAACAGGGCGACGCAGAACAGCGTGCCGATCGCCGCGTTGCGCGTCTCGCCGATGCGGCCGAGGAAGCCCATGACGCGCACGCGCAGGCCGCGCAGCCGGTTGGCGCGCTCGATGTAGGCGTCGTCGAAGCGGAAATAGGAGGCCGCCACCGGCAGCATGACGAGGTTGGTGACGATCTTGTAGGCGACGCCGATCGAGGCGGTGATGCCCAGCTCGCGGATCATCGGGATGGGGATCAGGGTCAGCGTGGCGAAGCCGACGAAGGCGGTGACCAGCGCCATGGTGCCGGGGATGAGCAGGCCGGAGAAGCTGCGCTTCGCGGCGGTGAACGTGTCGGCGCCGGCGCAGACCTCCTTGGCGATGTAGTTGATCTGCTGCACGCCGTGCGAGACGCCGATGGCGAAGACCAGGAAGGGCACGAGGACGGCGAGCGGATCGAGGCCGTAGCCGAGCAGGCGCAGGGTGCCGAACTGCCACACCACCGAGACCAGCGAGCAGACGAGCGGCAGGAAGGTCAGCTTCCACGAGCGCGAGTAGGCATACACCGAGGCGGCGGTGAGCAGGAAGGCGAGCAGGAAGAACTGCGCCACGCTCTTCGCGCCCTCGGCGATGTCGCCGATCTGCTTGGCGAAGCCGACGATCTGGATCTCGAACGCGGCGTCCTCGTGCTTCGCGCGCAGCTCGCTCTCCAGGCGCGCGGCGAAATCGAGATAGTCGAGGCGCGCCTTCGTCTTCGGATCGAACTCGAGCAGGTCGGCGACGATCATGGCGCCGCCGTTGTCGCTCGCCACCAGGCTGCCGATGTAGCCGCCGGCGACGGCGTTGCCGCGGATGCGCTCGATCTTCTCCGGCGTGAGCTGGTCCGGCGTGATGTCGCCGCCGATGACGTCCTCGGCGCGGAAGCCCTCCTCGGTCACCTCCAGCACGCGCGTGGTCGGCGTCCACAGCGAGGAGACGGTGCGGCGGTCGACGCCGGGCAGGAACATCACCGCCTGGGTGACGTCGTAGAGCTTCTTCAGCGCCGGCGCCGTCCAGATATCGCCCCGGCGCGGATGCACGACGACGATGACGCGATTGGCGCCGAACACCTCCTCGCGGAACTGGAAGAAGGTCTGGATGTACTCGTGGTCCTGCGGCAGCTGCTTGTCGAAGCCGGCGTCCATGCGCAGCTGGACGGCAAAGACGGCCATGACGAAAGTCAGTCCCGCCAGGACGGCGAGCACCAGGGTGCGGTGGCCGAAGAACAGGCTTTCGAGACGCGCGACGAGCTTGGCGATCATGATGTGTGGCAGGGATCGTCTCCGGCGCCGCGCGAAGGCGG
Source organism: uncultured Rhodocyclaceae bacterium (assembly GCA_964475635.1). Lineage (GTDB taxonomy): Bacteria > Pseudomonadota > Gammaproteobacteria > Burkholderiales > Rhodocyclaceae > Desulfobacillus. Next base: position 3,918 of record CAYYXS010000049.1, read on the forward strand.
CGCCGGGGACGGCCGGATTGCGGAAAGGGTCAGAAGGTGTAGCTCACGCTGCCGTAGGCCATGTCGCGGTCGCGCAGCAGGTTGTTGTCGCCGCCGCCCCAGAAGCGGGTGACGCCGAGGTTGGCCTTCCAGCGGCTTTCGCGGTCGAAGTTGAGCGAAAAGGTGGCCGCCTTGCGCCCTTCGACGAACGGGACGGTGTTCGGGCTGGTGCCCTTCACGTCGTGGGCGAAGTCGATCTGCGGCGTCAGGTTCCAGCCGCTGTCCCAGACATTGGGGTAGGTCAGGCCCATCGACACGACATAGCCGAAGGAAGACTTGGTCGGCAGCTCGTAGTTCGGCAGCAGGTAGGGCACGGCGCCGGAGCGGTCCAGGCCCGGATAGCGCGTCAGCGCCGCCTCGGCCAGGATGAAGCCTTCCGCCGCGCCCAGCCCGGTCATGACGGCCCCCAGCGGGCTGGAGGGGGCGATCAGGTAGAAGCCGGTCAGGTGCGCCTGCCATTTGCGCTCGGCAACGAAGCCGCGGACAGGCACGCCGGGGGCGGCAAAGACGGCGTACTTGCCGGCAATCGGCACGGTCGGGTCGATGCCGACGCTGTCCTTGGGCCGGTAGGAGAGCTCGGCACCGACGGCCACCGGGCCGACGTTGGTGTTCATCGAAACGCCGAAGACGTTGCGCTTCTCGCCATAGTCCTCGAAATAGGTGAGGCCGAGCGCATTGTTGGGATTGCCATCCACGATGAAGCTGATGAAGGGTAGCTTGTCGTGGTAGCGGATGGCGTAGGCGCCGAACTCGGCCTTGATGCCGTCGGGCTTGAAGCGGGCGGCGAAGCCGAACTGGCCGCTGTCCTTCGGCGTGTTGGTCTCGCCGCGCGACACCAGGCAGCCGTTGGCGGACAGCTCGGCGTTGGTGAACTTCCTGCCGGTGGCCGGGTTGAGGGTGTTGCGGTCGCCGCAGGGGCCGAAGCCGAACATCGTCGCCAGCGCATTGGTGATGTAGGCCGGGCCGGCCCCCTTGCCGACGACGTCGGCGGCGGAGAAGTAGGTGCCGACCGGGTCGAACTGGAAGCTGTTCCATTTCCACTGGTAGTAGGCTTCCAGGCTGACGTTGTCGGTCAGGCCGAGGTTGATCGAGGCGATCGGCGCCGGCCGGAACACTTCCTTCAGCTGCGTGCCGGGGGTGTGGAACTTGCGGAAGTCGATGGCGTTGGTGATGTTGACGCCGCCGGGAATGAAGATGTCCTCGCCCCAGCTGACCACCTGGTTGCCGACCTTCACCTTGGCGGGACGGTCGCCGATATGGAAGTCCTTGGCGATCCAGGCGTCGAGCCAGGTGAAGTTGTGCGCGGCAAGGCTCTTGGCGTCGCCGCTCAGGTTCGTGCTGCGCGTGTCGTCGACCTTGAAGTCCCTCGTCCAGGTGCCGCGCAGCAGGCCGGTGAGGCCTTCGGGGAACTTGAGGAACAGCTCGTGGGTGCCCTTGAAGGCAAACGAGGTGATGTCGCCCTTCTTGAAGTTGAGGTTGCCGTCGTCCGACTGCAGGTAGTTGAAGTTGGGCGGCGAGGTGACGCCCATGCCGGGGCCGTTGACCACCGCGCCGAGGGTGCCGACATCCGAGGTGCAGCCGCCGTTGTCGTTGCCGATGATGTGGCAGCTGCGCCCGGACAGCCGTCCCTGGATGCCGACCGAAAGGGTCGAGTCGAAGCTGCCGGAAACCGATTCCCCTTCGAACTTGAAAGCCGCCGCCGGCTGCGCGGCGAGCAGGCCGAGGCCGCCCAGCGCGATGGCGCCGGCGAGGCGCTGCTTGCGAATCCTGCGTGTTTTCATTTTCCTCCTCCTTATGCTCAGCGGTCGCCGACGCGGCGCAGTTCGTCCGGGTTGAACTTGGCCTTCTCGATGCGCCCCTCGCGGCCGGCCAGCCAGTCGGTCTCCGGCCGCTCCTGCGTCGCGTTCTCGGCGATGTAGCGGCCGACGTTCAGGTCGTAGCCCATGAACTCCTGGCTGACGCAGGCGGGAATTTCCGGCGCGACGAAGAGGCTGGATTCCTGCACGCGCCAGACCTTGCCCTGGGCGTCGTAGTTGTCCACCACCATCAGCGCCCAGCTGTCCTCGTCGAGATAGAACACCCGCTTCGGGAAGATGTGGCGCATGCCCTCCTTCAGCGTCGCCTCGACCTTCCAGACGCGGTGCAGCTCGTAGCGCACCAGGTCGCGGTTGATGTAGTCCGGCCCGTAGATGTCCTTGTACTTGCGGCTCTTGTCGATCCACTTCCAGCTGTTGTAGGGGATCACCATCTCCTGCTTGCCGACCAGCTTCCAGTTGTAGCGGTCCATGGCGCCGGCGTACATCGGGTACTGGTCCACCGTCTCCAGGTTCTCGTAGCCGGGCACCGGGTTGTCGTAGGCGAAGGTCGGCGCGCGGCGCACGCGGCGCTGGCCGGGGAAGTAGAGCCAGGCGTCGCTCGAAGCGCTCATGAACCAGTGGGCGAGGATCAGCTCGCCGGTGCGCGCGGCGGGCGAGACGACGGCGTTGAGCAGTTTCATCTCGACGTTGCCGACCTCCTCGACGCCCTTGTTGTTGCGGTTATGGAAGGGGATGGTCGTCCACTGGTCCTGCACCAGCGGCGTGAACTCGCCGCTCTTGCTGGAGAAGATGGTGGCGTAGTGCTCGATGCGGCCCTCGCCCGTGTAGCGCAGCTTGTGGTTCCACATCGCCTCGGCGCCGCTCTTCGGGATGGGGAAGATCACCGCCGCGCCGACCGCCTTCTCCAAGCCCCAGCCGTTGTCGGCGAGCTTCGCATCCTTGGCGTTGATGCGGCTGCGCTCATAGACGAAATCCGGCAGGCCGCAGGAGCGGCGCGTCGGATAGACGTCCATGCGGTAGCCCTTCAGCGTCTTGACCAGGGTCATCTGGCCTTCGGAGAGCTTGTCCTTGTACTTGTCGGCGTTCGAGGCGTCGATCGAGTACAGCGGCTTGTCGTCCTTGAAGGGGTCGATGCGCTTCTGGCCGGGCTTCCAGCCGGCCGGCGCCTTGGTCATGCCGCCGCTCCACTCCGGGATGGAGCCGTCCTTGTTGCCGGCGCGCTCGGCGCCGACCGGGGTCAGCTCCTTGCCGAGGCGGGCGATTTCCGCGTCGGTGGCGGCGGCCGCGGCAAGGCCCCAGGCACAGGCCAGGCAGGCGGCGATTGCGGTCTTGGTCATGCGATTCATCCTTTTCCTCCTCTGGTTTTCCTACTGCTCGCGCAGTCGGCGCACTTCGTTCGGTGCCAGCGCCCGCTGGCGGGCCTCGGCAACGTCCTGCAGGGTGATGCCGGCCGCGGCCGGCAGGCCATTGAACCGCGTCAGCACGTGGCCGACGACGGCGACGATCTCCTCGTCGGAGAGGGCGGCGAAGGACGGCATGGCGTCGTTGAACTTCTCGCCGCCCGAGACGATCGGGCCCATCATGCCGCTCACCGCCAGCTGGGCGAAGAAACGCCGGCCCGACGCTTTGCCGGCGCGCTCGACCAGGTTGCCGGCCAGGCGCGGCGCGAAGCCGGGAATGCCCTCGCCCTGCTTTTCGTGGCAGACGGCGCAGTTCGCCTCGTAGAGCGCGGCGCCGCGCTCCTGGGCGCAGGCGGCGGAGGCCGCGGCAAGGGCGGCGGCAAGCAGCAGCGCGCGCCTCAAGATTCCTTCTCCGCCAGGCCGATCAGCACCGCCGTGGTGCAGTGGAACATGGTGCTGTTGGCATTGCCCATGCACCAGTTGATGTCGTTGTGCAGACCCATGCGGTAGCCGGGACGCTCGCCCAGGTTGGTGTTGCACAGGCAGCGCCCGCAGGAGCCCTTGCCGCAGCAGTCGTTGTAGCTGATCAGGTAGTCCTTGCCGTCCTGCGGGTTGCGACAGGTGCCGATCCAGGCGACCTTGGATACTTCCGTTCCCGGCGGGCAGGTGGACATCGTGCCGCCGCAGCAGGAGCAGAGAAAACCGTCCACCGCGCAGTAGCGCCAGTAGTCGCAGTCATGGACGCCCGGCGCCTTCTTTTTCCCGCCGGCGGCGGCGGCGCGGGCGATGCGGTCGAAGGGCAGCACCGGCAGCGCGAAGGCGGCGCCGACCAGCAGCCGGCCGATGCCGGCCAGGGCGCTGCGGCGCGAGACGCGCTGCGCGGCGCGGCGGCTGGAGCGTTCGAACAAATCGTCGAGCCACTTCATGATGCCGTCCCCTCGCCGGCGGCGCCGGAGACGTATTCCTGCACCGAGGCGACGTTGAGCTCCTTGGCGGTGAACAGGCTCTCCAGCTGCTCGCGCGAATTCACCAGGCCCTTGGCACGCACGCGGCCGGCCTCGTCGAGCAGCACGGCGTAGGGCAGCTTGCCGACGCGGAAGGCCATGCCCAGCTCGGCCGAGAGCACATAGGGAAAGTCAGTCAGCGCAGCACGGCGACGAAAGGCCGCGTGCGCCTCCGCCTCGCCGTCGCTGGCGAAGACGAGGCGCAGCCAGCCGGCTTCGGCGGCGGCGATGGATTTGAGGATGGGCAGCAGCTTCTTGCACACCGGGCAGGTGGGCGAGAGGAAGAACAGCAGCTGGCTGTGGCTGCCCGCCGCGCCGACGGCGAGCGTGCGCCCCTCCAGGGTGGCGAGCTCGAAGCGCGGCGCCGCCGCGCCGACGGCCGGGCCGGAATCGATCATCAGCGCGCCCATCGGCGCGATGCGCTCGTAGAGGATGCCGATCTGGCGCGCCAGGGCGAACACCGCCACCAGCAGGGCGAGCACCACGGCCCAGAGGATGGCATTGGATATGGCAAGTGCGTCTAACACGTTCAACCTCTCAGTTTCAGCAGTCGCGGCCGGTTGGCCAGCAGCTGGTTGGCGGCCGCATACAGGCCGTAGAGCGCCAGCGCGCCGGCCACCACGGTGAGGCCGTCCACCCAGACCAGCTCGCGCGGCGCCTCGGCCGCGGCGGCCAGCAGCGCCGCGGCGGCAAGGAAGCCATTGCGCAGCACCAGCCCCCAGGACAGATGCTGGCCGCCCTCCGGCCCGCCGCAGCCGCAGTCGATCTCGCGGCGGCCGCGCAGCAGGTTCGCCGCCACCGCCGCCGTCACCATGGCCAGCACGGCCAGCGCCAGCGCGGCGCCGGCGGCGCGCGTGGCCAGCGGCAGCAGCAGCAGGCCGGCGGCGGCCTCCGCCGCGACCAGGCCGCGGGCGGCGGCCGGCGACCACGCTTCCGGCAGCAGGCGGTACTGCTCGACGGCCATGACGAAGCCGTCGGCATCGCGCAGCTTCTGCCCGGCGCCGCCGAGGAACACCATGGCGAGCAGGGCGGCGGCGATGTGCGGCAGCGTGGGATCGAACGGGGCCATCAGTGCAGCTCCATCAGCGTGGCGGCCTCGCCGATCTGTTCCATGCGCTTGAGGAAGCGCGGCTTCGCGCCGGCGTCGAACACCGCCAGGCCCATCTTCATCCCGTCGATGGCGAACAGCTTCGGCCGCTCGACCTGGCTCACCGCGAGGGCGATGGCGTTGTGGCCGGGCAGGCGCGCGACGCGCTTCTGCTTCTCCAGGTCGAACACCCAGATCTCTTGCGCCGGGTTCTTGTGGCTGCCGTCGCCGCCGCCGGCATGCATGGAGACGAACAGACGGGCGCTCGGCCGATGCACGGCGATGAGCTGGTAGCCGCCCGGCCGCCAGCCGCGCCGCGCCTCCGCGCCCGCCGTCAGGGACCAGGGCGCCTCGAGCTTCGGCGTCTCGCCGGACAGGTCGGCGACATGCACCTTGCCGAGATAGGAGACGAAATAGTGGCGGTCGCCGATGTGGTCCGACTGCACGAAGACCGGGTCCTCGTCGGGGTGGAAGAAGCGCGCGCTGCGGCTGCGCGACTTCAGGCTGCCGTTGTCGTTCAGCTCGATCGCCTGCAGCGTGCCGTCGCCGCACAGGGTGGCGAAGCGGCCGCCGGCGCTCTGCGAGGGAATGACGATCCAGCAGCCGGGCGTGGCGATCTCGGCGGCGAACTTGCGCGCCTTGAGGTCGACCACCGTCACCGAGGAGGCCGGCGTGGCGTTCTGCACGAACAGCCAGCGGCCGTCGGAGGACACGCGCGACAGGCCCTTGTAGGGCAGCGCCTGGGCGTGGCGCGGCGGGATGGCGATCTCGCCCCTGTATTCGAGGGTCTGCGCGTCGTGGATATCCACCACGTCGCTGCGCTCGCCGCGCGACAGGCGCGAATAGTAGGTGGTGGCGACGTAGAGCTCCTTGCGGTCGTGCGAGAGCGTGGCGTTGCCGGCATAGCCGAGCGCGACCATGCCGAGGTAGTTCAGCCCGTCGCCGTCGATGACGTGCAGCCGCCCGTCCACGATGTGGCCGATGGCGACGTCGGAGATGTAGAGGCGGTGCGGCGACGGCTCGGGCAGTTTGGCCACCGTCAACGTCTCGTACCTCGGTTCGGCTGCGGCTGCTCCCGACAGACAGATGCCCAGCAGCCAGACGGCCGCGCGATTGAATCGCGTCAAGTTACCTCCTCCTTGTTGCGCCGCACAAAATAGTTATCGTCGCGTTGCGGCTCGCAATGTGTGGCGGATTCTAGGCAGGGTTCTCCGCAGGCTGTTAGCCCAAATCGGCAAAGGGCGAAAAAATCCTCCAGGCCTTCGGCTTGCCAATGGGGCGGCATTCCGCTTTACTGCGGGTTGTCCGCATACCGGGATCAGGCATGGAATCGACACTCAGCGACGCCATCGAACCGCTCGACGAGGAGGCGCTCTATTCGCTCGTGCGCCGCGAGACGCGCGACGCCGACGAGCAGGCGGCCTGCCTGCGCGACTGGGACCAGGTCTACGAGCAGCTCACGCCCGGCCAGTTCGAGGGCCGTTTCATGGAGATCGGCTTTCGCGGCATCCAGCTCTTCCGCGAGGTGACCAACCGCTCCGTGCACGAGGCCGGCCTGATGCGCGACGGCGAGCGCGTGCTCGGCGTGCCGGTGGCCCTGGAAGGCCAGGGCTATTACTGCGGCCGGCCGATCTCGCGCGACACCATCATGACCATGCGCGGCGGCGACGAGCTGGATTTCCTCGCCCCCGAGCATTTCGACATCGTCGCCTTCGTCGTGCCGGTGGCGGCGCTCTCGCGCTACACGCGCGAGGTCGAGCACCGCGACATCGAGCAGGAGCTGCAGCGCAACACGGTGATCCAGGCGACCAAGGAACATGCCGACGAATTCCGCGGATTCCTGCTCACCGTGCTGGAATCCGTCTCGCGCACGCCGGCCATGCTGCAATACGCGGCGATGCAGAAGGGGCTGGAGCACGCGCTCCTCTCCAGCGTCGTGAAGGCCGTCGGCCGCAGCGACGAGGCCGCCCGCGCCGGCCCCTCGCCGACGGCGCGCCACGCCATCGTCTCGCGCGCCCAGGACTACATGCGCGAACACGTCGAGGAGCCGCTGACGGTGGAGGATCTCTGCCGCGTCCTCGGCGTCAGCCGCCGCACGCTGCAGTACAGCTTCCAGGAAGTGCTGCAGCTCAACCCGGTGAGCTATCTGCGCGCCATGCGCCTGAACGGCGTGCGCCGCATGCTCAAGGGGGCCGACCCGCTGCGCGACACCGTGCAGGACATCGCCGCGCGCTGGGGCTTCTGGCACCTCTCCCACTTCGCCAACGACTACCGCCGCATGTTCGGCGAGCTGCCCTCGGAAACCCTGCGCGCCGCCGCGCATCCGGCGCGGCTGGTTTAAACCCAAAAAGGTTGGAAGTAAAGGTCAGCCTCGCCAATACGGCGGTGGTCAGGCGACCGCCGGCTTTCTTCTCTCCAGAACCACGGGCAATGCCAGGCTGAGTGAGGCCAGGCCGGCGACGATGCCCAGACCGAGCACGCCCGAATAGTCGGGCGCGGCGGCCAGGGTGGCGCCGGCCGCTGCGGGGCCGATCGCCAGGCCGGCGCCGATCATGAAATTGGCGAGCACGATCAACCGCCCGGAGGCGTCCCGGGCGGCAACGCCGGCCAGCAGGAAAGGCAGGGCAAAGGTCCAGGCGAACTTGAACACCGAACTGGCGAACAGATAAGCAAGCTCGGAAAACGGGGAGCGCAGCAGCATGATCGAGCCGATCAGCAGGGCATAGCCCAGCACCAGCGGCGCCGTCCTGCCCCAGCGCCCGGCAATCCAGGTCGCGCCGAGCGAGCCGGCAATCCCGCACAGCGTGGCGACGGTCAGTGCATCGCCGATGTTGCGGGCAGCCATGCCCGCCTGGTCGGCGATGCGCTCCATGTAGGTCCACACCCCGCCGAGCGCGATGTAGAAGAGGATGATCGCCGTCAGCCCGGCCACGGCGACCAGCCAGTTGGCGCTGCCGGCTTCGGCGCCCGTCTCCTCGGCACCCCCCTCGGGCAGGAAGCGCAGCAGCGGCAGGAGGGCGGCGCTGGCCGCGGCAAGAAACAGATAGACCGCGCCCAGGCCGAAGTGCGGCAGGACGCCGGGCAGCACTTTCAGGCCGATGGCGCCGAGCACGAGCTGGCCGACCACCCACCAGCCGTAGTTGCGCTCGCGCTGGCGCGTGCGGCCGATCGTCACCATGCACAGGATGATCACGCTGCCCTGCCCCGCGCCGCTGAGGATGCGGCTTGCCGCCAGGAGCGCGGCCGAGTCGATGAACAGGGCGGAGGCCAGGTCGCCCGCGATCATGAGCGCGAGGCAGGCGCGCGCGGCCTTGCGCCAGTTCCACGCGCGCAGCCACCACAGCGTCGTGAAGGTCATCAGCGACATGGCGCCAAGCTCGGCGGAGATGATCAGCCCCGCCGTCTGCGGCGGCAGATTCGAGCCGGTGACCAGGGCGCCGACGATCGCCGGCGCCAGCATGAGAACGGCCGGCGCCAGGGCGGAGATGAGCACGACGGTGACGATCGTCGCGCGGCTGTCGATAGTGTCGGTATTCATGTCCTCGCTCCTATGAGAGTTGCATCGGAAGATTCAGGGTTTGCGCCATCTCGTCGATCAGCCCGCGCTGGAACGCGGCGAACCGCCGATTCGGCTGCTGGGCCTCGATCAGCCCGGCGAAGGGGTCTTCCACGCCCATGGCGCAGCCCGCCAGGGTCTCGATCACCGCATGCGCGCAGAAGGGCACCAGCCCTTCCGCATAGCCGCCCTCGTGCACCATGACCAGGCGGCCGCCGCAGTGGGCTTCGGCCAGCGCCATGACCCGCCGCGTCAACTCGGCGTAGGCCGGCGAACCGAGCAGCATGCGCGCCAGAGGATCGGTGCCGTTGGCGTCGAAGCCGCTCGCCACGACGATCAGTTCCGGGCGGAAACGCGCGATGGCCGGTTCGACGATGCGCGCCATGGCATGGAGGTAGGCGTCGCTGCCGCCGCCGGGAAGCAGCGGGATATTGAGATTGGCGCCCTGCCCGCGCCCGGCTCCGCGTTCCTCGAATCCGCCATAGCCCGGCGGAAAGCAGCCCTCCTGATGCAGAGAAATGGTGAGCACGTCGGGGCGCCCGTAGAACACCGCCTGGGTGCCGTTGCCGTGATGCACGTCCCAGTCGAGCACGACGACGCGCGACAGGCCGTGGCGGGCGATCGCGGTCTCCACCGCAATGGCAGCGTTGGCAAGCAGGCAGAAGCCGCAGGAACGGTCGGGCAGGCAGTGATGGCCCGGCGGCCGCGTCATGGCATAAGCGTTGCGAATCCTCCCCGCCAGCACATCGTCGACCGCCCGGATCGCCAGCCCGGCGGAGAGCCTGGCGATTTCATAGCTGCCGCGACCGAAAGGCGCAAAATCGCCCAGATCGCCGCCGCCGTTGTCCGAGGCGGTCTTGAACGCGTCGAGATAGGCGCGCGAATGCACGCGCATCAGGTCGGCTTCGTCGGCCATGGGCGCCGAGAACACCTTCAGCCTCTCCGCCAGGCCGGACACCTGCAGCAGCGAGACGATGCGCCGCTTCGATTCGGCCGACTCGGCATGGCCGCCGCTGGCGACGGGCTGCACCCAGCCGCCCACCGGCATCACCAGCGCATGCTCGCCGGTCGTGTGCCAGAGGCACTTTTCATCGTGGTAGAACGCGGTCTGGCCGGACATCGAAGTTCCTTTCTCCCTGGTCTTGTCGATTGCGTGACGTTAAGGGCCGCCGCGCATCGCGGGGAGTCGTTCAAATGCGGTATGCCGCAAACCCGATGCTGCGCCGCAAGACGCCCTGCAGCTCTGGGGGCACTTGAACGCGCGCAGGATTTGCGCAAGAGATGTTGCAATGCGGGATCGACGATGCCGGCGACCCTGGCCCGGCATCGTTCATTTGAACGATCGGGCCGCCGAGCATGCGTCTTGCCGCAGAATTGCCAGCGGCAACGGCAGCTTGCTAAGCTTCGCCACCTGTCGGCCGAAGCGAAGGCTGGAAAGAAACCGAAGGATGACTCTTACGCCGAACCGAAAGGCGCATCCGGCAAGCGTGCCCGGGCGAAATCTCCCGCTCGAAGGCGATGGCGGCACGCCCGCATTCTCCGCGGCCGATTCGGTCGCCGCCGCCCTCGGCGCCTGCCTGCTCGACCTCTACCCGCTCGCCCTGAATTCGCGCATCGGCGAGTTCGAAGAGCGGCTGTTTGCCCTCCTGCACGACTACATCGCGTTCGACAGCGCCTGGTTCGGACGCTCGACGATGCTGGCCGGCGGCCCGCTCATGCACAACAACTACGTGCACAACCTGGGGCCGGATTTCATTGCGGACTGGGAGAAGGTCAAGGCCGACGATCCGATCGTGCCGCAGGCCATCGAGGCGAAGCGCAATCCGGTGCTGTTCTCCCTGACCGACGACGGCATCCCGGGCGCCTTCCGCAGCTTCTGCGCCAGGCACGCCCTGGCGCAGATCATGTGCACGGTCTTCGTCGATCCGGTGCTCAAGCTGTGGACCCATCTTTCGCTCTATCGCAACGGCCTGCTGCCGCGCCACGGCGAGCGCGAAGCGGCGCTGATGTCCTGCCTCATGCCCCATCTCGCTGCGGCGCTTAACCTGAACCGGCTGCACCACCTGCAACTGCTCAGGATGGCCAGCCGCAGCCCGCGCAGCGCCGTGGCGATCTGCGACGGCTGCGGCGTGATCCAGTATGCCGATTCGACCTTTGCCGATCTCATGCTGTCGGAATGGCCCGGCTGGGGCGGGGCGGTGCTGCCGCAGGCGGCGAAAGAACTGCTTGCGGGAGCGGCGGCGGCCTGCCTCTTCATCGGCGCGCACGTCACCCTGCGCGCGGAGCGCGCCGCCGACCTGCTCCTGATCCACGCCCGCCTGCGCTCGGCGGCCGACCTGCTCACGCCGAAGGAGCTGGCGGTAGTGCGCCTGTTCGGCGAGGGGCTCACCTACAAGGCCGTGGCGCGCCGCCTGGAGCTGTCGCCGGCGACCGTGCGCCATCACCTGCGGCGGGCCTACGCCAAGCTGCACATCCGCGACAAGGGGGAGATTGCCTGGCTCCTGAATCAGCCGGAGGAGCGTGTCGCGCCGCAGTCAGAAAGTCAGCCGCTGCGGCACGGCTAGCAGTTGCAGCGCCTGGCGGAACGACGCCGCCGGCCGCGCGATGTCGAACAGCACCGCGCGCATGCCGGCCTGCTCGGCGCCCTCGACGTTGCGCGGCTGGTCGTCCACGAAGACGCAGGCCGCGGCGGGCAGGCCGAGCGCTTCCAGGCACAGGGCGTAGGCGCGCGGATCGGGCTTGAGGATGCCGGTGTAGGTGGCATCGACGATGCAGTCGGCGTGGCGCAGCACGGCCACCCGGCTGCGCAGTTCGCGGCCGTAGAAGAGATCCAGCTCGTTGGAGAGGATGGCGATGCGGCAGCCGGCGGCCTTGGCCGCCTCGATGGCGGCCACCGCCTCGGGGCGGATCACCGCGTCGGGATCGGCGCCGCGCGCGCGCACGACGAAGGTCTCCATGCGCGCCCAGTCCTCCCCCAGCAGGGCGCCCACCTCGCGCGTGCGCGCCAGCCAGTAGTCGCGCTCGCTGAGCCGCCCGGCCTGCATGTCGCACCAGAGCGGATCGCTCGCCGCATCGAAGGGGCCGCGCCACTTCAGCGTGCCGGGGGCAAGCCCCAGCGCCGCTTCCGTGACGGCGTGCGTCTCGAACAGCGTGCGCGTGACGACGCCGCCGAAGTCCAGCACCAGGGCCTGCGGCTGGACCACCCTCCCCCCGGCCCCCTCCCGGCGGGAGGGGGTGACGAGGGTTCGCCGCTGCGCGGCTCCGCGCTGTGAATCGTTCATGCCGGCAGTTTTCCCGGCGCGATGCGGCCGGCCGCCGCCCAGCGGTCGAAGACGGCGAGGGCGGCGTCGGTGAAGACGGCGTCGTTGATGTGGGCGTCGACCTCGCTGCACTCGGCCGGCGCCCAGCCTTCGGCGCGCAGGGCGTCGACGAAGGCGGTCAGTCCGGCGGCGTCGTGCAGCGGCTGGCCCGCGCGGTCCCATTCTTCGATGCCGCGCAGCGGCAGCAGCAGGCAGGCCGGGCCCGTCGCCTCGCGCAGGCGGCGGGCGATCTCGGCGGCGATCTCGCGCCGCTCGTCGAGGTTGCAGATGCCGGAGGCGATGAGGCGGTTGTGGGCGTGGCTCGCCCGCGCGGCGAAGCGCGCCGGCGGCGGCGCCCAGGCGGCAAAGTCGACCATGTCGGTGGCGCCGGGGGCGACGATCTGCGGCACGCCGGCGCGCCCGGCGCCGGTGAGGCGCCCGGCGCCGGCGGTGACGCAGGAGCCGCCGAGGTGGTTGGCCAGCTCCTGCAGGCTGAAGTCGAACACCGCGGCGAAGCGGCCCTGCCCGGCCAGCGCCTCGAAGGCGCGCCCGCCCATGCCGGTGGTGTGGAACACGGCAACCTCGTAGCCGCGCGCCTCCAGCGCCGGCTTGAGGCGCTTCATGTAGGAGAGCACGCTGGAGCCGAGCGAGGTGATGCCGACGAGCGGGCGCGCGAAGCGCGGCGGCTCGGCCAGGCGGCAGGCGCCGAGCACGGCGCCGGCGGCCTGCGCCAGCGAGGAGCGGCACAGCTCGTTCAGCCCGTAGAGGCCGCCCGCCCACAGCAGCATGACCAGATCGGGCGGGATGCGCTCGGGCGGCAGCAGGTGCGAGAAGGCGATGGTGGACAGCACCACCTTGGGCACGCCCAGCGGCAGTGCCGCGGCGACCTCCAGCGCGAGATCGGTGCCCATGGTGCCGCCGAGGGCGAGCAGGCCGTCGATGCGCCCGGCGGCGTGCAGCTCGTGCGCGATGCGCGCGGCGCCCTGCGCCATGCCGGCCATGGCGGCATTCTCGTCGCCGAGGGCGGCCAGGGCCGCGGTGGTCGTGCCGGCGGCGGCGGCGACTTCGGCGTTGGAAATTTCCGCCGCGAAGGGCGCACCGTCGAGCACGCCGACGTCCATCACCCGTACCTCACCGCCGCCGGCTTCGATGCGCCCGCGCAGGTAGCGCAGTTCGTCGGCCTTGGTGTCGGCGGTGCCGATGAGCAGGATGCGAGGACTGTTCCCGCTCATGCGGCTTCCGCCTCGGCGAAAGCGGCATCGAGGATGTCGACCAGGTGGTCGGCTTCCTCCTGCGTGATGACCAGCGGCGGCGAGAGGATGATGTTCGGCCCGGAGACGCGCACCATGGCGCCGCGGCGGTAGGCGGCGCGCGCCACGTTCGCCGTCAGCTCGTTGCCGCGCGGCAGGGTCTTTTTGCTGCGCTTGTCCTCGACCAGCTCGAGGCAGGCCATCAGGCCGACGCCGCGCGCGTCGCCGACATGGGCGTGGCGCGCGACGAACTCGGAGAGGCGCGCCTGGAAGCGGGCGCCGACGCGCGCCGCGTTGCCGGGCAGGTCGAGCTCTTCCACCAGTTTCAGGCTCTCCAGCGCCGCGGCGGCGGCCACCGGATGCGCGCTGTAGGTGTAGCCGTGGGTGATGGCGCCGCCGGGCGAGCCGATGAAAACGTCGGCGATCGCCTGGCTGAAGGCGGTGGCGCCGAGCGGCACGTAGCCGCCGGAGATGCCCTTGGCGAGGCACCAGATGTCGGCTTTCACATTCCACAGCCGCGTGCCGAAGAGGGCGCCGCTGCGGCCGAAGCCGGTCACCACCTCGTCGGCGATGAGCAGCACGCCGTGGCGGTCGCACACTTCGCGCACCAGCGGCCAGTAGTTCTCCGGCGGCACGATGACGCCGCCGGCGCCCTGCACCGGCTCGGCGATGAAGGCGGCCACCGTGTCCGGCCCCTGGAAGACGATCTCGCGCTCGAGCAGCTCGGCGCAGATGCGGCCGAGTTCGGCCGGATCGTCCGTGTAGGGATTGCGGTAGCGCCAGGGCGTATCGACATGGAAGCAGCCGGGCAGCAGCGGCTCGTAGGCGCGGCGGAAGTTGGTGTTGCCGTTGACCGACATGCCGCCGAAGTGCACGCCGTGGTAGCCCTGGCGCAGCGAGATGAATTTCGTGCGGTCGGCCTGGCCGCGCAGCTTCCAGTACTGGCGAGCGAGCTTCAGCGCCGCCTCGACGGCATCCGAGCCGCCGCTGCCGAACATCACGGCGGCGACGCCGTCGGGCGCCATCATCGCCGTCAGCGCCTCGGCCAGTTCGATGGCGCGCGGGTGGGTGGTGCCACGGAAGGCGTTGTAGTAGGGCAGTTCGTCCAACTGGGCGACGATGGCGTCGCGCACGCGGCGGTTGCTGTGGCCGAAGTTGGCGCTCCACAGGCCGCCGACGCCGTCGATCATGCGATGGCCGTCGATGTCCCACACCCAGACGCCTTCGCCGCGGGCGATGATGTCGGGCGGCGAGTCGAGCATGGCCTGGGGGTGCGCCATGGGATGCCACAGGTGGCGCGCGTTGGCTTGCTTGATCTGTTCGATGCTGAGTGTCATGGTCGTCCCCGACTGAAGCGAATATGCGCTGAATTGCGCGGCGGGCGGCCAGCTTACATTGGTTGCCGCTGCAACCAATATCCCAAATCGGCAAGGCGGGGAAAATTTTTTTGCAGCGGCGCGATGCGCCGGAAAACCGTTGCATTTGCAACTTTCCGGTGCTACAACTGCGCCGCATCCGTGCAACCGGGCAACTTCGTGAACGACTATCCCGCCCCCGCCCTCCACATCGACGGCGAATGGCTCGCCGCCGCGAGCGCCGGCAGCCGCCCCGTCATCAACCCGGCCGACGGCACGGCGCTCGCCGCGCTGCCGCTCGCCGGAGAAGCCGAACTCGAGCGCGCCGCGCAGGCCGCGCGCCGCGGCTTCGAGACCTGGCGGCACACGCCTGCGCAGGCGCGCTGGGAGATCGTCACGCGCGCCACGCGCCTGCTGCGCGAGCGCGCGGAGGCCATCGCCCGCATCATGACCCTGGAACAGGGCAAGCCGCTCGCCGAGAGCCAGCGTGAGGTACTGCTCTCCGCCGAGATCATCGATTTCCTCGCCGAGGAGGGCAAGCGCGCCTACGGCCGCCTGGTGCCGCCGCGCTCGCCGGCCGTCTTCGCCCAGGCGGTGACGCGCGTGCCGGTCGGCCCGGCGGCACTGTTCACGCCGTGGAACTTCCCGATGAACCTGCCGGCGCGCAAGGTCGGCGCGGCGCTCGCCGCCGGCTGCAGCGCCGTGCTGAAGCCGGCGGAAGAGACGCCGGGCAGCGCGATGGAACTGGTGCGCGCCTTCCACGACGCCGGCCTGCCGCCGGGCGTGCTGAACCTCGTCTGCGGCGAGCCGGCGCAGGTCTCTTCCTATCTCATCGCCCACCCGGACATCCGCAAGGTTTCCTTCACCGGCTCGATTCCCGTCGGCAAGCAACTGGGCGAGCTGTGTGCGCGCGGTGTCAAGCGCTACACGGCGGAGCTGGGCGGCCATGCGCCGGTGCTGGTGCTGGCCGATGCCGACGCGGCGCAGACGGCACGCCTCGCCGTCGCCGCCAAATACCGCAACGCCGGCCAGGTGTGCGCCGCGCCGACGCGCTTTCTGGTGCACCGTTCGCTGTTCGCGCCTTTCGTCGAGGCCTTCGTCGTCGCCGCGCGCGCCTTGCGCGTGGGCGACGGCCGCGACCCGCAGACGCAGATGGGACCGCTGGCGCATGCGCGGCGCCCGGCCGACATGGCGGCGCTGGTGGACGATGCGCTGGCCTGCGGCGCGCGGCTGGCCTGCGGCGGCCGGCGCCTGCCCGGCGCGGGTTTCTTCTTCGCGCCGACGGTGCTGACCGATGTGCCGGACAGGGCGCGCGTGCTGCGCGAGGAGCCCTTCGGCCCGATCGCGGTGATCAACGCCTGGGACGATCTCGATGCCGCCGTGGCACAGGCCAACGCCCTGCCCTACGGCCTGTCGGCCTACCTGTTCACGCGCGACCTCGCCCTGGCCCACGGCATCTCCGCGCGCATCGAGGCCGGCCTGGTCGGCGTCAACCACTTCGGCGTCTCGCAGCCGGAGACGCCCTTCGGCGGCGTCAAGGAAAGCGGCTACGGCTCGGAGAGCGGCCCGGAGGGGCTGGCCGCCTATCTCGACACCAAGCTGATCAGTTTCAGTGGTTAGCCACGCCATCCCCTCTCCCCGCGCGCGGGGAGAGGGCCAGGGTGAGGGGCAGGCGTCCGATCCACCCTCACCCCAACCCTCTCCCGCCAGCGGGAGAGGGAGCAACAGTACCGTCAACGCACAACAACAACGCAAGGAGGAGAACATGGAAAAACAGAAAGCCCTGCCGCTGCCGGCCCTGGTGGCCACGGCGGTCGGCGTGGTCGTCGTGCAGAGCACGATGATCACCATGCTCAACGGCGCCGGCATCGGCCAGTTGAATTTCCTCGTGGCGATCGGCGTCTCGGCGCTGCTCGCCCTGACCTACGTGCTGTCCTTCGCCGAGCTGGCACTGATGCTGCCGCGCGCCGGTTCGGTCAGCGCCTACACCCAGGCGGCGCTGGGGCCGGGCCTGGCCATCGTCGCCACGCTGTCGGGCTATGTCGCCGTCGCCCTGCTCGGCATCCCGGCCGAGCTGGTCCTGGTCGACACCCTGCTCGCCCAGGTGGCGCCGGGGCTCACCGCGGCGCTGCCTTATCCGAGCCTGGTCCTGCTGCTGCTGTTCTGCCTGCTCAACCTGCGCGGCATCGACCTCTTCGCCCGCCTGCAAACCGCGCTGGTCGCCGTCATGTTCGGCGGCCTGTTTCTCATCGGCATCGCCGGGCTCGGCAACGGCCTCGGTGACCAGGGGGCGGCGCAGGCGGCGGCCCTCGATCTGCCGCTGGCGCTGTCGCTGGTGGCGCTCGCCTTCTGGGGCCTGGTCGGGCTGGAGTTCGTCTGCCCGATGATCGCCGATGCGCGCGACCCCTCGCGCAACCTGCCGCGCGCCATGCTGGTCGGCCTGGTGCTCATCGTCGCCGTGTATGCCGTGTTCTGCCTCGCCGGCATCGCCATGCTGCCGGCCGACAGGCTGACGGCGGCCACGCCGCACGTCGATCTGGCGCTCGCCATCTTCGGCCCGGCGGCGAAGGCCGCCTTCGTCGCGCTGGCCATCCTCGGCAGCGCCACCCTGCTCAACACCGTGCTCGCCAGCGTCTCGCGCATGATCCAGGGCATGGCGCTGAGCGGCCAGCTGCCGGCCTGGCTCGGCCGCGAGAACGCGCGCGGCGCGCCGCTGTGGGCGATTCTCGTCTTCGCCGCCGCCATCGCCGCGGTGCGCGCGCCGCTCGGCATGGACGCCGCCTCGATCCTGACGCTGACGGTGGCCGCCGCCGGCTGCTGGCTGGTGGCCTACATCATCGTGCACCTCGACCACATCGTGCTGCGCCTGCGCCTGCCGGGCCAGACGCGCCCGTTCCGCTCGCCGCTCTTTCCCCTGCCGCAGGCGCTCGGCATCCTCGGCATGGGCTATGTCTTCCTCAACATCGCACCGACGCCGGAACTGGCCGAGCCGATCTACCGCAACGTGGCGGTCATGCTCGGCGCGACCTTCGCCTACAGCCTGGCGTGGACCCTGCTGGTCAGGCGGCGCAATCCCTTCCGGCCCGACCTGGCCGGCGCGCTGAGCGAGAACGATTCCCCGGCAAGCTGAGAGACCGATGCCCGCACCGAAAAAGAAACCGGCGAAGCTGCCGCTGCAGGAGTTCATCCCCTACAAGCTGGCGGTGGTGGCCAACCGCCTGAGCCAGTCGATCGGCGCGCTGTTCGAGCAGCGCTACGGCATCCAGATCCCGGAGTGGCGCCTGCTCATGGCGCTGCACAGCTGCGGGCCGCTCGCGCCCAACGAGGTGGTCGAGCACACCAGCATGGACAAGGTGCGCGTCAGCCGCGCCCAGCGCCGTCTCGTCGAGCTGGGCCTCGTTGCCGTGCGCGACGACCCGCGCGACGGCCGCCGCCTGGTGCTCTTCCTCACGCGCAAGGGCGCCGGCATGTGCGCCGCGATCATCCCCGCCGCGCGCGAAACCGAAGCCTGGTTCCTCTCCGTGCTGCCGGCGCGCGAACGCCAGGCGCTGGACAAGGCGCTGACGCGCCTGCTGGCGCGCAGCCGGGAACGGGCTGGGGAGTAACGGGTAAGCCTCAGGCCGCCGTACTGGCGGGACTGACTTTTGCCGGCGCCGGATCTGCCGTCCGCTCGCCCCCAATCCCGTCCCCTCTCCCCGCAAACGGGGAGAGGGGACGGGGTGTTTCTCTCAGGCGGCCGCTTCGGGATGCAGGGCTTCGTAGGCCTGCGCCAGCGCCGGGTCGCGCCGCCGCACCTCGGCGTGGTCCACCCTGCCGGTGCGGGTGAGGTAGCTGTAGGCGAACTCGACCGGCGCAAGGGTGCGTACCAGATGGTCCATCTCCTCGTACCAGCGGATGCTTACATTGGCGGCGTCCCAGATCTTCTTCACCGGGGAGAGCCGCTGTTCGCGGAAGCAGGCCAGTGCCGCACGGACGTCTGCGCCGTGCGCCTGGAAGGCCCTGTACAGCGCCACCGCGTCCTCCATCGCCAGGCGCGTGCCGGAACCGATGGAGAAGTGGGCCGTGCGCAGGGCGTCGCCCAGCAGCACCACATTGTCGAAGCTCCAGCGCTCGTTCCACACGGCGGGAAAGGTGCGCCAGTAGGAGTTGTTCGAAACGATCGGATGACCGTCGAGCTCCCTGGCGAAGACGCGCTGGCAGTAGCCGATCGTGTCCGCCGGGCTCATCGCCTCGAAACCGGCCCGCCTCCAGGTGGCGTCTTCCACCTCGACCAGGAAGGTGCTCATGTCCGGCCGGTAGCGGTAGTGGTGGGCGCAGAAGACGCCGGCGTCCGCCTCGCGGAAGGTCAGCGTCAGACTGTCGAAGGCCTTGCTCGTGCCGTACCAGATGAATCGGTTGCGGCGCCAGTCGGTCGTCGTTGCGAAGCGGTCCTGGTTTTCGCTGCGGATCCAGGAGAAGGCGCCGTTGGCGGCGACGATCAGGTCGGCCTCGCCCAGCTCGTCCAGCCGCGCGATCTCGCTCTCGAAGCGGATCTCGACGCCCAGCTTTTCGACGTAGGCGTAGAGGAGGGTGAGCAGTTCGAGCCGGCCGATGGCGGCGAAGCCGTTGCCGGCGAGCGGAATGCGCGTGTCGTTGTGCGCGATGACGATGTCCGGCCAGGTTTCCAGATGCGGATTCAGGGTCTGGTAGAGGCCCTCGTCGTCGGCCCGCAGGAATTCGAGGGCACGGTCGGAGAAGACGACGCCGAAACCCCAGGTGGCCGTGCGCCGGCTGCGCTCGTAGAGGACGATGTCGTGCGACGGATCGGCGCGCTTCATCAGGGCAGCGAAGTACAGGCCGGCGGGGCCGGCGCCGACGATGCGGATCTTCATCTCTCTCCTCGGTCAGTCATCCATCCGCTCACAGGCGCACGCCCAGCCGGAACCCTTCCTGGATCGCCTGCTCCAGGCCGCGCGGGATGACGGCGTCGCCGACGCCGTGCAGCTCGTCGATCAGCCACTCGAACTCGTGGAACAGCTCGTGGGCGGGCTTGTGCGCCGCCGCCAGGATCGCCGTGTCCGCCGGCACGAAGGTCTCCTGCCCCTTGTCGCTGACGACGGTCACGCCCTCGGCCGCGATGCGCACCGGCCGGCTGCCGGTCAGGCAGCGGATGCCCAGCTCCTCCACCCAGGCCGAGTGGCGCCACTTGAAGGAGGGCTTGATGTCGCCGGCGATGCGCTTTTCCCGCTCGACCACCGTGACCTCGGCGCCGTTCTTGCGCAGGAACTCGGCCACGGTGAGGCCGATCTTGCCGCCGCCGATCACCACCACCCGTTTGCCGGCCTGCACCCGGCCATGGGCCACGTCGAGGGCATCGATCAGCCGCTCGTGGCCCGCCACGCCGGCGAAGGCCTCGCGGTCGGTACGCGCGCCGGCGGCCACCACGCAGACATCGTATTGATGCAGGACGCTGCGCATGAACTTGGCGTGCACCTCGGTGTTCAGCCGCATGGCGATGCCCAGCCGCTTCGCCACCGCCTCGTAGTGGCGGACGATCGAGTGCAGGTCGTCCGGCCGCGCCAGGTCATTATTGGCATAGGCGTAGAGGTTGCCGCCGATGCGATCCGATTTCTCGAACACGGTGACATCGTGCCCGCGCCTGGCGGCGGTGATGGCGCATTCCATGCCGGCCGGGCCGGCGCCGATCACCATGACCTTCTTCTTCACGACGGCCGGCGTGACGTGGTACTCCGGCTCGTATTCGTGGCCCAGCGCCGGGTTCATGGTGCAGGTATAGGGCAGGTCGCGGAACAGGCGCGAGAGGCAATTGAGCGAGCCGACGCAGCGGCGCACCTCGTCCAGGCGGTCTTCCGCCGCCTTGTGGATCAGCTCCGGGTCGGCCAGGAGCGGGCGGCAGACCTCCCAGTAGTCGAAGACGCCGTCGCGGATGCACTCGTCGGCCATGCGCGGGTCGGGCAGGCGGTTGCCGAAGGTGATCGGCGTGCCGGGGAACAGCTTCTTCGCCCGCTCGGAGAGGTAGTTCCAGTGGCCCGGCGGCACGTCGCGGCCGATGGAGGATTCCGGCGCCTCCTGCCAGCCGATGGTGACGGAGATCATGTCCACGCCGCAATCGACGGCCTGCTGCATCAGCTCGAAGCATTCGTCCTCGGTATTGCCGCCCCAGCGGTCCATGAGTTCCGCGCCGTTGAGGCGCACGATGAGCGGATGCTCGGGCGTGGCCTGCTTGATGGCGTCGATCAGCTCGCGCATGAAGCGGCCGCGGTTCTCCAGCGAGCCGCCGTATTCGTCGGTGCGCTGGTTGGTGAAGCGCGAGTTGAAGTTGGCCAGGAGATAGCCCATGAAGCTGGTCACTTCGGTGCCGTCGAAGCCGGCGCGGATGCAGCGCCGGGCGGCCTCGGCGTGCTGGCGCACGCAGTCGCGGATTTCTTCCTTGGTCATGATCTTCGGCGGCCGGAAGTGGGGCAGGGTCTGCGGCACGTCGGAAGGCTGGATGCAGTAGCCCAGATCGATGCCGCCGTAGCGCCCGGCATGCAGGATCTGTTGGATCGCCATGGCGCCCTGCTCCTTGATGCAGGCGGCGATCTTCTCGAACTGCGGCAGAAACTTGTCGTCGTGGATGGCGATCTGGCGGAAATAGGCCTTGCCCTCGCCGAGCGGATCGGGATAGGCGCCCTGGTTGGTGATGATGCCGCAGCCGGTACTGGCGATGACCTTCACCCGCGCCAGTTCGCGCTCGGTGATGAAGCCGTCGCGGGTGTTGTAGTTGGAGACGCAGCAGGCGCCGTACTTGACGCGGTTCTTGATCTCGAAGCGGCCGAAGCGGCCGGGCTGGAACAGGTGGGGCAGTTTCTTTTCGCCTGGTTTCATGTCTTTCCTCGTCGTTTCCCGTCGTTTCCTTGTATGCCTGGACATCGGCAACTCTCCGGGGGCATCATCCCATCGCCCGCAAAATTACTGAACAGAGCGCCGGTAATAGCGCGTATTGCTGGGGGAAATAATGAGAAGCATCGAACTCAAGGATCTCGACCTCAACCTGCTGGTGGTCTTTCTGCAGCTCCTGCGCGACCGGCGCGTCACCTCCGCCGCCGAGGCCCTCGACCTGTCGCAGCCCGGCGTGAGCAGCGCGCTCAACCGTTTGCGGCGGCTGCTCGGGGACGACCTGTTCTACCGCACCGGCAGCGGCATGCAGCCGACGCCCTATGCCGAACAGCTGGCCGAGCCGGTCGCCGAGGCGCTCGCCCTGATCCTGCAGACCGTGAACCAGCGCTCCACCTTCGATCCCCTGGTCAGCTCGCGGCGCTTCGTCATCGCCATGACCGACATCGGCGAAATCTATTTCCTGCCGACCCTCATGCGGGCGATCCGCAAGGCGGCGCCGGAAGTGACGATCAGCACGGTGCGCAACCACAAGATCAACCTGAAGGAAGAGATGGAAGAGGGCAAGGTGGATCTGGCCATCGGCCTGCTGCCCGATCTGAAGACCGACTTCTACCAGCGCCGGCTGTTCCGCCAGAGCCAATGCTGCCTGTTCCGCGCCGGCCATCCGCTCGACGGCGTGCCCTTCGGCATCGAGGAATTCGCCGCCGCGGAGCATGTGGTGGTGGTCTCGGCCGGCACCGGCCACGGCAGGACCGACGAGCTGATCGAGCGCAGCGCCGTCCGCCATAACGTGCGGCTGCGGCTGCCCCATTTCGTGGCGCTGCCCTACATCCTGGAGGAAACCGACCTCGTCGCCACCGTGCCGGAGAAGATCGCCGCGCGCCTCGCCTCGTCCTTCCCGCTGCGCTTCGTGCCCCACCCGCTCAAGCTGCCGGAGATCCAGATCAACCTCTTCTGGCACGCCAAGTTCCACCAGGAGGCGGGCAACCAGTGGCTGCGCACGCTGATTTTCGAGACGTTCAGCGAATGATGCCTCCGCGCGGGGCCGCAATATTCATGGCGGCAATACGCGGAATAAGCGCGACACATTGAGTCGCTCCGGGCAGCGCCTTAAGGTGCCGGCTGTACGAAAGCACGCGGACCCGCGGCACTAAAAGGAGGAAGACAACAATGCTGCACGGCTACACACCCTGGGCGGAGGATGCCGCCCGCCGCTATCGCGCCCAAGGCCATTGGGAAAACCTCGGCATCGCCGAGATGGTGCAGCGGAGCATCGCGCGGCGTCCCGACAAGGTGGCGCTGGTGGCGGGCGCACAGCGCATCACCTACCGGCAGTTGGGCGAGACCGTGGCGCGCCTGGCCTGCCGTCTCGTCGAAGCGGGGCTGAAGCCGCGCGACCGCGTCGTCGTCCAGCTGCCCAACAGCGCCGAGTTCGTGTACGCCTACCTGGCGCTCGCCCGCATCGGCGCGATCCCCGTCATGGCGCTGCGCGCGCACCGCGAGACCGAGGTGCGCCACTTCATCCAGGCCTCCGGCGCCGTCGCCTACCTGATTCCCGACGTGGCCGGCCGCTTCGACTACCGGCCGATGGCCGAGGCCCTGCGCGCCGAGTGCCCGAGCCTCGAATCGGTGCTGGTCGCGGGCGAGCCCGCCGCGGAGCAGCTCTCCCTCTCCGCCATGATCGGGGAGGAGATCGGCACGGAGCGGATCGCCGCCGCCCTCGATGGCTTGCGGGTGGACGCGGCGGAGGTCGCCACCCTGCTGCTCTCGGGCGGCACCACCTCGCTCTCGAAGCTGATCCCGCGCAGCCACGACGATTACGTCCTCAACGCCCGCCTGTGCGGCCGGGCGGCGGGCTTCGACGAGGACACGGTGTTCATGGCGATCCTGCCGCTCGGGCACAACTACAACCTCGCCTCGCCCGGCCTGCTCGGTGCCTTCTACTACGGCGGCAGCGTCGTGCTGGCGCCCTCGGGCAATGCGGATGAGGTGTTCGCGCTGGTCGAGCGCGAGCGCGTCAGCGCGATCGCCGCGGTGGTGCCGCTGATCGCCCAGTGGCTCAATTCCGACGCGCCGGAAAAATACGACCTCTCCTCGCTGAAAGTCGTGCAGAACGGCGGCGCCCGCCTGGCGCCGGAACTGCGCAGGCGCCTGCGCGATCGTCTGCACTGCATCCCGCAGGAGATCTACGGCACTGCCGAAGGCCTCATCAACATGACGCGGCTCGACGATCCGGAGCCCCTGCTGCTCGAGAGCTCGGGAGCGCCGGTGTGCGAGGACGACGAGATCAGGGTGCTGGACGAGGCCGGCAACGAGGTGCCCGACGGCGAACGCGGCGAGCTGGTGACGCGCGGCCCGTACACCATCCGCGGCTATTTCAACGCGCCCGAAGCCGACCGCAAGGCCTTCACCGCCGACGGCTTCTACCGCATGGGGGACATCGTGCGAAAGCGCGGGCGCCATGTCTTCGTCGAAGGACGCAAGGGCGATCTGATCAACCGCGGCGGCGAGAAAATCAGCTGCGAGGAGGTGGAGAACCTCATCCTGCAGCATCCGAAAGTCCTCCAGGTCTCGCTGGTGGCCATGCCGGACGAGGTGTTCGGCGAAAAGGCCTGCGCCTTCGTCCGGCCGAAGCCCGGCGAGACGCTCGCCTTCGACGAACTGATCGGCTTCCTGCGGGCCAGGAAGATCGCCAGCTTCAAGCTGCCGGAGCGGCTCGAAGTGCTCGCCGAGTTCCCGGTCAGCCCGGTCGGCAAGATCCTCAAGCGGGCGCTGCGGGACACCGTCGCCGGCAAGCTTGCCGCTGAAAAAGCGCAAGCTTAGCCCATCTTTCTCAACCCGCCGCTGGAAGCAGGGATTTTGAGGGGGTTGGCGC
>CAYYXS010000050.1:0-27749 GCA_964475635.1 uncultured Rhodocyclaceae bacterium
CGCGGCGGGCTGCGCTGGTCGGACCGCATGGAGGATTTCCGCACCGAGGTGCTGGGCCTGATGAAGGCGCAGATGGTCAAGAACGCCGTCATCGTGCCGGTGGGCTCCAAGGGCGGCTTCGTCGTCAAGAACCCGCCGGCCGGCGGCGAGCGCGACGCCGTGCTGGCCGAAGGCGTGGCCTGCTACCGCAGCTATCTGCGCGGGCTGCTCGATCTCACCGACAACCTGGTCGGCGGCCGCGTCGTGCCGCCGGCCGACACGGTGCGCCACGACGGCGACGACCCCTACCTGGTGGTGGCCGCCGACAAGGGCACGGCAAGCTTCTCCGACTATGCCAACGCAGTGGCGCGCGAATACGGCTTCTGGCTCGGCGACGCCTTCGCCTCGGGCGGCTCGGCCGGCTACGATCACAAGAAGATGGCCATCACCGCGCGCGGCGCCTGGGAATCGGCGCAGCGCCATTTCCGCGAGCAGGGCATCGACATCCAGTCGCAGGACTTCACCGCGGTCGGCATCGGCGACATGTCGGGCGACGTCTTCGGCAACGGCATGCTGCTCTCGCCGCACATCCGGCTGCTCGCCGCCTTCGACCACCGCCACATCTTCATCGACCCGGCGCCGGAGGCCGCCGCGAGCTTTGCCGAGCGCCGGCGCCTGTTCGAACTGCCGCGCTCGTCCTGGGCCGACTACGACCCGCAGCGCATCTCGGCCGGCGGCGGCGTCTTTCCGCGCAGCGCCAAATCCATCCCCCTCTCGAACGAGGCGCGCGCCGCCCTGGGGCTAGAGGCGGCGAGCCTCGCCCCGCAGGAGCTGATCCGCGCCATCCTGCTCGCCCCGGCGGACCTGCTCTACAACGGCGGCATCGGCACCTACGTCAAGGCGAGCGGCGAGAGCCACGCCGAAGTGGGCGACCGCGCCAACGACGGCATCCGCGTCGACGGCCGCGACCTGCGCTGCCGCGTCGTGGTGGAGGGCGGCAACCTCGGCTTCACCCAGCTCGGCCGCATCGAATACGCCCTCAGGGGCGGCCACATCTACACCGATGCCATCGACAACTCGGGCGGCGTGGACTGCTCCGACCACGAGGTCAACATCAAGATCCTGCTCGATTCGGTGATCGAGGACGGCGAGCTCACCGAGAAGCAGCGCAACAAGCTGCTCGCCGAAATGACCGACGAGGTGGCGCGCCTGGTGCTGCGCGACAACTACTTCCAGACCCAGGTGCTCTCCGTCACGCGCGGCCGCGGCCCCGCCCTGCTCGACGAACAGGCGCGCTACATCCGCCATCTGGCCAACAGCGGGCGGCTCAACCGGCGCCTGGAGCGCCTGCCCTTCGACGAGCAGCTCGCCGAGCGCAAGGCCGCCGGGCTCGGCCTGACGACACCCGAGCTGGCGGTGCTGCTGGCCTACCACAAGATGGAGCTGTTCGAGGCGCTGCTCGCCTCCGACGTGCCGGAAGACCCCTTCATCTCCACCGTCGTCGAGCGCTATTTCCCGCAGCCCCTGCGCAGCCGCTTCCCCGAGCAGGTGCGCCGCCACCCGCTGCGGCGCGAAATCATCGCCACCCACGTCGTGAACAGCATGGTCAATCGCGTCGGGCCGACCTTCGTCTTCCGCCTGCAGGAAGAAACCGGCGCCACCGCGCCCGACATCGTGCGCGCCTACCTGGCGGCACGCGAAGTCTTCGGCCTGGTCTCCCTGTGGCAGGACATCGAGGCCCTCGACAACCGCGTCGCCGACGCGACGCAGACCGCCATGATCCTCGCCGGCCTGCGCCTGATCCAGCGCGGCACGCTATGGTTCCTGCAGCAGCGCCAGCACCTGCGCGATCTGTCGGCCACCCTGGCGCATTTCTCCGCCGGCGTGGAGGCGCTCGCCGCCGGGCTCTACGAACTCGTCACGGCCAGCTACCGCAGCCAGCTGGATGAAACCGTCGCGCGCCACGCCGCACTGGGCGTGCCAGAGGCGCTGGCGCGGCGCGTCGCCTGCCTCGACGAGCTGTACGCGGCGCTGGACATCGTCGAGGTGGCGGCGCAGACGGGGCGGCCGGTGGCGCTGGTGGCGCAGGTGTATTTCGCCGCCGGCGGGCAGCTCGACCTGCACTGGCTCGGCCGGCAGATCACCGCCCTGCCGGCCGACAGCCACTGGCAGGGGCTGGCGCGCGCCGCCCTGCGCGACGACCTGTCGGGCCAGGCGCGCAGCCTGGCGGCGGAGATCCTCGGCGGCGCCGGCGAGGATGCCGAAGCCCTGCTCGCCGCCTGGCAGGCGCGCCGCCCCTTCCAGCTCGAACGCTGCCGCCAGATCTTCGCCGAAATCAAGACCGCCCCGGCGCCCGACATGGCCATGCTGTCGGTGGCGCTGCGGGAGCTGCGCGGGGTGGTCTGAACGAGGCGTGCTAGGCCTATTCGCCCTTGCCGACCGGCAGGCGCTCGGCCTGCCACTCGGGAAAGCCGTCTTCCAGCCGCCGCGCGCGGAAACCCTTCTTGCGCAGCGTGACGATGGCATCGAAGGCCAGCATGCAGTAAGGGCCGCGGCAGTAGGCGACGATCTCCTGCTCCTTCGGCAGTTTCTTCAGGAAGCGCGGCAGGGATTCGAGGGGGACATTGACGGCGCCGGCGATGTGGCCGGCCTCGAACTCCTCTTCCGAGCGCACGTCGATCACCACCGCCTCGCCGCGGCGCGCCATCTTCATCAGCTCCTCGCGCCGCACCGGCTGCAGCGCGTCGCGCGACTCGAAATGCTCGCGCACGATGCGCTGCACCTCGGCCAGCTGCCGCTCGGCGATGCGCCGCACGGTCGCTACCACCGCAGTCACCTCCGGATCGGCCAGGCGGTAGAACACCTGCAGGCCTTCCTTGCGCGAGGCGGCCAGGCCGCAGTCCTTGAGGATGAGCAGGTGGTGCGAGGCGTTCGAGATCGGCATGCCGCAGGTCTTCGCCAGCGTGTCGACACTGCGCTCGCCCTGCGCCAGCGCTTCGAGCAGGTCCAGCCGTGCCGCGTGCGCGAGCCCCTTGCCGACGCGGGCGAGGTGCTCGAAGACCTGTTTCTTGGGACTGGGCTGAGTCATGGCGTTACGCCGCCATGTTACCGTGAAAGCCCGCAAACAAAAAACGGGGCGGCCCGGGGGAGAACCGGGACGCCCCGCGCACTGCAACGACCGTGGATCAGACGATGTTGCGCGGCTTCAGGCTCATGGCGTTGAAGGAGTGCTTGTAGGGCGATTCGCCCATCCTGGTCAGCACGCCGCGGCCGAGCTTGTAGCGGTAGTTGTTGGTCATCGGGTCGGGCACGGCGGACACCACCGAGTTGGCCGGTGCGCCGGGGAAGTTGAAGTTGGCCATGGCCACGCCTTCGCGCATCTCGTCCGAGACGATGGCCACCGCGACGAACTGGCCTTCCGTGGTCTTGATGTGGCCGTCCTTCATCAGGTTGTTGAAGTTGAGGTCCGCATCGAGCACGCCCTGCGGCTGGCCCACCTGCACGTACACCGTGTCGTTGTGCACCTGGACGAAGTCGCCCGACTCGATGCCCTTCTTCTTCGCGTCGTTGGGATGCACGATGAGGAAGGGATAGGGCCAGCGCTGCGACAGGTACGGCTTGCGCAGATCGTCGAAACCCGACTGCCAGGTCTCGTTGATGCGGCCGTTGGTGACCCAGATCTCGCCCTTCTCGGTGCGCGGCTTGACCGCCTCGTAGAACTGGATCCAGCCGGCGAACTTCCACGGGCTCTTCAGCAGGATGGCCTTGCCGGAGTGCGTGTTGAAGGCGTAGAGCCACTTGCGCTTTACCTCCGGCCCTTCGATTTCTTCCCAGTCGTTGGCGGGATCGTGCAGGCGCGCGGTGCCGATCAGCTTGCCGTCCTTCATGCGGATCGGCGTCTGAATGCCTTCCGTGCCGTAGGTGCGCAGCAGTTCCTGCGCCGGCACTTTCGCCTCCTTGGCCTTCACCACCAGCGGATGGTAGTTGAGCACGCCGTTGCGGCCGAAGCGGGCGGCCTCCTCGAAGACATCGTTGGAATTCTTCCAGTTGTAGCTGCCGTCGGCATCGAAACCCATCTTCTGCGCGAATTTCTGCACCGCCCACCAGTCGGGCCTGGCGTCGCCCGGCGCGTCGTAGAACTTGGAGTACAGGCGCAGCCGGCGCTCGGAGTTGCAGCGGGTGAAGTTGTCCTCGCCCCAGGTCGCCGCCGGCAGCACGATGTCGGCGTACTCGGTGCCCACCGGCACGCAGGGATAGATGTCGGAATCCACCATCACCATGCCGCCCGAGTCGACGCGCTTTTTCAGCACCTTGAAGATCGCGGCGCGATCCAGGTTGGCAATCTGGTGCGGATTCCCCCGGGTGAGGGAGTTCAGCTTGTCGCCGAGCGCCTGAGAGGCCATCATGGCCGCCACCCAGGTGGTGCCGAAGACCCAGGCGAACTTGACCTGGTCGGTCATCACCCACTGGTCGAGGTTGAAGCTCTTCTTGCGCCGGCCCGGGTACTTCTCCGGGTTGAGCCAGCCGGAGCCGCCGCCGGCGCCCATCATGCCGCGCTGGTGGCCGCCGCCGCGCGAAATCACGCGGCCGGGCCGGTTGCCGGCGCCGCAGATGAGGCCGAGGCTGGCCAGCGACGCCGAATTCATGTAGTTGTTGGACCAGTAGTTGCCCTTCTCCAGCATGAACGAGGTCTTCGGCGCCTTGCCATTGACAGGCCTGGCGATCCACTCGGCGGCCTTGCGGATGTCCTCGGCCCTGAGGCCGGTGATCTTCGCCGCCACGTCGAGCCTGGATTCCTCCTGGGCGAGGATGAACTTCTTGTAGTCCTGCCAGTCGCTCTGCCAGGTGCCCCAGGTGGTGCGCCACTGCCAGCCGGTGTTGCGCGTGCCGCGGCCGTAGCCGGAGTCCACTTCCCACGAGTTGGCGATCCACTTGTCGATGAATTCCTGGTCCTGCCAGCCGTTCTCGATGACGATGCGCGCCAGCGCCATGTGCAGGACGGAATCGGTGCCGGGAATGATGCCCAGCCACAGGCCGCGCCCTTCCTTCTCCGCCCAGGCCGCGCCCATGGTCTTGTGCGGGGTGACGAAGATGAATTTCTTGTCGCCCGGCATCATCCAGGTGGTGAACAGCGTGGTCTTGGTCTCGTAGGGATCGACGCCCGAGAGGAAGGCCACTTCGGCGTCGGCCCAGTCCTGGTAGCTGGCGGCGAAGGAGTCGATGCCGGCGTCGTCGAGGCCGGTGGCGTCGTTGGTGTTGGAGCACTTGTCGTGCGGCGCGATGGCCGGCGTGCCGATGGACGTCATGCCCAGCTTGGTGATGGCGTAGGTGTTCTCGAAGTACTGGTAGGAGTACATCTTGATCGCCCAGGCGTGCTCGCCGTACTTGGCGATGATGTATTTCGAGATGTCGGCCATCACCTCGGTGGCGAGGTCCCAGGACACCGGCATCAGGGTGCCGCGCACGCGGATCATCGGGTAGAGCAGGCGCTCCGAGGTGCGGTTCTCCGGGTTGTAGCATTTCTGCGCCAGGGTGCCGCCGCGGATGGAATGATTGCCGCCGACGTTCACCACCTTGGCGTCCTTGTCCGGCACGACGACGACGTGGTGCGGCTTGCCCTGGTGGCGCACGATGTTGTGCTGCGAGGGGCTGACCCAGGCGGCAGTGTTCATCAACTGGTGCGGGAAATCGGCGCCGATGGCGTTCTGCGCCTTGCCGGGGCCGCCTTCCTTGCCCACCGGCCAGCGGTAGACCTTGTAGCCGCAGGCGACGGTGCAGTAGTCGCAGGCGGTGGTGAACACCTCGGCGTCCTTCGGCGGCAGGGGCACGTGGTCCTTGGCGAAGACGCCGAAGGCGCTGGATTTGTCTTTCTCGCTCATGTCGTTCTCCATTCCATGGGAGCCGCGCAGCGGCTCACGAAGCTCCCCTCGCCCGCTTGCGGGAGAGGGGCTGGGGGTGAGGGTCAAGCCCGGCGGCCGTTGAGGTTGGACGCGTAGCCGTGGATCAGTCCCAGCACGCCGACGGCGTAGATGTCGTCGCCCTGCGTCTCCAGCACGATCTGCGGCAGGCTCTCTGTGCCATGGCCCGAGACCACCATGCCGTGGCGCGTCAGGTCGAAGGTGGTGAGGTGCAGCGGGCAGGGGCCGAGCACCTGGTGCCTGTCCTTGTAGGTGCCGTCGAGCGGCCCGCCCATGTGGGTGCATTGCTGGTTGAAGGCCACCACGTCGCCGTCCTTGCCGACGCCGGCGCCGGCGGGCGCGCCGAGCTTGACCAGGATGTTGCGCACGCTGGGATAGGGGTAGGCGAAACTCACCGGCTTGCCGAGCTTGAGCGCCGAGAGGCTGCCGATCTTCGTCTTCGGATAATCGGCCTTCAGCGCCTGCGCGGCGAAAGTCAGCCCCCCCGGCACGGCGGCCAGCGTCACCACGGCGCCGCCGGCGAGCAGAAACTGGCGGCGGCTCATGCAGGCGCGCTCGCCTTCCCCGTGTTCATGCAATGAGATGTCTTGAATGGTCATGTTCGGCTCCAATCTGATTTAGCGGGAATGGCTTGCCGTTCCCGCCACGACGCTCCCCTCGCCCGCGCGAGCGGGAGAGGGGTTGGGGGAGAGGGGGGCGGCTTTCTTTAGCGGCTGGTAAGGCGGCAGCTTGGGCGGATCCATCAGCAGGGGCTTGTCCATGCTGAGCGCCTCCAGGAAGGCCACCAGATCCTTCTTCTCCTGGTCGGAGAGCCCGAGCGGCTTGATCAGCGGGCTCTTGTTCGGCCCGGTCGTGCCGCCCCCCTTGTTGTAGAAGTCCACCACCTCGTCCAGCGTGTAGAAGATGCCGTTGTGCATGTAGGGCGCGGTGTATTTCAACTCGCGCAGACTGGGCGTCCTGAACTTGCCGATGTCCTTGGGGTTCTTGGTCACGTAGTAGTGGCCGTGGTCCAGGTCGGCGCCGCGGTATCCCTTCTCGGAAATGCCCTTCTGGTAGTGTTCCCAGCGGTGCGTGATCTGGTAGAGAGGCTCGGAATTGAATACCTCGTTCTCCGGCACGCCGAGCGAGTAAAACCTTTGATCCGAGGCGAGCGGGCCGTTGTGGCACTGGATGCAGCCGCCCTTGCCGTGGTAGACCGCCATCCCGCGCTGGGCACTCTCCGAAAGGGCATTCCTGTCGCCCGCCATGAAACGGTCGAAGGGCACCTGCTTCGGATCGGAGACGAGGGTGCGCTCGAAGGCGGCAATGGCGTTGTAGGCCTGGGTCATGCGCGGCCACTCGGAGCCGAACACCTTCCTGAAACGCTCCACATATTCGGGAATGAAGCGCAGGCGCATTTCCATCAGCGAGCGGTCGCCGTTGCCGGCGACGTTGCCCTCGGCCGCGGCCGGCGCCTGGGCCTCCAGGCTGGTGACGTTGCCTTCCCAGAACAGCTTGTTGTAGTAGGCCGAGTTCAACACCGTCTGCGAGTTGCGCCAGTGCTGGGTGCCCGGGTAGCCGCGCGAGATCTCGCCGCCGTCGCCCCAGCCCTTGCCGGGCTCGTGGCAGACCACGCAGGGCGAGCTGGCGTCGCCGCCGAGGCGGCTGTCCCAGAACAGCATCTTGCCCAGTTCCACCTTCTCGGCGGACATCGGGTTGTCGGCCGGCACCGGCACGGCAGGCAGGGTACCGAGCGGCGGGAAAGCGGCCTTCTTCGCCGTCGGCTTGTCGGCGGCCGTCACCGATGGCGCCATAACAACGGCCGCGGCGGTCATCGCGGCCATCGCCGCGACGATGACTTTACGCGAATGGTTCGTCATTTACGTTCTCCCTCAGTTCTTGCCGAAGGCGCGGGCCTTGTAGGCCGGCAGTTTCGGTTTGTCCACGACCACCGGATCGCCGGAGAGGCTCTCCAGGAAGGCCACCAGGGCGCGCTTCTCGGAATCGCTGAGATCGAGCGGCTTCAGTTCGGAACCGGCGCCGCCGCCCTTGCTGTAGAACTCGACGACCTCGTCGAGCGTCTTGAACATGCCGTTGTGCATGTAGGGCGCGGTGTATTTCAGGTCGCGCAGGCTGGGCGTGGCGAACTTGCCCTTGTCCTTGGGGTTCTTGCTGATGGCCTGGAAGCCGACGTCGTCGTGCGTGTTCATGTAGTTCGGCAGGCCGCTGGTCGAATAGTGGCGCGCCAGGGTGATGTGGCGCAGGGGTTCAGCGATGACCGCCGGGTTCTCCGGCACGCCGGTGCGGTGGAAGCCGCCGTCGGAACCGAGCGGGCCGTTGTGGCAGGAGACGCAGTTGGCCTTGCCCTTGAACAGCGCGTAGCCTTCGCGCTGCGTGCCGTCGAGGGCACCCTGGTCGCCCTTGAGAAACTTGTCGATGGGCGCGTTCTTCGACACCAGCGTCTTGACGAACTCGCCGACGACGTTGAACACGCGCATGCCGTTGATGTCGTCCTTGCGGAACTTCATCCACATCTCGTTGTACTCGGGCACCTGCTTCAGGCGCTCCTGCATCAGGCGGCCGTCCATGTTCATGGTGTGCGCCTCGGTGATCATGTCGCGCACCAGCGTGCCCATGTCGGAGCCGTCCAGCCGGCCGTCCCACATGAAGCGCTTCTTGAAGCCGGAGTTGAGCAGCGTCGGACTGTTGCGAAAGTACTCCGAGGCGGGGTAACCCTTGGAGAGCGGCAGGCCGTCGCTCCAGCCCTTCCTGGGATCGTGGCAGGTGGCGCAGGACAGCGCCGCGTCGCCGGACAGGCGCTCGTCGAAGAACAGGAACTTGCCCATTTCCGCCATGGCCGCGTTGAACTTCGGCTCCGGCAGCGGCGCCAGATCCGCCGCGGCGCTCACCGTCACCAGCCCGGTCAGCGCGGCGGCCAGCGCCAGCCGCTTCGAATTGCGAGATTGCATAAATCCTCCCTGAGGTTGCCTCGGTTACTTGCTGAATTCGAACGATGCCGTCGCCGCGCCCTTGACCGTCACCTTGGCGCTCTTCTCGCCCAGCACCGGATGCCAGGCCTTCAGCTCGTAGTCGCCGTCGGGCAGGCCGTCGATGGAGAAGGAGCCGTCGTCCTTCGTCACGGCGGCGTAGGGGTTCTCGGCGGCGAAGGCCCAGGCGTGCATGAAGTCGTGGGCGTCGCACTCGATCTTCACCACGTTGGCGCGGCGCACTTTCACGGGCTGTTTCATGTCGCCCTTGTCGGGCTGGCCGACGTTGAACATCGTGCGGCGCACGCTGCCGATGATTTCGTAGGTGTGGATGTTGTGCAGCACCGGGTCGGAGTTGCGCACCGTGAGCTCGGCGTCCTTCTTCACCACCAGGACATCGGGCGCGAACCTGCAGCCCTTCTGGTCGAGCACCGGCTTGTCGGCTTCGCCCCAGGCCTTGCCCTTGTCGATCTTCGCCACATACACCACGGCGCCGGCAAGGCTGCCGCCCTTGGCATTCACCTCGACGATCTCGCGCTCGCCGTTGCCGCAGACCGTGTTGTCCTTGGTGATGGGCAGCTTCTTCGACACCGGCGCGCCCTTGAAGGCCACCTTGCCGGTGATCTTGCCGCTGCCGCCGCCATTGGCGTCGTAGGCCAGCGCGGCGTGCGCGACGAACAGGGCGGAGACGGCGAGGGCGCAGCGGGTCAGGGTCTTGTTCATATGTTTCCTCCTAAAGAAATCGGTGCACGGGATGGCTGACAGCCTTAAAGCAACGGCCATGCCATTGGATGTTCTTTGCGGAATATCAATGTTCTTCCTGCTGCGACACGGCGGCGGCGATGGATCGAAGCCAATCCTTCACGGCGAACGCGGTCAGATTTCAACCGCCGAGGTGAACAGAAATTGACCGGGCGGAAGGCTCCCGTCATTCCCGCGCAAGCGGGAATCCAGGAACCGAAGACAAAGACACTGGATTCCCGCGTCCGCGGGAATGACGATCACTGCACGGCATGGCTCTTGCTGTACTCCTTCCCATGCACATGGACCACGACATCGCCGTCATCGGCGCCGGCATCTCGGGCCTCACCGCCGCCCATGCGCTGGCTGTGGCCGGCCACGACGTAGTGATGCTCGACCGGAGAAGCGCTCCGGGCGGCCGCATCCACACCGAACGCCGCGACGGCTTTCTCGTCGAGCACGGCCCGAACAGCCTGGTCTCGCCCGCCCCCGGCGCGGAATCGCTCATCGAGGCGCTCGGCCTCGCTGCGGACCGCATCGAGCGCGGCGAGCGCGTGCGCCACCGCTACCTGGTGCGCGACGGCCGCGCCCATGCCCTGCCGCTCGATCCCTTCGGGTTTTTTGCTTCCGGTTATTTCTCGCTGCGCGGGCGCCTGCGCCTGCTCGGCGAGCCGTTCATCCGCCCGGAGCCCGCGGACGAAACGGTCACCTCCTTCGTATCCCGCCGCTTCGGCCGCGAACTGCTCGACTACGTCTTCGATCCGCTGGTGGGCGGCCTGTATGCCGGAAATCCCGACTCGCTCAGCGTCTCCGCGCTGTTCCCGCACCTGAAGCGCCTGGAACGCGAGCACGGCTCGATCCTGCGCGGCGTGCTGGCCGCGCGCCGCGCCGGCCGCAGCGGCTTCGATCCGGGCAAGCGCAGGCTGTTCTCGTTTTCAAGCGGCATGGCGGCGCTGCCCGCCCGCCTGATGGAAGCATTGGCCGGCCGCGTCCGCTCCGGCACGCGCGTCGAGGGCATCGAACCGCTGGGCAGCGGATACCGGCTGAAGCTGCGCCAGGGCGAGCACCTCTCCCGGCTCCATGCGCGCAGCGTCGTCGTGGCGCTGCCCGCCTATGCCGCTGCTCGCGTTCTTGCGCCGCTGTCCGCCGAGGCCAGCGCCGAGCTGAGCGGCATCGCTCACCCGCCGCTGGCCGTCGTGGCCCTGGGATTCCGCGCCGCGGACATCGCCCACCCGCTCGACGGATTGGGCGTGCTGGCGCCGAAAATCGAGCGGCGCGGCGTGCTCGGCCTGCTGTTCTCCTCGACGCTGTTTGCCGGCCGCGCGCCTGACGGCCACGCGCTCCTTACCGCCTACGTCGGCGGCGCGCGCCAGCCTGAACTGGCGCAGTTGCCGCGCGAGGCGCTCGAAGCCCTGGTCCTGAAGGAGGCGCGCGACCTGCTCGGCGCGCACGGCACGCCGGTGTTTTCCAGCGTGCGCTACTGGCGCCACGGCCTGCCCCAGCCCGGCCTCGGCCACGAGCGCCGCGTCGCGGCGCTGCGCGCGCTGGAGGCCGAATGGCCCGGCCTGTTCGTCACCGGCAACTACATCTCGGGGGTATCGACCGCCGCCTGCATCGATGCGGCGCGCGGGACGGCGGTTCGCGTGCAGCGCCGCCTGGCCACTGCCGCCAGCCCGGCCGCAGATTGTTTGCTTCAGGACTTTCGGTAAGGAACGAGCACCGATTCCAGCATGGGATAATGCCTGCCGTTGAGGGCGACGAGGGTGCTGCCGCTCGCTTCGGCGCTGGCGGCTGCCGATGCAAGCTCCCGGAACAGCACGCTGCCGAATGGCTCTGATAGACTGCCGCCTTCCGTTTTTTCGTTTCTACCGCGTCCTGCCATGGCTTCTTCCTCCCAATCCTCCCTGTTCGAAGACGAACCGCCCAAGGGCGCCAGCGTGGTCGAAGTCCTCTCCAGGAGCAAACCCGCAGACAAGGCCGAGGCTGCCTTTCGCCGCCTGGTGTCCGGGCTCGAACAAAAGCGCGAGTCGCTGGGCGCATGGCAGGCCTACCGGACGCGCTTCGACCGGCGTTTGGCAAGCGAACTGCTGCCCCTCCAGAATGAGTACCGGCAGGTTCGCCGGCAGATGGCCTTCCTGCTCGGCGAGCTGTTCGACAAGCCGAACTTCGTGCGGGGGAAAAAGCAGCGGAACAGGCTGCGGCGGCTGCTGATCGATCTGACGCGAAATCTGCTGCAGGAGGAGGCTGACGCGGAACTGGAGGCGCTCCACGACAGGCACAGCGAAGCCAGCCACGCCGAGGGTATCGAGGAGGAAGTGGCTGTCTCGCAGGCCATGATCGAGAACCTGTTCGGCCTCGACCTGGGCGAGCAGCATGGCGCGACGAGCATGGAAGAGCTGCTTGCCCGCGCGGAAATGGAGCTGCGCGAGCAGGCCGAGAAGACGGATCGGGAAAGAGTGGCGCGGCAGGCCCGTCGCCGCCGAAACGGCAAGGCCGAAGCGGCGCAGGCTAGGCACGAGCAGGCCGCCCGGGAAGTCAGCCAGACGGTGCGCGACATTTACCGCAAGCTGGCCAGCTCGTTGCACCCCGATCGCGAGACCGACCCCGGGCTGCGCCAGCGCAAGACCGAACAGATGCAGCGGGTCAATCAGGCCTACGAGGCCGGCGACCTCCTGACGCTGCTCAACCTGCAGCTCGAAATCGAGCAGATCGATGCCACCCATCTGTCCTCGATCCCGCGGCAGCGGCTGGCGCACTACAACCAGGTGCTGCGCGAGCAGCTGGCCGAACTGGATGCGGAAATCGAGGCCGTCGTCATGCCGTTCCGCCTGGCGGCCCGGCTGCCGCCCCTCGCCCCCCTCACCCCGGAGTGGGTGGATCGTGACCTGAGCGGGGAAATCGTCCGCCTGCGGCTCGATATCGATCACGCCAGGGCGGACCTGGAGAACTTCAAGAATCCCGCGCAGCTCAGTCAATTCCTGAAAGAGTACCGCCCCGAAGCGGACGGCAACGAAGAGTTGATGGAGCTGGCCATGCTGGCCGAGATGTTCAGCCCGCCGAAACGCCCAGGCCGCACAAAACGCCGGAAATAGGAAGTCGGGGCGACTGTAACGCACCGTCCGTAACGGTGCGGGCCGCTGTGGCGCAGGGTTACCGTGGGGCCGGCAGCACCGGCACCACCGACGGCGCCAGGCAGACCTCCTCGTTGCAGGCCTGAACCGAGAGCCGGGCGCGCAGCCGCCCGGCATCCCCGGGCGCGAACTCGGCGAGAATGGTCACGCTGCCTTCATAGACCGAGATCGTCTCCGGCGCGAAGCGCGCCTTGAACGGTTTTCCAGGCGGATAGGCGATGCGGCGCGGCACGGCGCCGTCGACCAGCAGTTTCGTCGGCACGAGGTAATCGAAGCTGGCCGGGTTGGCGTTGACGTGCCAGCCCGGCGCCACCTGCAAAGTCAGTTCCAGCAGCACGGTGCCGGCATGCGGCCGCAACGCCGCCTTGACCGCGACATGCGCCGCCGATGCGTTTTCCGCGGCGGCCGGCGCAGTCGGCGCGCTGCGCGCCAGGGCCGCCCGCGCAGCAGCCTCGTGGCGCGTCAGCGCGGCGAGCAGACCGGGCCAGGCGGCGGGCAGGGCGCCGACCTGGCCGGATGCCGCGCGCAGGGCCTGCGCCGCCGCCTCGGCCGACTGTGCGTCGCCGAGGCGCAGCAGCACCTCGATGGCGGCGCTGGTGCCGGAAGCGTAGGCGTAGTCCTCGGCATCGTCGAGCGGGATCGGCAGGCGCAGCGCCTCGTTCGAGGCGGCGAGGCGACCGTCGGCGCGGCGCAGGCGCGCCAGCGCCGCTGCCATCACCTGCCTGGCGCGGCTGCGCCAGAGCTCGCCCGCGCCCGCCTCGTGCAGGGCGAGAAAGCCGCGCGCCAGATGGGCGTAGTCCTCGAGCAGGCCGTCGCCCTGCGCCCGGCCCTGGTACAGCTCGTGCGCCAGTTTCCCGGTGCGCGCCTCCCAGGCCAGCGACCAGAGGCGCTCGGCGGCGCGGCTTGCCATGTCGCGCTGCGCCGGCGCGTCGAGCGGACGCGCACCGGCGGCCAGGGCGGCGATCGCCAGGCCGTTCAGCGCGACGATCTGCTTTTCGTCGCGTGCCGGCTGCGGCCGCTCGCGCCGCGCCGCGTGAAGTTTTTCGAGCTCTGCGCGCCGCCCGGCCGATACCGTGCCGGCCGCGGCGCGCAGGCGCAGCACGCCGGCCGCGTCCGCCAGCGGATCGGCCGCTTCGCGCGGCGCCACCGGACGCAGCTCGTACGCCTCGAAAAAACGCGCCGCCCCGGCCGTGCCGAGCACGGCCTCGATCTCCGCCCGCCGCCACAGGTAGAGCCGACCCTCCTCGCCGTCGACACCGGCGTCGAGCGCCGTGTAGAAGCCGCCTTCAGCCGCCTGCATGTCGCGCGCCAGATGGGCGGCGGTCTCCAGCGCCGCCTCGCGCCAGGCCGGCTTTGCCGTCAGCTGCCAGGCTTTCGTGTAGAGCGCCAGCAGCTGCGCATTGTCGTAGAGCATCTTCTCGAAGTGCGGCACCGACCAGCTCGGTTCCACCGTGTAACGATGGAAGCCGCCGCCGAGGTGGTCGCGGATGCCGCCGGCCGCCATGGCGTCGAGCGTTTTCGTCACGGCGCCGAGAAGCGCCGCATCCGGTTTCTTGGCATGCTCGGCGAGCAGGTAGTCGAGCAGCACCGGCTGCGGAAACTTGGCCGCAGATGTCTTCAGGCCGCCGTGCTCGCCGTCGAGGCGCGGCCGGAGGGCGGCCAGCGCGGCGGCGCGCCAGGCCGCCGGCGACACCTCCGCACCGGCCGGCCGCGCCCGTGCGCGCAGCTGGGCGGCGGCCCGGCGCCCGCGCGCCTCGATCTCGCCGCGCCGCTCGCGCCACGCCTCGCGAATGCCCTTCAGCACGGTGACGAATCCGGGCCGGCCGAACTCGTCGTCGGTCGGCGGAAAGTAGGAGCCGGCGAAGAAAGGCTCCAGGTCCGGCGTGAGGAAGACGTTGTTCGGCCAGCCGCCGCTGCCGGCCAGAACGCCGGTGGCGGCCATGAACAGGCGGTCGAGATCGGGCCGCTGCTCGCGGTCGATCTTGATGTTGATGAAGCCCTCGTTCATGAGGGCGGCGATGGCCGGGTCCTGGTACAGCGTGCGGTTGGCGACATGGCACCAGTAGCAGGTGCTGTAGCCGACGGAAATGAATATCGGCTTGCCTTCGCGCCGCGCCTTCTCGATGGCCGCCGCGCCCCAGGGATGCCAGTCGACGGGATTGTGGGCGTGCTGCAGGAGATAGGGCGAACCGGAGTCGATGAGGCGGTTGGCTTTCGGGCCCTCCGCGCCCGATGCCGCCGCGCTGCCTGCGGCGAGCAGCGCCAGGACGGCGGCGCGCAGGAGGTTCAGCACTGCATGCACGATTCCACCGGCAGCGCACGCTTCAGCCAGCCCGGCCCGGCGGCGCTGCCGGCCATGCCTTCCTTGACGTTGTAGACCCGTGTGAAGCCCTGCGCCTGGAGGAATTTCTGGGCGTGGCTGGTGCGGTTGCCGGTGCGGCAGATGAGGGCGATGGGCGCGTTTTTGTCGCCGCCGACCATCTGCAGGATCGAATTCAGCAGCGCCTCGGGGCCGCGGTAGAAATCGACGCGGCCTGCGCCGGGCGCCACGCCGGTCTGGCGCCACTCCTGTGGCGTGCGGATGTCGATCAGCTTCACCTTGCCCTCGCCGGCGGCGGCATGGGCCTCCGGCGCGGTGAGGTCGGGTTCGGCGCGGGCGGCGAAAGCAACCATAAGCAGGAAGGCAAGCAGGACAACGCGCATGAATATCTCCGTAGGGACATCGGTGGATGCCGATTGGAGCGGATTATCCGCGCTTTGTTCCGCGCCCGGCCAGCCGGAAGCCGCGCCGGCCGGTGCGCTGCAGGCTGCCGCCGGCCTCCATCTCCGCCAGCACGCGCGACAGGGTTTCCCCCTTCATGCCGAGGCGGCGCGCCCACTCGCAGAGCGGAGATTTCAGGATCAGTTCGCCGGACTTGGCCTCCGCCTCGGTGGCGAGGTAATGCAGGATGCGCTCGCTTGCCAGCGACAGGGTCAGCCGCTCGACGGTGCGCTGCAGGCGGCGTGCCGTCAGCGCCGTCTCGCGCGCCCAGGCATTGGCGAAGGCGGCATCCTCCTGCAGCGCCTTGCGGAAGGCGCGCACCGGCACCGCGTGCAGGGCCGTGGGGCGGTCCGCGATCGCCGAACAGGAAACGGTTTTGTCGTAGGGGACGGGCTCGATCAGCCAGTCGCCGTCGGTAGCGAGCTGCAGCACGATGCGTCCTCCGTCCGCGCTCGTGCGGAACAGCGTGACCCGCCCCTTGACGACGCGATAGCAGGCCCGCACCGCCTCGCCCGTTTCGAACAGCGTCTCCCCGGCCCTGCACTTGAGCAGAGTCGCCGCTTCGCGCAGTTCATCCGGGAAATAGGCGGGCAGCATGCCGGCGTATGAGTCGATGGGCAGCGGCGCCGACAGGACGGGCGGCACTTGCAGCGCCAGCGCCGTCATGCCGGCCTCCGGCCGAGGGCGGCGAGGAAGGCGCCCTGCGGGCGGTGGGCGTGCATGAACTCCGGCGTGATCGCAGGCAGGGCCTCGCGCATGGCGGCGGCCTCCAGTCGTTCGCGCACTCTGCTGCGCACGAAGCCGGGGATGCGCCCGAGCAGGGCCTGCGCTTCGGGCGTCCAGACGACACCGGGCGGCTTTGGCGTCGGCTGCATTTCGGGTCGCGCGCCCGGCGGCGGCAAGTAGCCGCACTTGGCATCCCCGGCCATCAGATCGCCTTCGGTGGCCAGCGCCCGGGCGCGGCAGCCGCCGCAGGAAACGCGGTAATCGCAGCCGCCGCACTTGCCCTGCGGCAGTTCCTCGCGCAGGCGGCGGAAGTCGGCGGCGTCCCGCCAGATTTCCGCGAGGGGCTGAGCGCGCAAGTCGCCGGCGGCCTGCGGGATGTAGGGGCAGGCGGTGACGCGGCCCTCGGGCGTGATGCGGAAATAGCTGCGCCCGGCAAGGCAGGCGCTCGACCAGGAGGCGTAGCCGCTGCTCTCGTCGCTGGCGTGCAGGCCGAGCATACGGCGCGCGTAGGGCGCGCAGCGGGCGCGGATCATCAGTTTGTCGCGTCGCTGCTGCAGGGCGACGATGCGAGACAGTGCCGCCTCGTATTCCGCGCCGTCCAGATCGGTCTGTGTCACGCCGCGGCCGGTGCACACGAGGAAGAAAAGATTGAGGGCGAGCGCGCCGAGTTCTTCGGCGCAGTCGGCGATGGCTTCGATATCGCCGAGGTTCTCGCGGAACAGCGTCGTCTGCACCTGCACGGCGAGGCCCGCCGCGCGCGCCGCGCGCAGGCCGGCGACGGCCTTTTCCCAGGCGCCGTCCTGGCCGCGCAGTCGGTCGTGAAAGGCCGGCGTGATGGAATCCAGGCTGATGCCGACCCCGACCGCGCCGGCCGCGCGCAGGGCGGCGGCGCGACGCGCATCGAGCAGCGTGCCGTTGGTGCCGATCACCGGCATCAGCTCCCGCGCCGCGGCGGCGGCCACCAGCGTATCGAGATCGCGGCGCAGCAGGGGTTCGCCGCCGGTGAGCACCAGCATGGCGCCCGGGGCGAGGTCGCCGATCTCGTTCACGATGCGCAGGGCTTCGTCGGTGGTGAGTTCGTCCGGCGCCTCGCGCCGCCGCTGCACCGCATCGAGATAGCAGTGGCCGCAGGCGAGGTTGCACACCCGCGTCAGGTTCCAGGAGATGAGCTTCAACGCTTCCATTCGCTCAGCCGAGCATCTCCGTCACCGCGCGCAGGGCCTCGTCGACCAGTGCGGCGTCGATCTCCGCCTTGCCGGCGCGCTTCGCCATCTTCTCGATGCGCAGCTTGGCGTGATCGCGGACGGCAGGCGCGCCGATGGCGGCGAGCTTCGCCAGCGCTTGCGGCGACCAGGCCGGCGCGGCTTCGAGGGAGTCGCCCGCCGCCGCCTTGCCATGGGCGAAGGGGCACTTTCCGCCGGCCTTCATCGCGCCCGCGCCGCCGGGCATGAACTTCGACAGGCAGGCATCGATGACGTCGGAAGTGACCACGGTGTGGCCCTCCTCGGCGGCCTGCTTCAGCACCGCCTTCCGCGCCATGCCGCGCACGAATTCCGGCACCTTCGTCATGCGCGCCTCGGCTTCCTCGGTCCAGCTCATGGTGGTCTCGGCGATGTGATCCAAGGGCGGGGTGAAGCAGCGCGCCGAGAGGAGCAGGTTGCAGGGCGCCTGGCGCAGCAGGTTTTCCGTGGCGGAGCCGAGGTCCATGTCCGCATCGGAGTGAACCCCTATGCGGCCGAGCAGCATCAGCCAGGGCTTCGTTTCGTTCGCGTACTTGAGCAGCTCCTCGAAGGCCTTGCCGGCCAGCAGCCGCGTCGTCAGTTCCACCCCTTCGTCGGCGGCGATGCGCTTCGCCACCTCGAGGTGGCCCTGGTAGATCTTCGCCAGCCCCGAGTCGATGATCTCCTCGTGCAGGCGCTCCTGATCCTGGAAACGGAAGATGCTCGCCGCCTCGGGCGAGAGCACCTTGGCGATGCTGTTGAAGGCGACGTAGTGGAAATGCGGGTCGAAGGCGGCCACCGCCTCG
The DNA here is from genome assembly GCA_964475635.1 of uncultured Rhodocyclaceae bacterium. Taxonomy (GTDB): domain Bacteria; phylum Pseudomonadota; class Gammaproteobacteria; order Burkholderiales; family Rhodocyclaceae; genus Desulfobacillus. The sequence goes on from CAYYXS010000050.1 coordinate 18,249, forward strand.
ACCGGGCGTTTGAACACGCGCGCCAGTTCGAGGGCCGTCAGCAGCGCGCCGTAGGACTGCGGGCTGCCGTCGAGGGCGACGACGATCGGGCCTTCGCTGTCCTCGACGTTGCGTACGACGAGCAGGTCGCGGTCGATGCGCCGCGCCACGCGCTCGCACACGCTGCCGAGCTGCGAGTGCGCCACGGCGCCCAGGCCGAGCGCGCCCATCACCACCAGGTCGCAGTCCGAGGCGGCGATGTCGCGCACCAGCGCCTGCCAGTTCTTGCCTTCCAGCGAGACGGATTTTCCGGCGAGGCCGGCGGCGGCGCACTTCGCCTCGAACACGTCGAGGTAGGAGTCGGAAATAACCTGCAGGCCGCGCGTGATGAGGTCGTCGTGGATGTCGCGTTGTTCGACGAGCTTCTCCTCCTTGCGGTAGGCCTCGGGCAGCCCCCCCTCCATCTGGCGGAAGCGGCGGTCGTGCAGCTTGGCGGCATAGACGTGGCTGCCGGCAAGCGCGGCGCCGGTCTGCTGCGCCAGGGCGATGGCGAGGTCCACACCGGCGAGCGAATGGGCGGAGTTGTCGAGCGGCAGGTAGATGGATGTGTACATGGTTACCTCCGTTTGCTCCCCTCTCCCCTCGCGGGAGAGGGGGTGGGGGTGAGGGGGAACAGCGCGCGCGCCGCCTTGGCAATTTCATCCGTCGGCGTGGCCAGTCCGTGGAACTCGGTGCGCAGGCGGCCCTTGCCATCGATCAGCACGAACACCGTGTTGTGCACGAAATCCAGGCGCGGATCGGGACGCACCACCACGCCGTAGTCGTTGGCGGCCTTGGTCAGCTCTTTCACCGTGCCGCCGAGCAGGGTCCAGCGCGACTCCGCCAGCCCGTGATCCCGCATGAACTTCTGCATCTGCGCCGGCGTGTCGCGCTTCGCGTCGATGCTGATGCCGACGTAGGCGAGCTTCTTGCGCTCGTCCTCGGTCATGAGTTGGTCGACGCGATTGAGGATCTGCGGCAGCACCGGGCAGACATCCGTACAGTTGGTAAACAGGAAAGTAACGATCGCCACCTTGCCGCGAAAGTCAGTCAGTGCAGTACGGCGACCCTGTTGATCGATCAGCGAAAACGCCGGCGCCGGCTCGTCGGCATCGAGGCGGTCCCACTTGTTCATGTCGGCCTGCGCCGGCGCGCCGATGAACAGCAGCAGTCCGGCGGCCAGCGTGGCATAGGCGGCGGCGCGCCAGCGCAGCGGCGAGGGCTCGCCCTCCTGCGCGCCGCGGCGGCCGAGGTACTGGCCGAGCAGCATGGCGGCGACGAGCGGCAGCGCCGCGATCCAGTCGAGGGCGAAGGCATGGCGCAGGGCGAGAAAGAGGAACACCGATGCCGCCAGCAGGCCGAACCAGCGGTGCGAGCGGCGCGGCGCCTGCGCGCGCAGGCGGCCGAGGGGCAGGTTGAGTGCGGCGGTGGCGGCTGCGAGAAGCCAGAGTGTGGGGGAGATCGAGGAGATCATGGTGTTTTGCCGCTGTTGAAATCCCCCCAACCCCCCTTTTCCAAAGGGGGGCTCGGCATCGTCATTCCCCCCTTTGAAAAAGGGGGGCCAGGGGGGATTTCGCCTTTCACGCCTTCTCCTTCCTGCGCATCCTGCGCAGCAGCCACACCTCCCCGCCCAGCGCGAGGAAGCCGAGACCGAAGGGCCAGAGGTACACCGTCAGCGGCGTCGCCGGCTGCGGCAGCAGGTAGTACCAGGTGGAGAGCGACATCTTCATGCCCTCTTCGCCGTTGTCGCCGTCCCAGAGCTGGAAGGCGACGGGAACGAACTGGCCCGGCTCGATCGCCGTGCTGCCGGAACTGACTTTTAGTGCGCGCCGCAGGATGACGCGATACTGGCCGTCCTTGTAACTGCCCTGGGCGACGACACCGCCGGCTTCCGCCGGCTTCTCCTTGCCGGCGCCGTTGGCCGTCGCGCGGGCGAGGCCCTGCGCCGGGTTCCAGCGCCAGAGGTCGACCGCGTTCTTCGCGTCGCCCAGAACGAAGTAGGGCTTCTCGCTGCCTTCGAGCGGACCGGCCGGGAATTGCAGCGCCACCTGGTCGACCGGCTTGCCGCCCTCGCCCTTGTTGTGCGTGCCGTCGTCCCATTCGAGCAGGATGGCGATTTCCTTCTCGTTGTAGAGGGCGCGCGCCGTGATGACGTCGTGCATGGGCTTGAAGTGCCGCGGCTCCTGGATGATCTGCCCGGCGAGGGGGAAGTCGGTGAACTCGGCCCGCTCCCAGGCTTCGGCATGGGGATCGGCGGGAATGTCGCCGGCGACGAAGCCGGCCTTCAGCACCTGGCCGGTCTTCTGCGGCCTTGAGAGGCTTTTCACGAAGGCCGCCAGCGCCCAGCGGTCTTCCGCCGCCGGAATCGCGTCCACGAAGGACGGCATCGGCGTGCCGTTGAAGCCGGTGGTGAAGGTGCGGTAGATGTCCTCCAGCCGGTCGCCGCCGCGGAAGCGCCAGCTCTTGGTGAAGTTCACCGGCCGGATGGGGAAGCCCCACTCGTCCTTCATGCCCGAAGCGGAGGGCCCGTCGCCGCGCCCGCCCGGGCCGTGGCACTGCCAGCATTTCTTCTGCTGGTAGAGTTCCTTGCCCTTGGCGACGAGTTCCGGCGTCATCTTCGGCGGCGCGTCGACGACCACCTGCTCCTTCGCCGGCTCCTCCTTGAAGAGGCCGAGCGAGTCGAAGGTCTTGACATAGTGCACCAGCTGCCAGCGGTCGTTTGCCGGTATGAATTTCTTCCAGGCCGGCATCGAGGTGCCGGGCAGCCCTTCGCTGATGATGTTGAAAAGATCGTAGTCGGTGGGCAGGGCGCCGGAGGGCGTCGTGCGCACCTTGAACATGGCCAGCGTGAAGTCGCGCGGCCGCGGATAGACGAAGTCGGCGGCCGGGCCGTCGCCCTTGCCCTCGTCGCCGTGGCACTGCGCGCACCAGCGCTGGTAGAGCTTCCTGCCCGCTTCGGGATCGGCCGCCACCGGCGTGGCCTTCACCGGTTCGGTCTTCACCTTGGGCGCGTCGGCAGCGAAGGCGGCGGCGCCGAGCAATGCCGCGATCAGGAACAAGGTCGCCTTCATTTCTTCGGCTCCTCTTCCCAGGTGCGCGGCGTCGAGCCCGAGCCGGCGTAGATGTAGAGGATGGCCTTCCACATCTCCTCCTCGGTGAGCAGGTTCTGCCACACCGGCATGGCGGAGAGCCAGGGCGTCGCGCCCTTGGGCAGGCCGGGACCGCCGCTGGCCACGCGCCAGAAGACGAAGGATTCCTGCAGCATGGAGATGGTGCCGACGTCGCGGAAGTTGGCCGGAATCGGCGTGAAGGCTTGTGCGAAATGGCCGTCGCCGGCCAGCGCGTCGCCGTGGCAGAAGAAGCAGTTCTGGTAATAGATGGTCTTGCCTTCGGCGGTGAGCTTCTCCAGCTGCGCGGGCGCATTTGGGTCATTCGCGACGCGCAGCGGGTTCTTCAGCCCCGCCGTCTCGATGCGCTTGCCGTGCAGGGCAAAGCTGGAAGGCGGCTCGGGATGCACCACGCGCGGCTCGAAGGGCGCGTCCCAGGTCGGCGCCGTGCGCAGCCAGGCGCCCCAGCCGATCAAGAGCGGAATGCCGGCCAGCACCAGCGCCTGCACCGCCTTCGGCGCGCGGCCCTCGAACACCGCCTTCAGGGGCGCCACGAAATGGCGGAAGCGCGCCTCGTTGGCCGCGACGAAGACCAGGATGCCCAGGGTGGACAGCGTCATGTAGATCATCAGCACCGAAGCCGGCATGGGCGGACGCACCAGCAGCTTCAGCCCGGCGAGGATGAGGAGCCACAGCGCGATGGCGAGATACAGGGTGTAGCGGGTCATGGCGTCACCTTCTCACGCGCACGCGCCCAGGCCAGCACCAGCAGCATGAGGACGTTGAACACGGCGATCACGGCGCCGAGGCGCACGCCCTCGTGCGACCAGGGCGAGGCCGCGCCGGTCGGGCTGTAGGCCTTGCCGGCAAGACCGGCGAGATAGGCGGCGATCTCCTGGCGGTCGCCTTCCGGCATGTCCGGCCGCGGTGGCATCAGGCCGGCCTGGAAGCCCTCGGCCGTCCACAGCTTCGGGTCGGCGATCTTCTGCGCGATCTTTGCCGGCTCATGCCGCTCGGCGACCTTGGTGAGCTCCGGGCCGACCTCGCCGCCTTCGCCTTCCAGCTTGTGGCAGCCGGTGCAGCCCTGCTCCAGCATCAGCGCCTTGCCGCGATGCACGGGTCCCGCAGCCTTCTTCTCGGCGGCGACATCGGCGGCCTCGACCTTCACCGTCACCTCGGCGCCGCCGAGCGACTGCAGGTAGGCGACCACCGCCTTCACTTCCGCCATGGAGAGGTTGGCCGGCGGCTTCAGGGCCGAGGGCATCATCTTCGGATAGCCCTCGACGAGGAAAACATCCGGCGTCACCAGCGATTCGATCAGGTAGGCCTCCGCCGCCGTGCCGGGCTTGCGCGATGCCGCCTTGCCGGCGGCCTGGCGGAGATCCGGGCCGCGCTCGTTGCCGCGCTCCTGGTCCTTGTGGCAGACCAGGCAGCCGCCCTTGCCGCGCAGCAGTTCCTGCCCGGACGCCACCAGCTCGTCCTTCGGCGTCTCGGGCGTGATGATCTTCTTCTTCGGCGGGTGCTCCTCGAACTGCGGCACCAGCTGGCCGACGTAGGCATACAAGCTCACCGTCGCCACGACGAAGACGAACACCTTGAGGAAGGTCTTTGCCATATCGGTCATGCGCCGGCTCCTTTTCCGTCGTCGTACCGTGTCGCCATGGCGAAGACGGCGGAAACGAGCAGGAAGAAGATCACCACGATCACCGAGACGATGATCGTGGCGTGGCCGTGGGCCATGGTGTAGGCGTTGGCGCTCTCGTCCATGACGCGGCCGTAGATGTGCCAGTACTGGCGGATGCCCGAGCGGATGTAGCCCATCAGGCCCATCAGCCAGGTAAACGAGACGGCGAGGAAGAACAGCGCGTATTGCGCCCGCGCCGGGATCTGACCCCAGCGGATCGCGCCGATTTCCTTGGCGCCCTTGAGGAGCGGGATGTCGATGGCGACGAACACCGCCATGGCGGCGAGCACCGCCGAGACCTGGTACACCGAGAAGCCGATGCGCGTGATCGAGGGCACGAAGTAGCTGTAGACGCCGTAGCCGACGACCACCACGGCGGCGGCGGCGATCACCAGCGCCTGCACGGCCTTGCCCGCCGTCGCCCAGGGCACGACGGGAATGCGGTTGCCGCGGCGGTAGAGCATGAAGGAGAAGAAGGTGGTGAGGATCATCAGGTTCACCGCCGTGTTCTTCGCCGCCATGACGCCGAAGAGGCCGAGGAAGGGATGGTGCGAGCCGCCCATTGCCGCCATCTCGGCGCCGGAGGCGATGATGGAGCGCGGCGTGGCCCAGACGATGAATCCGATCGTCAGCACGATCATCATGCCGACCTGGAACTTCGTGTAGCGCTCGGCGCCGGGAATGCGCCCCATGCCCAGCCACAGATAGAAGTTGGAGGCGAGGAACAGCCCGCCGATCAGCATCGCCTGCAGGATCCACAGCCAGGCGAAGCTGCCGCCCATCATCGACACACCCATCTGCTCGGAGAACTGGTAGATCTCGCGCCCCAGCCAGTAGCCGGCGAAGGGCAGCGGGATGAAGGCGGCGATGGCGATGAAGGAACCGACGTAACCCATCCAGTCGAAGCGCGCCTTCTCCTCGTCGCTCTTCGCGTTGAGGAAGCGCACCGCGGCGTAGGCGGCGACGATGGCCCCGCCGAAGGCGACGTTGGCCAGCAGGCGGTGGATGTTGATGGGCATCCAGGTGTGGTTGTTGATGGCGGCCCACAGGCTGACGAGGTTGTTGGCATCGTCGATGCCCGCCGGGCTCATCATGAAGGTCACCCAGATGTCGGCGACGAACAAGAGCGCCGTACCCCACAGGTTCACCAGCAGGCCGAGCAGCAGGTGCCACTTCTTGCGCGCGCCCTGCAGCAGATCCCAGGTGTACCAGTAGAGGTAGGCGACGATCACCTCGCCAAAGATGAGGACGATGTAGGCGAGCCAGGTCGGCTTGAACAAGCCGGAGAGGTAGCCGGTGAGCTTCGGGTACAGCACGACGAACAGCACCAGCAGCACGCAGCCGAGCACGGCGGTGAGCGTGTAGGCCATCGCCAGCAGCTTGGTGAATTCCCGCGCCAGGTCGTCGTAGCGCCGCTCCTTCGTCGCCACGCCGACGATCTCAGTGATGAAGGCGAAGATCGGCACGCCCAGCACGAAGGCGGCGAACATCAGATGCAGCTCGGCCACCACCCACACCGCCGTACGGTTGGAAAAGCCGAACAACGAGCGGTAGTCGGCGGCGGGCAGGAACGAACTCAGCCCCTGCGCGACCAGATAGGTCGCCGCCAGCATGAGCGAAATCTTGACGACGCCCTTGTAGGTCCCCTTGAGGGCCTGGAACGCCGATGTGGTGATTGCCTGGGCCAAAACCCCTCCCGTCCGATCTCAGTCGCGCAGCGACTCACTTCACTCCCCTCTCCCCTCGCGGGAGAGGGGCTGGGGGTGAGGGGGCCGGCGCGCCTCAATATTCAATGACTCCCGCCAAGCGGAAGGCGCACGAAATCCGCGCGCGCATGAGCCATTGCAGCAACCGTGCCAGAGAGGGCATCGACCGAAAAGCCAATGGGGGCGCGGGTTTCCGGCCGGTGTACGTTAAGCGGGAGGCTTGAAGCGGGTGGTCAGAAACTGACCGTCACGGCCGGAAAACGACCGGTGCGCCGTATTGCGGCGACTGACTTTTCCGTTGAGTGGCAGCAGCAGTTCGTATTGCCGCCACTCGATCAATTCGGGCAAGGACGCATATCCTGCGAACTGTCGTCCTTATTCTGCATCGGCCATGGCTTTTCGTACCTGAGCCATAAGGTAGTCGGTCGCAGCAAGCAGTTCGGTCAGCAAGGATTCGTCGACGTCCATGTAGCCTTCGTATTCCGCCAGGTTGCGCCGTTCATGGCACAGCGCAAACATCCGAGCCTGTGCCTTGCTAGCGTCGGTCGTGTGTACCAGGCACTGGAATGCCAGATAGCGCTTGTCCGAGCGGTAGCCTCGCAGGCGCAGCGCCGCCAGTGCCAATGCATGGGCAGCGTTGTAGGCAAGATCGAAGCGGCTGGCGAATGTCAGTGCCGGACTGTGGGCATCCCTCAGTCGGTCAATTGCAGAGCGCAGCAAACCTTCGCACTCCTTGCGATCAGGCGGCTCATTTTTCAGGCCGCCGCTGCGCACCAGGTTATCCAGGTTACTGCTCATTGGCGGGCTCCTCCGGCGGCGGTCCGCCGATCAGGTTGATCTTGTCCTGCTCTGACACCCGCAAGACAAAGCTGTTGCCGGCGGCCTTCCTGGACAGCCAGTCGGCCGGCGTGTAGATCGTCGGATTGATGCTGCGGCCCAGACGTTCTTCCACGGACAACAAGCTCTCCATCACGTCGCTATAGCTAAGGTTCTCGCCGATCAACATCAGGTCGATATCGCTGCCGGCATGATCCGAGCCCTTGGCGATGGAGCCATAGACAAAGGCCCACACCAACTGTCGGGCCATGGGCGCCAGTGCAGTACGCAAAGCCTCGCCAACGCCGAAGGTCTTGCGCACGATGCCCAGGAGTTCCCCGTAGATCGGGCATGCCGCGTTGGCTTGGTAGTGGGTCTGGTTGCCATGGCGGCTCAGGGTCAGCACGCCGGCTCTATGCAGTCGATCAAGCTCGCGCATCAGACTGCCCTTGCCGACCTGCGCCCAACGCGCAATTTCATTGGCGTAAAAGCTCTGGTCCGGCTTGCCGTAGAGCAGGCCCAGCACCTTCCGCTGGGTGGCAGTAAACAAGGCGTCGCTGAGCGGCAGGGTTTGCATGGCGTCATCAATAAGTCCCAATAGGGGAATGATAAGTCCCTTATTGGGACTTATCAAGCCATTGGCGGATCACGGCGTTTGCTCTACCTCGACTAGGTCGTATTCCTTCATCTGACTTCGCACCTCTTGAATTTCACGATTCAGCTGAGCGAGGTACTCGTTGGCGACCATAGAGAACAGGTCATCACCAGCCTTATCCAGCTTGATGGCGAACTCCCCAATCCTGATCCGCTGTATGAGCTTGTTGAAAGCACTCTTGACCGCATTCGGATTATCGTCAGACAGCGGGATCGTGACGGTACCTTGCTCTACGTTGATCTTGAGGAAGTACTTTCCCTCAACGTACTCCACTGTTGCATCAAGTATGACCATAGATTTTCCCTCTCTCCCCAAACGCGTCCTTGCCACCTTCCAGGGTTCGCATGCTAACCATCTTCCAGTCACGAAGCTCCTCAGGCTTTGCTACGTTCACAAGGTTGTTGGTGAACGGATTACCGACGAATGTGCTGTATCCCTCTGGCCCATGAGTGCGGTAAATCGAGCAGTACGGCAGTGTTCTCACCGCAATATTTGCATCGTGCGTTGAGATAAACACTCTCCGACCCGACTTCGCACGCTCCTTGATGAGCGGAACGATCACGTCGTTGATGTATTCGTTCCCAAGGCTCTTCTCAGGCTCATCGAGAATGTAAACGTCCCTGTCTGTCCAGAGCTCTTTTTGCAGCATCACCATCGACGCTTCACCACTTGATGGCTCATAGGGCAGGTCATTGAGAGTGAAGTACCTATTGAACAGAAGCAACTCATAGACCGTCTTGACCTCATCAATGCCCTCAGTGGCATTGAAATCGGAGACGTGGTGGAACAAATCGTCCAGGAACACATGCTTGCCGACCTCACGGAGAGCATTGGCAAACTTCTTCTGAACACCCTTCTTCACGCCTGTCAGGCTAGACAACTCTCCATCCGTAACTTTGCCGTCCTGAAAGAGGAACCGAGTTATGAACTTCAACTCGCCCTTGCCTGAACCAAGATCGCCAATGATCTCCTCTTCGTTCGCAATCGCGGACTCTAGGCTTTTGTCGATCGCGCGGATACTGGCAGCGATCTTGATACGGTTCATCGCGTATTCACGAAAGCCCGTCGTGGTTGGCTTCGCGGGCGAGCCTGTCTTGCGCTCCACTTCGATCCGGAAGGTCTTGATCGCCGAATTGAGTAACGAAATCTCTTTCCAATCTACAAACCCGGACCATTCCTTCCCATTGAGGCGGTCGAGAAGCAGCCCGAGGATACGCTGCAGCTCGGCGAACTCGTCGCCCGTGAGCTCCTTCTTCACGAGCGGATCTTCCTTCACCAAGGTCAAAAAGGCCTCAATTTCTGAGGAAGTATCGTGGTACATGGAGAAGTTCCGCTTTGCGTCACCTTCCTCCTGAGTGTCGATGTCCTTCAGTAGGATCAGTTTGGCATTCTTATTGGAAACAGTGGTCTCAAAGAACGCCTTGAACTTGGTCACGCTTGTGACGTCCACTTCGGTAGCGGCCCCGGCGGCCACCCAAATTCCCCCACTGATGGCCACTTCAAAATCCCCCAGCA
>CAYYXS010000051.1:0-27395 GCA_964475635.1 uncultured Rhodocyclaceae bacterium
GCCTCGACCCGGACAAGGCGCGCGAGTTCCACGACGAGACGCTGCCGCAGGAAGGAGCCAAGCTCGCCCACTTCTGCTCCATGTGCGGGCCGCACTTCTGCTCGATGAGGATCACCCAGGACGTGCGCGACTTCGCCGTGTCCCAGGGACTGACTTTCGACGAGGCGCTGGAGAAAGGCATGGAACAGAAGGCGGCGGAGTTCGTCGGCTCCGGTGCCGAGGTCTATCGCAAGGCATGAGATCCTGGCTGCTGCTGTCCTGGCTGTTTCTGCCGCTCGCTGCGGGCGCGCAGGGGCTCTACAAGTGGGTGGACGACAAGGGCATCGTGCACTACTCGGACAAACCGCCCGCCGGCAAGTCCGGCCAGAAGCTCAACGTCGCCCCGCCGCCGATGGACAGCCAGGCGCCGCCGCGCAACCGCAGCTGGCAGGAGCAACTGCAGGACTCCAACGAGCGCCGCTACCAGGAAGAAAAGCAGCAGCAGGCACAGCAACAAAAGGCCCGGGAAGCCGAGGAGAAGTGCAGGCGGGCGCGCTATGCCCTGGATTCATTGAAACAGGAGCGCCCCCTCTACCGGGTGGACAAGGAAGGCGGCCGCAACTACATGGAAGACGAGGAGCGCCGCCGCCTCATCGACGGCTGGCAACAGCAGGCCGACGCCTACTGCAAATAGCGAAGACTCAGAACACGATCACCTGACGCACCGCCTCGCCCGCCGCCAGGCGGTCGAAACCGGCGTTGATCTCGTCGAGTTTGAGGCGCGAGGTGATCAGCTTGTCCACCGGCAGCTTGCCGGCGCGGTAGAGCGCGATGTAGTGCGGGATGTCGCGCGCCGGCACCGCCGAGCCCAGATAGCAGCCCTTGATCGTCCTTTCCTCGGCCACCAGGTTCACCGCCTGCAAGTGGAAGCGGTGGTCGGGATGCGGCAGGCTGCAGGTCACCGTGGTGCCGCCGCGCCGCGTGATGCGGTAGGCGACTTCCAGCGCATCCACCGAACTCGCCGCCTCGATGGCGTACTCGACGCCGCCGTGCGTCGCCTCCTTCACCTGCGTGACGAGGTCCGGATCGTTGGCGTTGAAGGCATGCGTGGCGCCCAGCGCGTAGGCGCGCTCCAGCTTGTCGTCGAGACGGTCGATGGCGACGATCTGGCGCGCACCGGCGGCATACGCGCCGAGCAGGGCGGCCAGACCGACGCCGCCCAGTCCGACGATGGCCACCGTGGCGCCGAGCGGAATGCGCGCCGAATTGATCGCCGCGCCCACACCCGTCAGCACGGCGCAGCCGAACACCGCGGCAACGTCGGGCGGCAGCTCCGGATCGACCTTCACCAGGGTGCCGCGCGAGACCACGGCGTACTCGGCGAAGCAGGAGACGCCGACCTGGTGGTTCAGCAGGCTGCCGTCGGCACGATGCAGGCGGCGCCCGCCGCCGAGCAGCGTGCCGGCGCCGTTGGCGGCGGCGCCCGGCTCGCACAGGGCGGGCCGTCCCTCCATGCAGGGCGCGCAATGGCCGCAGCTCGGCACGAAGACCAATGCCACACTGTCGCCGCGCTGGAGGTCGGTGACGCCCGGCCCGCATTCCTCGACGACGCCGGCCGCCTCGTGGCCGAGCACCATCGGCATCACGCGCGGCCGGTCGCCGTTGATGATGGAGAGGTCGGAATGGCACAGGCCGGCAGCGGTGATCCGCACCAGCACCTCGCCCGGGCCGGGCGCGTCGAGCTCGATGGCCTCGATGGCGACCGGGCGCGTCTGCGCATAGGGGCCGGGACGGCCCATCTCGTCGAGGACGGCGGCGCGGATCTTCATGCGATGCCTCCGAAGCAGAGATACTTGATCTCGAGGTATTCGTCGATGCCGTACTTCGAACCCTCGCGGCCGATGCCGGACTGCTTGACGCCGCCGAAGGGCGCCACCTCGTTGGACATGATGCCGGTGTTCACGCCGACCATGCCGTATTCGAGCGCCTCGCCGACGCGGAAGCAGCGCGCCACGTCGCGGCTGAAAAAATACGCGGCGAGGCCAAACTCGGTGGCGTTGGCCAGGGCAACCGCCTCGGCTTCCGTCCTGAAGCGGAACAGCGGCGCCACCGGGCCGAAGGTTTCCTCGCGCGCGCACTTCATGTCCGGCGTGACGTCGGCAATCACCGTCGGCTCGTAAAAGGTGCCGCCCAGCGCATGGCGCCGGCCGCCGGTAAGCACGCGCGCGCCCCTGGCAAGCGCGTCGGCGACATGCTCCTCGACCTTGGCCAGGGCCTGCGCGTCGATGAGCGGGCCCAGCAGCACGCCGGCCTCGGTGCCGGCGCCGACCTTCATCCTCTTCGCCGCCTCGGCCAGGCGCGCGGCGAAGGCGTCGTAGATGCCGTCCTGCACCAGCAGGCGGTTGGCGCAGACGCAGGTTTGTCCCGTGTTGCGGTATTTCGAGGCGAGCGCCCCTTCCACCGCCGCGTCGAGGTCGGCGTCGTCGAAGACAATGAAGGGGGCGTTGCCGCCAAGCTCCAGCGAGACCTTCTTGACGGTCGGCGCGCACTGCGCCATGAGCAGGCGCCCCACCTCGGTCGAGCCGGTGAAGGAGAGCTTGCGCACGACCGGATTCGAGGTCAGCTCGCCGCCGATCTTCGGCGCCGAGGCCGCCGATCCGGTGACGACGTTGATGACGCCTGCCGGAAAGCCGGCGCGGGCCGCCAGCTCCGCCAGCGCCAGCGCCGTGAGCGGCGTCTGTTCGGCCGGCTTCACCACCACCGTGCAGCCGACGGCCAGCGCCGGGCCGACCTTGCGCGTGATCATCGCCGCCGGGAAGTTCCACGGCGTGATGGCGGCGCAGACGCCGATGGGCTGCCTGATGACCACAAGCCGCTTGTCGGCCTGGGTGGCGGGAACCGTGTCGCCATAGACGCGCTTGGCCTCCTCCGCAAACCATTCGACGAAGCTCGCCGCATACGCCACTTCGCCCTTCGCCTCGGCGAGCGGCTTGCCCTGCTCGAAGGTCATGAGCAGCGCGAGATCGTCGGCATGCGCCAGCAGCAACTCATGCCACTTGCGCAGCACCCCGGCGCGCTCCTTGGCCGTTCTGTTCCGCCAGGCCGGCCAGGCGGCGTCGGCCGCCGCGATGGCGCGGCGCGTCTCGGCCGCGCCCATGTCGGGCACCACGGCGAGCAGTTCGCCGTTGGCCGGGTTGGCGACGGGGAAGGTGGCGCCGGCGTCGGCGCCGCACCAGGCGCCGCCGATCAGGCATTGCGTCTTGAGCAGATTGAGGTCGTCGAGTTTCATGGTCGTAATAAACACCTGCCGCCGGCAAGGCTATTCGCCGATCGGCAAAGTGTATAGTTCGCGGTTGAATGTTCAACAATTGTACCTGCCAATGAACGCCGTCGCGCCTCGCACCGCCACCCTGATCCTGCTCTGCGGCAGCATCGTCGTCTCGCTCTCTCTCGGCATCCGCCACACCTTCGGCCTGTTCCTGCAGCCGATGACGCAGGATCTGGCCTGGAGCCGCGAGGCCTTCTCCTTCGCCATCGCCATCCAGAACCTGGTGTGGGGCGCCGGCGGACCTATCACCGGCTGGCTGGCCGACCGTTTCGGCGCCGGCAAGGTGGTCTTCGGCGGCGGCCTCCTCTATGCCGCCGGCGTTGCGCTGATGGCCTGGTCGACGACGCCCTTCATGTTCACCCTGTCCGCCGGCGTGCTGGTGGGCCTGGGCCTGGCCGCCACCACTTTCTCGGTGATCTATGGCGCGGTCGGCCGCGCCATCGCGCCGGAGAAGCGCGCCATGTCGCTTGCCGTCGTCGGCGCCGCGGGCTCATTCGGTCAGTTCCTGCTGGTGCCGTCCGGTCAGTACCTGATTGGCGGCGCGGGCTGGTTCACCGCCCTCATGGGACTGACTTTTGCGGCGGCGCTGATCATGCCGCTGGCGCTCGGCACAGCGGAACGTGGATACGCGGGCGGCGCGCATGCCGTCGCACAATCGGCCGGCGAAGCGCTGCACGAGGCCTTCGGCGAGCGCGCCTTCTGGCTGCTCACCCTCGGCTATTTCGTCTGCGGCTTCCAGGTGGTGTTCATCGGCGCCCATCTGCCCTCCTACGTCATCGACAAGGGGCTCACCGCCAACACCGGCATGCTGGCGCTGGCGCTGATCGGCCTGTTCAACATCTTCGGCACCTACGGCTTCGGCATGCTGGGCGGGCGCCTGAGCAAGAAGAAGCTGCTCGCCGCCGTGTATCTCGCGCGCAGCGTCGTCATCGTGCTGTTCCTGCTGGCGCCGCTCTCGCCGATGTCCGTGGCCGTCTTCGCCGCGACCATGGGCCTGCTCTGGCTCTCCACGGTGCCGCTCACCAACGGGCTCATCGCGCAGATTTTCGGCGTGCGCTATCTCGCCATGCTTTCCGGCTTCGTCTTCTTCAGCCACCAGCTCGGCAGCTTCCTCGGCGTCTGGCTGGGCGGCCTTCTCTTCGACAAGACCGGCTCATACGACATCGTCTGGCTGATCTGCATCGCGCTCGGCGTCCTGGCGGCGCTGGTGAATCTGCCGGTGAACGAGCGACCGCTGGCGCGGCTCTCCGCCCAGCCCGTCCGATGAAAGCGACCCGCCTGATCCTCGTCGTCGCCGGCGTGGCGCTCGCCTCCTTCGCCGCCGGCTGGGCGTTCAAGGCCTACCTCAAGCCCGAAGCCGTCATCGATTACGTCAACCAGCGCTTCTTCTGCAATTAACCCGGCATCCCGTAGCCGTCAGAAACGCGAGAGGGCGAATCCGCCTTGCTTCACCGGCCTTGCCTCCTACCCCCCGTCGCTGTTCGTGCAACGTAAAGAAACACCGTTTCTCTTATATTACGAAACCTCAAGGGAAAGTTGCGCCGCGCCAGCGCGGGGATTTGCGCCTCGTCGTGGTTCTCGTCGTTTCCTCCGGCCAAGCCTTTCCTTTACAACCGGTAGCGGCAGCCTTAAACTGGTTGTCTAGTTCTACCCATTTCCGAGGTCCCCCATGCGCACCATCGGCGCCTTCGAAGCCAAGACGCACCTTTCGCAATTGCTCGATCAGGTTGAGGCCGGCGAGACAGTGGTCATTACGCGCCACGGGGAACCCGTCGCCGAACTGGTGCCCGCCCGGCCCCGTCACGACCAGGCAGTAATTCAGGCGCAGATCGCATCGGTCCGCCGTTCCCGCGCAGGCCAGGACCGCGGCGCCAAACCCGGGGCAACGATCAAGGACCTGAAGAACGTCGGCAGGAAATACTGATGCCGGCCAACCCGCTGCCCGCCGGCGTCGTCGTCGACTGCTCGGTCACCCTCCCTTGGTTTCTGGAGAACGAAAAGACGGCGTTTACCGACAGCCTGCTCGAACTGCTCCCGGTGGCCGACACTTGGGTCCCGGCCCTGTGGCGGCTGGAGTTCGCCAACGCGCTGCTCATGGCCCAGCGTCGTGGGCGCATCTCCGAGGACTGGCGGAAAGCGGTCATCGAGCAGGCGGGCAGTCTGCCCATCGGCGTCGATGCGCACTTGGTTTCCCTTGCGCACATCAGCGCCCTGGCGGATCGACACGGCCTCACCGCCTACGACGCGGCCTATCTCGAACTCGCGCTGCGCCGCAAGCTGCCCCTGGCGACTCTCGATGGTGACCTCGTGCGGGCCGCCCGCGAGGCTGGCTGTGCGCTGCTCACCGACACCAAGCGCTACCCACCACCCAAGACGCGCAAGAAGTAGCTCGCACGGTGCGACGCTCGATCGAAGTCAGCCCGTCGGTCTTTGCTGCCGTTGTCCGGCAAGTACCGTTCTCGGAAGATGCACGCCGGAGCCGGGGGCGCCAGTGGTTTTCCGACTGTCCAAGGACGCTGGATTTCCGCTTCCGCGGGAATGGCAAGAGAGAGCGCTGCTCGTCGTCTGCGCCGACCCTCTTGCCGTCGGGTCGCCGGCGCGCGGTGTCCGTCAGCCATTGTTCGAGCTGGCCGGCCTGCGCGTGATCGCCGCGAAGCAAGCTCGACGCAAGGACGCATGGTAAGCTCGCCCGGTCATCACGCAGGAGGCTTTCCGCATGTCCGTTCCGCAGCTGTTTCGCGGCCGCATGAGCGTGCCGGTGATCGCCGCGCCGATGTTCCTCGTCTCCGGCCCGCACCTCGTCATCGAGGCCTGCAAGGCCGGCATCGCCGGCACTTTCCCGACGCTCAATGCGCGGCCGATCGAAGTGCTCGACGAGTGGCTGACGCAGATCAACGCCGAGCTGGGCGCCGCCATGGCGGCCAATCCCTCGGCTGCGGTTTCGCCCTATGGCGTGAATCTCATCCTGCACCACTCCAACAAGCGCCTGGAGCAGGACTTCGAACTGGTGGTGAAGCACAAGGTGCCCTTCGTCATCACCAGCCTGGGCCACCCGGGCGAGGTGGTGCGCGCGGTGCACGGCTACGGCGGCGTGGTGTTCAGCGACGTCATCCACGCCTATCACGCGAAGAAGGCCATCGCCGCCGGCGTGGACGGCATCGTCTGCGTGGCGGCCGGCGCCGGCGGCCATGCCGGCACGCAGAGCCCCTTCTCGCTGGTGTGCGAGATCCGCGAGTTCTGGGACGGCGCGCTGGTCCTCGGCGGCGCCATCTCCGACGGCGCCTCGGTGCGCGCGGCCGAAGTCATGGGCGCCGATTTCGCCTACATGGGCACGCGCTTCATCGCCACGCGGGAATCCATGGCCACCGACGACTACAAGCAGATGCTGCTCGACTGCGCGGCGAAGGACATCGTCTACACGCCGGCCATCACCGGCACCCACGCCAACTTCCTCTGGCCGAGCCTGGAGCAGGCCGGCTACCGCAAGGAAATGCTGGCGAGCAGCGACGCTAAGGAGGATTTCGGCTCGGGGGCGAAGGCCTGGCGCGACACCTGGAGCGCCGGCCACGGCGTGGCGACCATCCACGACATCCCGGCCACGGCCGAACTGGCGGCGCGCCTGGCGGCCGAGTATCGCGCCGCCTGTGCGCTGCCGGCGAGTCCGGCGCTTGGCTAGAAACGGGTTTTGGTAAGGTCCTGCGAAATTTCCAGCGGCTTCGACGGGCTGCGCGTGCCGAACATGAGCCGGCGGAGGCCGCCGGCCACGGCCAGCCAGAGCGGCACGAAAGTCATCGTGTAGAAGGCCGCAACCGCCGGCCACAGCCCGCTGTCGGCCGTCTCGGCCATGCTGCTGCGCACGTAGAGGGCGAGGGCGGCGGCCAGCAGCAGGCCCAGCGCCAGCGCGCCGAGGTTGAACGCCCGCAGCGGCCCGGCCGCGGCGGATTTCGGCGACAGGCGCCAGAAGGCCCAGACGGCCAGCAACAGCAGGGGGATCAGCAGGGAAACGGCGAATATCATCGGTCTTTGTTGCAAAGAAAGAGTTCTATGGCGCGCTCGGCAAGCTGGTCGATGTTCAGGCCGCCGCCCGCGCGGTACCACTGCACCGTCCAGTTCAGCGCGCCGAAGAGCAGCAGGCGCGCCACCTTGCCGTCGTCGTTGATGCGGCCGGCCTTCTTCAGCTCGCGCAGGACAGGTTGCCAGACCGCCTCATACTGATCCTTGACGGCGATCACCTCGGCGCGCGATTCCTCGGAGAGGGAACGCCATTCGTAGAGCAGCACCGGAAATTCGGTGTGCTCTTCCAGGATGATGCGCAGGTGGCTCTTCACCAGGGCGCGGAATTTCTCCGCCGGCGTCTTCAGGCCGGCCATCGCCTCCTGCTGCGCGGCGAGCGCCGCCTGCAGGCCCTCGATCATCACCGCCTTGAGCATCTCCTGCTTGCTCTTGAAGTGGTAGAAGGGGCTGCCCGAGCGCATGCCGACGGCGTTGGCGATGTCGCGGATGGTGGTGGCCTCGAAGCCCTGGTCCACGAACAGCCGGCCGGCCACGCGGATCAGCTCGGCGCGGCGGTTGCCTTCCTCGGCCTGCACCTTGCGCGGCGCCGGTTTCTTTCTTTCAGCGCGTGCCATGTTTCCCTTCCCCTTTGCCGAAGCGGGCGGCGCCTGCAAGCCACTCGCCGCTTTCCAGCGTCTTCAATCCGTGTGCGAATTCGTTCGCCATCGCCTGCGCCGGCGGCAGGCCCCATTGTTCGATGCCCGACAGCCGGTCGTGGCGCAGGCAGCTCTGCGGGTGGCGGGCAATCTCCGCCGCCAGCGCCTCGGCCGCCTGGCGCGCCGTGCCGTCGGCGACGACGCGGTTGGCCAGCCCCATCGCCAGCGCCTCCTCGGCGCCGACCGGGCGGCCGGTGAGGATCATGTCCATTGCGTGCGAGGCGCCGATCAGCCGCGGCAGGCGCACGGTGCCGCCGTCGATGAGCGGCACGCCGAAGCGGCGGCAGAAGACGCCGAATACGGCGCTTTGCTCCGTCACGCGCAGATCGCACCAGCAGGCCAGTTCCAGGCCGCCGGCGACGCAGTAGCCGGAGACGGCAGCGATCACCGGCTTCGACAATTGCATGCGTGTCGGCCCCATCGGCCCGTCGCCCTCGGGCGAGAGGCTGTTGCGCGTCGCCTCGCCGGCGAAGCCCTGCAGGTCGGCGCCGGCGCAGAAATGCCCGCCGGCGCCCCACAGCACGGCGACATCCGAATCCGGGTCGGCCTCGAAGGCGCGGAAGGCCTCCGCCAGAGCCGTCGCCGTCGGGCGGTCGACGGCATTGCGCTTCTCCGGCCGGTCGAGGATCACCGTGGTGACGCGGCCCTTCTTTTCGATGCGGACGTTCAAGTGTCGATCTCCATGCGCAACAATGCGGCGGCCGCGCATTTTCCCAGATTGTCGCTGCGCAGGGAACGCGCTGCGCCGCCCGAGAGCGCGCCGTTGAGCACGATCTTCAGCGCCAGCAGGTTGTCGAGCGGATACAGCTCGACCGGCCCCGAAGCCATGCCGGCGAAGTGGCGGGCGAGGCGCTCCGGCGTGACTTCGCGCTTGAGAACGGCATAGGTCGCCGCATTGGGCGCAAAGAGTCCGAGGTCGCAGCGGTCGCCCTTGTCGCCGCTGCGGGCGTGGGCGATATCGACCAATCTACATTTCATGTCGCCGTCTCCTGCAGACTGACTTTTACTTCCGGCTCGACGAGGTCGCGCCGCACCAGCGTCGGCCACAGGCCGAGCAGCTGGCGAGCCGGCTCGATGCCGGAAAAGCCGCTCGCCGTCGGCGGCCCGGACAGTGCCAGCCAGGGGAACTGGCGCGGGAAAGCCTCGGCCAGGCGCCGCTCCCTGGCGCGCACCGACATCCTCAGGTATACCTCGTTGAGTTCCTCGATCTGCGCATCGTCGGCGAGCGCGCCGAGCAGTGAATTGAAGCCGAGGAATTCGGTGTGGATTTCCTCGTACGCCAGCTTCAGCTCGGCGAGCTGGCGGCGCACGATGGCCTCGGCGGCGCGTGCCTTCCGCATGGCGCCGGGCCAGCAATAGCCGAGGGTGGCGCTGCCGGCCCAGCCTTCGTCAAAACCGGCGACGATCTTCAGCTTCTCGGGGCGCGGCCGCCCCGTGGCGCCCGAGACGCGCACGCGGTCGCCGCCGAGGTCCTCGAGCTTGATTGTGCCTATGTCGAGCACCACGTCGGGCGAGAAATAGGCGTGCGGGTTGTGCACTTCGTAGAGCAGCTGCTGGCGCACCGTGTCGAAGTCCACCCGCCCCCCCGTGTCCGGCGCCTTGGTGATCACCGCCGTGCCGTCGGCACTGACTTCCGCGATCGGGTAGCCGATGTGGCCGAGGTCGGGCACCGACTCCCAGCCGTTCTCCAGATACGAATTGAAGTTGCCGCCGCTGCCCTGGCCCGAGCACTCCAGCAGGTGGCCGACGGTAAGCCCCTGGGCGAGGCGATCCCAGTCGTCCAGGGCCCAGCCGAACTCGTGGATCAGCGGCGCGAGGAACAGCGCGGCGTCGGCGACGCGCCCCGTCAGCACGATGTCGGCGCCGGCCTCCAGCGCCTCCACCAGCGGCTGCGCGCCGAGGTAGGCGTTGGCGAAGAGCAGCCGCTCGCGCACGCTGTCGATCGCGGCGCCGGTGTCGAGGTGGTCGAGGGACTCGCCCGCCGCGCGCAGCGCGTCGATGCGCCCGAGCACGGCATCGCCGGTGACGGTGGCGATCCTCGCCTGCCAGCCGCGTTTCCTGAATTCTGCAACCAGGGCGTCGCGCGCCCCCTCGGGGTTGAGGCCGCCGGCATTGAGCAGGAACTTCACGCCGCGCTTCGCTGCCAGCGGCCAGAGCGCGGTCAGCATCGGCACGAGATCGCGCGTGTAGCCGGCGGACGGGTCCTTCATGCGATCCTTCTGCAGGATCGCCAGGGTCAGTTCGGCCAGATGATCCGAGCCGATGTAGCGCACCTCGCCGCGCTCGATGCTTGAAGCCACCGGCCGCCAAGAATCGCCGTAGAAACCGAGACCGGCGCCGATGCGGACGGACTTCATGCTGGATTTATTCCGGCCAGGCCCGCTGCAGGATCGCCTCGAAATCGGTGCTCTTCGCCAGCGTGCCGAAGACTTGGCCCCATTCGCCGGCGAGGCGCGAGGCGCAGAAGGCCTCGCTCACCGCCGCCGGCGCGAAGCGCAGCAGCAGCGCGCCCTGCACGGCCAGCGCGATGTCCTGTGTCAGGCTGCGCGCGCGCGCCTCGATGCCGTCGGCGTCGCGCAGGCCCGACTGCAGCCGGTCGACGTGGCGGTCGAAGGCGGCGTTTTTCCCCAGTGCCGGCGCGATCTCCGCGGCCAGCACTTCGGCGCTCCGCGGATGCTTCGCCAGTGCGCGCAGCGTGTCCAGGCACATGACGTTGCCGGAACCTTCCCAGATGGAATTGAGCGGGCTTTGCCGGAACAGGCGCGGCATCGGCCCTTCCTCGACGTAGCCGTTGCCGCCGTGCACCTCCATCGCCTCGGCGACGAAGGTCGGGCAGCGCTTGCAGATCCACAGCTTGGCCACCGGGGTGAGCAGGCGCCGCAGCAGGCCCTCGGCTTCGTCTTCCTGCGCGTCGAAGGCGCGCGCCAGGCGCAGCGACAGCGCGGTGGCCGCCTCGCTCTCCAGCGCCAGGTCGGCCAGCACGTTCATCATCAGCGGCTGGTTCCGCAGCAGCTTGCCGAAGGCGGCGCGCTGCGAAGTGTGGTGCATGGCCTGCGACAGCGCCGCGCGCATGATGCCCGTGCTGCCGATGGCACAGTCGAGGCGGGTGTACACGCCCATCTCCAGCACGGTGGGGATGCCGCGCCCTTCCTCACCCACCAGCCAGCCCTGCGAGCCCCAGAACTCGGCCTCGGTGCCGGCATTCGAGCGGTCGCCCATCTTGTCCTTGAGGCGCTGGATGCGGATTTCATTGAGCCGTCCGTCCGGCGTCCAGCGCGGCACGAAGAAGCAGGACAGGCCCTTCGGCGACTGGGCCGTGACGAGGAAGGCGTCGCACATCGGGGCGGACAGGAACCATTTGTGGCCGACGATGCGCCAGGGGCCCGCATTTCTGTCACCTCCGAGGGGTTCCGCCCGTGTCGTGTTCGCGCGCACGTCGGAGCCGCCCTGCTTCTCGGTGAGGCCCATGCCGATCAGCACGCCCTTCTTCTGCGCGGCGGGAATGAAGCGCCGGTCGTACTCGCGCGAGAGCATCAGTGGCAGCCAGTCGCGGGCGATCTCCGGCACCTGCTTCAGCACCGGCACCGCGCCGTAGGTCATGGTGGTGGGACACAGCGAGCCGTCCTCGATCTCGGCGAACATGACATAGGCGGCGGCGCGGGCGACGTGGGCGCCCGGCCTGGGATCGGCCCACGGCCCGGTGTCGCAGCCGTTGCCCTTCAGCCAGGTCAGGCACTCGTGCCAGGAGGGGTGGAACTCGACCTCGTCGCGGCGGTTGCCGTAGCGGTCGAAGAGGCGCGGCTGCGGCGGATTGGCGTTGGCCAGGCGCCCGTGCTCGATCCACTCGGCGCTGCCGACCTCGGCGCCGCGCGCCTTCAGCCAGTCCTGCGCCCAGCCGGCGCCTTCGCGCGCTACGGCTTCCTGCAGGGGAAGGTTGCGGCTGTAGGCGTTGTAGTTTTCCAGGGCGTGGGCCTGGTTGATGACTTCATGGGTAGACATCAAGGGCGGATGTTTGGCGTCCATTAAAGCCTCCGAAATGTAACAAAGCAATTGCTTGCTTGACAGGGTTTCCGCACTTTACTACCCTTCACCGCTCATCGCAACCGGAGGGGAAGATGATCGAACGCACCTTGTTTACGGAGGAACACGCGCTGTTCCGCGACGCCGTCCGGCGCTTCATGGAAACCGAAGTGCAGCCTCATCGCGAGCGCTGGGAGGAGCAGGGCTACGTCGACCGCGAGGTGTGGCTGAAGGCCGGTGCGGCCGGCTTCCTCTGCCCCTCCATGCCCGAGCAATACGGCGGCGCCGGCGCCGACAAGCTCTACAGCATGGTGCTGATCGAGGAGCACAACCGCATCGCCGATTCCGGCTTCGGCTTCGGCCTGCACTCGGAAATCGTCGCGCCCTACCTGCTGCACTACGGCAACGAGCACATCAAGCAGAGCTACCTGCCGAAGATGGCGAGCGGCGAGATGATCGGCGCCATCGCCATGACCGAGCCGGCGGCCGGCTCCGACCTGCAGGGCATCAAGACCACCGCGGTGAAACAAGGCGACCACTGGCTGCTCAACGGCTCCAAGACCTTCATCACCAACGGCTGGCACGCCGACCTCGTCATCGTCGTCGCCAAGACCGACGCCGCCAAGGGCCACAAGGGCATCAGCCTGTTCGTCGTCGACACGTCGATGCCCGGTTTCTCCAAGGGCAAGCGCCTGAAGAAGCTCGGCATGAAGGCGCAGGACACGGCGGAACTCTTCTTCGACAACGTCAAGGTGCCGGCATCCAATCTGCTCGGCGAGGAAGGCTCAGGATTCGTGTACCTGATGCAGGAGCTGCCCTGGGAGCGCATGCAGATCGCCATCGGCGCGGTGGCGGTGGCCGAGGCGGCGCTGGCGTGGACCGTCGCCTACTGCCACGAACGCAAGGCCTTCGGCCAGGAGATCATGAATTTCCAGCACACCCGCTTCACCCTGGCCGAGCTGAAGACCGAGATCCAGATCGCCCGCGTCTTCGTCGACCGCTGCATGGAGCTGCTGCTGCAGAAGAAGCTCGATGCCGTCGACGCCTCGATGGCCAAGTACTGGACCACGGACCTGCAGTGCAAGGTGGTCGACGCCTGTCTGCAGCTGCACGGCGGCTACGGCTACATGTGGGAATACCCGATCGCGCGCGCCTACGCCGACGCCCGCGTGCAGCGCATCTACGGCGGCACCAACGAAATCATGAAAGAGATCATCTCGAGGACGCTTTGATCATGGCTGATGCCTACATTTACGACGCCGTGCGTACGCCGCGCGGCAAGGGAAGGAAGGACGGCGCGCTGCATGGCGTGACGCCGATCGCGCTGGCGGCCACGGCGCTGCGCGCGCTGCGCGATCGCAACCATCTGGACACTGCGCTGGTGGACGACGTCGTGCTCGGCTGCGTCGAGCCGGTCGCCGAACAGGGCGCCGACATCGCCCGCGTCGCCGCGCTCTACGCCGATTATGCCGTGACCGCCTGCGGCGTCACCGTCAGCCGCTTCTGCGCCTCCGGCCTGGAGGCCTGCAACCAGGCGGCGGCGCAGATCATGTCCGGCCAGTCCGACCTCGTCATCGGAGGCGGCGTCGAGTCGATGTCGCGCGTGCCGATGTTCTCCTCCGGCGGCGCCTGGCCGACCGATCCGCAGGTGGCGGCGAAGACCTACTTCGTGCCGCAGGGCATCTCGGCCGACCTGATCGCCACCAAGTGGGGCTACTCGCGCCGGGAACTCGATGCCTACGCCGCCGAATCGCAGCGCCGCGCCAAGCAGGCCTGGGACGAAGGGCGATTCAGGAAGTCCATCGTGCCGGTGAAGGACGTGAACGGCCTGACCATCCTCGACCGCGACGAATACATGCGCCCCGAGACGACGATCGAATCGCTGGCCACGCTCAAGCCCGCCTTCGCCGAGCAGGGTGAGCAGTACGGCTTCGACGCGGTGATCCTGCAGCGCTACCCGGAGGTCGAGCGCGTCGAGCACGTGCATCACGCCGGCAACAGCTCGGGCATCGTCGACGGCGCTGCTGCCGTGCTGTTCGGCAGCAAGGAGATGGGCGAGAAGCTCGGCCTCAAGCCGCGCGCCCGCATCCGTGCCTTCGCCTCGATCGGCTCCGAGCCTTCGATCATGCTGACCGGCCCGGCGCCCGCCACCGAGAAGGCATTGAAGCGCGCCGGCATGTCGGTGAAGGACATCGACCTCTTCGAGCTCAACGAGGCCTTCGCTGCCGTGGTGGTGCACTACATGCGCCTGCTCGACATCGCGCACGACAGGATGAACGTCAACGGCGGCTCAATAGCGATGGGCCATCCGCTCGGCGCCACCGGCGCCATGATCCTCGGCACGCTGCTCGACGAACTGGAGCGGCGCAACCTGTCCACCGGGCTGGCCACGCTGTGCGTCGGCGCCGGCATGGGCACGGCCACCATCATCGAACGACTGTGACGGCGGGACCGTCATTCCGGGCGAGCGAAGCGCGACCCGGAATCCACGCAGCCCCTGGATTCCCGCTTTCGCGGGAATGACGAACAAGCGCATCGACTATTGGAGTCTTGAATGATCAACTACAGCATTGATGGCGAAGGCATCGCCACCCTCGAGTGGGACCTGCCGGGCCGCTCGCAGAACGTCCTCAACGAGCAAACCATGGCGGCCTTCGCCGCCGCCGCGCAGAAGGCACTCGCCGATCCCGCCGTGAAGGGCCTCCTCGTCGCCTCGGCCAAGCCCGACTTCATCGCCGGCGGCGATCTCGACATGCTGCTCAAGGCGGACGACGCCCAGACCATGAGCGACAACCTGAAAGAGTGGCACAAGCTGTTTCGCGCGCTGGAGACGACGGGCAAGCCGGTGGCGGCGGCCTTGAACGGCAACACCCTCGGCGGCGGCCTGGAACTTGCGCTCGCCTGCCACTACCGCGCCGCTTCCGACGCAGCGCGCCTCGGCTTCCCCGAAGTCACGCTGGGCCTCTTGCCGGGCGCCGGCGGCACGCAGCGCGCGCCGCGCCTGATGGGCATCCAGCCGGCGCTGCTGCTGCTCACCGAAGGCAAGCGCATCAAGGCCGCCGAGGCGCAGAAGCAGGGCCTGATCCATTCAGTCGTTCCTGCCGGCAAGGAGCGCGAGGCCGCGCGCGCCTGGCTGCTGGAGGCGGCGGCGCAGGGCGGCAAGACCCTGCAGCCCTGGGACCGGAAGGACTTCAGGATTCCCGGCGGCGGCGTCATGACGCCCGGCGGCATGCAGACCTTCATGGCCGGCAATGCCCTGCTGCGCGAGAAGACGCAGGGCAACTACCCGGCGCCGAAGCACATTCTCTCCTGCGTCTTCGAAGGGATGCAGACCGACATCGACACCGGCCTGGCCATCGAGACGCGCTATTTCGTGAACCTGGTGCGCAGCCCCGAGGCGAAGAACATGATCCGCAGCCTGTTCTTCTTCATGCAGGAGGCGAACAAGCTGGCGCGCCGCCCGCCGGACGTGCAGACGCAGAAGTACACGAAGATCGGCCTGCTTGGCGCCGGCATGATGGGCGCCGGCATCGCCCACGCCGCGGCGAGCGCCGGCCTCGAGGTGGTGCTGCTCGACAGCACACGCGAGAACGCAGAGAAGGGCAAGGCCTATTCGGCGAAGCTGCTGGAGAAGCGCGTCGCCAAAAGTCAGCTGTCGCAGGACGGCGCCGCGGCCGTGCTGGCGCGCATCCATCCCACCGCCGACTATCGTGATCTCGCCGGCTGCAAGCTGGCGATCGAGGCGGTGTTCGAGGACCGCGCCCTGAAGGCCGACGTGACGAAGCAGGCCGAAGCGGTGATTGCCGACGACGCGATTTTCGCCTCCAACACCTCCACCCTGCCCATCACCGGGCTGGCCGAGGCGAGCAGCCGTCCCGCCAATTTCATCGGCCTGCATTTCTTCTCGCCGGCCGAAAAGATGCCGCTGGTGGAGATCATCATGGGCAGGCAGACTTCGCAGCAGACGCTGGCCCGCGCGATGGACTTCGTGCGCGCCATCGGCAAGACGCCGATCGTGGTGAACGACGCGCGCGGCTTCTACACCAGCCGCGTTTTCGGCACATACCTGTCGGAGGGCATGGCGCTGCTGCAGGAAGGCGTTCTGCCTTCGCTGATCGACAACGCCGGCCGCCTGGCCGGTATGCCGGTCGGCCCGCTGGCGCTGGCCGACGAGGTTTCCATCGAGCTGGTGCACAAGATCGCGCAGCAGACCCGGGCCGACCTCGGCGACAAGTACGTGCCGCGCGCCGCCGACCGGGTCGCCGCGCTGATGGTCGACATGCTCGGCCGCCTCGGCAGGAAGTGCGGCCACGGCTTCTACGAATATCCGGCCGAGGCGAACAAGCGCCTGTGGCCGGGGCTGGCCGAGCATTTCCCGCCGCGCGCCGAACAGCCCGCCGTCGGGGAGGTGATCGAGCGCCTGATGCTGATCCAGTCGCTCGAGACGGTGCGCTGCCTGGAGGAAGGCGTGCTCACCTCGCCGCAGGACGCCGAGGTCGGCGCCCTCCTCGGCTGGGGCTACCCGCCCTTCCGCGGCGGCCCGATCGGCCAGATCCACACCATGGGCCTGGCCCACTTCGTCGCCGCCTGCGACCGTCTGGCGAAACAATGCGGCGAACGCTTCCGTCCCACCGCCGGCTTGTTAAAAAAATCCGCCGAGGGCGCACAATTCTTTTCGATTTAAGTCATAATCGCCTCCGCAAGACAACAGCGAAAGACTGTTCTGCATAGCGAAACCGCCCGATCCGTCGGGCGGAGACAGCACATCACGGGAGAGGAGACCGGGGCTTGCTGCAGTTCCTGCAACTCATTGCGAGCGGCATCGCGCAAGGCTGCATCTACGGCCTGATCGCGCTCGGCTTCGTGCTGATCTACAAGGCCACGGAAACCGTCAACTTCGCCCAGGGCGACCTGATGATGGTGGGCGGCTTCCTCGGCCTCACCGGCACGATGGCGCTGGGCCTGCCCTTCTGGGCCGCCTTTGTCGCCGCCCTCGTCGTCATGATGTTCTTCGGCATGGCGCTGGAGCGCGCCGTGCTGCGCCCCCTGCTCGGCCAGCCGGCGTTCACCGTGGTGATGGCCACCATCGGCATCGGCTTCCTGGCGCGCGGCCTGGTCACCATGATCCCCGAATGGGGCACCGACACGCATGTCCTGCCGGTGCCCTACAAGGACGAGATCGTCGAGATGGGCGGCCTGGTGCTGTCGATGGAGCATCTGGTCATCGTCACCGTCACCGCGCTGCTGATCCTCGGTCTCTACCTGCTGTTCAAATACACCCGGATCGGCATCGCCATGCAGGCCACCTCGCAGAACCAGCTGGCGGCCTTCTACATGGGCATCCCGGTGCGGCGCATCAACATGCTGATCTGGGGCATTTCCGCCGCCGTATCGGCCTGCGCCGGCCTGCTGCTGGCACCGATCACCTTCGTCCATGCCAACATGGGCTTCATCGGCCTGAAGGCCTTCCCGGCCGCGGTGGTGGGCGGCTTCGGCAGCATCCCCGGCGCGCTGGTCGGCGGCCTCATCATCGGCCTGGTCGAGACCCTGGCCGGCTTCTACCTGCCGGAGGGCTTCAAGGACATCGCTGCCTACATCGTCGTTCTGCTCATGCTGGCCGTGAAGCCGAACGGACTGTTCGGCGAAAAGCTGCGGAAAAAAGTCTGATGAGATTCCTGTTCAAGACCGACTACCGGCAGGACATCCGCCTGTTCAAGCACGGCGGCCAGGTGTTCTGGTACGGCATGCTGGGCCTGATCCTGCTGGCCGCACCCTGGCTGCTGCCGGACTACTGGGTGTCGCAGCTGGTCTTCATCTGGATCTACTCCATCGTCAGCCTCGGCCTGATGATTCTGGTCGGCTTCACCGGCCAGGTGTCGATCGGCCATGCCGCCTTCCTCGCCATGGGCGCCTACACCGAGGCCTACCTGCAGAGCCACGGCTGGCCCTTCGTGCTCTCGCTCGGCTTCTCCGCACTGGTGGCCGGCGTCACCGGCATCGTCGTCGGCCTGCCGGCGCTGCGCGTGAAGGGCATGTACCTCGCCATTGCCACCATGGCCTTCGGCTTCATCGTCGAGGAAGGCGTCGCCCGCGCCGAGAGCATCACCGGCGGCAACGCCGGCAAGATGCTCGACAGCCTGGTGGTGTTCGGCCTGCCCATCGACAGCGAACTGCGCATGTACTTCCTCACGCTGATCGTGCTGGCGCTGTGCGTGCTCGGCGTCATGAACCTGCTGCGCAGTCCGACCGGGCGCGCCTTCGTCGCCATCCGCGATTCGGAAATCTCGGCGCAGAGCATGGGCATCAACCTGGCGCGCTACAAGACTACCGCCTTCGCCATCTCCGCCGCCATCACCGGGCTGGCCGGCGCGCTCTATGCGCACAAGCTGCGCTTCATCTCGCCCGAACAGTTCACCTTCCTGCAGTCGATCGAGCTGCTCATCATCCTGGTGGTGGGCGGCGTCGGCTCGATCTACGGCGCCATCTTCGGCGCCGCCTTCTGGATCGTCGTGCAGCAGCTCATCGTGCTGGCCAAGGACTGGCTGCCGCCGGCGATCGGCCAGCAGACCGGCCTGCAGCCGACCCTCTTCGGCCTGATCCTGATCGCCTTCATCCTGTTCGAGCCGATGGGCCTGTACGGCCGCTGGCTGAAGATCCGCACCTTCCTCGAGCTCTTCCCCTTCTACCGCAAGGGACTGTTCCGGCGGCAGAAGAGCTACATGAAGTCGGAGCGGCTGAAATGAGGCCAGGGGAAAAGCTTACTGATTACCAAGGAGGCTCAGCCCCTGGCGCAGGAATCAGATCGTCATACCGGCGAAAGCCGGTATCCAGGGCGGCCGCAATCGAAGCGCCCCGCCCATTCTGGATTCCGGCTTTCGCCGGAATGACGAGAAAGGAGCGGCCAGAGGGCGCGCCAAGCCTCGTTGATAATCAAGGAATGCTGGACCGTGGCGACACGGCGAATCATCGGGGTTCCCGCCGTGTCGCCGTGGTTCAAAAGAGGTTTCCGGAATGAAACCGCTTTTGACCGCAAATCATTTGTCAGTGCAGTTCGGCGGCCTGAAGGCGGTGAACAACGTCAGCTTCGAGGTGTGGCCGAACGAGGTGTTCTCGCTGATCGGGCCCAACGGCGCCGGCAAGACGACCATCTTCAACCTCATCAGCGGGCTCTACCGGCCGACGGCCGGCTTCGTCACTTTCGAGGGCGAGAAGATTTCCCACCTCGCGCCCTACGAAATCGCACGCCTCGGCATCGCCCGCACCTTCCAGAACATCGAGCTGTTCGAGCACGCCACGGTGCTGCAGAACCTGCTGGTCGGCCGCCACTGCCATCGCCATACGAGCTGGTGGCAGGACCTGCTGTTCACGCCGCGCGTGCGCCAGACCGAGCTGCAGTTCCGCCGCACCGTCGAGGAGGTGATCGAGTTCCTCGAACTGCAGCACTACCGCGACAGCATGGTCGCCGGCCTGCCCTACGGCGTGCGCAAGGTGGTCGAGCTGGGTCGCGCGCTCTCCATGCGGCCCAAGCTGCTGCTGCTCGACGAGCCCTCCTCCGGCCTCAACGTCGAGGAAACCGAGGACATGGGCTTCTGGATCGAGGACATCAAATTCGACCTCGGCATCACCGTCGTCATGGTCGAGCACGACATGGGCCTCGTCTCGCGCGTCTCCGACCGCGTGTTCGCCCTCAACCAGGGCGAGGAGCTGGCGCTCGGCACCGCCGCGGAAGTCCAGTCTCATCCCGCCGTGGTCGAGGCGTATCTCGGAGGTGCGGATGACGACCTTCCCCCCAGCCCCCTTCCCGCGGAAGGGGGTGACGGTGGTTCGCCGCCTGCCGGCGGCTCCAAATCGCACGCTGCCCCCGGCTTGGGGCGGCCCGGCGCCGGGGGCGGGCATGACTGACGCGATCCTCCAGCTCAACAACGTCGAGTCGTCCTATGGGCCGGTGAAGGCCATCCGCGGCGTCTCGCTCAAGGTGACTCAGGGCAGCATCGTCACCGTGCTCGGTGCCAACGGCGCCGGCAAGTCGACCATCCTGAAAACCATCTCCGGCATCATCGACCCGCAAAAGGGCAGCATCCTCTATCACGGCGAGCCGATCCAGAAGAAGGACCCGGCCTGGATCGTGCGCCAGGGCATCGCCCACGTGCCGGAGGGGCGCGAGATATTCCCGCTGCTCACCGTGCGCGAGAACCTGATCATGGGCGCCTACACCCGGCCGCTGGCCGACAGGGCCGCCGTCGAGCAGGAGATCGAGCAGGTGTATGGCTACTTCCCGATCCTCAGGGAACGGATGAGCCAGCCGGCCGGCCAGCTCTCCGGCGGCCAGCAGCAGATGCTGGCGATCAGCCGCGCGCTGCTGGCCAGGCCGACCATCATGCTGCTCGACGAGCCGAGCCTCGGCCTGTCGCCCAAGCTCACCCACGAGATCTTCGAGATCATCAAGCGCATCAACCGCGAGCGCGGCGTCACCATCCTGGTGGTGGAGCAGAACGCCCGCATCGCACTGAAGTACGCCGACTACGGCTACGTGCTGGAGGTCGGCCGCATCGTCATGGAGGACCCCTGCGCCGTGCTGCGCGAGAAGGAGGATGTCAAGGAGTCCTACCTCGGCATCAAGGACAGCGGCGTGCGCGGCACGCGGCGCTGGAAGAAGAAAAAGACCTGGAGATGAGAATCGAGCCGACAGCCATGAACATGGAGCGAAGCGAACCAGCGTCACCCCCTTCCTCTGAAAGCGGGGCGGGGAGAAGGCAGCGCCGCCCGCCGGGCCGCCCCAAGGGCGGCGCAGCCAACAACATGGAGCCGCGCAGCGGCGAACACACGTCACCCCCTTCCCTGGGAAGGGGGGCGGGGGGAAGGTAGTCATGTGGTGGAAACCCGAATTCGCAAACTCGATCGCCCCGCAGGGCATCGCCGTGCCGGGCGAGACCCTGCCGCGGATGTTCGCCAATGCCGTCAGGCAGCGCGGCGAGCAGGTCATCTTCCGCCAGAAGTCCTTCGGCCTGTGGCAGACGCTGACCTGGAACCGGCTTGCACAGATCGTGCGCGAGATCGGCACGGGCCTGATCGAGCTCGGCTTCGCGCCGGGCGAGACGGTGTCCATCCTCGGCAACACGCGCCAGGAATGGCTGTTCTGCGACCTCGGCGCGCTGTGCGCCGGCGGCATCAGCTCGGGCATCTACCCGACCGACTCGGCTGCGCAGGTGCAGTATCTCTCCGAGGACTCGCGCTCGGTCTTCCTCTTCGTCGAGGACGAGGAGCAGCTCGACAAGGCGCTGGAGGCGCGCGCGCAGCTGCCGCTGCTGCGCAGGATCGTCGTCTGGGACATGGTCGGCCTGCGCGGGCTCGACGACCCGCAGGTGATCAGCCTGGATCACCTGCGCGAGCTCGGCCGCGCCCGCATGGAGCGGCTCGGCGCCGCGGCGGCCAACGCAGAATGGGAGGCGCGCATCGCCTCGCGCGCGGCCGAGGAAGTGGCCATCCTGATTTACACCTCGGGCACCACCGGCAAGCCCAAGGGCGCCATGCTCTCCCACCACAACGTCATTTATTCGCTGCGCGGCTTCAGCACCGTCATCGTGCAGGACGAGACCGTCGAGCGCATGTGCTTCCTGCCGCTGTGCCACGTCGTCGAGCGGGTACTGGGCGCCTATTTCGGCCTGTACACCGGCGCCGTGCTCAATTTCGTCGAGAACCCCGAGACCATCCCCGAGAACGTGCGCGAGATCCAGCCGACGGTGTTCATCGCCGTGCCGCGCATCTGGGAGAAGTTCTACTCCGGCGTGATGATCGGCATCGCCGAAGGCCTGGCCGTCGAGAAGCTCGCCTACCGATGGGCCATCGGCGTCGGCATGCGCGCCGTGGCGCGGCACGAGGCCGGCCGGCCGATCGGCCCGGGCCTGCGCGCCCGGTTCTGGCTGGCGCGCTTCCTCGTCCTCAACAACATCCGCCGCCTGATCGGCATCCACCGCTGCCGCCTGCTGATCACCGGCGCGGCGCCGATCTCGCCGGACCTGGTGCGCTGGTACATGGCGCTCGGCGTCCCGATGCTGGAAGGCTGGGGCATGACCGAATCGAGCGGCGGCGCCACCCTGACGCCGGCCGGGCGCATCAAGCCGGGCATGATCGGAACCGCCGTGCCGTACTGCGAAGTCAAGGTGGCCGACAACGGCGAGCTGCTGATCCGCGGCGGCAACGTCTTCATGGGCTACCTCAACCAGCCGGAGAGGACGGCCGAGACCATCGACGCCGAGGGCTGGCTGCACACCGGCGACGTCGGCTATGTCGACGCCGACGGCTACTTCAAGATCTCCGACCGCCTCAAGGACATCATCATCACCGCCGGCGGCAAGAACATCACGCCCTCGGAGATCGAGAACCAGCTCAAGTTCTCGCCCTACGTCACCGACGCCGTGGTGATCGGCGACAAGCGGCCCTACCTCGTCTGCCTGATCATGATCGACCAGGAGAACGTCGAGAAATTCGCCCAGGACCACGACATCCCCTTCTCCAACTATGCCAGCCTGTGCCGCGCGCCGGAGGTGCTGAAGCTGATCGAGGGGGAGCTGGAGCGGGTGAACAAGCAGTTCGCGCGCGTCGAGCAGGTGAAGAAATTCCGCCTCATCGAGCAGAAGCTGACGGCCGAGGACGAGGAGCTTACGCCGACCATGAAGCTGAAGCGCAAATTCGTCAACCAAAAATATGCAGACCTTATAGAATCCATGTACCGCCCCTAGACGGGAAACTGAGGAGAGGAGACCTGACCATGAAGCGCACCATCATCAAGGCCGCCGTCCTGGCGGCTGCCGCCACCCTGGCCTGCGCCGCCCAGGCTCAGCAGCAGGGCGTCACCAAGGACACCATCGTTCTCGGCTCGATCCAGGATTTGTCCGGCCCGCTCGCCGGCTTCAGCAAGCCGGCGCGCAACGGCATGCAGATGCGGGTCGACGAGATCAACGAGAGCGGCGGCGTCAATGGCCGCAAGATCAAGCTGGTGGTGGAAGACAGCGGCTACGATCCGAAGAAGGGCATCCTCGCAGCGCAGAAGATGGTGGCGCAGGACAAGATCTTCGCCATGGCCGGCACCATCGGCACGGGCGTCGCCATGGCCACCATGCCGATCCTCTTCGAGAAGAACATCCCGCACGTCTTCCCGCTGACCGGCGCGCGCGAGATGTACGAGCCGCTGCACAAGCTGAAGTTTTCCTTCGCCGCCCCTTATTACAACCAGATTCGCGCCGGCGTGAAGTGGATGAGCAAGGAGCATGGCGCGAAGAAGTTCTGCATCATGTACCAGGACGACGAATTCGGCCTGGAAGTGCTGCGCGGCGCCGAGGACGGCCTCAAGGACATCGGCACGGCCTTCGCCGAGAAGACCTCCTACAAGCGCGGCGCCACCGACTTCTCCGCCCAGGTGGCGAAGATGAAGGGGGCGAGCTGCGACACCGTGGTGCTGGGCACCATCATCCGCGAGACCCTGGGCGGCATCGGCACGGCGAGGAAGCTCGGCTGGAACCCGAACTTCATCGGCACTTCGGCCTCCTATACCGACCTCATCCACAAGCTCGGCGGCAAGGCGGTGGAAGGCTTCTATTCCACGCACCAGGTCGGCGTGCCCTATGCCGACGACGCCTCGAAGAACGTGCGCGACTGGGCGGCGAGCTACAAGGCCAAGTTCAAGGAAGATCCGGGGCTGTTCTCCGCTTACGGCTACGTCATCGCCGACCTGTTCTACCAGACGGCGAAGAAGGCCGGCCCGAACCTGACCACCGACAGCTTCGTCAAGGCGCTGGAGAGCACCGCCTTCCCGCGCGACATGTTCGGCAGCCCGGAATACAAGTTCTCGGCCACGCAGCATCTGGGCAACATCAAGTCGCGCGTCAGCCAGATCCAGAACGGCAAGTGGATGGCCGTCACCGACTACCTGGAAAACTGAGGCCCCCTCACCTTATCCTCTTCCCGATTGCGGGGAGAGGATATTTGAAGGGGCGCCATCCCTCATCCCTAGCCCTTCTCCCGCAAGCGGGAGAAGGGAACAATTGGCTCCCCTCTCCACCCGTGGAGAGGGGATGGGGGTGAGGAAGCGCCCCTTTTTCAGGCCTTGACTAAAAACGAACGTTCGTGCTATAAAGCCGCCATGGGAAAAGGCAACGAAACCCGGCAGACGATCCTCGACGAGGCGCTGGCGCTGGCCAGCGAGGTCGGCGTCGGCGGACTGAGCATCGGCGCGCTGGCCGAACGGGCCGGCATGTCGAAGAGCGGCCTGTTCGCGCATTTCGGCTCCAAAGAGGAGCTGCAGATCGCCGTGCTGCGCGAGGGCCAGCAGCGCTTCGTCGATATCGTGGTGCGGCCGGCGCTGAAGGCGCCGCGCGGCGTTGCCCGTCTGCGCGCCATCCTCGCCAACTGGCTCGACTGGACGCGCAAGGCGTGCCTGCCCGGCGGTTGCCCGATGAACTCCGCCGCCCAGGAGTTCGACGATCAGCCCGGCGCGGTGCGCGATGTGGTGGCAGCCGGTCTTGCCGACGGCCGCCGCCTGTTCGCCAATGCCGTGCGCCTGGCCATCGAGACGGGTGAGCTCCGGCCCGACACCGACGTCGAGCAGTTCGTCTTCGAGCTTACCGGCCTCGTCCTGGTGGCGATGCAGAACCAGCGCATGTTCCTGGACAAGGATGCCAATCGCCGCGCCCTCGACGCCTTCGAGCGCCTGGTGCGCGATTTCTCTCCTCCCGCCAAGGAGTAGCCTCATGGAAATGCCCCTGCCGCTTTTTTTTAGTCCTAAATTTAGCACGACCGTTCGTTTCTTTATCGGTCTCATCCGCCATCGCCTGGCGTTGCGCTTCCTTGCCAGCCTGGCGCCGAGAAAGGCCGGGGAGCGCGCCCGCCGCCTGTTTCTCACACCTCCGCGCCATGGTTTCAGAAAGGCGGAACTCGACGCGCTGGAAGAGGCCTCGCTGTTCACCGTGCCGATGCCGACCGGCCGCCTGGTCGGCTGGCGCTGGGGCCGCCCGGAGGATCCCGTCGTGGTGCTGGTGCATGGCTGGGGCGGGCGCGCCGCGCAGATGCGCGGCTACGTCGCGCCGCTGACGGCGCGCGGCTTCTCGGTGGTGGGGTTCGACGCGCCCGGCCACGGCATGAGCGGCGGGCGCGAATCCTCCATCGTGCACATGGCCGCCGCGCTCGAAGCGGTGCTGAGGCAGACCGGCCCGGTGCATGCCGTCATCGGCCATTCCGTCGGCGGCGCGGTGAGCGCTTACGTGCTGTCGCGCGGCGCGCAGGTGAAGCGTGCCGTGCTGCTGGCGCCGCCGGCCAGCCTGACCGAATACTCGCACCGCTTCGCCCGCCTGCTGCGCCTGCCGGAGGGCATCCGCGCCCTGATGCAGGCGCAGATCGAGCGCCGTTTCGGCATCCGCTGGAGCGACTTCGAGGTGGAGGCGACCGCGCCGAAACTGGCGCAGCCGGCGCTGATCGTGCACGACATCGGCGACCGCGACAATCCCTTCCGCGACGGCGAGCGCTACGCGCAATGCTGGCCGGGCGCGCGCCTCGTCGCCACGCACGGCCTCGGCCACCGCGGCGCGCTGCGCGACTCGGCGGTGATCCATGAAGTGGCCGCCTTCATCGGCCGCGCAGCGGAACTCGGCCGCTAGGCGCCAGTCGAAAATTTACACAGACTGCACCGGCAAACCCGGGAAGGCGAGGTGGCTAATGGACAAGCGTCGCGACAAGGAGTACGTCTCCGAGTTCACCCGCTTCATCGACCACTATCTGGCGGACCATCCGGAAGTGGTGAAGGATCAGAAATACGGCTGGAACATCTACTGGGATCATCCGGTCGATTTCCAGGCCCTGCAGGAAGCCGGGGAAGACGCCGTGCCGGACGATGCCTACGGCTTCCACAGCGTCGCGAAGCCGGCAGCGCGGCACTGAATATGGCCCGCATCGAACGCGACAGCCTCGGCAGCGTCGAGGTGCCGGAGGAACGGCACTGGGGTGCGCAGACCCAGCGCGCGCTGGAACACTTCCGCATCTCGACCGAGCGCATGCCGGCGGAACTGCTGCGTGCCTTGGCCGAGGTGAAGCGCGCCTGTGCGCGGGTGAATGCCGGCCTCGGCCGCCTGCCGCGCGATGTGAGCGAAGCCATCGTCGCCGCCGCCGACGAAGTGCTGGCCGGCCGCCATGGCGAGGAATTCCCCCTTGCCGTCTGGCAGACCGGTTCCGGCACGCAGACCAACATGAACATGAACGAGGTGCTCGCCCATCTGGCGGCGGCAAGCCTGGGCGGAGGACAGCGCGTTCATCCCAACGACGCCGTCAATCTCGGCCAGTCCTCCAACGACGTCGTGCCGACCGCAATGCACGTCGCTGCGGTGCTTGGCATCGTCACGGGCCTGCGGCCGTCGCTGCAGCGGCTGCGCGACGCGCTGGCGGACAAGGCCGCCGAGTTCGCCGGCATCGTCAAGATCGGCCGCACGCACCTGCAGGACGCCGTGCCGCTCACCCTCGGCCAGGAGTTTTCCGGCTACGTGGCGCAGCTCGACCACGCCGCTGCTGCAGTCGAGGCCAGCCTGCCCGCCCTGCTGCAGCTGGCCGTCGGCGGCACCGCGGTGGGCACCGGCCTCAACACCCACGCCGATTTCGGCCGCCTCGTCGCGGCGGAGCTCGCCGCCCGCCTCGGCCCGCGCTTCGCCGGCGCCGACAACAAGTTCGCCGCCATCGCCGCGCACGATGCCCTGGTGGCGGCGCACGGCGCGCTGAAAACCCTGGCGACGGCGCTGATGAAGATCGCCAACGATCTGCGCTGGCTCGCTTCCGGTCCGCGCTGCGGCCTGGGCGAGCTGGCCCTGCCGGAGAACGAGCCGGGCAGCTCGATCATGCCGGGCAAGGTCAATCCGACCCAGTGCGAAGCCCTCTACATGGCCTGCTGCCAGGTCATCGGCAACGACGTCGCCATCACGATCGGCGGCGCCTCGGGCAACCTCGAACTGAATGCCTGCAAGCCGCTCATCGCCCACAATTTCCTGCAGAGCCTGCGCCTGCTGACGGACGCCATGGCCAGCTTCGCCGTGCACTGCGTCGCCGGCATCGCGCCGCGGCGGGAGCGCATCGCGGCGGCGCTGGCGGACAGCCTGATGCTGGTGACCGCCCTGGCGCCGCACATCGGCTACGAGCGGGCGGCGGAAATCGCCCAGCTGGCCCATCGAAAGAACTGCTCGCTGAAGGAAGCCGCCCTGGCGCTGGGCCATGCCGGCGCGGAGGATCTCGATCGCTGGCTGAGGCCGGAACGCATGCTTGGCAGCGACGGCTAGTGTCCTGTCCCGTTAATAATTGGCATATATTATGCATGCAGTTGCGGTATC
>CAYYXS010000052.1:0-25606 GCA_964475635.1 uncultured Rhodocyclaceae bacterium
CCGGAGAAATAACGATGCAAAATTGGCATAAGGCGGTGGGCCGTACCCTGACCGCGCTGACCCTTGGTTTTCTGACTGCAACGGCATGGGCGGCGGGTTACGTGCGGTCCGAGCTATTGATCGAGACCGACGCGCTGGCCAAGATCGTCAACCAGCCGAACGTGCGGCTCGTCGACGCGGTGGACCCGGGCAGCTACCAGCGCGCCCATATTCCGGGCGCGGTCAATGTCTTCTACCTCGACCTGGCCAAGCTCGAAGAGCGCAAGAAGAGCGGGCACCCCATGAGTAACGCCGAGGCGGAAAAGATCTTCGGCGAGGCCGGCATCGACAATAACACCCAAGTCGTTGTTTACGACGGCGGCGAGGGGCCGTCCGCCTCCGGCGTGTGGTTCGTGCTCGATTTCTTCGGGCACAAGAACGTCAAGGTGCTCAACGGCGGTTTTCGCAAGTGGCTGAAGGAGGGCCGTCCCGTGACGCAGGATGTCCCGAGCATCGAGAAGAAGCGGTTCCTGGCCAAGGAGCATCCGGCGAAGGTTCTCACCCGCGCCTCACTGGAAAAAAGCATGCGCGCCAAGGATGTCGTCATCGTGGACACGCGCTCGTTCAACGAATACATCGGCAAGGACGTGCGCCCCGGCGCCTCACGTGGCGGGCATATTCCCGGCGCCGTACACCTCGAGTGGACCAAGTTCTCGGACAAGGTGAACACTTTCAAGGCGGCACAGGACCTCGAGAAAGCACTCAAGCAGCGCGGCATCAACAAAGACACCAAAGTCGTGACCTATTGCCAGACCGGCATCGGCCGCTCGACTGACATGGCGCTCGCCATGAAGCTGATCGGTTACGACAACGTGGTCGAATACACCGGTTCGTGGGAAGAGTGGTCCGCCGACCCGCGCCTGCCGATCGAAAAGTAAACGCTTGGAGGATACAGCCATGAACGCAATTCTGGGTGGTTTGGCGACCGGCGCGGCCTTCGGTTTCGTGCTGCACCGCGGTGGGCTCACGCGCTACTCGCGCATCATGGGCACGCTGCTGATGCAGGACCTGAAACCCATGAAGTTCATGTTCACCGCGCTCGCGATCACGGCGCTCGGCCTCGGGCTCGCCGACCTCGCGGGCGTCGAGGCGCTCACGCCGCGGGTGAACGCCTATTTCGGCATGGGCCACTACCTCGGCGGCGTCGTCTTCGGCGTCGGCATGGCGCTCGGGGGTTTCTGACCCGGCACCTGCGCGGCCCGGGCGGCCGCCGGTAAATGGTTAGTCGGTTTGGGGGTGCTCGGCATGTTGCTGGGAGTATTCGCGTTCGACGCCGTGTTTCCGCAACTCCCGGAGTGGGGTATCCGTTCTTATCCGCAAAGCATGACACTGCCGCTCGTGCTCGACGTGTCGTACGGTGCGCTCGCGGTGGCGCTCGGCGTGATGGTGCTGTTGCTGGTCGCGCTCGCCGACCGCCTCGACCCGGGCAGGCGTTTTGAAGCCGCAAACGCGCCATCCCTGGCGCGCGGCCCTCGCCTCGATCCCATCGGCGAGGCCGACAAACCGCGCGGTTCGCTGATCCGGCGCGAATGGGGCTTCGTCTCCACCGGCGTTCTCGCGGGAATCGTGATCCTCGCCGCCACGGCCCAGGGCCAGTACCTCGGCATCTCCGGCGGTTTTGCCGCGCTGGTCAGCCACGTCACCGACCTGTTCGGCTATCGCCTCAACAGCGTCTCCGTCCTCGACGACGCCACGTCCTGGCGCGCGGCAATGGTCGTCGGCATCTTCGCCGGCGCGGCCGCGAGCGCGCTGGTCTCCGGCAGCTTCCGGAATGTACCGGTCACGCCGTTGTGGGAATCGGCGTTTCCCTCGGGCGCGAAGTCCCGCGCAGTCGCGGTGTTCGTCGGCGGGTTTCTCATCGTCTTCGGCGCGCTTCTCGGCGGCGGCTGCACCACCGGCGCGTTCATGGCCGGGTTTCCCACGCTTTCGGTCGGCAGCTTCGCCATGGGCATGACGTTCTTCGGTGTCGGTATGGGCACGGCGTTCCTGCTCTACTGGGGCCGTTGGCATCGGGTGCGTGAAATCCAGGCGCGCGGGCTCGATCTCGCGAGCGATTGAACCATCGGGAGGAACGAACGTGAATATTCGCTGGCATGCATTTTATCTCGCCATCATCGGGGCGCTGCTCGCCGCGCTGCTCCTGCAAGGCGCGAAAGCGCAACGCGTGGCACTCGCGGCGCAGCAGGCGGTGGCCGCCGCGGACCTGTATCGGACGATCCGGCTGGTGCCGGGCAGGTACCAGGTTCTCGATCTGCGCGCCGCGCTGGAGTTCGAGGATGGCCACCTGCCGCAGGCGATCAATATCGCCCCGCAGGCGCTCCCGACCGCACAGCTCGATCGCTGGCGGGCCACCGTGGTGGTCACCGAGGAAGGCGATCGCGAAGCGTTCACCGCCGCCGCGCGCGAGATCAGGCTCGCGGTCAACCTCGAAGGCGGCATGGCGCAATGGCGCATGAGCCGCCTGCCGGAGATTTCGGGGCTGACCGACACGATGGCCTTGCGGCGCGGGCGGCCGGGATGACTGTGATCGCTTCCCTCCGGCGGAGGGATTGTCAGCCGAGGCGAGCGAAGCTCGCTGTCCTGGCCCTTGTGGCCGCGATGACCGCGTTCGCTGCCGGACCGAGTGTGGCCGCGAAGGGCGAGCTCAAACCCGTCAAGGGTGCGGTGGTGGCGGGCGATTTCATCGCCCAGGATCTGCAAGGGAAGACCGCGCGCTTCGACGAGCTGCGCGGGAAAGTGGTCCTGCTCAATTTCTGGGCCACGTGGTGTCCGCCGTGCCGCAAGGAGATGCCGTCCATGGAGGCGCTGTACCGGGCCTACAAGGACCGCGGGCTGGTGGTGCTGGCGGTGTCCCAAGACCAGACCAGCAGCCGGGACGTCAAGACATTCGTGGACATGCTCGATTTGAGCTTTCCGGTTTGGCACGACCGTGACGGGTTGGTCGGGCGGCAGTACAGCGTCCCGGGCGTGCCGACCTCGTACCTGATCGCGCGCGACGGGCGCGTCGCCTGGCGTGTGCTCGGCGAGTACGACTGGGACAGCGGCGAGGCGCGCGCGGCGGTCGAACGGCTGCTTAACAAATGATTTTGAAACCGCGGATAAACGTGGATGAACGCGGATAAGTGCATCAACGCGATTGAAGTTTTCATCTGCGCCTGTCTGCGTTCATCCGCGGTTACAAGGAATAATTTATGGTCGACAGACGCGATTTCCTGAAGCTGACCGGCGCCGGCTTCTGCGGCCTGCTCGCCGGCTTGCCCGACGAGTTGCTCGCGCGCATCCAGGACGTGAACGATCCGCTCTCGAGTTATCCCTACCGCGCCTGGGAGGATTTCTACCGCAAGGAATTCGCCGCCACGCGCGGCGACGCCGCCGGCTACGCCTTCCACTGCTCCAATTGCCAGGGCAACTGCGCGTTCCGCGTATTCGCCAAGGACGGCGTGGTGACGCGCGAGGAGCAGCTCGCGCAGTACCCGCAGATCAACCTCGACATCCCCGATCCCAACCCGCGCGGCTGCAACAAGGGCACGATCCACTCGCAGGCGATGTACGAGAAGGACCGCCTGCTCTATCCCCTGAAGCGCGCGGGCGCGCGCGGCGCGGGCGAATGGCAGCGCGTCTCCTGGGAGCAGGCGATGGGCGAGATCGCCGGGAAGGTCGTGGACACCCTGGCGAAACACGGGCCGGGCGCGCTCATGGTTTATACCGGCACCGGCATCCTCTCCCAGGGCCGGCGCGCGGGGCCGCTGCGCCTGGGCTCGCTGCTCGGCGCGGTTCGGCTCTATCCCTCGAGCGCGGTGGGCGACATGTTCACCGGCGCCACGCTCGCCTACGGCGTTCCCAACGTCGGGACTTCGCTCGATGCCTGGTTCGAGATGGACTACATCGTGTTGTGGAGCTTCAACCCGAACGTCACGCGCATCCCGGACGCGCATTACCTGTGGGAAGCGAAGTGGCGCGGCGCCAGGATCGTCGTGATCGCGCCGGACTACAACCCCACGGCCGTCCACGCCGACTGGTGGGTCCCGATCAATCCGGGCTCGGACAGTTTTCTCGCCATGTCGCTCGTGCACGTGGCGTTCAAGGAGAAACTGTACAAGGAGGACTTCATCCGCGAGCAGACCGATCTCACCTTCCTGGTGCGCGAGGACAACGGACGGCTGCTGCGCATGGGCGACCTGCGCAAGGGCGGCAAGGAGGACGTGTTCTACTGCTGGGACGAAGCGACCGGTGCCGCCACGCCGATACCCGGTACCCAGGGACACTTCCGCAAGACGCTGCGGCTCGGGGCGTTGAAGCCCGCGCTTACGGGGCGCTTCGAGGTCAAGGGCGCGGACGGCAAACCGATCGCCGTCACCACCGTGTTCGAGAAGGTGCGTGCCGAGGCCGCGACGTTCTCGCCCGAGACAACGCAAAAATACACCGGCATTCACCCGAGCCTGGTCTATAAGCTCGCGCGCGAGTATGCCGCCGCGCACGACCCGGGACTCACCATCGGGTTCTCGCTGCACAAATACGCCTGGGGCATCCTCGCCTGCTGGGCGCAGGCGCTGTTTTGCGCGCTTACCGGCCACGATGTGGTGGACACCGAGCATCAGTGGAGCCTGGGCGGCATCGGGCCGCTCTCGACGCCGAAGCCCGCGCGCTTCGAGTCCGGTTTCCTCGGGGAATGGCTCTCCGGGCGCATGTGGGAAACTTTCAAGCAGCACTACGAAGACAAGGAGTTCGCATCGCGCGCCGGGCTCACGCCCGACGAGCTCGTCAAGCTCGCCGAGCAGGCGCGCGACAAGAAATGGCTCGCGAACTTCGGCGAGCCCAAGGTGCGCATCCTCTTCGCCGACAACATGTTCCGGCGCAACAAGTCGTCAAGCCACTACAGGAAGTCGGTGCTGGAGGCGACCGAGCTCTACGTCAACGTCAACTTCCGCATGGATTCCTCGGCCGAGCTCGCCGACTATGTGCTGCCCTCGATCAGCCACTACGAGGGCTGGGACATCCGCGGCGAGGTGGGCTACCACCGTTACGCGAACCTCACGGTGCCGCCGCCGGGGCTCAAACCGATCGGCGAAACCAAATCGGAATGGGAAATTTGCCGGTTGCTCGCCGAGCGAATCGAGCAGGCGGCGAAACGCCGCGGGCTTGTACGCCTGTCGGACCCCGATTTCACGGTGGAAAAGGACGGCAAGAAGACGCCGCTCACGCGCGATCTCGACACCCTGCACGGCGACTTCACCATGCAGGGCAAGGTCCAGACCGACAAGGACGTGGTGAAGTGGCTGATCGAGAACGTGCCCGCGTTCAAGCCGTGGAAATTCGAGAACGCCGTCGAGCGCGGCTTCCTCATTCTCAACTCCAATGCCGGCCTCACCTCGCCGCTCTATGCCGACAAGCCGTACCGCTCGTTCGAGGAGCAGTTCTATCTGAAGCGCCCCTATCCGACGCTCTCCGGTCGCCAGCAGTTCTACATCGACCAGGAGGTGTTCTTGAAGCTCAAGTGCGCGGTGCCGACCGCACGCGAATCGCTGCACCCTTCGAGGTTTCCGCTCAAGTTCTACTCGCCGCACACGCGCTGGGGCATCCACTCCACGTGGCGCAGCAATCGCTACATGCTGCGCCTGCAACGCGGCGCGCCGCACGTGAACCTCAATCCGCAGGATGCCGCCGCGCGCGGCATCCGGGACGGCGACAGGGTGCGCGTGCACAACAACGTGGGCGAGTTCGAGGCGATGGCGAAGATCCTGCCGAGCCTGCGGCCGGGCACGCTCATGATGGACCACGCCTGGGAGCCGCATCAGTTCAAAAGGCGTCTCGGCATGGACGAACCGGTCGCCGGGGCGCTCGCGCCGCTCGAGCTCGCCGGCGGCTGGGGGCACCTCAAGTTCGGCGCCGAATGGGACGGCAACCAGCTTGCCTACGAATCGTCGGTTGACGTAGTCAAGGTCTGAGGAGAAAAACGATGTCAAAACGTCAACTGGCGATGGTGATGGACCTCAACAAGTGCATCGGCTGCCAGACCTGCACCTCGGCCTGCAAGACGCAGTG
This sequence comes from uncultured Rhodocyclaceae bacterium, assembly GCA_964475635.1. Taxonomy (GTDB): domain Bacteria; phylum Pseudomonadota; class Gammaproteobacteria; order Burkholderiales; family Rhodocyclaceae; genus Desulfobacillus. The sequence goes on from CAYYXS010000052.1 coordinate 6,082, forward strand.
GACCAACCGCAACGGCCGCGACTACATGTACTGGAACAACGTCGAGACCCATCCCGGCAGCGGCTATCCGCGCAACTGGCGCAAATCCGGCGGCGGCTTCGACGCGGCGGGCAAGGTCAAGGAGGGGCGCATCCCCGACCTCGCGCGTGATTACGGCATTCCTTTCGACATGAACTACGCCAAGGCACTGAACGCGCAGGGCGCGCCTACCGAGGCCGAGCTTCCTCACCTGGCACCGCTGACCCCGCCGACCTTCGGCCCGGGCTGGGACGAGGACGTGGGCGCCGGCGACTACCCGAACTCCCACTTCTTCTACCTGCCGCGCATCTGCAACCACTGCTCCAACCCGGCCTGCCTGGCCGCCTGCCCGCGCGGGGCAATCTACAAGCGCGAGGAGGACGGCATCGTGCTGGTCGACCAGGAGCGCTGCCGCGGCTACCAGCACTGCGTCGGCGCCTGTCCCTACAAGAAGGTGTACTTCAACCCGCTGTTCCGCCGCTCGGAGAAGTGCATCCTCTGCTTCCCGCGCATCGAGCAGGGCCTGGCGCCGGCCTGCGCGCGCCAGTGCGCCGGCCGCATCCGCTTCGTCAGCTTTCTCGACGACGCCGAGGGTCCGGTGCACAAGCTGGTGGAGAAATGGAAAGTCGCGCTGCCCCTGCACGCCGAGTTCGGCACGCAGCCGAACGTGTACTACGTGCCGCCGCTCTCGCCCGACAAGCTCGACGCGCAGGGCCGGCCCACCGGCGAGCGGCGCATCCCGGATTCGCTGCTGATCGAACTCTTCGGCCCGCGCGTGCCGGAGGTGCTGAAGCTGCTGGAGGCGGAGCGGGCGAAAAAGCAGCGCGGCGAGCAATCCGAACTGATGGACCTCCTCATCGCCTACCGCCACGAGGAGATGTTCAGGATTCCGATTGCCGAGGTGAAAAAGTGAGGTGTCTGCTGCTCGCGCTGCTGCTGCCGCTCGCCGCCGCGGCCGAGATTCCGGTCAAGCGCGTTGACGGCGAGCCCGCCGCCGATCCGCTCAACCCGGCGTGGCTGAAGCAGGCGGCCGTGGCCGTGCCGCTCTATCCGCAGGCGAGCGTGCCGCCGGCGGCGAAGTCTTCCGGCAAGGGCCAGGTCAAGGTGCGCGCGCAGCGCGGCGCGACGATGCTGGCCCTGCACCTCGAATGGGCGGACAGGAAGCCCGCGACACAGCGCGGCATCGGCGAATTCGCCGACGCCGCCGCCGTGCAGTGGCCGCAGCAGCCGAACGCGGCGCTGCCCTACATCGGCATGGGCCATCGCGGCGCGCCGGTTTCGCTGTGGTTCTGGCGCGCCGACGGCACGGCGGAGCTGCTGGCGGCGGAGGGCTTTGGCACGCTCACCGCGCAGCCGTCGGGCGGCGTGCGGGCGCGCGGGGAATGGAAGAACGGCGTCTGGCGCGTGGTGCTGTCCCGCGCCGTCGAGTCGTCGTTGGAACAGCTGCCTGTGGCCTTCGCGATCTGGAACGGCGAGGGCGCCGAGCGCGACGGCCTCAAGCGGCTCTCGGCCTGGCAGACGCTGCGCTTCGACGGCAACACCGCAAAAGTCAGTCCCCGTGACACGGCGAGATTGGGCAATGCAGGGCACGGCAAGCGCCTGATGCAGGCCAAGGGCTGCGCCGCCTGCCACGACTATCCCGGCAACCCGGTGCGGCCATCCATCGGCCCCGACCTCCGCCATGCCGGCGGCCTGCACGCGCCGGCCTATCTCGCCGAATCGATGCGCGAGCCTTCGAAGGTCGTCGTGTCCTGCAAGGGCTGCTTCGCCGAACAGGACGGCAAGCGCGTCTCCATCATGCCGCCCTTCGAGGGCAGCGAAGCGGAGCGCGAAGATATCCTCGCCTATCTTCTAAGTCTGCGGTGAGATTTGTCGTCCCCGCGAAGCTTGTCCCCGTATGCTTGAAGCGGGGAGCGGAAACCCAGCAGCCTACCGAGAGGCACTATGGATTCCCGCCTGCGCGGGAATGACGGCGCCAAGTCTGAAGCTTCCAGTCCTGTTTAACGTACGGGCCGCGGAACGGGCTTCCAGATCGCCGCGATGACGCCGATCCTTGTGCTGTAAGCCTTGGCGTGGTACCTGGCGAGCGCGACGTTCTTGCCCCCGTCCGGCAGCGCGGACAACACCAGTTCCGTCAGTTCGTCCTCCGTCAGTTCGACGTCGCCCTGCGCGTGCCAGACCTTGATGCCGCCGCAGCCGTCGTGGTCGATGAGCAGGGTCTTCTCCGGGCCGAGGGCCGGCAGCCGGATGAGCATTCCCTTGCCGGTTTCGAAGGCCTGCGCCAGCCCGGCGGCGGTCAGCGTCGGCTTGCCGCCCTCCGGCCGGGCGGTCGCCTCCAGGGCGGCGATTTCCTCCTCGCCGAGCGGCGATTGGCCGCCCGCATGCCAGACCGCATAACGGCCGTCGGGCCGGAGCTGGATGAGCAGCGCGGTGTCCTCCGCGGCGGCAGGGAGGGCGAGCAGCGCGGCAAGGGCGGCGGCAAGGAGGCGCGGCAGGTTCATGTCATCGACAGCTTGCCATCATCCGGCATAGGCGCTAGTATTCAAAAGAACTTTTGAATATATTAACCCAGCCGCCGGGAGGCCGTCCATGCAGCGCTATCTCATCATCCTCAACGATCCGCCCTACGGCACGGAGCGCAGCTACAACGGCCTGCGCCTGGCCCGCACGCTGCTCAACGCCCAGGAAGCCGAGGTGAAGGTGTTCCTCATGGGCGATGCCGCGTCCTGCGCCAGGGGCGGCCAGAAGGTCCCGCCCGGCTACTACAACATCGGCGACATGCTCGGCTCGGTGCTGCGCAGGAAGGGCGAGGTGTCGGTGTGCGGCACCTGCATGGACGCGCGCGGGCTGGCCGATGCGGACCTGGTGCCGGGCGCGCAGCGCGGTACCATGGACATCCTCACCGAATGGACCGGATGGGCGGAAAAGGTGCTGGTATTCTGAGCGAGCCGGAACGATATGACGCCTGGTATGCCGCGCCGCGCGGCGCCTGGATCGGCGGCCTCGAAGGCGGGCTGCTCGCTGGACTGCTCGCGCCGCGCCCGGGCGAGACGCTGCTCGACGTCGGCTGCGGCACGGGCTACTTCACGCGGCGCTTTGCCGAAACCGGCGCCATCGCCTGGGCCGCCGGCGCCGACCGCGACGAGCGCATGCTGCGCTGCGCCGCCGGCAAGGGCGGCGCGGCCTGGCTTGCCGCCGACGGCCAGCGCCTGCCCTTCGCCGACCGCAGCTTCGACCTGGTGATCGGCGTGACCTCGCTGTGCTTCATGCCGGACGAGCGCCGCGCGCTGGCGGAAATGCTGCGGGTGGCCCGCCGCCGCGTCGCGCTCGGCCTGCTCAACCGGCGCAGCCTGCTCTGGCGCGACAAGGGCCGCCATGGCGGCAGCGGCGCCTATCGCGGCGCGCACTGGCACACACGGCAGGAGGTTGTCGCGCTCTTTGCCGGCCAGCCGGCGCGCAACCTGGCCCTGCGCAGCGCCATCGTGCTGCCGGGAGGCGGCGCCTGGAGCCGCCGCCTGGAGCCGCTGCTCTCGCGCCTGCTGCCGGACTGCGGCGCCTTCATTGCCGCTGCCGCCGACGTGGAAACATGATCGCTTCGGGAGGGATGTTGTTTCATCGCTTTGCCCTGCTTTGCGCGCTGGCGCTGCTGCCGGCGCCGGCAGCGGCCAATAGTCAGTCGCCGTGGCACGGCGCGCGCGAGGGCGTGGCGCTCAAGGCCACCGCACTGCAGCGCGAGCAGGTCGCCGCCTTCTACCAGGCGCGCGGTTTCGCGCCCGCCGCCATCGCCGACTATGCCGCGGCCTGCGTCTTCTCGCTGGAGTTGCACAACGGCGGCAGGCAGCCGCTGCGCCTGCGCCTGGCCGACCTGCGCGCGCAGAGCCCGTCCGGCACGGTGCGCTTCAGGCAGCCGCAGGCCTGGCAGGCCGAATGGGACAGGTTGGGCGTGGCGGAGCCGGCCCGCATCGCCTTCCGCTGGGCGCAGTTCCAGGCCGGGCAGGAATTCGCGCCGGGCGACTGGATCATGGGCATGGCGGCGCTGGAGCGGCGCATCGACGCGCCGTTCCGCCTCGTCCTGCAATTTTCCGACAGGAAACGATCACATGAAATTGCCATCGACCATGTCCGCTGCGCCCCGCTCGATTGAACGCCGCCGCACGCTCGCCCGCCTCGCCGGCCTCGGCTGCCTGCTCGCCGCCGCGCCGCTCGCCGCCCAGGGCAGCGGCATGACGCCCGTTTCGGGGACGCCCGCCGCGCCGCCGCTCATCCTGCCCGACGTCGACGGCAAGTTAGTGGACCTGGCCTCCTTCCGTGGCCGCCTGGTGCTGGTGAACTTCTGGGCCACCTGGTGCCCGCCCTGCCGGCGCGAGTTTCCCTCGCTCGGCCGCCTGCAGAAGCTGTTCAGGCCGGAGGAGCTCGTCGTGCTGGCGGTGAATGTCGGCGAGGACGCCGAGACCATCTTCTCCTTCGCCGGCGCCGGCGAAGTGACCATTCTTCTCGACCGCGATTCGGCCGCCATGCGGCGCTGGAAGGTGGCGGGCCTGCCGAGCACCTTCGTCGTCGACCGCCAGGGACGCCTGGCGCTGCGCGCCGTCGGCGGGCGCGAGTTCGACGACGCCGCCATCGTCAGGCAGCTGCGCGGCCTGCTGAAAGACCGCGCATGATTTATCTGGATTACAACGCCACCACGCCCATCGCGCCGATCATGGCCGGCGCCGGCCAGGAGCACGGCCTGCGGCCGGGCACGGAAAACGTGCCGCACATCGTCGCCCTGGGCGCGGAAGCGCGCCTGCCCAACACGCTCAACGTGTCGTTTCCTGGCATCGGCGGCCACGCCCTGCTGCAGGAAGCGCTTGCCCAGGCATGGACGCGTCTGACAAACTGATTTTTTCAAGGGAGGCAGCATGAACCAGGAACAGGGACTGTCCACGCGTTGCGTGCATGCCGGCGAACTCGACGACGCGCACGGCTCGCCGCACACGCCGATCTACAACACCACCACCTTCAAGTTTCATTCGACCGCCGACGTGCTCGACGTCGTCGACGGCCGCAAGGCGGGCAGCCTGTACACCCGCTACGGCCTCAACCCGACCATCTTCGCCCTGGAGGCCAAGCTCGCCGCGCTGGAGGGCGCCGAGGCGGCCTGGGCCTTCTGCTCCGGCATGGCGGCCGAGGCGGCGCTGTTCATGACGCACGGCCGCGAGGGCATTGCCTGCGTCGGCGACGCCTACGGCGGCACGCTGGAGCTGATCGGATCGCAATTGCCGCAGTTCGGCGTGCGCACCCACCTGCTGCTTGGCAGCGAGCTGGATCTGCTCGAAGCGCGGCTGCGCGAGGGCTGCGGCCTGGTGTTCCTCGAGACGCCGACCAACCCGCGCATGGAGATCTTCGACATCGCCGCGATCGCCGGGCTGGCGCACCGCCATGGCGCGCGCCTGGCGGTGGACAACACCTTCGCCTCGCCGGTGAACCAGAACCCGCTGGCGCTCGGCGCCGACTTCGTCGTGCACAGCGCGACGAAATACCTCGGCGGCCACAGCGACATCACCGCCGGCGTCCTGATGGGCGGCAAGGAGCTGCTGGCGCCGGTGTGGAACTGGCGCAAGAATCTCGGCCAGATGATCGCGCCGGAAACCGCCGCGCTGCTCTCGCGCAGCCTGCGCACGCTGGTGGTGCGCGTCGAGCGGCAGAACGCCACGGCGCAGGCGGTGGCCGAGGCGATGGCGCGGCACCCAAACGTGGCGCGGGTGTACCATCCCGGCCTGCCGGATTTCCACGGCCATGCCCTGGCCAAGCGCCAGATGAAGGGCTTCGGCGGCATGCTCTCCATCGAGGTGAAGGGCGGCGGCGCGGCGGCGACGCGCGCGGCCGACCGCCTGAAACTGTTTGCCCTGGCGCCCAGCCTGGGCGGCGCCGAGAGCCTGGTGACGCAGCCGACCACCACCACCCACCACGGCCTGACGCCGGAGGAGCGGGCGCGCCGCGGCATCTCGGAGGGCATGCTGCGCCTCTCCGTCGGGCTGGAGGATGCGGCCGACCTGATCGCCGACCTGGAGCAGGCACTAAAGGAATGACATGAAACGCATCGCCATCATCGGCACCGGCTTTGCCGCGCTCTCCGCGGCGCGCCGGCTGCGCCAGCTGGATCGGCAGGTCGAGATCACCGTTATCGGGCCGCGGCCCGAACTGATCTTCCTGCCCAGCCTGATCTGGCTGCCTTCGGGGATGCGCAAGGCAGAAGACCTGCGCATCCCGCTGCTGAACTTCTTCGAACGCAACGCCATCCGCTTCCATGCCGGCGAGGCGACCGGCCTGGAAAACGGCGGGCGCACGGTGCCGACTTCGGCCGGGCCGGTGGACAACGACGGCCTGGTCATCGCCTGCGGCGGACGCTTCATCAAGAAGCTGCCCGGCATCGAGCACGCCATCACGCCCTGCGAGGGCATCGCCGCGGTGGAGCGCCTGCGCGATGCGGTGAAGGCCCTGGAGCGCGGCACCGTCGCCCTCGGCTTCGCCGGCAACCCGAACGAACCTTCCGCCATGCGCGGCGGGCCGATCTTCGAGTTCCTCTTCGGCCTCGATACGCAACTGCGGCGCGAAGGGCGGCGCGACAACATCGGGCTGACCTTCTTCAATCCCATGCCGAACCCCGGCAACCGCCTCGGCGAGAAGGCCGTCGCGCGCCTGCTCGGCGAGATGAAGCGGCGCGGCATCGCCACCCATCTCGGCCACAAGCTGGTCGGCTTCGAGAAGGACAGGGTGAAGACCGAGGGCGGCGAATTCCCCGCCGACCTCATCGTCTTCATGCCGGGACTCACCGGCAACGCCTGGTTCGACAATACCGACTTGCCGCGCTCGCCCGGCGGCCTCATCAAGGCCGACGCGCAGTGCCGCGTCGAGGGATGCGAACGGGTCTACGTCGCGGGCGACGCCGGCAGCTTCCCCGGCCCGGACTGGATGCCCAAGCAGGCGCACATGGCCGACCTGCAGGCGGAAGCGGCGGCGGAGAACCTGCTGGCGGAGCTGAACGGCGGCAAGCCGGAGAAGACCTTCAAGGTCGAGCTGCTCTGCGTCGTCGACAGCCTCGACGCCGGCATGCTGGTGAAGCGCACGCCCGAAGGCGGCTTCGCCCTGCCGTCCATCGGCCTGATGCACAGCGCCAAGGCCTTCTTCGAATCCTGGTATCTGCGCCGCTATCGATAGGAGCGACGATGAATCTCGAATACATGTTCTTCGACGAGACGTTGCGTGATCGATTCGTCGGCTTTCTTGCGGAACGGGGCATCGCCAGCCGCGCGCGCCACGACGAGATCGAGGGCTTTGTGGTCGAGCTGGACGGCGAGCTTGCGGATGCGGACGTGGAGCGAATCGAGGCCGAATACGAAACGCTGATGGACGAGCAGATGATCCTGGCCGAGTCGAAGGAGGGCTGGGTGAGCCACCGGGTTGCGGGAGTCACGGTCGCGCTCGACGACGGCCGCTCCTGCATGGTACGGCTGCCGGGCGCGCTGGCGCGCCGCCTGCTGGAACACTTCACGGCGGAGGAAGTGCATGACCTCGTGCAGGCCATCGCGCGGAATGTCGAAAACCCGCTGGAGGGGCCGCTGTGCCGCAAGGCCTGATGGCCTGCCAGGGGATTTGCCGCCGAGGCCTGGCCCGGTCCGTTTTCCCGCTGCTCTGCCTGCAGGCCCCAGCCCCCTTGCCTTTCCCGCCGTATCCCGGGCACTGACTTTTCCCGAGAGCCAGCCCGCAACCCATCCTCGCCCCGCCAGCGGAGTGGTGTGCGTCAAGTTGCGCAAATAAGCTGATCAGGTCCTTGTTGTATCGCAGGTTGCCAAACACCGGTTCCACCTTCGCAAAGCGCCGGCCATTCAGCGCCCGCCCGCGTTCCGTATCGATCGCCCGCTTCATGATGCCGGTGTGGCTCGCCTCACCGCCCGGCGCCTTGCCGCAAAAGAAGCAGACTTGCCGGGTCTTTGTCGTCTGCGGTTTCCTCAGACATGTGTCGCGCTGCGTGCAGGGCAGGCAATCGCGCAGCGCGCCCTGGAATTTCACGGCAAGGTGCCCGTTGTGGTTGCAGTTCGCCCTGTTCTGGTAGAGCGACTTGCCCGCTGGGCAGAAGCTGCCGTTGCAGATCGACGGCAAGAAAACGCGGGCTGGTGTCGATTACCTTGCAGCGCGCCATGGCTGACTCTCCAAATACCCCCCGTTGGAGCCTTGATATTCCATTTGGTTCACAGCAGAATGCGGCCATGAGAAGAGTTTTGCTATTTGGCGCCCCATCAATGACTCTGCGCGAACTTACTGGCCTTGTGCTTCTCGTAGGCGGCACTGCCTTGGTGCCGCTCGGCTGGATCGTCAGCCACAAGGTATTGCTTATTTCATTCTTACTTCTTGTAGTAGGTTTTTGGCTCTTCTATACGGAACGCATGATCAAACGAGAAGAACGGCAGGCGAAGGAATGTTCAGGTAGCGGTGGCTGTAACTCAGCTCCCATGCCCGCAGACATCCACAACTACACAGGCTGGCGTACCGGCGGAAGAACGCAACCGCTTGATTCTGTCTCGTCCGATAGGTGCACGTCCAACATTGCGGTCGAGAGGGACGCTCCGCAAGCGGGCTTCGCCCGCTCGCTACGCGTCCCACACCTTGAACGTTGGGCCTCTGCATGAAACTCCTGCCCACTCAAACGGACGAAAAATGGCTTTCGGCCCTTGGCGAGGAGGCGAGCGCTTTACTACTGCGGCGAGATTTCACAGGGCTTGCCAATCGCTTTGGGTATACGCTCGCCTATGATCGCACGCCCGCCGCAGCAATCGAAGCCGACTTTTTGAGTGCTGCCGTATCGCCGCTTTCCGCAACGTCCATGGCGCGTCAGCCAATTTCGGTTAAGTACTTCGCGCCGAACGACACGGGGTTGTTTGCAGTAGTTGAGTGCCTCGTTCCCGTTGCCGAGGGAGAGGCTGTTCTTCTGGAGCTTATCGTCGCCGGAAAAGGGAGCGAGAAGCACATCACCGTGGAGGACATCAGTGGTGTGGCGGCATAGGCCCAACACTGCGCTCCAAGGGGCGCTGCGCGATAAAGCCGCGCAACGCCCATGAGCTTGGACGTTGGGCGTCAAAGCACGGAGTTCTGAGTGTCACATCACGCTCACCGGCGCCTGCTATGACAACAAGACGACCTGGCCCGAAGGCTTCGATCCAGTCGCGGCAGGCGCCAAGACATGCTGATAACCGTCCCGCGGCAGCCGCCCAGCTGGTCCTTGCAAGAGTTTTCCTACAGCGTCGTTAGAGCACTCACATGACCAAATGGCTACTACTGACACTTACTTGCTTCGCCGTCTTCGGAGTATTCGATTCCGTACGCTGGTTAAATCGAACTAAAAAACTTCCAGCCCCAGAAATCGAGAAAGTTGTTGGGTACGATGCTTCGTACCTTCCTCCATCCGAAAGAGAGCAGAGAGCCAATTTCTCCAGATCATTTACCCTAAATAAGGTTGTCGTAATCATGGCCGGCATTGCCTTAGCTCTGGCAAGTGCTACTTTCCGGGCGTTTTTCCCGTGAGTTTCTTGTCAACAATTGCTCTAACCCCGGCATTCGAGGCGACCTGCGCGAAAAGCCGCGCAGGCGTCCCAATTCCACGATCTGCCGCATACCAATGACCAAGCCTGACCTTCTTGGGGTTTACCAAACGTTGCTGAACCACATTCAGCTTACTTACGCGTCGCTCATATTGTGGTCATATCCCGAGACACCCACATTCTTCGAAAAGCTCTACGAGCAAATGCCGGATATCCCGCGGCCGTTTCCGAATGTCGTCGCCCTTGTTCATGACGATCGCGCCATGCGCATAGCCTGCGAAGAGCTATACGACTCCGCACACCGCGCAGCCATCGTCGGGTTGCTTCCGCTAACCAAGGCATATTTCAATTCAATTGGACATCTCGTCGAATTGAAGGAGCAGCCGTGGTACCAGTTCTGGCGAATTCTCCGCAACTATTTCGCACACGATATGAAGTTTTGTTTCAGCAAAGATGAAAAGGCTTTGCTGCCAATAACGTGGTCTGGCGTCACTATTGATCTGTCCATGAATGGCACGTCGCTTAAACATAGTCAATGTTCGCGAGACAAATTCCGTGAGCTACTCGAAACTGCCGAGAGATTTGTGAAAAACTATGCGGCATAATCGAGGTAGGGCCGACTTCTAGCCGGCCCTCTCCACACCACCCGGTATGCGGATCCGCACCGGGCGGTTCACCAACAGGGCACACACGATTTGCCTCATGCGTAGCGGTGAGCCTTCATCCAAAGATCACGGATACTCACCAGCCCCCGTGCTTTCAACCAATCGTTCGTCATCCCGACCTGTGTCGCCTGCGAGCGCGACAGGTGCCAGTTCATCGGCCTTGGGTGTGGTATCTGTTACGTGGTGCCAACGTCGAGGCGCCGAAGAATCTAAAAAGCACTTGATTACCAACGAAACTCGGCATGCATTCCGACCGACCTCAACCGCCGTCATTCCGGCGAACCCCATATCGTGGTACGGGGCAGGCGCCGGAATCCAGAAGGCCGTCGCGGACACGCAAGCCGTATTCTGGATGCCGGCGTTCGCCGGCATGACGATGCGGGCGCTGAGCCTTGGTGGCAACGAGCAGACGCAAGCATGGCTGAGCCTCATGGGTAATCAGGAAAAAGCATGATCGAAAGGCTGAGCAGCACCAAGGTCTCAGACAGCTCAAATCGCCTAGACCTAAAACCGGTTATCGCTGACCTTGAGTGCCAGCCGTCATTTCAAGCTGAGTGCAAAAAAGTGGAAGCTGAAGCGCGGGAAAGGATACGAAGGCTGGAGAAACCGACCGATGCGAAGTCCTAAAGTAGTGCGCGCTACGCCCGCCCGAGCGGCTCGCGCAGCAGCTTCAACAGGTGCGCGGCGATGTCCGCCGCGCCGCGCTTGCCCGGGCGGTACCAGGTGCGCGTCCAGTTGAGCGCGCCGAGAAGCTGCAGCCTGAGCAGCCTGCGGTCGATGCCGGCGGGCAGGGGCAGGGCCTCGATCAGGCGCCGGTAGAGCGCCTCGAAGCGGTCGCGCTCGGCGCGCAGTTGCCGCTGCATCTCCGGCGAGTTGAAGAGGAACAGGCTGGCGCCGGTCCATACCGTCAGGTCGTTGCCCGAGACGAGGTGCTGGATGTGCACCCGGCAGGCGGTTTCCAGCCGCTGCCAGGGATCGCGCACGCCGGAGAGCGCCGCCTCGACCGCCTGCGTCACTGTGCGCATGCCGGCCGAGTGGGCGGCGATAAAGAGATCGTCCTTCGAGGCGAAGTGGTGGTACACCGAGCCGGGCTGCAGGCCTGCCGCCCGGGCGATGTCGCGGATCGAGGTGCGGGCGAAGCCGCGGCGCGCGAACTCGCGCACCGCCACCGCCAGCAGGTGCTCGCGCGCCAGGCGCGGCGTCTCGCCTTCGTGGGTGCCGCCGCGGCGCGCGTCGATGCCGGCCAGCGCCGCGCGCTGCGCGGCGGACAGGCGCACCGGCGCCAGCTTCCTCAGCGCCGCGGCGCGTTTCGTCGCCGTCTCCAGATGGTGGCGCTGCCAGATCCAGCGCACGCCGGCGGCCGACACCTTCAGCCCGCCGTCGACGATGGCCTGCGCCACGCGCGCCTGCCCCCATTCCGGGTGCTCGCGGGCGTGGCGCAGCGCGGCGCGCTCGACTTCCTGGCGGCTGGCGGCTTTCGACATGACCGTACTCTAGCCCGAACTAACTAGCCTAACAACTGTTTGACAAAGTTAGTAAACGCGGCGTATCGTGACATCGCATCGTCGCCGATCCCGGTCACACCAAATATAAAGAGGAGACAATCATGCGTATCCGCGCGCTCGCCCTTCTGCTGTCCGCTTCCTGCTTCGCCGGCGCCGCCCTGGCCGACATCACTGTCGGCGTCAGCCTGTCCGCCACCGGCCCGGCCGCCTCGCTGGGCATTCCCGAAAAGAACACCTTCGCCCTGCTGCCCGGCACCATCGCCGGCGAAAAGGTGAAGTGGCTGGTGCAGGACGACGCCACCGACACCAGCACGGCGGTGAAGAACGCGCGCAAGTTCGTCGCCGAGGACAAGGCCGACGTGCTGATCGCCGCCACCGCCACGCCGACCTCGATGGCGGTTCTCGAGGTGGCCTTCGAGTCGAAGACGCCGCAGATCGCCCTGGCGCCCTTGCCGCCCGCGGGGGAAAAGGCCGGCTGGGTGTTCACCACGCCGCAGAACTTCGGCCTGATGGGCGCGGCGATCGTCGAGCACATGGTGGCCAACGGCATCAAGACCGTCGGCTTCATCGGCTATGCCGACGCCTACGGCGACATCTGGCTGAAGGCCATGCAAGGCGTCACCGAAGCGAAGGGCATCAAGCTGACGGTGGTCGAGCGCTACCAGCGCGCCGACACCAGCGTCACCGGCCAGGCGCTGAAGATCATGGCGGCCAATCCCGATGCGGTCTTCGTCGCCGGTTCCGGCACGCCGGCGGTGCTGCCGCAGGCCACGCTGACCGAGCGCGGCTACAAGGGCCGGTTCTACCAGTCGCACGGCATCGCCAACCGCGACTTCCTGCGCGTCGGCGGCAAGAACGTCGAGGGCACCGTCTTCCCGGTCGGCCCGATGCTGCTCGCCGAGCAACTGCCGGATTCGCATCCTTCGAAGAAGCCGGCGCTCGAGTACATCAAGCTCTATGAGGGCGCCCATGGCGCGAACAGCCGCAGCACCTTCGGCGCCCACGCCTACGATGCCTATCTGCTGCTCACCCGCGCCGTGCCGGAAGCGATGAAGAAGGCCAAGCCGGGCACGGCGGAATTCCGCGCCGCGCTGCGCGATGCGCTGGAAAACGTCAAGGAGCTGCCGGCGACCCATGGCGTGTTCAGCATGTCGCCGACCAACCACAACGGCTTCGACGCCCGCGCCGCCGTGATGGCGACGGTGTCCGGCGGAGACTGGAAACTATTGAAATGATCAAGCCGCCCTTCGCCAGCCTGAACTTCGCCCCTGCCGCGGTCGAGGTCGAGCGGCGTGCCGACGGCGCGCAGGTGCTGCGCTCGCCGCAGGCGCTCGCCCCTTATGCGCGCTGTCTCGGCGAGCACCTGGAGCGCTGGGCGCGCGAGGCGCCCGAGCGGGTTTTCCTGGCAGAGCGTGCCGGCGCCGTATGGCGCAGACTGACTTTCGCCGAGGCGCTCGCCGAGGCGCGCGCCATCGGCGCCGCGCTGCTGGCGCGCGGCCTCTCGGCCGAGCGGCCGGCGATGATCCTCTCCGACAACGCCATCGACCACGCCCTGCTGATGCTCGGTGCCATGCACGTCGGCGTGCCGGTGGCGCCGATCTCGCCTGCGTATTCGCTGATGTCGAAGGACTACGCCAAGGTGAAGGCCATCGCCGCCCTGCTGCAGCCGGGGCTGGTGTATGCCGCCGACGGCGCGAAGTTCGCCGGCGTGCTGCAAACGGTAGACTTCGGCGGCGCCGAGATCGTGATCGGCGCGAATGCCCCGGCCGGGCTGAAGGCGACGCCCTTCGCCGATCTGCGCAAGGCGCCCGGCGCGGAAGTCGACCGCGCCTTCGCCGCCGTCGGCCCGGACAGCATCGCCAAGTTCCTGTTCACCTCCGGCTCGACCGGCGAGCCGAAGGGCGTCATCAACACCCAGCGCATGCTCTGCTCGAACCAACAGGCGATTCGCCAGGTCTGGCCCTTCCTGGTGCAGACGCCGCCGGTGATTGTGGACTGGCTGCCCTGGAACCACACCTTCGGCGCCAACCACAACTTCAACATGGTGCTGGCCAACGGCGGCACGCTCTACATCGACGAAGGCAAGCCGGTGCCCGGCCTCATCGAGAAGACGGTGGCCAACCTGCGCGAGGTGTCGCCGACGATCTATTTCAACGTGCCGCGCGGCTTCGATGCGCTGATTCCCTTCCTGGAGCAGGACGCGGCACTGCGGAAGAATTTCTTCCGCGACCTGCAGATGATCTTCTATGCCGCCGCCGCGCTGCCGCAGAACCTGTGGGAGAAGCTGGAAGACCTCTCCGTGCAGGAGCGCGGCCGGCGCACCGTGATGGTCTCCGCCTGGGGCGCCACCGAGACGGCGCCGATGAACACCACGGTGCATTTCGAAATCGACCGCGCCGGCGTCATCGGCCTGCCGGCGCCGGGCACCGAGCTGAAGCTGGTGCCCAACCAGGACAAGCTGGAGCTGCGCGTGCGCGGCCCCAACGTCACGCCCGGCTACTGGAAGCGGCCCGACCTCACCCGCGAGGCCTTCGACGCGGAAGGCTACTACTGCATCGGCGACGCCGGCCGCTTTGCCGACGCGAACGATCCGGCGAAGGGCATCGAGTTCGACGGCCGCATCGCCGAGGACTTCAAGCTGATGAGCGGCGTCTGGGTGCATGTCGGCGCGCTGCGCGTGAAGGCGCTGGCCGCGCTGGCGTCCGTCGCCCAGGACATCGTCGTCGCCGGCCACGACCGCGAGGAAGTCGGCTTCCTGATCTTCGCCAACCCGGCCGGCTGCCGCAGCCTTTGCCCGGATCTGCCGGCCGATGCGCCGCTGGAACGGGTGCTGGCCGACGCGCGCGTTGCGGCGCGCGTGCGCGCGGCGCTGGCGCAGCTCAAGCGCGACGGCGGCGGCAGTTCCACCTACGCCGCGCGGGCGCTGCTGATGGCCGAGCCGCCCTCCATCGACGCCAACGAGATCACCGACAAGGGCTACATCAACCAGCGCGCCGTGCTCACCCGCCGCGCCGCGCTGGTGGAGCGCCTGTATGCCGCCGGCGCCGACGAGGCCGTGCTGCGGCCCTGAAGGCGTCAATCGAAGGGTCCCCTCCTTCGAAAAAGGAGGGGCAGAGAGGAGTCAGGGGCTGCAGCCGTCCCTGTTCCCCCCTTTGAAAAAGGGGGGCGAGGGGGGATTTGTCAGCCGCTCGCGCACTGGCCACCGTCGAAAATCCCCCTTGTTCCCCCTTTTTCAAAGGGGGAGACCGGCCTCACGGCTCAAGCAAAAATGAACGGGGCGCGTTCGCGCAATGTCGGCTGAGTTTTATTGGTAATCAGCTTCCAAAAGGGGGATATTCAGCCCCCCTTGCCCTTCTCATGAAAGAGGCGGAAGAACACCCCGCGCAGCCAGCGGTTGCCGGGGTCGTTGTTGTAGCGCCGGTGCCAGTACTGCTTGACGGGGAAGGTGTCGGCCTCGAAGGGCAGGGCGTAGACCTTGAGGCGGACGATCTTCTGCAGCGTCTCCGCCGCCTCGTAGGGCACCACGGCGATCAGATCGGTCTTGGAGACGATCTCGATCAGGGTGAGGAAGTTCTGCACCCGCAGCAACACGCTGCGGCGGATGCGCTGGCGCTCCAGCGTCCTCTCCAGGATCGGCTGGCTGCGCGCCGGGGCGCTCACCGCCACCTGCGGCGCCTCGATGAAGCGGCGCAGCGTCAGCCGTCCCTTGACGTAAGGGTTGCCGCTGCGCGCGACGCAGACGAAGCGGCTCTCGTAGAGCGTCTGCTGGAAGTGGTCGGGGCCGCTCAGGTCGGGAAAGATGCCGACGGCGAAATCCACCTCCCCGTTTTCCATGCCCACCTTCAGCGCCAGCGGCGAGAGCAGCGCGGTGCGCAGCTCGATGCGCGCACCGAGGCGCTGCAGCTCGGTCACCAGGCCGGGCAGGAAATAGCTCTCGGCGATGTCGGTCATGCAATAGACGAAGGAGCGCGTCGTCGTGCCCGGATCGAAGGGCGTCAGGCCGAAGACATCGGCGCGCAGCTTGTCGAGCACCTCGCGCACCGCGCCGGTGAGGTCCAGCGCCAGGGCGGTGGGCTGCATCTCGTTGCCGACGCGGAAGAACAGGGGGTCGTTGAAGGTGCGGCGCAGCTTGGCCAGGGCGTAGCTCATGGCCGGCTGGCTCAGGCCCAGCTCGGCGCCGGCCAGCGTCACGCTCTTCTGGCGCAGCATGGCATCGAGCACCGGGATCAGGTTCAAATCGACGTTGTGTAAGTCCATGTCCTCACGCGTGGGGACAGATTTCCATTCCGTGGGTGTGGATAATTTCCGCCAGGGTCAATGACGGAAGAGCCGGATCAGGTCGAGCTGCCGCTGGATGCCGAGGTGCCGGTAGGCGCGCTGGCGGTAGGTGATCACCGTGCTCGGCTCGATGCCCAGGCGGCGCGCGATCTGCTTGGCGGACAGCCCGGCGCAGACGCCCTCGATCACCGCCTGCTCGCGGGCGCTGAGCGTGGCGAGTAGCGCTGTGCTGCGGTGGTCGGCCGCGGGCGCCGGCGCGAGTTCCGCATGCCGCGCCACGGCGCTTGCCAGCAGCGGCACCAGGGCGCGCAGGGTGTCGAGCTCGCGCGCCGAGGCGGCGCCGTCCCGGCGCGAGCGGTAGAAGTTGAGGAACAGCGGCCGGCCGGATTCGCGCGGACAGACCAGCGAGAGGCGCTCGACGATGCCCAGGCGCTCGTAGCAGGTGCGGCGGTGGTCGGCGTCGAACACGTCGGCGGGCGACTGGCGGCTCAGCAGCGCCCGGCCCGGCGCGAATTCGCGGGCATGGCGCTCGAGCAGGCGCAGGTTGTTGTCCTGGCGGTAGTAGCCGTGGCGGATGTAGTGCGTGCCGGCGGCCCGCGCCACCTCCCCGTCGAGGCTGGCGTAGCCGAGCGGTACGGCGTCCGCCGCGTCGATGGCGATGGCCACGCAGTGCGTGACGGGCAGCAGGGGCCGCACGGCGGCAAGCACCTGACGGGCAAAGCAGTCGCGGCCGATGCCCTCGACGATGGCCGCGGCGGCGGCGGCCGGCAGGCGCGCTGCGGGAGCGGAGCGGATCATCCAGGCTTGCATGTTCGCCTCCAGTGTGGGGGGGGAGCGTAACGAGCGTAACGAAAAACTCGGGAATCTTAACAACTTCGGCAACAGGCCGACAACTCAGGGAGGAGATCATGAGATACATCAAACAAGGGCTGGCGCTGGCGCTGGCCATGGGGCTGGCGGGCGGCGCGGCGGCGCAGACCGTCAAGATCGGCATCACCGTGCCCACCACGGGGCCGGCAGCGATCCTCGGCATCGGCGCGAGGAACGCCATCAGCCTGTTCCCAGACCGCATCGGCCCCTACAGGCTCGAATACACTCTGCTCGACGATGCTTCCGACACCACCAACGCGGTGACCAACGCGAAGAAATTCATCGATGCCGGCGTGGACGCCATCGTCGGTTCGTCCACTTCGCCGCAGTCGCTCGCCATGATCGAGCCGGCGGCCGAGGCGGAGACGCCGCTGATCGCCCTGGGCGCCTCGGCGCGCATCGTCCAGCCGATGGATGCGAAGCGCAAATGGGTGTTCAAGACCGCCGCCAACGATTCGCTGATGGCCGACGCCGTGGCCCGGCACATGGCCGGCAAGGGCGTCAAGAGCGCCGCCTTCATCGGCTACAACGACGCCTACGGCGAGTCCTGGCTCGGCGAGTTCACCCGGTTCGCCGAACAGCACAAGATCCGCCTGGTCGCCGTCGAGCGCTTCTCGCCCAAGGACACCAGCGTCACCGCCCAGGTGCTCAAGGTGCTTACCGCCAGCCCGGACGCGGTGCTCGTCGCCGGCTCCGGCACGCCGGCGGCGCTGCCCCACATCACCCTCAAGGAACGCGGCTACAAGGGCCGCATCTACCAGACCCATGGCGCTGCCAACGCCGACTTACTGCGCGTCGGCGGCGCGGCGCTGGAGGGCGGCCTGGTGCCGGTCGGTCCCAACCTGGTCTGGGAGCAGCTGCCCGCCGACTACCCGACCCGGGCCGCCAGTGCGGGCTTCGTGCCGAAGTACGAGGCCAAGTTCGGCGCCAACACGCGCTCCAACTTCGCCGCCCAGGCCTTCGACGCCTTCACCCTGCTGGAACACGCCGTGCCCGAGGCCGGCAAGCGCGCCGCGCCGGGCACGCGCGAATTCCGCCGCGCCCTGCGCGAGGCCCTGGAGAACGTCAAGGACCTGAGGGCCAACGCCGGCGTCTTCAACATGTCGCCCGCCGATCATTCCGGCCTCGATCCGCGGGCGCGGGTCATCGTGCGCATCGAGAAGGGCGCCTGGAAGCTCGACGAGGGCAATTGAGGCGTATCCAAAATATGGATGCGGCAAATCTCCTTTCGTTGATTGACGGATGACATGCAAAGACCGGACGATGCGGGAAATGACCCTGACGGGTATGGTGTCTCCTCTGACCGAGAAGACGCCGACCACCGCCGGGGCGCCGTTCCCGCAGAGAGCCGGCGGCGCGCACCCCGCAGCGGTGCGCACATCACAAAAGGAGGAGACATGGACATCAGGAAAATCGCCGCAACGGCGGGGCTCGCTCTCGCCCTTGCCGCACCGGCCCAAGCCGAGGTCACCATCGGCGTCAGCATTCCCCTGACCGGGCCGGGCGTCTCGCTCGGCCTGCCGACGAAGAACGCCTTCGAGCTGTGGCCGGCGTCGGTCGCCGGCGAGAAGCTGAAGCTGGTCATCCTCGACGACGCCTCCGACCCGACGGCCGGCGTCAGGAACGCGCGCAAGTTCATCGACGAGGACAAGGTCGATTTCTTCATCGCCTCGGCCATCACGCCGCCGGCCTTGGCCGCCGCCGGCGTGGCGAGCGAGAGCCAGGTGGTGCAGATCTCGCCCTCGCCGCTCGATCTCGCCCCGGAGAAGGGCGAATGGACCTTTCGCGTCGCGCAGAACGTGCCGGTGGTGGCCACTGCGGCGGTGGAGCACATGCAGAAAGCCGGCGTGAAGACGCTGGCCTTCCTCGGCTACAACGACCCTTACGGCGAGACCTGGCTGAAGGCCACCGCCGCCGCGGCGGAGAAGGCCGGCATCAGGCTCGTCGCCGTCGAGCGCTTCGCCCGCCCCGACACCAGCGCCAACGCCCAGGCGATCAAGGTGGCGCTGAGCAAGCCGGACGCCGTGCTCATCGTCGCCACCGGCAGCGGCGCCGTGATGCCGCACAAGGCGGTACTCGACAAGGGCTACAAGGGCCCGATCTACCACACCCACGGCGCCGTCTCGGCCGACATGCTGCGCCTGGGCGGCAAGGACGTCGAGGGGGCCTATGCCGTGTCGGGCTTCATCCCGGTCGCCGAGCAGCTGCCGGCGGCACATCCCTCGCGCGCCCTGGCGCTGCGCTTCATCGAGCAGTACGAGAAGAAGTTCGGCGCCGGCAGCCGCAACCAGTTCGCCGCCCACGTGAACGACATCCTGCTCGTGCTGGAGAAGGCGCTGCCCGTCGCCCTGAAGCAGGCGAAGCCGGGCACGAAGGAATTCCGCGCCGCCTTCCGCAGCGCGCTGGAGAGCCTCGGCGACACCACCGTGTCGCAGGGCGTGATCCCCTACGCGCGCACGGTGCACACCGGCCTCGACCACCGCTCGGTGGTGATGCTGAAGGTGCAGAACGGCGCGTGGACGCTGCTGCAGAACTGAGCTGTTCATGTACGCCCTGCGCCTCTGGTCCGTCCGCCACGCCCGCGGCCTGCAGCGGGTGTACGAGCGCCTTG
>CAYYXS010000053.1:0-24844 GCA_964475635.1 uncultured Rhodocyclaceae bacterium
CTCAAAACGATCAGGCAGTTACGCTTCAACTGCCCGGCCGGTTGAGAAAGATGGGTTAGGTCCGGCCGCCGTACCGGCGGGACTGACTTTTGCCGTCATACATCCAGCGCCGTCTTCTTGCAGACGGCGCGCAGGGCGAAGCTGGAGCGGATGCGCGCCACCCCGGGCAGGCGGGTGAGGTGCTGCTTGTGGATGCGCTCGTAGTCCTGCGTGTCGGCGGCGACGACGCGGATCAGGTAGTCGGCGTCGCCCGACATCAGGTAGCACTCCATCACCTCGGGGCAGGCGCGCACGGCGCGCTCGAAGGCCTTCAGCGCCTCCTCGCTCTGCGTCTTTAACGCCACCTCGATGAAGATGCTGGTCGGCCGCCCCAGCTTTTCCTGGCTGACCAGGGCGACGTAGCCGGCGATGACGCCGGAAGCCTCCAGGCGCTGCACGCGGCGCAGGCTGGCCGAGGGCGAGAGGTTTACCCGCTGCGCCAGCTCGGCGTTGGTGATGCGGCCGTCGGCCTGCAGCAGGGCGAGAATCTTACGATCTGTCTTGTCCAGCTCGATAGGTGGCATGTTCTTTCCATTTTCTGGTGAATCTCGCAAGATTATTGCACGGCGGCCGTGCCGCCGCCGGCAAAACGCAAGCCCATTTCGCCGTCCCCGGCGCATCATGGCCTCGTCCACACCACACAAGGAGAAGGCCATGCTGATCGGCGTGCCGAAAGAGATCAAGGTTCATGAGTACCGCGTCGGCTTGACGCCGGCGGCGGTGCGCGAGGCGGCGGCGCACGGCCACCGCGTGCTGCTGCAGGCCGGCGCCGGACTGGGCATCGGCAGCGCCGATGCCGACTACCGCGCCGCCGGCGCCGAAGTCGTCGACGGCGCCGAGGAGGTGTTCGCCCGCGCCGAGATGATCGTCAAGGTGAAGGAACCGCAGCCGGCCGAATGCCGCAGCCTGCGCGCGGACCAGCTGCTGTTCACCTATCTGCATCTGGCGCCCGACCCGCAGCAGGCGCGCCTGCTGCGCGAATCCGGCTGCACGGCCATCGCCTACGAGACCGTCACCGCGCCGGGCGGCGGCCTGCCGCTGCTGGCGCCGATGAGCGAGGTGGCCGGGCGCATGGCGCCGCAGGTCGGCGCCGCCAGCCTGCAGAAGGCAGCCGGCGGGCGCGGCGTGCTGTTGGGCGGCGTGCCCGGCGTGGCGCCCGGCGAGGTGCTCATCCTCGGCGGCGGCGTGGCGGGCAGCCATGCCGCGCAAATTGCCCTCGGCATGGGCGCGCAAGTGACGCTGCTGGACATCTCGCTGGCGCGGCTGCGCCAGCTCGACGAGCGCTTCGGCGGGCGGTTGCGCACGCGCTACGCCACCGCCGAGGCGCTCGATGCCGCGCTGGCTCAGGCCGACCTCGTCGTCGGCGCGGTGCTGGTGCCGGGCGCTGCCGCGCCGAAACTCGTCCGGCGCGAACACCTGGCCGGGATGCGGCCGGGCGCGGTGCTGGTCGACATCTCCATCGACCAGGGCGGCTGCTTCGAGACTTCGCACGCGACCACCCACGAGGCGCCGACCTATGTCGTCGACGGCATCGTGCATTACTGCGTGGCCAACATGCCCGGCGCGGTGCCGCACACCTCCACCCACGCCCTCAACAACGCCACCCTGCCCTTCGTGCTGGCACTGGCCGACAAGGGCTGGCGGCAGGCCTGCGCCGACGACCCGCAGCTGCGCGCCGGCCTCAACGTGCACGCCGGCAGCATTACGCACGCGGCGGTGGCCGAAGCGCTGGGCGAGCCCTGCCGGCCGGCGGAATTGCTTGCCGCGTGATTATTCGATGTTCTGGACTTGCTCCCGCATCTGCTCGATGAGCAGCTTCATGTCGACGGCAATGGCGGTGATTTCGGTCGACACCGACTTCGAGGCGAGGGTATTGGCCTCGCGGTTGAGCTCCTGCATGAGGAAGTCGAGGCGCTTGCCGACGGCGCCGCCCTTGTCGACGACGCGCGCCACCTCGTCGAGGTGGGCAACCAGGCGGTTGAGCTCCTCGGCCACGTCGACGCGCGTGGCGAACAGGCCCATCTCCTGGCGGATGCGCTCCTCGTCCAGGCTGGCGGCCGCCTCGCGCAGGCGGACGGCCATGCGCTCCTGGTAGTCGGCCAGGGCCCGTGGCAGCAGGGGGGCGGCCCGCGCCACCAGGGCGCGCATGCGCTCGACGCGCTCCAGGATCATCGCCGCCAGCTTTTCTCCCTCGCGCGCGCGCGTGGCGAGCAGTTCGTCGAGGGCGGCTTTCGCCAGCGCGGCGCACTCGGCCTGCAGGGTGTCGGCGCCGACGGTGTCGTCCCCCAGCATGCCGGGCCAGCGCAGCACCTCGGCCACCGTGAGCGGCGCCGCTTCGGGCAGCCGGTCGCGCACCCCGGCCTGCAGGTCGGCCAGTTGAATCAGCAGCGCCCGGTTGAGGCTCGCTTCGCGCGCCGCCGTGGTCGATGGCAGCAGGTTGAGCCGGCAATCGACCTTGCCGCGGTTGAGCCGGGCCGAGATCATCTCGCGCAGCGACGGCTCGACGATGCGCACCTCCTCGGCAATGCGGAAGTTCATGTCGAGATAGCGCGAATTGACCGTGCGCAACTCAAGGTGGAGGACGCCGCACCCGATGTCGCGCATCTGTGCGGCATAGCCGGTCATGCTGTGGATCATGAAAACTCCCAGCCGCGGCTTTACAGCGCGGCGATAACGAAAGACAATTCGAGCGTTACCCTATCTTAACCCGAACCTCCGCCGGTGCCCACCGGCCCCACGCGCGCGCCCGATGCCGTCCCAAGCCAACGTTCCGCTGCCGCCGGGCTACAGGCTCGACGAGTACCGCATCGAGCGCCAGCTCTCCCTGGGCGGCTTCTCCATCGTGTACCTCGCCTTCGACGGCGAGGACAGCCCGGTCGCCATCAAGGAGTACCTGCCGAACTCGCTGGCGCTGCGCATCCAGGGCGACGAGCTGCCCTCGATCGCCGAGGAGAACGTGGCGGCCTTCCGCTACGGCATGAAGTGCTTCTTCGAGGAGGGGCGCGCACTCGCCAGGCTGTCGCACCCCAACGTGGTGCGCGTGCTGAACTTCTTCCGCGCCAACGACACGGTCTACATGGTCATGCAGTACGAGCGCGGGCGCACCCTGCAGGAGCACATCCAGAAGCACAGGGGCGAGATCCGCGAGAGCTTCATCCGCACCATCTTCGCCCGCCTGCTGAACGGCCTGCGCGAGGTGCACACGCACAAGCTGCTGCACCTGGACATCAAGCCTTCCAACATCTACCTGCGCAACGACGGCCAGCCGGTGCTGATCGATTTCGGCGCGGCGCGGCAGACGCTGGCGACCGACACGCCGCTGCTGAAGCCGATGTACACGCCCGGCTTCGCCGCGCCCGAACAGTACAACAACCTGCGGCGCGAACTGCTCGGGCCATGGACGGACATCTACTCCATCGGCGCCAGCATGTACGCCTGCATGGCGGCGGCGGCGCCCCAGTCGGCCGATCAGCGCCTCGATCGCGACCAGCTCGTTTCCGCCGGCAGGCGCTGGCCGGACAAATATTCGCGCCAGCTGCTGGAGACCGTGGACTGGTGCATGCAGCTCAATTACCTGGAGCGCCCGCAAAGCGTGTTCGCCCTGCAGAAGGCGCTCGCCAACAAGGATCGCAGCGCGCCCAGAAAAACCCTGCTCGGCCACCTGCGCAAGCGGGTCCGGGACCTGATCAAATGAAGTTCACGATCTACCAGGAAAGCCGGCCCGGCAAGCGCCCGAGCAACGAGGACCGCATCGCCTACAGCTACTCGCGCGACGCGCTGCTGATGGTCGCCGCCGACGGCATGGGCGGCCACCTGCACGGCGAGGTGGCGGCGCAGATCGCGGTGCAGTACATCACCGAGGCCTTCCAGCGCGAGGCGCATCCGCAGCTGAAGGACCCCTTCCTGTTCCTCTCCGGCTCGATCGCCAACGCCCATCACGCCATCCTCGACTATGCGGCCGACCGCTTCCTGCCCGATGCGCCCCGCACCACCTGCGTGGCCTGCATCGTGCAGGACTCGATCGCCTATTGGGCCCATGCCGGCGATTCGCGCCTGTACGCCATCCGCGGCGGCCGCATCATCGCCCACACGCGCGACCACTCGCGCGTCGCCCGCATGATCGAGGACGGCCTCATCAGCGCCGAGGACGCCACCCAGCATCCGGCGCGCAACCGCATCTTCAGCTGCCTCGGCGGCGCCAGCCCGCCGCAGATCGACTTCTCGAAGAAGACGCCGCTGATGACCGGCGACATCGTCCTGCTGTGCACCGACGGCGTCTGGGGGCCGCTCGGCAACGAGGTCATAGCCCGCGCCATGGGCAACGGCAACGTCATGCAGGCGGTGCCGGCGCTGATGAACCAGGCCGAGGCAAAGGCCGGGGCGAACGCCGACAACCTCTCCATGATCGCCATCCGCTGGGAGGACAATTACGCCGAGGACACCCTCGGCAGCGTATCCACCAAGACCATGCCGATCGATTCGTTCACGACGCAGATGGAGGCCTTCGCCAGGGCGCGCAAGGGCATCCATCCGCTGCCCAACCTGTCCGACGAGGACATCGAGCGGGCCATCCTGGAAATCAACGCAGCCATACGGAAATATTCGAAATGACAGCATGGAGCAGGCCCAGCGGCCGCCGCGCCGACGAACTGCGCCGCGTGACGATCACGCGCAACTTCACGCGCCACGCCGAAGGCTCGGTGCTGGTCGAGTTCGGCGACACGAAGGTGCTCGCCACCGCCAGCGTCGAGGCCGGCGTGCCCGGCTTCCTGAGGGGCATGGGCCAGGGCTGGCTCACGGCCGAATACGGCATGCTGCCGCGCTCGACCCACACGCGCACCGCGCGCGAGGCGGCCAAGGGCAGGCAGAGCGGGCGCACGCTGGAGATCCAGCGCCTGATCGGCCGCAGCCTGCGCGCCGTCACCGACCTCGAGGCGCTCGGCGAGCGCACCGTGCAGATCGACTGCGACGTGCTGCAGGCCGACGGCGGCACGCGCACCGCTTCCATCACCGGTGCCTGCGTCGCCGCGCACGACGCCTTTTCCCGCCTGGTCGCCGAGGGAAAGCTCGCGCGCAATCCGCTGCGCGAGCTGGTTGCCGCGATTTCGGTCGGCGTCTACGACGGAATGCCGGTGCTCGACCTCGACTATCCCGAGGATTCCGCCTGCGACACCGACATGAACGTGGTGATGACCGCCTCCGGCGGCATGATCGAGCTGCAGGGCACGGCGGAAGGCGCGCCCTTCTCCCGCGCCGAGCTCGACAAGCTGCTCGCGCTGGCCGAGCGCGGCATCGCGCAGCTGGTCTCCGCACAGAAGGCCGCACTCGGTATTTAGCCGACGATGTTCGACAAGCTCGTCCTCGCCTCCAACAACCCCGGCAAGCTGCGCGAGTTCGCCGCCCTCTTCGCCCCCTTCCGCATCGAGGTGCTGCCGCAGTCGGCCTTCGCCATCCCGGAGGCGGAGGAGCCGCACTGCACCTTCCTCGAGAATGCCCTGGCCAAGGCGCGGCACGCGGCGAAGCTCTCGGGCCTGCCGGCGCTCTCGGACGATTCCGGCCTGTGCGTGCCGGCGCTCGGCGGCGAGCCCGGCGTGCATTCGGCCTACTACGCCGGCAAGGATGGCGATCGCGCCGTGCGCGACGCTCGCAACAACGCCAGGCTGCTGGCCGAGCTCGCCGCGCGCGGCGACCGCCGCGCCCACTATTACTGCGTGCTGGTGCTGGTGCGCCATGCCGAGGACCCGCAGCCGGTCATCGCCGAGGGCGAATGGCACGGCGAGATTCTCGCCGCCCCGCGCGGCACCGGCGGCTTCGGCTACGACCCGCTGTTCCTCGTGCCGTCGGCGAATTGTTCCTCGGCGGAGCTGACGGCGGAGGCGAAAAACGCCATCAGCCACCGCGCCCTCGCTTTCGCCAAGCTCGCCGAGCGCCTGCGCGCGGCGCTTTGACCGCATGCCGCGCCGCGTCATCCCCATCGCCGCGGCGGGCGGCGGCGCGCAGGCCGCCCTCGCCGGCCTGCCGCCGCTGGCGCTCTACATGCACTTCCCCTGGTGCGTGCGGAAATGCCCCTATTGCGACTTCAATTCCCACGAGCTGCGCGGCGCGCTGCCGGAGTGCGAGTATGTCGACGCCCTGATCGCCGACCTGGAGCAGGCGCTGCCGGCGCTGTGGGGCCGGCCGGTGGTCAGCGTCTTCATCGGCGGCGGCACGCCCAGCCTGCTCTCGCCGCCGGCGCTGGAGCGGCTGCTGTCGATGGTGCGCGCCCTGCTGCCGCTGGCGGCCGGAGCCGAGATCACCCTGGAGGCCAACCCGGGCGCCGTGGATGCGGATCGTTTTGCCGGCTACCGCGTCGCCGGCGTCACCCGCATCTCGCTCGGCATCCAGAGCCTGGACGACCGCCGCCTCGCCGCCCTCGGCCGCATCCACACGGCGGCCGAGGCGCGCCGGGCGGTCGCGGCGGCGCAGCGCTACTTCGACAACATCAACCTCGACCTGATGTATGGCCTGCCCGGGCAGACGCTGGCCGAGGCGCGCGCCGACATCCGCGCCGCGGCGGCCTTCGCCACGCCGCACCTGTCGGCCTACCACCTGACGCTGGAGCCGAACACCGCCTTCTTTCGCGCGCCGCCGCCGCTGCCGGACGCCGATCTCGCCGCCGCCATGCAGGACGCCGTCGAGGAGGCGCTGGCCTGGCACGGCTACGGCCACTACGAGGTGTCCGCCTTCGCCCGGCCCGGCTTCGATTGCCGCCACAACCTGAACTACTGGCAGTTCGGCGACTACCTGGGCATCGGCGCCGGGGCGCACGGCAAGCTGTCGTCGCCGGAACGGATTTTGCGGCAGATGCGGCACAAGCACCCGCTGGCCTACCTGCAGGCGGTGGCCGGCGGCAGCGCGGTGCAGGAGGAGCACACCGTCGGCGCCGACGACCTGCCCTTCGAGTTCATGATGAATGCCCTGCGCCTGACGGGGGGCTTTCCGCCCTCCCTCTTCGGCATGCGCACGGGACTGGCTCTGGATGCGATTCGCCCGCAGCTGGACGAGGCGGCCTCGCGCGGCCTGCTGGAAGAGAGTGCGGAGCGCATCGCGCCGACCGAACGCGGCCGGCGCTTCCTCAACGACCTGCTGCAGATTTTCCTGCGGGATTGATCAGCCCTGCATCACGCTCTCGGTGCGCCTGATCCAGTTCTCGACGATCGGCCGGCCGGCGTCGTCGCCGCCGGCGAGCTCCGCCCAGCGCCGCCTGACCTCGTTCAGGATATCGCTCACCTGCCATTGCGATTCGCGCGCGATGAGCTGCATCTCGGCCAGGGCCACGGCGTCGTCCTCGATGCCCGCCGTGAGCGCGGCCAGCTCGTCCGGATGGAAGCCGGTCTCCAGCAGGGTGCGCTCGAGCTCGACGATGCGGCGATTGACGAAGGCCACCAGCGGCCCCTCGGCGACGGTCGGCGTGTCCACCGCGCAGGCCTGGTGGGCGCCGTGCCACATGTGGAAGATCTCGGCCAGCTGGTCGAGCTGGGCGACCACCGATTCGGCCGACACCTCGCCATGGCTGTCCAGCCCCTGCGGCTGCCCGCCGTGCAGGAAGCCGACCAGATGGTCGATCAGCTCGGTGTTGAACTTCCTGCGGTTCATTTTCAGCATCACCGACAGGCGCGAGGCGCCATGCGTGCGCCAGCTCTTCTCGAACAGCGTGGCGACCGCCTCCGCCAGCATGATGATCTGGCCGATGGGGCTGATCTCCTCGCCCTTCAGGCCGCGCGGATAGCCGGTGCCGTCCAGGCGCTCGTGGTGCTCGAAGGCGGCCGTGCTGATGTCCGGGTGGAATTGCGGGTATTCCTGCAGGATCAGGTAGGCCGTCATCGGATGGGCATACAGGTGACGCAGTTCCGCCGGATCGAGGCGGCGGCCGGGCCGCAGCAGCTCGGGGTCGATATGCAGCACGCCGATGTCGTGCAGCATGCCGGCGGCGGCGACGGTGGCCAGATCGCGGTCGCTCGCGCGATTCCTGATGGCCAGGAACAGGGCGATCAGGGTCATCTGCAGACTGTGTTCGAACACCTCCGGACGCTGCTCGCGCGCCACGGTCAGCTTGAAGGCCAGCGGCGGCGCGAGGGGCATCGCATAGAAGGCGTTGAGCACCCTCTCGATGCCGGGCAGCGCCGAGCGCATCAGCTGCATGCGCGGTTCGCTGTCGAGGATTTCGCGGGCGCGTTCGCGCAGGCCGGCCTGGGTGACGCCGCCGGCGACGACGAGGCACTGGTCGATCGACGGCATGAGCTTGTGCTGCACCAGTTTCTCGCGGAAGGCGGAATGGATGCGCGTGCCCCGCTCGATCAGCTTGATGCCGTTGCGGGTGAACACCGCCTGGCTGGTCACCACCTCTTGCGTGTCGCCCAGCGCGGTGACGCTGCGGATGTAGTGCTCGTCGTAGCTCATTTCTTCCTGAAAACGATGTCCCGCACGCCATGGCCGAGCTTCAGGCCGCGCGTCTCGAACTTGGTTTGCGGCCGGTAGTCCGGCCGCGGCGCAAAACCTTCCGCGGTGTTCTCCAGTCCGGCTTCGGCGGACAGTACCGCCAGCATCTGCTCGGCATATTCCTGCCAGTCGGTGGCCAGATGCAGGCGGGCGCCGGGCTTGAGCCGGCTTGCGAGCAGGGCGACAAAGTCAGTCTGCACGAGACGGCGTTTGTGGTGGCGCTTTTTCGGCCAGGGGTCGGGGAAGAACACATGCGCGCCGTCCAGCGAAGCCGGCGCGATCATCCCGTGCAGCACTTCAACCGCATCGTGCTGGATCACGCGCAGGTTGCGCAACCCAAGTTGCTCGATCAGCTTGAGCAGGCTGCCCACCCCCGGCGTATGCACCTCGATGCCGAGATAATTGACTTCAGGGTGCGCTGCAGCAATCGCTGCGGTGGTCTCGCCCATGCCGAAGCCGATTTCGAGGACGGTTTCCGCCGTACGCCCGAACAGCTGCCCGAAATCGAGTAATTCATTCTTGAATTCAACGCCGTAGACAGGCATCCCGGCCTCGTGCGCGCGTGCCTGCGCGCGGGAAACGCGTCCCTGACGCAGGACAAAACTGCGGATGGGTCGGGGAAATGGCGACATGGCTGCAGGGTTTTTTGCGCACGGGCTCAAGTGCCCGCTTTTTCTTCCGATAAATCAAGGGTGGAGTTTAAACGCGGCCTTTCCTTTGGACAAGCTCGGCAAACAAACGACCATGACATCCGGCAGCCCGTCCATACAGCCCCTGCTGGCAAGACGCTTCTCCTTCGCATGCGCCGGTCTGGTCTGTGCGCTGGCCGTCGCCGTGCTCGCCGGCTGGCTGGTCGAGCTGGACGAACTGACACGGGCTGGACTGGCCGGCGTATCCATGATGCCGGACACCGCGCTCGCCTTCCTGTTCGCCGGCTTCGCCTTAGCCACCCGCCTGGCCGCCCGGCCGAGCCTGGCCCGCCGGGCATCGACCGCCGCGGCCGCGGCGGCCTTCCTGATCGCCCTCGCGCAGTGCGCGGAAATCGGGGCGACGGCCCTCATGCAGGATGGCGCGCCCTTTCATTTCAACCTCCTGCCCGAGCCGCCCTATCAGCTTCCGGCGTCGCCGCAAGCCGCGCTCACGCTGCTGCTCTCGTCGCTTGCCCTGTTGCTGGCCAGCCGCCGCTGGGGCTTTGCCGGCCATGCCTCCGAATGGATCGCCCTGACCGTCTTCCTGGCCAACCTGATCGGGCTGGCCGGCTATTCCTTCGGCGGCGTCGAGCTGCTGCATCTGCGCGGGTTTGCCGCTGAGCCGGTTTCCGCCCTGATCGCCGGCCTGACCCTGGGCACGGCCATTCCGCTGGCGATTTGGGACCGCAACGGCCTGGCCGGCCTGCTCGCCAGCCGCAGCGGCGGCGGCGTCCTGCTGCGCCGCATGCTGCCGGCGGCGCTGGTCGTGCTCCTGCTGCTCGGCGGCCTGCTGGCCCACGGCATCGGGGCCGAATGGTTCTCGGGCGCCATCGGCAGCGCCACGCTGGGCGGCCTCTCCTTCGCCGTGCTTTTCATCCTCATGCTGCAGGCGGCGATCGGCATCAACCGGCTGGAATCCGAGCGCGAGGCGGCCGCCCGCGCCGCCCTGCAGCGCGAAGCCGAGATGCGGCGCATCAACCGCGCGCTGCGCCTGCTCTCCGCCGCCAACCAGGCGATGCGCAATGCCGCCAGCCAGGTCGAACTGCTCGACGAGATCTGCCGCATCATCATCCAGGTCGGCGACTACCGCTTCGCCTGGATCGGCTACGCCGAGAACGACAAAGCGAAGACCGTCACGCCGGTCGCCTGCGACGGCCTCAACGACGGCTTCCTGGAAAATGTCCAGATTTCCTGGGACGAGGCATCGCCCAACGGGCACGGCAATGCCGGCACCACCATCCGCAGCGGCCGTCCGATGATCATCCGCAATACCGCGCACGACCCGCGCGCCGCGCCATGGCGTGCGGCGCTGCAGCAGCGCGGCTACGCCTCCGTCGCCTCCTTTCCCCTGCGGGCCGACGAAACCCCCGGCGCCCTCGTCATCTATTCCGCCGTCGAAGACACCTTCGGCGGGGAGGAATGCGCCCTGCTGGAAAGCCTCGCCGCCGACATCAGCTATGCCATCGGCGCGCTGCGCGCAGCCGAGCGGCGCGAGCAGGCGGAAGCCGCCCTGCGACGCAACGAGTCGATTCTCGACCGCGCCCAGCAAATCGCCCATACCGGCAGCTGGGAATGGGATCTGGGGAGCCAGGAGGTGCGCTGGTCCGACCAGAACTACCGCATTTTCGGCTACGAGCCGGGCGAGGTCGAGGCCAACAAGGATGCCGTCATCGCCAGCACCCATGCCGACGACCGGGAGCGCGTCAGCGAGGGCCTGCGCTCGCTCATGCAGGGCGAGACCTCCTCGCTGGAACTGAACCACCGCATCGTCTGGGAGGGCGGCATCGTGCGCCACGTGCGCATGCAGTGCGAGGCGGAATTCATCGAAGGCAGGCCGACGCGCATCATCGGCACCACGCAGGACGTCACCGCGCAGGTGCTGCGCGAGGTCGAATTGCACCGCACCAACCGCGCCCTGCGCATGCTCTCCGCGGTCAACCAGGCCACGCGCGAGGCCGCCACCGAGGCCGATCTGCTGCAGCGCGCCTGCGAGATCGTGGTCGACAAAGGCGGCTACACCTTCGCCTGGATCGCCGGCAAGGAAAACGATGAAGGGAAACATGCCCGTTTGCGCGCCAGCGCCGGCGACCGGCGGATGCATGAGCGGCTCGGCAGCGGCATCGTCACCTGGGACGAGAACCAGATCAAGGGCCACGGCACGGTCGGGCGCGCCCTGCGCAGCGGCACCCCCTGCATCGTGCGCGACGTGCTGACCGACCCGCTCTACGCACCCTGGCTCGAATTCGCCCTGGAGATGCGCTTCAACGCCTGCGCCTCGTTCCCGTTCCAGGTCGACGGCAGGATCGAGGGCGCCCTGGTGATCTATGCCACCAACGACACCTACGGCGAGGCCGAATGCGACCTGCTGGAAGACCTTGCCGGCGACATCGGCCATGCCATCGCCTCGCTGCGCGCCGCCGCCGCGCGCAACGAGGCGGAAGCGGCGCTGCGCCGCAACGAGGCTCTGCTCGGCCGCGCCGAGGCGCTCGCCCACGTCGGCAGCTGGGAATGGGACATGGGCACGCAGGCGCTGCAATGGTCCGAGGAAACCTACCGCATCCTGGGTTTCGAGCCCTATACAGTAGTGCCCATGACCAAGCTGGCCCTGGCGCACACCCATCCCGACGACCGCAACACCCTCAAGTCGATGCTCGACGCCGTGGTCAAGGGCGACGCCCTGTCCGCCGAACTGGATTACCGCATCCTGCTGTCCGGCGATGAAATCCGCTGGGTGCACACCAAGGCGGAAATGGAATACCACGACACCGGCCCCCTGCGCATGACCGGCGTGCTGCAGGACATCTCGGAGCGCAAGCGCTTCGAGCAGCGGCTCTCCGAGATGGCGAGCTTCGACAATCTCACCGGCCTGCCCAACCGCAACCTGCTCAACGACCGCCTCGGCCAGGCGCTGGCGCATGCCGGCCGCAACAACGGGATCATGGCGGTCGGCTTCGTCGACCTCGACCGTTTCAAGGTGATCAACGACACGCTGGGCCACGACGCCGGGGACGAGCTGCTGAAGGAGATTGCCCGCCGCCTCTCCGGCAGCCTGCGCAGCTGCGACACGGTGGCGCGGCAGGGCGGCGACGAGTTCGTCGTCGTGCTCACCGACCTGGCGCGCCCGGAAGACGCCACCGTCGTGGCGCAGAAGCTGCTCGAGGCGCTCAGCCCGCCGGTCACGCTCAACGGACGCGAGATCATTCCCGGCGCCAGCATCGGCTTCGCCGTCTATCCCAAGGACGGCGACAACCTGCAGACCCTGTTGATGTCGGCCGACAAGGCAATGTACGCCGCCAAACAGGCCGGCCGGGGCCAGTACCGTTTCTTCGATCCGGAGATGAACCGCGCCGCCGCCGACTGGCTGGAAGTGGGCGCCGAGCTGCACCATGCCCTGGAGCGCAACGAGTTCGAGCTGCATTACCAGCCCAAGGTGGACCTGGGCAGCGGCGCCATCACCGGGGTCGAGGCCCTGCTGCGCTGGCGCAGCCCCGAGCTGGGACTGGTGCCGCCGGTCAAGTTCATCCCGATCCTGGAGGAGACCGGCCTGATCCTGGAGGTGGGCGAATGGGTGATCGCCCGCGCCTGCCGTCAGTGGCGTCTGTGGCGCGAGCAGGGCCTGCCGCCGCTGCGCATCGCCGTCAACCTCTCGCCGCGCCAGTTCCAGCAACGGAACCTGGCCGAACGCATCCGCTACCTCATCGACCAGCCCGATTTCCAGCCGGAGTGCCTTGAGCTGGAAATCACCGAGAGCATGGTCATGCAGAATGTCGACCGCGCCATCGCCATGCTGGAGGAGCTGCGCAGCCTCGGCGTGCACCTGGCCATCGACGATTTCGGCACCGGCTATTCCTCGCTGGCCGTGCTGAAGCGATTCCCGGTGGATTGCCTCAAGGTGGACCGCTCGTTCGTGCGCGACATCCCGGACGACGCCGACGACATGGCCATCACGCGCTCGGTAATTGCCCTGGCGCACAGCATGGGGCTGTCGGTGGTGGCCGAGGGCGTGGAGACGGAGGCGCAGCGCAGCTTCCTGGTGGACTCCGGCTGCGACGAGATGCAGGGCTTCCTCTTCTCCAGGCCGCTGCCGGCGGCGGAACTGGCCGCCCTGTTCAGGCAGCAGACCGCGCTGGCGGCCTGATCAGAGCCCCAACGCCGGGCCGCGCCCAGAAGGGCGGGCGAAGCCGCCCTGAAGTACGGTGCGAAGCGAACGACCGTCACCCCCCTCCGTGGGAAGGGGGCTGGAAGAATGGTTCAACTCTTGCCGATCAACCCGCCCGCGGGCGAGCTCGGCGTGGCGGCGTAGAGCTTGCGCGGCATGCGTCCGGCGCGAAAGGCCTCGCGCCCGGCCTCGACCGCCTTCTTCATGGCGGAGGCCATCAGCACCGGGTCCTGCGCGCCGGCGATGGCGGTGTTCATCAGCACCCCGTCGCAGCCCAGCTCCATGGCGATGGCGGCGTCGGACGCCGTGCCGACGCCGGCATCGACCAGCACCGGCACCTTCGCGTTGTCGATGATCAGGCGCAGGTTCCACGGATTGAGGATGCCCATGCCCGAGCCGATCAGCGAGGCGAGCGGCATCACCGCGACGCAGCCGATCTCTTCCAGGCGCTTGGCCTGGATCGGGTCGTCGGCGCAATACACCATCACCTTGAAGCCGTCCTTCACCAGCGTCTCGGCGGCGATAAGTGTCTGCGGCATGTCGGGGAACAGCGTCTGCGCGTCGCCCAGCACCTCCAGCTTGACCAGGTCGTGGCCGTCGAGCAGCTCGCGCGCCAGGCGCAGCGTGCGCACGGCGTCCTCGGCCGTGTAGCAGCCGGCGGTGTTGGGCAGCAGGGTGTATTTCGAAGGCGGCAGGTAGTCGAGCAGGCTCGGCTGCCCCGGCTCCTGGCCGATGTTGGTGCGGCGGATCGCCACCGTGACGATCTCGGCGCCCGAGGCCTCGACGGCCGCGCGCGTCTGCGCGAAATCCCTGTACTTGCCGGTGCCGACGAGCAGGCGCGAGGTATACGCCTTGCCGGCGATAATCAAAGAATCCTGCATTCTGGTCTCACCTGGTTCGTCATTCCCGCGCAAGCGGGAATCCATGAATTGATTTACCCGCCGCCGACGGCGACGACGATTTCGATGCGGTCGCCCTCGGCGAGCCGCGTGGCGGCGTGGCTGCTTTTCGGCACGATCTCGCCGTTCCTCTCGACCGCCAGGCGCCTGCCCTCCAGATCCATGCCGCGCAACAGCTCGGCCACCGAGAGGGCCTCCGCGACGCTGCGCTGCTCGCCGTTGATGCTGATTTCCATAGGGACGATTTTATCAGCTTGAGAGGGGCGGCGAATCGGCAGTAAAATGCCGCCTGCCGCGGGTGTAGTTCAATGGCAGAACGGCAGCTTCCCAAGCTGCATACGAGGGTTCGATTCCCTTCACCCGCTCCATAAAAAATCCGGCACGAGGCCGGATTTTTTTATTGGAGTGCAGCCGGAACAACCTCCTTGGGGAGGCGAGCCTCAATCAGATGAGGAGGAGGAGGGACTGACTCGGCTCAATTCCGGCTGCGGTAAATCGACTCAGGCCGGCAGATAGGGGCCGTGACGGCCGCTGTCTTTCGCCTTGGGTTTGCCGGTCAGCGTCAGCGCATTTTTCAGCGCCCGCCAGGCGCGGGACAGGTATTCGCCCACAACCTCGCTGCGCAGGCGCCGGGCCTCGGCGATGTAGGCTTCAATCTCGGCATAGTCATAATCTTTCATGTGCATCTCCTTGTAGTCGATAGGGTGGTCGGCGCCCCATCCTTGTGGGCTGGTTTGCCGGCCCGCAAAAACAATATACGAGCGTTGCTGCGCCGCAACAAACGATATATAGTCATCTGACGCATTAGGAAAGATAAACTGTCCTGGCATGGAATATCGTTTGCCCCCCCTGAACTCCCTGCGGGCCTTCGAATCGGCCGCCCGCCACCTCAGCTTCAAGAAAGCCGCCGAGGAGATGCATGTCACTCCGGCGGCGATCAGCCACCAGGTCAAGGCGCTGGAGGACTATCTGGGGGCGCCGCTGTTCCTGCGCCTGACGCGGGCGCTCGAACTGACCGGGGAAGGCCGCGCCATGTTGCCCAAGCTGCAGGAGGGATTCGAATGCCTGGCCGCGGCCGTCGAGCGCACGCGGCAACATGACGGCGGCGGCATCCTGGCAGTGTGCGCGACGCCTTCGTTCGCCGCGCGCTGGCTGATGCCCCGCCTGCAGCGCTTCACGACAGCCCATCCGGACATCGAACTGCGCCTGACCACCAGTCAGGCCAACATAGACAGCCGCATCGACGGCGCGGCCGGCGCCGAACAGGCCGACCCGCGCGCCTCAGGCTCCGATCTGGAAATCCGCTTCGGCAGCGGCCGCTACGGCAACCTGCGCACCGAACGCCTCTTCGGCGTGTCCTTCGTGGCCGTCTGCAGCCCCCGGCTCATGGAGGGCGAGCACCCGTTGCGCACGCCGGGCGACCTGCGCCACCACGTGCTGATCCACGACGACACCATTCCCGACCTGGACGAGCGGCCGAACTGGGGCGAATGGCTGGCCAGGGCGGGGGAAACCGCGGTCGAGGCCGCATCCGGCCCGCATTTCAGCAACTCGGGGCTGGCCATCGAGGCCGCCATCGACGGACTGGGCGTGGCGCTGGCGCCGCGGCCGCTGGTCTCGGCGGACATGGCCGAGGGCCGGCTGGTGGTGCCCTTCGACATTGCCATGCCCTCGCGCTATGCCTATTGGCTGGTCAGCGCGGAGCCAACCTTCGAGCGGCCTGCGGCGAAGGCCTTCAGGGAATGGCTGCTGGCCGAGTCGAGGCAGGAAAACTGATCTCAGTACTCGCGCAAGGCGCGATAGCGGCCGCCCTGATACACCAGGGGTTCCTTGGCAAAGTGGCTGAAACGCTCCACGCGCCCGATGAACACGAGATGGTCGCCGCCCGCGTGCTGCGTTTCGTTGGCGCACTCGAAACAGGCACAGCAGCCACGCAGCAGCGGTGCGCCGCCCAAGCCCGGCTCGATCTCCAGGCCGGCGAACTTGTCCTTCTGGCGGCTGGCGAAGCGCTGGGACAGCCAGGCCTGGTCCAGCGCCAGCACGTTGATGGCGTAGTGGCTGCTGGCGCGGAAGGCGGCAAGGCTGGATGAAGCAAGCGCGAGGCTCCAGACGACGAGCGGCGGCTCGAGGGAAACGCTGTTGAAGGAGTTTACGGTAAGGCCGATCGGGCTTCCGTCGACGTCGAGCGCCGTCACCACGGTGACGCCGGTGGCGAAGGCGCCCAGGGCATCGCGCAGGGCGCGCTGGCCCGCCGGGGTTTCGATGCGGAAGGACTCGATCGGCTTGTTCACGGTCACGATAACGGGCTGGCGCCCGAATGCTTTAAAATTAAACCAAGCGTAGCGGCTGGCGTTGCCGCTGACAAGCCCCATGAGTGACAACGACCGCGCATCCTTTGCCCGCCGCCTGGTCCGCTGGCAGAAGCAATGCGGACGGCACGACCTGCCCTGGCAGCAGAAAGGCCGCGCCGATCCCTACCGCGTCTGGCTCGCCGAGATCATGCTGCAGCAGACGCAGGTGGCGACAGTGATTCCCTACTACCGGCGCTTCCTCGCCCGCTTTCCCGACCTGGCGTGTCTGGCCGCAGCGCCGGCGGAGGAGGTCATGGCGCAGTGGAGCGGCCTCGGCTACTACGCGCGGGCGCGCAACCTGCAGCGGGCGGCGCAGGCGATCGTCGCCCGGCATGGCGGCCGCTTCCCGCAGCGCATCGAGGACATCGGGGCGCTGCCCGGCGTCGGCCGCTCCACCGCCGCCGCGATTGCCGTGTTCGCCTTCGGCGCGCGCGCCGCCATCCTCGACGGCAACGTCAGGCGCGTGCTGGCGCGTGCCTTCGGCATCGCCGGCTTCCCCGGCGAGAAGGCAGTGGAAGCGCGCCTGTGGGCGCTGGCCGAATCGCTGCTGCCGGAGCGCGACCTCGTTTCCTACACGCAGGGGCTGATGGATCTTGGCGCGACGCTGTGCCTGTTTCGCCGGCCGCGCTGCGGCGACTGCCCGCTTGCGGCGCCTTGCGTGGCGCGGCGGGAAGAGCGCGTCGCCGAGCTGCCGACGCCGCGCGCCAGGCGCGCCGTGCCGCAGCGTGCGGTGACGGTTCTCATCCTGCGCCGGCGCGGCCACGTGCTGCTCGAACGCCGCCCGCCCAGCGGCATCTGGGGCGGGCTGCTGTCGCTGCCCGAGCTGCCCGGCGGGAAACCGCCGCAGAAGCTTGCGGGCGCCGTATCGCTGCCCCCGGTGCGGCATGCCTTCACGCATTTCCGCCTCGACATCCTGCCGCTGCTGTGCGAAACGCGGGAGACGGCAACCCCCGAAGGCGGCCTCTGGCTGAACCTGAAGAAGCTCGATGCGGCGCCGCTGCCGGCGCCGATCCGCAAAATCCTGGAGAACCTTATTTGACCAAACCGCGCTGGGCGAGGAACTTGAAGACGATCTCCAGGCGTGAGACGGGGTCCTCCAGCTCGAGCAGCTTCTGCCGCGCAATGGCGGGAATCGGCAGCAGCTCGCAGAAGCGGTAGCCAACCCAGGCCGCATCGTCGAAGCGGTGGGGCGGCGGCAGGCGTGCGATGCCCGCATCGGCGGCCATGGCCTGCAGCAGCGGCACCAAGGTGGCCAGCGCATCGGGCACCGGCAGCTGCGGCTCGGCGGCGATCGGCTCGGTGCGGGCATGCAGCAGCCCCTGCCGGTCCGGCTCGCTGGACAGGATGCGGAAACGCTCCCCGCCGCGCACCGTGATGTTGAGGATCCCCGGCTGCGTCATGTCCCAGGCGACGATATGCGCCTCTGTGCCGACCTTGTGCGGCACCGCGGGCGCGCCGACCTCGGCCCCCTCGACGATCAGGCAGATGCCGAAGCCCGACTCCCGCTTGAAGCAGTCCTTCACCAGCGACATGTAGCGCTGTTCGAAGACGCGCAACGTGAGCGCCCCGCCGGGGAACAGCACGGCGTTGAGCGGGAACAGCGGAAGCGCAGCGGCGCCGGCGGCCGGCGCCGGCCTCTGCGGGAAGGGAAGGATGGCCAAGATCGCCTCTCGTGCACCGGGATGGTTAATCGGGTCGGCCAGTGTCTTCGAGCAGCTTGGCGGCGGCTAGTCCGTTGGCCAGCCCGAATAGTAGCGCAGCCAATGCGAAGAACGGCACGAGATACAGCAGGCCGTCGTGCGGCACCAGCCACAGCCTGGCCAGGGCCAGTTGTCCCGCGATGTGGGCAAAAGCGGCCAGCAGGCTCTGGCTCACCGGGCCGAACCAGCGCGCCGGCAGGTGCATGGCCAGGCCCAGCACGGCCAGGCTTGCCAGCGCGCCGGCCAGGCCGAGAAAGAAGCCCGGCGCCAGGAACTGGCCGAGCAGCAGGCTGCCCGCCACCACGCGCAGCAGCGAGACCCAGACCGCGTCGCGCCAGCCGTAGCGCGCCAGCACGATGAGGATGATGATGTTGGCCAGGCCCGGCTTCACCCCCGGCAACGGCAAGGGGATGGCCGCCTCCGCCACCGACAGGGCGATGGCCGCCGCCGCGTAGCGTGCTATGCGGTGGTCATCTGCGGTGGGTGTCAGTTCAATAGGCGAGGCTGTCATGGCTGGAGGCCCGCCCGGCAATCGTCAGGCTGACGTGATTCGGCGCGCAGATGGCGACGGCGTTGGGCTGGCTCAGCCAGCCCTGGCGCACGCAATACTGGCGCGGGCCCGGATCGGCGGCGATGCGGGCGCGGCCCGGCTGCACCTCGATGACGCTGATGCCCAGCGCGCCCGCCACCTCGATGCGCCGCGCCTGGGTGAGCGGCAGCTCGGCGACGACGGTGCCGTCGCGGCGCACCACCGCCTTTTCCGCCGCGCCGCCCGTCAAGGCGATCGGCGCCAGCGCGGCCGTGGCGGCAGCCAGCAGCAGCAGCACGGCCCAGTCGCCGGGCCTCATGAAGCGCAGGTAGGTCTTCACACGATGGCGCGGTGGCGCACCAGGACGCGGGCGCGATCCCGAAACTGGCCGGCCAGCCATTCGGCCAGGTACACCGAGCGATGCTGGCCGCCGGTGCAGCCGAGCGCCACGGTGAGATAGCTGCGGTTGTCGCGCAAATAGGCGGGCAGCCACTCGGCCAGGAAGCCGCGGATGTCCTCGGCCATCTTGCGCACCTCGACCTGCGCCTCCAGGAAGCGCGCCACCTCCGGGTCGCGCCCGGTGAGCGGGCGAAGCTGCGGGTCGTAGTGCGGGTTGGGCAGGCAACGCACGTCGAAGACAAGGTCGGCATCGAGCGGAATGCCGTGCTTGTAGCCGAACGACTCGAATTGCAAAGTCAGTCCCTGCGACACGGCGAGGCGGGCGAAATCGAGCACCCAGGCACGCAGGGCATTCGGGCCGAGGCTGCTGGTGTCGATGCGGTTGCCCAGCCCGGCGATGTTCTCCAGCATCGCCCGCTCGCGCACGATGGCCTCGGCCAGCGTCGTGCGCTCGTCCGAGAGCGGATGGCCGCGCCGCGTCTCGGAGAAGCGCGCGATCAGCGTCTCGTCGCGCGCATCGAGAAAGACGAAGCGCAGGTCGATGTCGAAGGCGCGCAGTTCGCGCAGCTGCTGCGGCAGCGCGGCGATCGAGGCGCCGGCGCGGACATCGATGGCCACCGCGGCGCGCTCGTAGCCCTCATCGCGCAGCTGGCGCACCAGATGCGGCAGCAGGGTGGCCGGCAGATTGTCCACGCAATAGCAGCCGGCGTCCTCCAGCGCGCGCAGCGCGATGCTCTTGCCGGAGCCGGAGAGGCCGCTGATGAGAACAAGCTGCATGGTCTACCCACCCCTGCCCGCGACGGCGGGCTCGTGGCCGCATGTTAGCATCCGTGCATGATTTCCGCGCCGAGCCGCCGCCGCGCCGTGGCATTGATGTTCTGCGCCGGGCTGCTGTGGAGCATCGCCGGCGTATTCACCCGCCATCTCGAACAGACGCCGCGCTGGGAGGCCACCTTCTGGCGCTCCTGCTTCTGCGCGCTGGCGATGGCCGCCATCCTCGCGGTTCTGTACCGGGGCCGCGCCGCCGGGGAGGTGATGCGGCTCGGCCGCACCGGCCTCGCCTCGGGCGCGCTGTGGGCGGCGATGTTCACCGGCTTCATGCTGGCGCTGACGCAGACCAGCACCGCCAACACCCTGATCCTCACCAGCATCTCGCCGCTCACCGCCAGCCTGTTCGCCTGGCTGCTCCTCGGCGAGCGCGTGCCGCGCCGCACCTGGCTTCTGATCGGCGTTGCGCTTGCCGGCATCCTCGTCATGTTCGGCGGCGAGGCCGGCGGCGGGCGCATGGCCGGCAACCTGATCGCCCTGCTCGTGCCGCTCGCCGCAGGGCTCAATTTCGTGCTGATGCGCAAGACCGGCGCCCGGGTGAATCTCATCCCCGCCGTGCTGGTGGGCGGCCTGCTCTCGGCGCTGGCGACGCTGCCGCTGGCCTGGCCCTTCCTCGCCGGCTCGCGCGACCTCGCCATCCTGGCGCTGCTCGGCGCGCTGCAGCTCGCCCTGCCCTGTGCGCTGG
The DNA here is from genome assembly GCA_964475635.1 of uncultured Rhodocyclaceae bacterium. GTDB lineage: Bacteria > Pseudomonadota > Gammaproteobacteria > Burkholderiales > Rhodocyclaceae > Desulfobacillus. Next base: position 20,757 of record CAYYXS010000053.1, read on the forward strand.
CCGTCATCGCGGCACGCAGTCTCTCGCCGACGGAGGTGGCGCTGATCGGACTGACGGAATGCGTGCTCGGGCCGGTGTGGGCCTGGCTCGGCGCCGGCGAGACGCCGACGCCGCACGCGCTCCTCGGCGGCGCCCTGGTGCTGGCCGCCCTCGCGGCGCAGGCGGCGGCCGCCGGCCGGGGGCGGCTGTGCCCTACTTGAGGCGGTGAACGACGCTGGTCGCCACGCCCCAGATCGACAGCTCCTGTCCATCGGAGAACGCGATCGGCCTAAAACAGGGATTTTCCGGCAGCAGGCGGACATGGCCGTTGCGCTTCGAGAGGCGCTTCAGCGTCAGTTCGCCGTCCACCACCGCCACCACGATGTCGCCATCATGCGCCTCGAGCGCGCGGTCGACCACCAGCAGGTCGCCGTCGTGGATGCCGGCGCCGGTCATCGACAAACCCCGCACGCGGATGAAGAAGGTCGCCTCGCGGTGCTCGACCAGGTGTTCGTTGAGGTCGAGGCGGCCATCGACATGGTCGTCCGCCGGCGCCGGCAGTCCGGCCGGCACGCGGGAGAGGAAGAGCGGGCGCGCCCGCCGCGGGGCGTCGGGATCGAGGGCGAGGATCATGGGTATTTCCTGAAACTGCCGATGACGCGGCCGAAGATCTCCAGCTGGCCCTGCGGACGGATCGGCGGATAGGCGGGATTGCCGGCCTTCAGGTACACGCCGCGCTTGTCCCGGGCCAGGTATTTCAGTGTGAATTCGTTGTCCACGATGGCCACCACGATGTCGCCGATGCTGGCGGCGCGGCCCTTGTCCACCACGATGTAGTCGCCCGGCTGCAGACCGGCCTCGAGCATCGATTCGCCTTTCACGGTGAGCAGCAGGGTGCGGCTGGGCGCTTCCACCAGGAACTCGTCGATGGTGAGCGACTCGCTGCCGGCGTCGTTGGCGGCGGCGGGCAGGCCGGCGCGCACCGAGTCGGCGACCGTCCGGTCGAAGAAGCGCGGGCCGGGGGCGAGCCGCCGGTCCGGCGTGGCCTGCAGGAATCCTGCCAGCTTCAGCCGGCCGGCGACGGCGTGGGCCGAGGACACCGAGCGCAGGCCGAGCAGTCGCGCCATGTGCGAGAACGAGGGCAGGCTGCGGTGCTCGGCGAAATAGTCCTGCAGCCGGCCGAGGTAGGCGGTGTCCTGGAAAGGATCGTGCTGTGGCATGGGCGGCGTCTCCTGCGGCCTCGGAACGTTCATTCGCATCCTAACGAATGAACATTCGCTTGTAAAGAGAGGCGGCCCTACTCGGCGCTGGCTATCGAAACGGTCCAGTCGATGACCTCCCTGACAGAGGCCGACGGCGAGCCCAGGTGGGTTGCCTCGGGCTCATGCAGCTTCGTGCGGGGGTGCTTGGGGAGCGCATCGAACATCTGCTGCTTGATCTTGAGCAGGCCCGGATAGTCGCGCGTGGGAACGATGTACAAAACAGGGGTGGCCGGATTCATGGCCTGGACCGCCTTCAATTGGTTCATGGCGCCATCGGGATCGAACCAGGTCAGGTAAATGGAAGGGGCGACGATGACCGGGTACGTCCCCTTCGAACTTTCGAAATCGGACAGCCGCGCCTTCTCCTCGCCCTTCCCTTCGGCGACGAGCCTGCGCGCCGTCTCGACGGATTCCCCCAGCTTCTCGCGGAAGATCGCGCTACCCACACTCCCGCCGGGCGCAATCGCGACGATGCCGTCGACCGCATGCCTGGAGCCGAAATACAGCGCGAACAGCCCGCCCTGGCTGAGACCGGCAACAAACAGCTTGCGGGCCCCCTTGCTTCGCAGCGAGCTCAACGCCGCTGCAACCTCCGCCTCTGCAGCCTGCACGGTGACATCGTAATCACGCCGCCCGGACCATGGCATCTCCAGGTTCGCGACCAGGAATCCCCGTTCCTCGAGCGGAGCGGCCAGGTCGGAAATATATCTCTGCGGAGTGCCGCCCTTGCCGTGCATGAGCACGATGCCGATCCTGCTGCTGCCGGCATCGGCAAGCGCGCTCAACGGCACCAGGGCGGCGACGGCCGGAAGGATCAGGGCAAACAACAGGCGGCGGATCATGGCAGTCATCGCTTTCCTCTTCCAAGGATTGAATTATGGGGGCGCCCCGATATAAGGGTTATGCGGCACGTTCGCGCGGAACCTCCCAGCCGGGGAATACGAGCACGGCTGGATGGCACTTGAGCGCACGGGCAAGAACCTTGGCACGCTCAACGCCCAAGTTCACGCGACTGTTCTCGATGGCAGAGATGGTGGCTTGCGGAATTCCCGTAAGTTCGGACAGTTGGCTTTGACTCAGTTCCTGGAGTTCCCGCAGGATACGGACGGACTCTCCCACCGAGACCTCGACTCGCTTTTTCGCAGGACGAAACTCTTTCATTTCATGGCCTCCTGTAATCGTGGGCGGTAACGTGAACGACTTGAATCTGCAATGCGTTGGCGACAACTCGGTAAATCACTCGCCACTGAAAGCCGAGCCGAGAGGAGCGATGGCCTTTCCATTCACCGGACAAGGCTTCGTCGCGAAATCCCTTGATGGCTCGCAGACCTTGCAGCCCGGAAAGCCCGGCAATGTCTTTCCATTTCTCGTAACGCTTCAGAACCTCGATAGGGACTGAGCCAGCAAGCTGCTTGTCGACGCGACGATGCTCTTCGATGTGCCACATGCCAAATTATGTATATACCACGAATGGTATGTCAAGCCCAGAACGGGATAGTGACGCATAGCGTGGAGGGCAAGGCCCTGTCGATCATCGCCGCCCGGCCGGCGCGAGCGGTCCATTTCATGCTCAAACGGAACAGAGGTTTCGACAAGGAGAAATTCTTCAACCGGTAACGGAGGGGGCGGTACGGCCAGTTTTCGCCATGAGAAGGGTATGCACTACTTGGAAGTCCGACTCGGACTGAAATGCGGCCTTAGCCAAGGCGGACTTACCTCGGCTGTGATCGATGTTGAGAAAGAGGCCGTTACCCATGAGGCTCAGCCATGCTTGCGCCTGCTTTCCGTCGCCCGCACCGTCATGCCGGCGAACGCCGGCATCCAGAATACGGCTTGCGTGTCCGCGACGGCCGTCTGGATTCCGGCATTCGCCGGGAATGACGGCGGGTGAGGTCGGTCGGAATGCATGCTGAGCTTCGTTGGTAATCAGGAACACGATAAATCTCCGGGAGAGAATTTAATGCCCAACGTGATAGCTCAGTGGCGCGAAGCCGGCTTGCCGGCGTAGCGTCCCTCTGGAGCGACGGGTTGGGCGTCGGCGCCAAAGCGAGCGATCAACTACCTGACGTAGCACGGCGTTTTGTTACAGGACGACGCGGTTGCTTGGTAGTCCGCGGCTCGGCCAGCCGCCCCGTAACATACTTGTGAAGAACGCTGGCGATAAGCGTTTGGTACGGCACACCCTCTTCTAGTGCCTTAACTTGAATGTCGCTCAGATCGCCGGAGGACAGGCGGATGTTGACTCGGCGGTCTTTGATGGCTGTAGCACGCGCCGCTGCCTTGAATTTTGCAAGCTCTGCTTTCGTGGCAACGGACTTCAATTGGCCTCTCTCAAAGGCGGTGAGGACTTCCTGTTCGTAGGGGTCAATTTTCGGCATTTGTTTCACCTTGATTCAAATAGTCCTTCGTTGCCTTACGGCTGGGGATTACGGTCTTGAGGAAGAAATAATTTTCCTCTTCGACAAACGGCACCAAGTAGGCGTAGTTGTCGCACGCGACTACGAGAACGCGCTGCTTGGGGTACTTCGCCTGGTTCGGATGAGCCAAAATGTCCAGCAACCCACCGGCCTCGATTGCAACAACAATGCTCTCGAACGAAATACCCCGCTCTGCTTTGACGGTTTCGTTCTTCTCCGGACTCCAGCGAAATGATTTCATGAGGGCAGTTTACGCCGCTGTGTGCCTTTTGTCACCACAGTGGGTAGGCACGGCACAAGACGCCTAACGAATGGAGTTGAGGCGCCTGCGCGGCTTTTCGCGCAGGTCCGGCTGACTGCCGGGTGGGGGGGCGGGCTTATTGAGCGTCGTGATAGTGCCTGTCGCCGTCGCCCCTCACCCTAGCCCTCT
>CAYYXS010000054.1:0-22592 GCA_964475635.1 uncultured Rhodocyclaceae bacterium
GGTTTTCCCCACCCGCTCGCATACCGTCGCGGCACAGGGCGGCGTCGCCGCCAGCCTGGGCAATTCCGAGGACGACCACTGGCACTGGCACATGTACGACACCGTCAAGGGTTCCGACTGGCTCGGCGACCAGGACGCGATCGAGTTCATGTGCCGCAAGGCCAACGAAGTCGTGGTCGAACTCGAACACTACGGCATGCCTTTCGACCGCCTCGACAACGGCAAGATCTACCAGCGCCCCTTCGGCGGCCACATGTCGAACTTCGGCGAGAAACCGGTGCGCCGTTCCTGCGCCGCGGCCGACCGCACCGGTCACGCCATGCTGCACGCGATGTATCAGCGCAACGTCAAGGTCAACACGCAGTTCTTCGTTGAATGGCAGGCGCTCGACCTGGTGCGCGATGCCGACGGCGACGTGCTGGGCGTCACCGCGATGGACATGGAAACCGGCGAGATCGTGGTCTTCCACGCCAAGGCGACGATCTTCGCCACCGGCGGAGCAGGGCGTATCTTCTATTCCTCGACCAACGCCTTCATCAATACCGGCGACGGCCTGGGCATGGCGGCGCGTGCCGGCATCCCGCTCGAAGACATGGAGTTCTGGCAGTTCCATCCGACCGGCGTGGCCGGTGCCGGCGTGTTGATCACCGAAGGTGTGCGCGGCGAAGGCGGTATCCTGCGCAATTCTGCCGGCGAGCGTTTCATGGAGCGCTACGCACCGAATGCCAAAGACCTGGCCTCGCGCGACGTGGTCTCGCGCGCGATGACCACCGAGATCAACGAAGGTCGCGGCTGTGGTCCGAACAAGGATTTCGTGCTGCTCGACATCACCCATCTGCCGCCCGAGACCATCATGAAACGCCTGCCGGGCATACATGAAATCGGCGTCCAGTTCGCCGGTGTCGATTGCCTCAAGGAACCCCTGCCCGTGGTGCCGACCGCCCACTACCAAATGGGCGGCATTCCGACCAATTACCTGGGGCAGGTCGTGGTGCCCAAGGGCGGCAACCAGAGCGAGCCGGTGCAGGGTTTCTATGCCGCCGGCGAATGCGCCTGTGCCTCGGTGCACGGCGCCAACCGTCTCGGCACCAATTCGCTGCTCGACCTGCTGGTGTTCGGCAAGTCGGCCGGAGAAACCGCCGTGGCCGATCTGAAAAACAGCGTCAATGCGCACAAGCCCTTGCCGCAGGAAGCCATCGACAAGACCCTGGCGCGCGTCGATCGTCTGAACCAGCAGAAGGATGGCGCCGATGTGCATGACACGCGGCTGACCATGCAACGCACCATGCAGAAACATGCCGGCGTGTTCCGCTTCAAGGGCATGCTGGCCGAGGGTGTGCAGCGCATCGGCGAAATCGCCGAGCAGGTCGCCCGTACCCAGATCAAGGACAAGTCGATGGTGTTCAACACCGCACGCATCGAAGCGCTGGAACTCGACAACCTGATCGAAGTCGCCAAGGCCACCATGACGTCCGCCAATGCCCGCACCGAGTCGCGCGGCGCCCACGTCCGCGACGACGCCACGGATACCCCGGAAACGCCGGACGGACGCGACGACAAGAACTGGCTCAAGCACTCGCTGTGGTACCGCGAAGGCAATCGCCTCGATTACAAGGCGGTACAGATGAAGCCGATGAGTGTCGACACCATCGAGCTCAAGAAGCGCGCCTACTGACAAGGAATGACGATGACGAACGCCAACCGTACCGTCCAGTTCAAGATCTATCGCTACGATCCGGACCAGGACGCCAAACCCTATATGCAGGACATCTCGGTCGAGATCGAGTCGACCGACCGCAAGCTACTCGACGCCATGGTCAAGCTCAAGGCCAAGGACGATTCGATCGCTTTCCGCCGCTCCTGCCGCGAAGGCGTCTGCGGCTCCGACGCGATGAACATCAACGGCAAGAACGGCCTAGCCTGCCTGACCGCGATGGACAGCTTCCCGGAAGGCAAGCCCATCTTGCTGCGCCCGCTGCCGGGCCTGCCGGTGATCCGCGACCTGATCGTTGACATGACGCAGTTCTTCAAGCAGTACAACTCGATCAAGCCCTACCTGATCAACAACGATCCGCCGCCCGAGCGCGAGCGCCTGCAGTCGCCCGAGGACCGCGAGGAACTCAACGGGCTCTACGAGTGCATCCTCTGCGCCTGCTGTTCGACCTCCTGCCCGTCCTTCTGGTGGAACCCCGACAAGTTCGTCGGTCCGGCCGGCCTGCTCGCCGCCTACCGCTTCATCGCCGACACGCGCGATCAGGCCACCAGCGAGCGGCTCGACGATCTGGAAGACCCCTATCGGCTGTTCCGCTGCCACACCATCATGAACTGCGTCGATGTCTGCCCGAAGGGCCTGAACCCGACCAAGGCGATCGGCAAGATCAAGGAAATGATGGTCCGCCGGGCCGTCTGACCATGGCTGAAGACCGCAAGGCACGCATCAATCGCCTGAAATGGCATTGCCGGCGTGCCCTGTTGGAACTGGATCTGGTGTTTGACCGCTTCTGGGAGCGCCATGAAGGCGATCTCGATGCGCAAGGAGAGGCGGCGCTGGAGCGCCTGCTGGAACTGCAGGACCACGACTTGTGGGCATTGGTGAGCGGCAGGGAGACCACCGATGATCCACAGTTGAAGCAAATGATCGAGCGGCTGCGGGAAGTTTCACCCGCCGCCAATTTTGAGTGACAGAAGCATTTCAACGGACCTGAAAGAGGATCTGATTATGAGCACGAATCGCACAGCAAGCCTGACCATAGACGGCAAGACCGTGGAGTTCCCGGTGATGACAGGAGTTCACGGCAACGATGTGATCGACATCCGCACCCTGGGCGCCAAGACCGGATTGTTTACTTATGACTCCGGCTTTCTTTCGACGGCAAGCTGCCAGTCGAAGGTGACCTTCATCGACGGCGACAAGGGCGAGTTGCTGTATCGCGGCTATCCGATCGAACAACTGGCCGAAAACTGCAACTTCCTCGAAGTCGCCTACCTGCTGAAGAACAGCGAACTGCCGAACCAGGCACAGAAGTCCGAGTTCGAGACCACGATCAAGAAGCACACCATGGTGCACGAGCAACTGGTCAAGTTCTTCCAGGGTTTCCGCCGTGACGCCCATCCGATGGCTGTGATGGTCGGCGTCGTCGGCGCGCTGTCGGCCTTTTATCACGATGCCACGGACTTTTCCGATCCGGCCGACCGCAACGTATCGTTCAACCGTCTGGTGGCCAAGCTGCCGACCATCGTCGCCATGGCCTACAAGTACAACATCGGCCAGCCTTTCATGTATCCGCGCAACGACCTCGACTACACCGCCAACTTCATGCACATGATGTTCGGCACGCCTTGCGAGGAATACAAGCCGAATCCGGTGCTGACCCGTGCGCTGGACATCATTTTCACGCTGCATGCCGACCACGAGCAGAATGCCTCGACCTCGACCGTGCGCCTGGCCGGGTCCAGCGGCGCCAATCCCTTCGCCTGCATCTCGGCCGGTATTGCCTGTCTCTGGGGTCCCGCTCACGGCGGCGCCAACGAGGCGTGCCTGCAGATGCTGGAGGAGATCGGCGACGTATCCCGCGTCGGCGAGTACATCAAGCGCGCCAAGGACAAGAACGACAGCTTCAAGCTGATGGGCTTCGGCCATCGCGTGTACAAGAACTTCGATCCGCGCGCCAAGCTGATGGGCAAGGTCTGCGCCGACGTTCTCGCCGAACTGGGCCTGGAGAACGACCGCCTGTTCAAGCTGGCCAAGGAACTGGAAAAGATCGCACTGGAAGACCCCTACTTCGTGGAGAAGAAGCTCTACCCGAACGTCGATTTCTACTCGGGCATCGTGCAGCGTGCGCTGGGCATCCCGACCTCGATGTTCACCTGCATCTTCGCCCTGGCCCGCACCGTGGGCTGGATGGTGCAGTGGGAAGAGATGATTACCGATCCCGAGTACAAGATCGGTCGTCCGCGTCAGCTTTACATCGGTGCCGCGCGTCGCGACGTCAAGCCGCTGAATCAGCGCTGAGGCATAAGGAGGGGCGGGCCACGCCCCCTTTTTTTTGCTCTACCCCATTCAGAATCAGGTGATGCAATGATGAAGCAGATGCTGTCCAACTCGTATCTGTTCGGCACCAATACGCCTTACATCGAGGAACTCTACGACGCTTATCTCGTCAATCCGGGCTCGGTCGAGCCGGCCTGGCGCGACTATTTCGACAAGCTCGGCACCTTGCCCGGTGCCGGCAACTACACGGGCCCCGACGTGGCCCACTATCCGGTGATCACCTCCTTCGCCCAGCGGGCGAAGGAAGGCACCTTGCAGGCTTCGTCCCGCGCCGCCAGCTCCGATGGCAAGCAGGTCAAGGTGCTGCAGATGATCAATGCCTACCGCTTCCTCGGCAACCGCTGGGCGCAGCTCGATCCCCTGAAGCGCAGCGAGCGTCCCGCGATTCCCGAACTCGAACCCTCTCATTACGGTTTCACCGAGGCCGACCTGGGCCAGGTATTCCAGACCGGCTCCTTTGCCGCGGTACCCGATACGGCGACTCTGCGCGAGATCCTCGAGGCCTGCCGGCAGACCTTCTGCGGCACCATCGGGGCCGAGTTCATGTATCTGTCCGATGTCGGCCAGAAGCGTTGGCTGCAAGGCAAACTGGAACCGCTGCGTGCGACGCCGGCCTACAGCGCCGAAGACAAGAAGCGTTTCCTGGTGCAACTGACCCACGCCGAGACACTCGAACGCTACCTGCACACCAGGTACGTCGGCCAGAAGCGTTTCTCGCTCGAAGGCGGCGAGGCCTTGATCGTCGCCATGGACCAGTTGATCCGCACCGCCGGCATGGTCGGCGTGCAGGAAATGGTCATCGGCATGGCCCATCGCGGCCGCCTCAACGTGCTGGTCAACACCCTGGGCAAGCAGCCCTCGATGCTGTTCGACGAGTTCGAAGGCAAGAAGAAATCGGCGCTCTCGGCCGGCGACGTCAAGTACCACATGGGCTACTCCTCCGACGTCGGCACGCCGGGCGGTCCGGTGCATCTGACGCTGGCATTCAATCCGTCGCATCTCGAAATCGTCAATCCGGTGGTGGCCGGATCGGTCTATGCGCGCCAGGTGCGCCGCGGCGCCGAAGGCAAAGTCCAGGCGCTGCCGGTGCTGATCCACGGCGATGCCGCGGTCGCCGGCCAGGGCGTGAACCAGGAGATGCTCAACTTCTCCAACACGCGCGGCTATGGCACGGGTGGCACCGTGCATATCGTGGTAAACAACCAGATCGGCTTCACCACCTCCGACCTGCGCGATTACCGCTCTTCGCTGTATTGCACCGACATCTTCAAGATGATCGAAGCGCCGATTTTCCACGTCAATGGCGACGACCCGGAAGCCGTGGCGCTGGTGACCCAGGTCGCCATGGAGTTCCGCCAGGAATTCAAGAAGGACGTGGTCATCGACATCGTCTGCTTCCGCAAGCTCGGCCACAACGAGCAGGACGAGCCGATGGTGACCCAGCCGCTGATGTACAAGAAGGTCGCCCAGCATCCGGGCACGCGCAAGCTGTATGCCGAAAAGCTGGCGGCGCAGGGCGTGATCGGCCAGGGCGATGCCGAGCAGATGATCAAGGACTACCGTGCCGCCCTGGACGAAGGGCGGCACCTGATCGACCCGGTGATCAGCGACTACCAGAGCAAGTTCTCGATCGACTGGACGCCTTACATCGACGTGTCTTATACGGAAAAATGCGACACCACCGTATCGATGAGCGAGATGCAGCGCCTGGCGACGCGCCTGACCGATATTCCATCCAATTTCACCCTGCATTCGCGCGTGCAGAAGATCATCGACGACCGCCGGTTGATGGGCGAAGGCAAGCTGCCCGTCGACTGGGGCATGGGCGAAAACCTGGCCTACGCCTCGCTGGTCGCCGCCGGCTACAACATTCGCGTCTCCGGTGAGGACGTCGGGCGCGGCACCTTCTTCCACCGTCACGCCGCCTTGCACGACCAGAATCGCGAGAAGTGGGACGAAGGCACCTACTGGCCGCTGCAAAACATCCAGGAAAACCAGGGCCGCTTCATGTGCTTCGACTCAGTGCTGTCCGAGGAAGCGGTGCTGGCCTTCGAATACGGCTTCGCCACGGCGGCACCGAACGAAATGGTGATCTGGGAAGCGCAGTTCGGCGATTTCGCCAACGGTGCCCAGGTGGTCATCGACCAGTTCCTGTCCTCCGGCGAAGCCAAGTGGGGCCGGGGCTGCGGCCTGGTGCTGCTGCTGCCGCACGGCTACGAGGGTCAGGGCCCGGAACATTCGTCGGCGCGCCTCGAGCGCTACATGCAGTTGTCGGCCGAGTTCAACTGGGAAGTCTGCGTGCCGTCCAACGCGGCGCAGGTCTATCACATGCTGCGCCGGCAGATGTTGAGAAAGCAGCGCAAGCCGCTGATCGTCATGACACCGAAATCGCTGCTGCGCCACAAGGACGCCACGAGTTCGCTCGAAGAGCTGGCCAATGGCACCTTCCAGACCATCATCGGCGAAGTCGACAAGGTCGAGGCGAAGAAGGTGACGCGCATGATCACCTGCGCCGGCAAGGTCTTTTTCGATCTGCTCGCCGCGCGTCGGGAAAAGAAGATCGACAACGTGGTGCTGGTCCGAGTCGAGCAGCTGTATCCCTTCGACGATAACCGGCTCGCCGAGGAGATGAAGAAGTATCCGAATCTCAAGGAACTGATCTGGTGCCAGGAAGAGCCGCTGAATCAGGGCGCGTGGTATGCCAAGCACCATCGCCTGTCGGAGCTCATCAAGAAGGGCCAGACGCTCGACGTGGTCGCTCGCCCGGCGTCGGCCTCGCCGGCCGTCGGCTATGCCGCCAAGCACGTCCTGCAGCAGAAAGAAGTGGTCAACGCCGCCCTGGGCATCAAGGAATAACGGAGAAATCATGCTGATCGAAGTCAAAGTACCCCAGTTGTCCGAATCGGTGGCCGAAGCCACCCTGTCGGCCTGGCATGTCAAGGAGGGCGACGTCGTCACCCGCGATCAGAACCTGATCGATATCGAAACCGACAAGGTGGTTCTGGAACTGCCCGCGCCGGACAGCGGTGTGATCGTCAGGATCATCAAGGCCAACGGTGAGACCGTGGCCTCGGGCGAAGTCATTGCCCAACTGGACACCGAGGCCAAGGGCGCCGTGGCGGCCCCTGCCGCCGCCAAGCCGGCCGCAGCCGCTGCACCGGCCCCGGCTACGGCCGCGACGGCGATGCCGGCGGCGCGCAAGATCATGGATGAAAAGAGCATTGCTGCCGCCGATGTGCAGGGCAGTGGCCGCGGCGGCCGCATTCTCAAGGAAGACGTCAGCGGCGCAGCCCGGCCGGCCGCCGCCGCACCGGCAGCCGCCGTGTCGCCAGCGCCAACTCTTGCCGCCAAGCCGGCGCTGCCGCAACCCAACGTCGTCAATGCCGATGCCATCATTGCCGATCGCCCCGAGCAGCGCGTGCCGATGTCGCGCCTGCGTGCCCGCGTCGCCGAGCGCCTGGTGCAGTCGCAATCCACCAACGCGATCCTGACCACCTTCAACGAGGTCAACATGGCCCCGGTGATGGAAATGCGCAAGAAGTACCAGGACAAGTTCGAGAAGGAACACGGCGTCAAGCTCGGCTTCATGTCCTTCTTCGTCAAGGCCGCGGTTGCGGCGCTGAAGAAGTACCCGGTGATCAACGCCTCGGTGGACGGCAACGACATCGTCTATCACGGCTACTTCGACATCGGCATCGCGGTCGGCAGTCCGCGCGGCCTGGTGGTGCCGATCCTGCGCGACGCCGACCAGATGAGCCTGGCCCAGATCGAGAAGAAGATCGCCGAATTCGGCGCCAAGGCCAAGGACGGCAAGCTTTCCCTGGAGGACCTCAGCGGCGGCACCTTCTCCATTTCGAACGGCGGCGTGTTCGGCTCGATGCTGTCGACGCCGATCATCAATCCGCCGCAGTCGGCCATCCTCGGCGTGCATGCGACCAAGGACCGCGCCGTAGTCGAGAACGGCCAGATCGTGATCCGCCCGATCAACTACCTCGCCATGTCCTACGACCATCGCATCATCGATGGTCGCGAGGCGGTGCTGGGCCTGGTCACCATGAAGGAAGCGCTGGAAGATCCGGCCCGCCTCCTGCTCGACGTCTGAGGAAACCGCCATGGCAAACAAGCAATTCGACGTGGTGGTGATCGGCGGCGGTCCCGGCGGTTATGTGGCGGCGATACGCGCTGCGCAGCTCGGCCTGGCCACGGCCTGCATCGAATCCGAGGCTTATGCGGATCCGAAGGGCGAAGTGCGCCTGGGCGGCACCTGCCTCAATGTCGGCTGCATTCCCTCCAAGGCGCTGCTGCAATCCTCGGAACTCTTTGAACAGGCCAACCATTCCTTCGTCATGCACGGAATTTCCGTCAGCGGCGTCAAGATGGACGTGGCGACCATGATGAAACGCAAGGACAACATCGTCGGTCAGCTCACCGGCGGCATCAAGGGTCTGTTCAAGAAGAACAAGGTCACCCTGCTGCCCGGTCACGGCAAGTTCGTGAACCGCGAGGAGGAGCGCTGGCGGATCGACGTCAATGGCGAGATCGTCGAAGCCACGCATGTCGTCGTCGCCACCGGTTCGAAGGCACGGCATCTGCCCGGAATTCCAGTCGATAACCAGCTGATCTGCGACAACGTCGGTGCCCTAGCCTTCGATGCCACGCCGAAGCGTCTCGGCGTGATCGGTGCCGGCGTGATCGGCCTGGAACTCGGTTCGGTTTGGAAGCGTCTGGGTTCGGAGGTGACGATACTCGAAGCGCTACCGGATTTCCTCGGTTCGGCCGACCAGGCCGTGGCCAAGGAAGCCTGGAAGGTTTTTACCCAGAAGCAGGGTCTCGACATCCAGCTCGGCGTCAAGATCACCAAGGTCGAAACCGGCAAGAAGGGCATCAGCGTCGAATATGAACTCGGGGATGAAACCCGTACCCTGCAGTGCGACCGCCTGATTGTTTCCGTCGGGCGGGTACCGCACACCGAGGGGCTCGGCGGCGAGAATGTCGGTCTGGCGATCAACCCGCGTGGCTACATCACGGTGGACAAGAACTGCCGCACCAACCTGCCCAATGTCTGGGCCGTCGGTGACGTCGTACCCGGACCGATGCTGGCGCACAAGAGCATGGAAGAGGGCGTCATGGTGGCCGAATGCATCGCCGGGCAGAAGGGCCATGTCAACCTGGATACCGTGCCCTGGGTCATCTACACGCACCCCGAAATCGCCTGGGTCGGCAAGACCGAACAGCAGTTGAAGAATGAAGGCGTCGAATACCGCACCGGCCAGATACCCTTTGCCGCCAACGGCCGCGCCTTGGGGCAGGGCGATACCACCGGCTTCGTCAAGATGATCGCCTGCGCCAAGACCGACCGCATTCTCGGCGTCCATGTGATCGGCAACAATGCATCCGAGCTGATCGCCGAGGCCGTGGTGGCGATGGAGTTCAATGCTGCCTCGGAGGATATCGCCCGCATTTGTCACGCCCATCCGACCTTGTCCGAGGCCATGCACGAAGCGTCGCTGGCCGTCGACAAGCGCGCGCTGCACTTCTGAACCTGTTGCCTGTCCTATCAGGGCGGCCGGGTCAGTCCGGCCGCCCTTGTCATTGATGCCCCACAGAATCCTCAAAGTCCCCAAGGACGGCATGATCGAAGGCTTCAATGCCGCGCTGGCCGCGCGCGGCATCGAGGCCGATCCGGCACAGCTTGTCGCGGCCCGGCGCCTGCAGCAGTTCTACGACGAGCTTCTGGCGCTCAAGGCGGCGCGGCGCAGCCGCCTGCGCAAGCTGCTGGTCAATCCCGAACTCCCGCGCGGCGTCTGGTTCTGGGGCGGGGTGGGGCGCGGCAAGAGCTTCTTGATGGATTGCTTCTTCGCCGCCGTGCCCTACCGGCGCAAGCGCCGCGTGCATTTCCATGCCTTCATGCGTGAGATTCACGAGTCCCTGCGCGCGCATCGCAACCAATCCGATCCGCTGGCGCAAGTCGCTGCGCGCATCGCGCGGGAAACCCGCCTGATGTGCTTCGACGAGTTCCACGTCGCCGACATCGCCGACGCCATGATGCTGGGCCGCCTGATGCAGGCCCTGTTCGACGCCGGCGTGGTGTTCTGCATCACCTCCAACTATGCGCCGGACGGGCTCTATCCGAACGGCCTGCAGCGCGAACTATTCCTGCCGACCATAGCTCTGTTGCGGCGACAACTGGATGTGATCGAGATCGATGCCGGAATCGATTATCGTTTGCGGGCGCTGGAGCAGGCCCAGGTATTCATCGCGAACGACGATGCCGCAGCCGAAGCGGTCATCGAGCAGACGTTCAGGAAAATCTCGGGCGGCCCCGGGCACGCGCAGCCGGTCGACGTGCTGGGCCGGCAGCTGCCGGTGCTGCACCGCGCACCCGGCGTGATCTGGTTCGATTTCGCGACGCTGTGCGGCGGTCCGCGTTCGCAGAACGACTATCTCTGGCTGGCCAATCGGCACCACACTTTGTTTCTCTCGAAGGTGCCGCGCATGGGGGCCGACATGGCCAGCGAGGCGAGGCGTTTCACCTGGCTGGTCGACGTGCTCTACGACCACCGCGTCAAGCTGATTATCGGCGCCGCCTGTCCGGCCGAAGAGCTGTACACGCAGGGCGTCCAGGCCGGCGAATTCAAGCGCACCGTGAGTCGCCTGATCGAAATGCGCTCCCTCGATTACCTTGCCAGCCCGCATCGGCACGAGGATGCGCTAGGCCTCGACGCGGAGGATCGCCGCATTTGATTCCTTCCCGGTAGACTCGGTTAGAATGAACCGAGTTCGCCGAAGAAGGAGAACCACATGCTGCATCAAGGTGAAAAAGCGCCGGAGTTTTCGTTGCCCGACGCCGATATGGAGTGGTTCGATTTTGGCTCGCTGCGCGGGCGCCAACATGCCGTGCTGTTTTTCTATCCGCGCGACGGAACCCCCTATTGCACCCTGGAGGCCGCTGATTTCTCGGATCACGAAAACGAATTCGCGCGTTTGGACTGCGTCGTGCTCGGCGTCTCGCGTGACGATTGCCTTTCTCACGCGGATTTTCGCGACAAACACGGCCTGTCGGTGCGGCTCTTGTCGGACGAGGAAGGCGACGTCTGTCGCAAGTTCGGCGTATCCCAGTTTCGCGAACGGGACGGCCACAAGAAGCTCTGTGTAATACGTTCCACATTCGTCGTCGATAAGGAAGGCATCGTTCGTCACGCCCTCTACGATGTGCATCCGAAAGGGCATGCCGCCGAGGTTTATCAACTTGTTAAAGGCCTCAACGGCAAAGGAAAGCAACATGCTCATCGCTAGGAACACCGTCGTCACTCTCAATTACAGCGTCAAGGACGTTGATGGAACTTCCATTGACGAAGGCGCGGCACCGCTGGTCTACCTGCATGGCGGCTACGGCGGAATTTTCGATCGGATCGAGGAAGAACTTCAGGGCAAAGCCGTGGGTGACGCCCTGGAAGTGAAACTGGAACCCGAGGACGCATTTGGCGAATATGACGCCGAACTGGTCGCCATCGAGTCGCGCCAGCTGTTTCCCGAGAACATCGAAGTCGGCATGCAGTTCGAGCGCGGCAGCGAAGATGGCGAAGATGAAGATATGCTGTTCACCATCACCGACATTGCGGACGACAAGGTTGTGGTCGATGGCAACCATCCGCTGGCCGGCATTGCCCTGCTGTTCTCCTGCACCGTGACCGGCGTACGCGCTGCGACAAACGAAGAAGTTACTCACGGCCATGTTCATGGCGAACACGGGCATCACCACTGAAGCGGATCGACGTTCGTGTGGGTGAGGGGGCATGGCCCCCTTGCCGCTATTGGCGAGGGCATTGACCCATGCCTGGCTTGGATCCTTCTGCCGTCCTGAAGTGGCCCACGATACCCGCCTGCTACGGCTGGCTGTCGCTCGACCGGCGCGGGTGCTGGAAGTTGAAAGGGGAAGGCATCAGCCACGCCGGCCTGCTTGCTTTCATCAACAGCCGTTATGCCGCCGATGAATACGGCAACTGGATTGTTCGCAATGGACCTCAGGCGGTGTTCGTCGCTCTCGACTACACACCGTTTGTATTGCGACTTGAGCTCGACGATCGCTTGACCGCACACACCGGAGTCGCAGCGGGTCACGCCAGCGCCGCCTATCTCGATGAGGAAGGCAACGTGCTCCTGCAGACCGCCCTGGGCGTCGGGTTGCTCGACGACCGCGACCTGCCGGCATTCATTGCCGCGTGTAGGGACGCGACCGGACAACTCGCTGACGAGGAGGCCTTGCTCGAAACCATGTGCGGTTGTTCTGCCGTGGTCTGGCATGGCCTGCCCGTGCAGCCCATCCGGCGTAGCGATGTCGCGGATTTTTTCGGTTTCTGCCCTGAACCAAAACCCTGACTTTCTAGGTACGGACCTATTCCGAACCGGTGTCGCGCAGACTCAGGCGCAAGTACCGTCGCGGGTGTCGGTCAGGATGGGCCAGAGGCCTTCCCAGGCATTGCCGGTGCACATCTTCTGACAGTCCTGGAAGGCGACCGTGACCCGCTCGCCCTGCTCCCAAACGCGTACGATGCAGCGGTCGCGCAGGTGGTTCAGTTCGACGTTCGGCAGGTCCCGCGTCTGGCGGAAATCCTTCAGATCAAAGCTGCAGTTGCCGCGCCGGGGAACATTGATGCTGGCCTCGAAGGACCGAACCCGTGCTTGCTCGATGGCCAGCTTCATCGATCCGCTGTAACCGGCTTCGTCGCGGAAAATGCAGTCCGCCTTCACGTTCAGCGGCCGCGTCGGAATCGGGCCGGGTTTTTTTGCCTTGGGCACCGCAGGCGCGATGATTACCGGCGGCAACTTCGGTTCGGGCTGCGGCGCGGCCACAGGCGGGGCCGGTTCCGGCTTCGCGCATGCGCCGAGGAGAAGGGCAAGCAGGATCGACGCGACGCGATGCGGCATGGTTATCGCAGTTTGGCCAAATGATCGAACGATTCATAGGACATAGAGCCGCCCAATTAGTTGCAGCCCGTCGGCTTTACCACACTTGCGACAAGGATAAGCGACAGGATGCGACCATGATCTTTCAAGGTAAGATTGCCAGAGCGTAAACCGTACCTGATATGTAGTCTGAAATCCGGCGCGGGCCGCCGTCGGCGAATGCTGTTGGCTGGCGTGATGCATGGCTGACTGGACGATAGGCGATGGAATCGACGACCCGGCGACTGCGACGATATGAAGCTGAAACGACTCCTTGCGCGGTCGATGCCGCAGATCCGTCGCTGGACTTCTTCTCGCCCTTCGGGCCGCTGATCGCCAGACTCCGATTGCCGCAGGAGTTGGTGGATCGCCTCAACGCTTACGCCGATTCCAGGGTATTCCCGGACCGGAGCACCGAGTTCCTGTTGCCCGCCGACTTCGTTGCGGAAGGGGGTGACGAGTCCCTCGTGCATCACACGGCGGCACTTGTCAGGCGTTATCTGGCGCGGGCAGAGGGCAGCCGCGCCGAGCGCGTGGATTTCGATGTTTTCTGGGTCGTCAGCCAGTACGCCGGAACGCCTAGCCCGGTGCATTTCCACTCGGGGGATGTCGCGGGAGTGCTGTACCTCAAGCTGCCGGTCGTCGACGAGGCGGAGGAGGAGAGAACCTATATTTCGGGTCGACAGGCCGGCTATATCAATTTCCTGATTGGCGGAAAGCAGCGCTTGTCGAAATCGCTGGTCAGCTTCAAGCCGCAAGTTGGCGATTTCTACGTGTTTCCAGGATGGCTGCTGCACGTGGCCGAACCGTTCCGCGGTCGCGGCGAGCGGCGCTCTATGGCGTTCAACGCCGTAGTCGACAGCGACGAATCCTGATTGTCGCAGCATGACCCCCGTGCCCCGTCCAGACTACTTGTGCGTCGATGATTTCATGGGCGACGCGGTGAGCGCCCGGGCACTGCAGAGCGCGCTGGAAATTGGCCTGATCGACCATTGCCTGCGCGATCCGTCCGCCGATTTCCGGTCGGCTGCCGCCGCCTGCGGCATCGATGCCCGCGCCATGCAATTGTTGCTGGGGATGTTGCAGGCGAACGGGGTGCTCGAACAGCGCGACGCGCGGCTTGTCCTCAGCGAGCGCTTCACGTCGGCGCTCGACTATCGCGATCTGCTGGAAGCGAAACTCGAATTTGCCGCCCTGGTCGCTCCGGACTTTCTGCAGATGTTCAGCACGCTGCTGACCGATCCGGCGCGCTTTTTCGAGCGGTCCAGGGTTTTCGACCTGTTTTCCTATGACCGATGCTTCGATGCGACGCCGGAAAACCTGGCAGCGACCCGGCGCTGGATGCGTTTCACCACCGCGCTGACCCGTCACGAGGCGCAGGCCTGCATCGACCATCACGATTTCTCAACCTGCCGCCGCGTGCTCGATGTCGGCGGCAACAGCGGGGAGTTCGCCTTGCGGCTGTGCAAGGCGCATCCCGAACTGCGCGCAACCGTGTTCGACCTTCCGCTGGTCTGCGAGGTCGGCCAGGCCCATGTGGCAGGCGCAGAGGAGGCGTCGCGCATCGAATTCGTCAGAGCTGGCGCGACGCCGGAGGAACTGCCCCGCGGCTTCGACGCCGTTTGCTTCAAGTCCATGCTGCACGACTGGCCCGAGGACGGGGTGCGGCAGTTTCTCGAACGCGCCTGGCGCGCGCTCGATCGAGGTGGCAGGCTGGTGATTTTCGAGCGCAGCATGGTCGTGGTCGGCGACGCACAGATTCCCTACGCGCTGATCCCGATCATGCTGTTCTTTCGTTCCTATCGTTCGCCGCGCGACTACGTCCGGATGCTTGAACAGATCGGCTTTCGCGACGTGCGCTGGCAGGCCGTCGAGCTTGAAATGTCCTTCATGCTCGTGACTGCCGTGAAGTGATCGCGGGCCGCCGGATTGGAACGATATCGGATGCCGCGAAACATGATGGAGAGCGACGATGAACTATGTTGAGTATGCCGTGGCCGGCGAGACGCAGTTCGACTTCTGCCTCTGGGAGTACCCGTCGCTCAAGCCTTGCGACGGCAAGCTGCGCTCCGTCAATCTGCTCGCCGACTCGTTCGCGGCGCAGCAGACGGGGCCGCGCGCGATGGAGTTGGTCCAGGCCATCCGCAGGGAGTTTGGCGCGATGCGTACCGTCTGGGGCATCAAGCAGGCGGGCGGTGCGACCAGTTGGGAGTTCTACTTCTACGATTACGCGCGAACCGAACGCGAGCGCTCGATTCCGCGCCTGCTGGAGGCAATCCGGCCCTGGGTCGGGTGCGACATTGCGACCAGCGAACGCAGTCCCTATTTCATGTTTTCAGTTGAGCTTTCGCGCGATTTGCTGCTCAATGGCGGCGAACTTGATGAAGTGCAGATGTACATCGGCAATATCGGCAGCCAGGTTTCGTCCGGAATCTGCTACGGCATCACCCGGGCGCAGGCGCGGCTGAAGAATTTTTACTTTTTCTTCGATGCGCGAAGGGAAATGAGTGAAATCGTGGGGAAGGTCTGCACTTCGATCTTTCTCGACGCGCCAAGCTTCAGTATCGACGAGGTCTTGTGGCCGGAACTGCGTAATTGCGAGGTGATCGTCGTGGCCAACAAACCGGATCGCGACGGCGTATATTTTTCGCGTATCGGTGTGAAGCAATTGCTCTGGTTCATGAAGCGAATGGAGTATCCTGAGAGCCAGATTCGGTTCCTGGAGAACAACATGGACAGATTCGATCACCTGCTGTTCGATGTGGGCTTCGATTACCGCATGGAACATGGGCGCCTGCAGATCCTCAAGAGCGCCTACTATGGGATCTTCTGATCCGGCGGTGCGGCCGGTCAAGTTTGTTGCACAGGCCGCCGAGGCGGCTCCCCGTCGGTGCGCCAGGGCCAGTCGCTTCGATCACACGGATTACGTTTCATCGACGCTGGAGTTCCGTTGCAACCTGAAGTGTGTCCATTGCATGATCGAGGACACCATGGACCGCTTGGCGCCGCAGAGCCCGGACCAGTTGAACGCGGTGCTGACACACAACGCAAAGCATCGAAAATGGACCGGATTGATCCTCACCGGATCCGAAATTACCCTGCATCGGGATCTACCGGAATGGGCACGTTTGGCGCGACGCAGCGGCTTCGAGCATGTACGCATCCAGACCCATGGCATGCGCCTGGCACAGGCGGGCTATTGTGAAGAATTGATCGAGGCGGGGGTCGACGAATTCTTCATCAGCGTGACCGCTGCCGACGCCGAGACTCACGATGCCATCACCCAGGTGCCGGGCTCATTCGACAAGACCTTGCGTGGTCTGGAGCTGCTCGATGCCTGCGATCACGTCGCGACGATCACCAACACGGTGGTGACGGCCCTCAATTTTACCCAGCTGCCGCGCCTGGTCGAGCGGTTCGATGTGCTCAAACGGCTTGCGCAGATGGAATTCTGGTTCTATTTCCCGATGAGCGAACAGGACGACAAGGGATTGATCGCTTCCCATCTGGAAGCCCTGCCTTTTCTCAAGTCCGCGATTGCGGCGCTGCGTGCCGCAGGCCGCGGCATCGAGGTCAAGAACTTCCCCGAATGCCTGCTGGGCGTCGATCGCGATGTGCTCTACAACGATCAGCCGACGCTTTTCATCGATCCGGCCTTCTGGACCGAATTCGACCGCAATGGCTTTCATCAGTGCGTCTACCGCGATCACTGTGCGTCGACCCAATGCTTGGGTCTGAATAGTGCCTATCGGGCGAAATACGGGGATCATGCGGAGTCACTTGCGCCATTGCCGGAGGACCAGGACTGGGGGGCGCCAGACGCGACATTGGCATCTGTTTAGCTCGCCGAACGCCCCCGCCCTATTTCAATTCGAATATGCGAGAATAATTCGTTCAAATGTAAATTATTTGGTCTTTCAAATGCCAGGAATCTAGTTTAGACTTTGCGAATATCCAAGATGCCGGGGGGCATCGGATATCGACACTTTTTCGGGGATGGAAGCATGGCGACACTGCTGTTCTATGAAAAACCGGTACCTCTCAATGTCGACGTGCATCTCAAGACGCGACTCGGATCGCTCGGCACGGATGCCGGATTCGCCGCAGGCACCAATTCGGTCCCTCTTGCCGCGGTGGAGTTCATCGACACGGCGCGGGAATACCCAATCGCATTTACCGGACAGGAAGGCGGCGCGCTGTTTCCGATTGCGTTGGTTGGCGTGCGCCAGAACGAGAACCTGTTTGTCACGGCCGAGAATCGTTGGGATGGTCGCTACATACCGGCCTTTGTGCGGCGCTATCCCTTTGTGCTGGCGGAGAAGCAGGGCGCGGACGACTTCAATGTATATATCGACGAGGCTTACCCCGGATTCGGGGCAGCGGATGGCGAGAGGATCTTCACCGACGATGGCGAACATACGCCGCTGCTGAAGCAGGCACTTGAATTTCTGGGGACCTATCAAGGGGAAATCACGCGTACCCGGCTTTTTGTCGAGCGCTTGCAGTCGCTCGACTTGCTGATTCCCCGCGTCTTGGAGGTGGTTCGCAATAACGAGCCGCCCCTGGTGCTGCAGGGCTTCAGCGTCGTCGATGAACAGCGTCTGGCTGCGCTGGGCGACGCAGACCTGCTTGCGCTGGCGAGAGACGGCTACCTTGCCCTGATCTATGCCCATCTTGGTTCGCTTGGCAACGTCACCCGCTTGTCGGAAAGGCTCGAGTCACGCTTGGCGAACGCAACCCCTGCCGCGAACGAGACGATGGCGGAATCCGGTCCGGCGGCGAAGAAGAAGCGCGGCAACGGCAAGGAAGTTCAAGCGGATTGAACAAGGTGAGATAAGCAGCGTCATGGCAGCGGATGTCGGATCGGGGACTGGGCCATGAGAACGGAGAGGGGAATGAAGGTGGGCAAATCGCGTTTTGGCCGGAGCTGGCCGCTGCTTGTGCTGGCTTTCGGGGGAGTTGGATCTGTTCCGGCCTTTGGCGAGGATCTCGCACAGGTATATATGTTGTCGAAGGAAAGCGATCCGAAGTACCGGGCCGGTCGCTTCGAGTTCGAGGCGATCAGTTATACCGAACCGCAAGCGCTTGCGGCCCTGCTGCCAAACGTGTCGCTCGAAGCATCGCAGATCGATACCCGGCAGCGCATCATCAACAGTGCCAATGCGGTTTTCGCCACAGGCATGTCGCGCTATCCGACGCGGAACATGACGCTTACGCTCACTCAGCCGATATTCAAGCTTCCGGCCTGGCGTGGCTACGAGCAGGCGAAAACCAAAGTCAAGCAGGCAGCAGCGAACTTTGCTGCTCTCGAGCAAGACCTGATGCTGCGTACTGCGACGGCATACATGAGCGTGCTTGCAGCGCGCGATGGCTTGGGCTTCGCCGAGGCTGAGCGCGACGCCATCAAGCGCCAACTCGATTTGGTGCAGCAGCGCTTCAGCAGCGGACTGGTGGCTCGTGTCGGACTTCACGAAGCCAAGGCCCGTTATGAGTTGAAGGAGGCGGATGTCGTCGCCGCCAGGAATGAACTCGACGACAGGTTGCAGGCCTTGCGTGAAATGACCGGCAAGCTGGTGGTCAGTCTCAAGCCGCTGCGCGAGGAGTTCCCGCTGGATCAGCCGGATCCTCCTGATATGAACAAGTGGATCGAAACCGGACTGCAACAGAACCTCATGCTGCTTGCCCGTCGTCACGCCGTCGACGTGGCGCAACAGGAAGTCGGTCGTCAAAGAGGGGGGCATGTGCCAGTCCTCGACCTGGTGGCGACGCAGAATGGCAAGGTCACCGGCGGCAGCCTCTTCGGCGGCGGCAGCAATGTCGATACGACTGACGTGATGGTCCGGCTTACGGTTCCTATCTATTCCGGGGGGGCTACTTCGGCACTGACTGAAGAGGCGGTGCATCGATATTACGCGGCACTCGAGGATCAGGAGCGCGATGTTCGTCAAATCGAGCGCCAGACCAGGGCGGCATTTCAAGGCGTAACCGGAGGGACCGTCCGGATCAAGGCCTTGGCTCAGGGGGTGATTTCCTCGCTGAGTGCCAGGGAACTGAAACTCGAGGGCTACAAGTCGGGCTTGGAAACCATTATTCAGGTACTTGACGCCGAGCGGGACCTTTATGCCGCAAAGCGCGATTCGGCCAAGGCGCGTTATGACTATCTGCTCAGCCGCTTGCGGCTGAAACAGGCGGTAGGTACGTTGAGCGAGAACGATCTGCTGGAGACCAGCAGACTGATGCAGTAGGCGCGGCGGTATCTGCGCGGCCACCGACGACACGTCGCTTGGGCAGCAATTGCAAGGGCAGGCGATTACTTCGCGCTGCCGCAGAGTGAAGGACAGCATGATGGCACGCACACCGCTCACCACAGCGTTGACAACCCTGGCGAGTTCGATCGCCAAGGCTTTTCGGTCCCCCAGCAAATTACAGGCGCCGGAACGGCGAAAGGCGCTGTTCGAGGCCATGGAACAGCGCTTCCTGCTGTCGGTCGAGGGCGTGGTTCCGCCTCCACCCCCCCCGGCCCAGACCCTGCCGGCCTTGGAAGCGCCACTCAACACCGAGGCGCCGATCCTGCCGGCTGGGCTGGGCGCATCCTCGGTTCCGGTCCAATACACGATCCAGGGTGACGATGGGCAGATCGAGGATCAGGGCCTGCCATCGGCATTGCAGCCCGCTGCAGCGGATCCTGGTGGCGTTACGGCTACCGTGCCGACCATTGTGGCGATCGATCAGAGCTTGCCGAACGACGGTACCGGGTCGGACCTGAACGAACCGGTTGCGGCACCTGCCGCAGACACGGATCAACCCGATGCGCCCCCTGCGGCCGCTGCTGCTGCACAGGATGCCCAGCTCTCGCCGCAATTGCTCGTCGAAGTCGCGGGCAGTGCCGCGGATGCCGAGACGGCAGAAAGGATTTCGCTCGCTGCCTACACCGCATTCGTGCAAACCCGGCCGGCGCCGGCGCAACTGGTCATCGTCGATTCCGCCGTCGCCAATTACGAACAACTGGTAAGGAATCTGGTCAGCTATGGCGCGTCAGAAGCGACAAGTCTTGCAGCTCCCGGCGGCAGCGGCGACGCTGCGGAAACGCCGGACACGCAATCGGATGCGACTGCCCAGGCCAAATTACCAAACATAGACGCAGATCTCGCCGATGCAGACGAGTCATCGGCCGCGCCGCAACTGACGGTTTCCCGTTTCGGCGACGTCGAGATCGTGGTGCTGGATGCTCGCTACGACGGCATCGAACAGATGACCGACATCCTTTCCGCCCACTACGGACTGGCAGCGGTACAGGTGCTTTCCCACGGCGCGAGCGGAACGCTGCGCCTCGGATCGAGCCAGTTCAACGATGGCAGGCTCGACCAGGAAAAGACGCGTGTGGCGAACTGGGGCAAGGCCCTGCGCCCCGGCGGCGACGTCCTGCTCTATGGCTGCGACGTCGCCAAGGGCCTGGAGGGCATGCAGTTCCTGCAGAACCTCGCGCAGCTCGCCGGCGTCGACGTTGCGGCGTCGACCGATGCGACCGGCGGCGCCGCGCGCGGCGGCGACTGGACCTTGGAATACAGCATTGGCACGATTGAAAGCGCGCCGCTGTTCCAGGCGGCGGAACTGGCTGCCTATGAGGACTTGCTGACCGGCCTGACGCCGGTGGTATCGGGCACTACCGCCACGTTCACCGGATCGGCCGGCGCCGACGTCCTGCATCTGCGCGTCAGCGGCTCCGGCGATCTGGAATACCAATGGGATGGCAGTGTCGCCTACACAGTTCTTGGCGGGTTCACCCTTGCCGGTGGCACGATCAACATCGATCTTGGCAGCGCGGACGATGCGTTCTTCTTCGACGATGCGTCCAGCCTGAGCGCGGTTGAGCTCTCCATCGTCGGCGGCGCGGGCACGGATTCGGTGACACTTGGCGAGGACTTTACCTTGAGCGGCGGCCTCAGCGTCGGCGCCGAGTCGATAACGCTTAGCGCCGGCTTCACAGTGACGACGGGGACCGGCAACATCGCCTTCACCGCGAGCGCTGTCGATGCAACGCAGGTGACCGATGCGAGCCAGCTCGTCACGAGAACCGCATCGATCCAGGTCCTCGGCAACCTCGTTGCGACGAGCGGCAACATCACGCTTGCCGCAGAAGCGGTGAGGGATGTCGCGGTCAGCAACCTGCTGTTGCCACTGTCGCTCAGCTCGACCTCCAGCGCGACCGTGGCACTGAGCGGCACGGTGACGGCCACCGTTGGGACGCTGTCATTGAGCGCGCAGACGCGCGGCACGGTCAGTGGCACCGCCGCGCTGGTGGCGATCGGGGCTTCGAACTCATTCACCGAAACCGCGAACGCGAACATCTCGAACAGCAGCAGCATCGACGTCAATGGGCTCCAGGTTACTGCACTTAGCTCGACCGATTACAGTGCCACGGGCCGCGCCGCACTGAACCAGATCACCGGCGATACCAAGGCCTATGTCGAGGGCAGCAGCCTGACGGTAGGCGCAGGCGGCGTTTCCATCACGGCGACTGACGACTCGACGCTCTCCGCAGAATCCTTGTCGGAGGCCTTCGACATCCTCGGCCTGAATGCGCCGGTGGATATTTCGGTCGCGGCGGCGCGCAACTACACCACGCGCGATGTGCAGGCCTATGCCACCAATACAACTGCCACCGTGACGGGCGGCGACTTTTCCGTCGCCGCGCAGCGCGACGTCACGCTCGAGGCGAAGGCGAGGGCAAGTGCCATCAGTTCCAGTGTGCTGCCGCTCTCCAACGGGGCGCTGAGCATCGGCGGCACGTACTCGCAGAACACGGTGCTGGGCGACGTCTACGCGTACGTCTCGGGCAGCACGGTCACGACCACAGGCGCTGCCAGCGACCTGAGCGTCGCGGCGTCCGACACCTCCGTGATCAACGCCACTTCCGAGGGCAGCGCGGTCGCGGGCCCGAGCGTGCCGGACCTGGGCGGAACTGCGGACGCGGCCGGCGCGTCGATCGCCTTCAATACCATTGGCTGGTCCACCAACGCGGGCTTTCAAACGCTCGATGCGCTGATCGGCACCGCCATCGGCACCGAGCAGTCGCAGGACGTCAAGGCCTATATCAGCAACTCCACCGTGACCGCGGGCGGCAATGTCAGCGTCAGCGCCAAGTCAGACGCGCAACTTAACGCGACGGTGAGCAACGCTGCGAGCTCGACCTCGTCCAGCCTCTACGGCGCGAGCAGTTCGGCGACCAGCGGCATCCTCGCCAGCAACATGGTGAGCAGCAACGCGCAGGCCTACATCGAAGACGCGGCCGGTACGCGTACGCGATCGGTGGTCGCCACGGGTGCGATCTCCATCAGCGCCGAGGACCACGCCGGCATCTATGCCAACAGCAAAGTGGTGTCCTCGTCCATCACCAGCAGCGACGGCAGCGCGCTGATTCAGGGCATCACGAACTTCGTCCTGCCGTCCGATTACAGCTCGTCCGACGGCAGTGTCAGCATCGAGTTCGGCAAGCGCGTCAAGCTCGCCAGCAATTTCATCGTCCCCGACTTCACGACGAGCCAGGGAGGTGGCACGTCGAACGTAGCGACGAACAAGGTGGTTCGTCTGGCGG
>CAYYXS010000055.1:0-20763 GCA_964475635.1 uncultured Rhodocyclaceae bacterium
GAAACAAAAACCCGGCGCAAGGCCGGGTTTTTTGTGGTCAGGTCAGAATGGGGCGATAACTCAGGTTGTCAGTTCTAGCCGGCGCTCGATGCGTTCGAGGCGTTCATTGAAGCCGTCTGCCGTGAGTTGTTGCGAAGCGTCGGCGGCGGCGAGGTGGCCCAGGTGCTGAATGATTGACGCCTGGCCGGCCTCGAGGTTGCCGGTACGCCTGATCAACTCGTCAAGTTTTCGATTGATATTGTCCTGTCCGGTCTGAAAACGTTTCAGGTGTTCCAGGATCAGGTTTTCGATGTTCTCGGCCATATCGGTATCCTCGCTGTTCAGCTTCCAGTTTATCGCAAAATCCACCTGACGATGATTGCCCGCCATCCTTTCAAGGCTTCGACCTGCTTCCCGATGGCCTGATAGCGTTCATCATATGACTTGTCTGTGACTTGTCCGCGACTTGTCACGCTTTGTACTGCTTCTTCCAAGCTTTTTCCCTCACTGCATGCCTTGGCGATCTGGCGCAAGGGTTCATTCGCTGCGGTCGGTGCCACCAGGGTAATTGTTTTCAGGCCTTCGGTGGCTTGCCTCTCGCGCTGTTTGGCCTTTCTTGCGGCGGCGGCGCTGGTACGGGTGCGCATGTAGGCCTCGACCTTCACCAGGCCACCGCGTTCAAGCTGCTGGTCGGTCAGGATCGCATCGGCTGCAATGGGTGCATCCTTGGCAGTTGCGTCTTCGACGTAACGCACGGTCGGACTGAGCAGGGTTGGGATTTCGTAGGTTTTGCTGTCTTCGGTTTGCTTTGCCATGTTTGCCTCCGGTTTTTCCACATCTGGCCTAGATTCGAGCCCCGGCGTTGCTCTTCCTTCCTTTGCCTGGGCTGCGGGGCGTCTGCTTCCGCATCCGTCCTGAGTTCTCGCCCCACAAAACAGCCCGCCGCGGCGCGAAGCGCCCTCGTAATTTCCGTAAGGCAAGCGGCGTGACAGGCGGGGTTTCGGAGTCGTGGAATAAATGCCCGGCCAGCTTCACCGGCCGGGCGTTTATGCCGCGAAAGCTCCGCCGCCTGGCGCGTCGGTTGCCTGAGCACTTCAGGGCGGGCTGTGGGCGGGAACTCTGGACGGATGCGGCGCGCCGCGGCTGAGGCGAAGGAAGGCACCCGGGCGCAAGCCCGGCTGATGGCCGCGCAGCGGCCGCTGTTGCCCGCCGCACCTGGCGGGCGCGTTCCTCACGACAACCGCTTCGGCCAGGCCGGTGCGGCCTCGAGGGGGTGCGCCATGCGGCAGGGGGTTGCCTGCAGCCCCCTGGGAGCTCGTCTAGGTTCAGGATCTCGAGGGCCGGGGAGGAGGGCAGCGGGCTTGTCCGCGCCGGCGCCGAGGAGCGCGCCGAAGGCGCGCACCGCAGGCTGCCAGGCGCGGGGCGGCGGCTTTACGTGCCAGTAACACGTAAAGTAAGTCCGGATTTCCGGACTCGGTGCATTAAAGTGCATCTTCATAATGCACAATAATGCATCTTCGTTTCGCATTATGAAACGCCAAAATGCTGCTATCATGTGCCTTGACTCAAGAAAAATAAGCAGTGGCTTATGCACTACACCATGCCGGCCTGGTCGAGCCCGCTGGCGAACCTGTACTGGCGATTGAGGAATTGCAGACAGTGGGACAGCGCCGGCCGTCGTCGCTACTATCGAAAAATTGCGGTCGAAAAAAAACGCCTGCTTGAGGCAGGCGTGCCGTACATCGAATTGCACCTGGTCACGCGGGTACTGACAAACCCGCATAACCGGAATTCTTGTACAAGACTTCGAACGTACTACGCGCAAGGGCGGCTATTCGGCTGAACAAGCGGCGCAACTTGTTCGCATAATCTGTATTATGTCAACTTATGCAGGCGCATTACGACCTTAGTTCGAGCCTTAAGCCGGTTGCTTGGGTTAGCCAGAAACCGGCCTGGCGGTCGCTGACACATGGCCGACCTGGCGGCAGACACCACCGAGCCGCGGCCATTCCTATTCCTGGAACAGATCGAGCGCATCGAGCGCGATCGCGCCCCGCTTGTTGATGAACCGCACTGTCCGGCCTGGCCAACCTGATTGACCAAGCCGACGCAGCCGCAACCAGGGAGCTGGTGGCCAACCTGCGCTTGAGCAGGTCGAGCTCTGCCCGACCTCATTCACCACCCGGCCGCACTACACCTGCGCGCCGGGGAATTTGATGGCGTCCCCACGGGGATTCGTGCATCAACCCGGTTTTCCATAAAACGGATTCGATTCAAATCCGCCACAATCGCCGGGCTGCTTGAGACGCGCCGCCTGACATTACCCCCCATGCCGGTCGCCATGGCCGGCCCCCACTAGTCTGCCGATCAAGATCCGCGCAGGAATCTACACGTGCGCGTGCCCGCGTACGCATAGCGTGCGCGAAGTTCAAAAAGGTGGGGCCATCGGAAAAAGGTAATCTCGGTAACATTTTTCGAAAACAGTTGCGCAAGCCGCACCAATACTAGCGCTACGACATATGAATATGAGTAACTTTAAGGTAACTTTTATGTAACATCATTACTATTTCGAAGTGTCATTTCTCCAAAAAATAACCTTCTTAATATCAATTAGTTGCAAAAGATTACCTTTTTAATTACCTCAAATTACCTTTCGGAGGTAACCGCTATCCGCATTACGAATCAGGTAGTTAGGCAACTCTCCAAAAGCAAGTGACCGAGATTACCTTTTTCCGAGCATCAAACTGATAACAGGCCATCCTGCATGTATTGAAGTGGCCACGGCCATCCCGCATACCTACGCCGCATGGTTCTGCATGCCTTTCAAGTAGCTTTGGCTACTCGCCGAGGCCTGTACTGGCGCCGCTTGTCGCATTTCGTGCATCTGCACACTTCGCCGCCCATAAAGCGGGCAGGCGGGGCGGGGTCCCGACCGCGCGCAGGGGGTGCGGGGCCCCGACCGCGCGCAGGGGGTGCGGACGGCCCCATAAGCGGCACCGCTGGAGGTATTTATGGGCGCTGGGCGCGCGGCCCGGCGTTGGCGCAGGGCCTGCGCGCGGTGGGCGCAGATCTGCGTCGGGTGGGCGCAGATGCTGGGACGAAGAATGCCGCCCGGGTGGGCGGCTGTGGGATGGTCAGAAGTTGCGGATGATGAGCTCGGACTTCTTGCTGCTGCGACCGGCGCCGCCGACCTGGTAGGTGATGTCGGCGGTGTCGATGGTGAGCCCGCGGAAGGCGCGGCGCATCTCGGCGATGTCGTTGACGCTGATCACCATCCTGCCCTGGATGGTGCGCGCCAGCTCGGCCATTCGGGAGTACTCATCGAGGCCGAAGCCGACGCCGTAACCCTCGGTGCCCCAGTAGGGCGGGTCGCAGTAGAAGAGCGTGTGGGGCCGGTCGTAGCGCGCGATGCAGTCCGCCCAGGGCAGGTGCTCGATCGTCGTGCGCGCCAGGCGCAGGTGGGCCTGGGACAGCTCCTCCTCAATGCGCAGAAGGTTGATCCTGGGCGGTGTGGTGGTGGCGGTGCCGAAGGTGCGGCCTTCGACCTTGCCGCCGAAGCCGGCCTTCTGCAGGTAGTAGAAGCGCGCGGCGCGCTGCACGTCGGTGAGCGTCTCGGGCCGTGTGGCGTTGAGCCAGCCGTACATCTGCCGGCTCACCAGGGCCCACTTGAACTGCCGGATGAACTCCTCCAGGTGGTGCTGCACGACGCGGTAGAGATTGACGAGGTCGCCGTTGATGTCGTTGAGGATCTCCGCATCGACGGGCGCCTTGCGAAAGTAGAGGGCGGCGCCGCCGGCGAAGGCCTCGACGTAGCAGGAGTGCTCGGGGAAGATGGACAGGATGCGCTTGGCGAGACGGCTTTTGCCGCCGATCCAGGGGACAATCGGGCTCGGTTTCATGTGTTACACGATGCTCCGTTCATGGTAGCCTTCGGCCCGCCGTCGCGACGGTGCGGTGCCTCGGCCGAACGCAGCTCACCCTGCGGGAGGTGGCCGCGCCGGGTGCGCCAACACCCTGCGCGGTCGCACCGTTTTCTTCTTCGCTACTTCATCACCGGCCCGGAGGCCTCCGGCGGCTTGGCCAGGCTGTAGGGCCCGAAGCGGATCACCTCTTCGCCGATCCAGTCGTTGAGCTCCTTCAGCCGTTCCTGCAGGGGCTGGATCTCGTTGGCCATGAAGACGGCGGCGGCCTTCTCGGCATCGCCGAAGCCGCCGGTGTTGTTCGGGATGATGCCCATGAGCTGGGGCGGCACGCGGTGGGCGGCAAGCTGATCGTCACGCGTCACATTCTTGATGTTGAGGAACTCGTCTTTCGCCGCGACCTCGGACACCGGGATCAGCTGGATGCCGTCCTTCTTCCCGTTGGGCGCGTACATGAAGAGGTTGCGGAAATTCCCAGGCCCCTTCGAGCTCTTCAGCGCGGTGCGCAGATCGTCGATGTCCTTCTGCTCCTGGGCGGCGTCGGTCATGTAGAGGATGAAGCCGGCGTGGCTGCCGTTCTTGTAGTAGCGGCGGCGAAAGAGCGTCGCCGACTCGTTGAGCCAGGCCGAGTGCAGCGCGGGGATGTAATCCGGCAGTCCGTAGATCTCCTGGTTGATGTCCGGCTCCATGAGGTGAAACACCGCGCCCCTGGGGAACTCGTGCTCCTGTTTCCAGCCATGGACGAACCAGTAGCTCTCCATGTCGATGCCGCGGCGCGTGTAGCGGGCCAGCGCCGGTTCCAGCGCGAGCGCCCTGCCGCTGCGCGCCAGGCGGCGCTCGAGGTAGCCATTCCCGAACACCAGGAAGTCGACCACCCAGCGCGCGAATGCGGTGCGCGTGAGCAGCGGGTGCGGGATATAGGTGCTGGCGAGGATGTTGCGCTTGACTGTCATCGAGCTCGCGTGGTGCACCGATGCGCGTGAGCTCCTGGCCAGGCCGTCGAACGAGATCGGCGGCTCGTACCACTTGCCCATCTTCGCGCACTCCAGGTAGTCGAGGATGTCGCGGCGATCGAGGACGGCTTCGGGATCGCCGAAGGTGAAGAATTCGGCGCGCGGCTGCGCCGGCGCGGTGGCATCGTGGGCGGCAGTGTCGTTCGTGGTGTCGTTCATCCTGAGATCTCCATGAAGCCCGTATTCCGGGCGGTTTGACCCTCAAGCGGCTCGTTCGCCATGGCGTGCATGCACGCCCAGGCGAGATCCGCGTGACTGATGTCCTTGGCGCGGCCGGCCTCGAAGGTGACCTGGCGGCCGCTGGCGGTGGTGGTTTTGCGGATGGCCATGAAGGCGGCGGCAAGATCCGTCGCGCCGGCGTCGAATTCCAGCCGGCCCTTGCGGACCACATCCAGCGCCTTCAGCACCAGGCGGGTCTTCACCTCCGGGCTGTACTGGAATGCCGTCGCCCCCGGGAAGAACTGCCGCACCAGCTGATAGACGCCCTGGCCGATGCCGGTGACGTCGATGCCGACGTAGGTGACGTTGTAGCTCTCGCAGACCTTGCGGATCCGCTCCGCCTGCCCGGCGAAATCGAGGCCCTTGAACTGGACCCGGTCGAGCACGCGGAACTTGCCGCCCTCCACCAACGGCGGCGCCAGCACCACCAGCGCCGCCGAGTCGCCCGTGTGCGACGGGTCGTAGCCCAGCCACACCTCGCGCCAGCCGAGCGGCCGCGGCGCCAGCGGCTTGAAGTCGTCCCACACCACCCACGAGTCCACCATGCAGCGCTGCAGCATCGCCAGCGGGAACACGCTCTGCCCGTCGTCGATGAACTGGCACATCAGCAGGTTGAGGAACTCCTCCGGGCTGTAGTCGAGCCGCAGCTGTTCGATGTCGAACAGATCGCAGCCGCCCGCCACCGCATCGAGCACCGTGACGATCTGGCGCCACTGGCCGTCTTCGCAGCGGCGCCCCTCCTTCAGCGCGGCGTGGGAGAGGTCGAGGGCGATCTTCTCGGCCGCCGCGCGCCCCTTGTTGAACAGTTCCCCCGACCAGAAGGGATAGGCCTCGTGGGAGAGCGCCGAGGGCGTGGAGAAGTAGGTCAGGCGCCAGTGCTTGTGCATGGCCATGCCGCTGGCCACTTTGCGGAATTCCTGGAACTTGGGGATCCAGAAATACTCGTCCATGTACAGGTTGCCGTGGTAGCTCTGGGCCGTGCGTACGTTGGTGCCGAGAAAATACAGCGTCGCGCCGTTGGGCAGCACGATGGGATCGCCCTGCAGCTCCACCTCCGCCGCCTCGGCCGCGAACTGCCGGATGTAGCCCTTGAACACGTGGGCCTGCGCCTTCGAGGCGGAGAGGAATATCTGATTGCGCCCCGTCTCCAGGGCGTCCACCAGCCCTTCCCGGGCGAAATACCAGGTGGCGCCGATCTGGCGGCTCTTGAGCAGGTTGCGGATCCGCTCCACCAGGCCCGCCCGGTACCAGTGCTTCTGGTAGGGAAAGAGGCCCTCCAGGAAGGCCTCCACCAGCTTGGCATGCTGCTCCTCGCTGATGGCGTTCCGCGTGGGCGCCTTGCGCGGGCCCTTGTTGCGATTCGCCACCTTGGGATTCAGGTCCGCCTCGTTGCCCGTGCGCTCGTGCTTCCTCACCCGCGAGAGGCGCTCGATCTGCCGGCCGAGGAGATCGATCTCCTTGTAGTCCCTGCCCTCCTTCGGGTCCTTCGCCAACAACTGGATGAAGCGCGCCTCGACCGAGGCCTCCACGCGGTCGATGGGCGCCGTATCGTCCCACTTGTCACGCCGCTTCCAGGAGTGCAGAGTGGCGGCCTTCACCCCCAGCTCATCGCTGATTCGCGCAATGCGCCACCCTTGCCAGTAGAGGCTTCTGGCGCGCCGGCGCGGGTCCATGTCCACGTGCATATCCATGCGCCGAGGCTAACTGCCGCGCGCCGCGCGCCCATCCCGCCCACGTTGTATCGCGCGCGCAGCCAACCGCCGCGCATTGCCTCACTGCGCGCCGCTCCCCGACCATGCGCTTGTCGTTACAGCCAAACCTGATGAGGGGAAACAGCATGGCAAAAAGCAAGTTCTTCCGCGTCTTCACCGAAGGCGACACCACCGACGGTCGCGTCATCCAGCGCAGCTGGATCGAGCAGATCGTCAAGCATTTCAACCCGGCCAAATTCGGCGCCCGGGTCTGGCTCGAGCACATCCGCGGCATCCTGCCCGACAGCCCCTTCAAGGCCTACGGCGACGTCACCGCCGTCAAGGCCGAGGAAGTCGACATCGACGGGAAGAAGAAGCTGGCGCTCTACGCGCAGATCGACGCCACCGAGGACCTGGTGGCGATGAACAAGAAACGGCAGAAGGTCTACACCTCCGTCGAGATCGATCCGAACTTCGCCAAAAGCGGCGAGGCCTACCTGATCGGCCTGGCCGTCACCGACAGCCCGGCGAGCCTCGGCACCGAGATGCTGGCCTTCGCCGCCAACGCCAAGGTCAATCCGCTGGCCGAGCGCAAGCAGGGACCGGAAAACCTTTTCACCGCCGCTCAGGAAGTGGCGCTCGAGTTCGAGGAAGAGACGCCTGCTCCGCAGTCCGGCGAATCCCTCTTCACCCGCGTGATGGATCTGCTGAAGGGCAAGTCGAAAGACGACGCCGGCCGCTTCGCCGACATCGGCCAGGCCGTGGAAGCCGTGGCCGACTCCCAGCGCGGGCTGCTCGGCCAGTTCGCCGCGCTGCAGGTCGCCCTCAAGGACGCCACCGACAAGCTCGCGGCGCTGACCGCTGCCGCCGCTGCCGACCGCAAGGCCTTCGCCGACCTCAAGGCCGTCCTGGACAAGGCGCCCGCCAGCGACAAGCGCCCGCCGGCTGCCGGCGGCAACGGCGCCAAGGTGACGGACTGCTGAGCCACCGCACGCCGACGAGACCGACGAACCCCTGAAGAAACCACGGAGACACGAACCATGCGCAACGAGACCCGCATCGCCTACAACGCCTACCTGGCCCAGATCGCGGCCCTTAACGGCGTCCCCTCGGCCGCCGAGAAATTCACGATCGACCCCAGCATTCAGCAGACGCTGGAGAGCAAGATCCAGGAGTCCAGCGACTTCCTGCAGAAGATCAACATCGTCGGCGTGCCCGAGCAGTCCGGCGAGAAGCTCGGCCTGGGCGTGAGCGGCCCCATCGCCGGCACCACCGACACCGCGGCGCAGGATCGCGCGACGTCAGATCTGTCGCAGATGGACGCCAACGGCTACGTCTGCACGCAGACCAACTTCGATAGCCACATCGGCTATGCGAAGCTCGACATGTGGGCCAAGTTCCCCGACTTCCAGACGCGCCTGCGCGACGCCATCCTGCGCCGCCAGGCCCTCGACCGCATCATGATCGGCTTCAATGGCGCCAGCCGCGCCGCCACCAGCAACAAGGTCGCCAACCCCCTGCTGCAGGACGTCAACAAGGGCTGGCTGCAGAAGTACCGCGACAACGCCGCCGCGCGCGTCATGGACGAGGGCGCCAACGCCGGCGCCGTACGTGTGGGCGAGGCCGCCGGCCGCGACTACTACAACCTCGACGCCCTGGTGTTCGATGCGGTCAACAACCTGATCGAGCCCTGGTACCGCGAGGACACGGAACTGGTGGTGATCCTCGGCCGCGATCTGCTGGCGGACAAGTATTTCCCGCTCGTCAACGCCGCCAACCCGCCCACCGAGAAGCTCGCCGCCGACCTGATCGTCAGCCAGAAGCGCGTCGGCGGCCTGCAGGCCGTGCGCGCCCCGTACGTCCCGGCCGGCACGCTGATGATCACCCGCCTGGACAACCTGTCCATCTACTGGCAGGAAGGCGCACGCCGGCGCACCGTGGTGGACAACGCCAAGCGCGACCGCATCGAGAACTACGAGTCCTCGAACGAGGCCTTCGTCATCGAAGACTACGGCTGCGGCGGCGTGGTCGAAAACATCGTCTTCGCGTGGGCGTGATGAGCAGCCCGGCCCGCCGCCACTTCCAGCGCGTCTCTGCCGCCCAGCGCCAGGCGGCCGAGACGCCCGCCACCCGCGCCGACGCCACCGCCTACGAGCTGATGCTGCTCAAGCTGGCCGAGGACAAGCGCCGCCTCTCCGACATCCAGTCGCTCGAGCGCCGCGCCGAGATCAAGCGCGAGCTGCTGCCGGAATACGCGCCCTGGGTGCGGGGTGCGCTCGAGGGCGGCCACGGCGTGCAGGACGACGTGCTCATGACCGTCATGGTCTGGAGCATCGACGTCGGCGACCTCGAACAGGCCCTGCGCATCGGCGCCTACGCCCTCGCGCACCAGCTGGCGATGCCGGATCAGTACAAGCGCAGCACCGCCTGCCTGATCGCCGAGGAGTTCGCCGACTACGCCCTGCGCCTGAAGGACGGCATCGACGCCGCCGCCACGGCCGCGCTCACGGAGGCCGCCGCCATCACGGACGGGCAGGACATGCCCGACGAGGTGCGCGCCAAGCTGCTCAAGGCCATCGGCCTCGGCCGCGACCGGATCGGCGACAAGGCCGCGGCGCTGGACCATCTCAAGCGCGCCCTGGCCCTGCACGACAAGGTCGGCGTGAAAAAGGACATCGAGCGCATCGAGCGCGAGATCAAGAACTCTGCCGGCGCTCAGTAGGGCGAAGGCTGAAACCGAGCGGACCCCGCACCGGGCGGCTCGGGGGTGAATCCGGGGTTTTCCTCCTCCTTTCCCCGGTGCAGCCCCCGACCACCGCTCACTCGAGTGAGAAAACATGAGCTTCATCGTTACCGCCCCGGCCGCGCCCGAAAACGAGACACCCATCGATCCGGGTCCGTTCTGGCCCGATATCGGCCCCGCGGCCATCCGCACTGCCCATCGCATCGATGGCACCGTCACGGCGGAGCGCCTGCGAGAAGCCCTCATCGAGGCGATCGCCTCGGTGAACGGCGAGCTCGCCGCCTGGCGCGAAACGCAGCAGGCCGCCGGCGCCGCCACACTCGCCGATGTGCCGTCTGAGATCATCGACACCGACTCGATCCACACGCACCGATACAAGCGCGCCGTGGGCTGCCTCGCCAAGGCCGTCCTGACCGAGCGCCACCCCGATTTCGACGCCACCGGCAAGGGCGAGCGCAAGGCCGACGCCCTGGACGGCACGATCGACGATCTGCGCCGCGACGCCCGCTGGGCCATCGCCGACATCCTCGGCGTGCGCCGCACCACCGTGGAGCTGATCTGATGCGCGCCGGGCAGCCCCAAGCGCATCGCGCCCCCCTTGGGGGGGCAGCGAGCCGCCTCTGCGAGCGTGGGGGGCACCTCTGATGCGGGTGACGGCGCAACAGGGCGACACCGCCGACCTGCTCTGCTTCCGCCACCTCGGCCGCACCGGCGGCGTCACCGAGCAGGTGCTGGAGATGAATCCAGGGCTGTCCGCGCTCGGCCCCATCCTGCCGGCGTGGACCGTCGTCGAACTGCCCGATCAGGCTGCCGCGGCGCCGCGCAAGAACGACCTCCTCCAACTCTGGGACTGACATGGAAGAAGAGTGCCAGCGCAGGTTCTGCCACCAAGCCGACGACGCCGCCGATCGCGCGGTCAAGAAGGTCTTCGCCATTCTCGGGGTCGATGTGGACAATCCCGAAAAGGTCGAGGAGTTCCGCAAATCGTTGCGTTGGTCGGATTCCATGCGGCGACTGGCCGACCACGGCTGGGCGGCCTTCGTCGGCGTCCTCGCCGTCGCTGTTCTGGCCGCGATGTGGGCCGGTGTCGTGGCGAAAGTGAGCGGGAAATGAAGTTGCTTGCCGACTGGCGGGACATCCTGCACCGCGCCTGGTCGATCCGCCTGATGATCATTGCCGGCCTGCTCAGCGGCATCGAAGTCGCGCTGCCGTTCTTCGCCGACGCCCTGCCGCGTGGAGTGTTCGCCGCGATCTCCATCGTCGTCGTGATGGCCGCCCTGGTAGCGCGCCTGCTCGCGCAGAAAAACCTATGAGCCAACGCACCACGCTGGCCGCCCTGAGCCTCTCGGCCGCCGCGCTCGTCGGCATTGCGCTGCACGAGGGCTACTCCGACCGTCCCTACCTCGACAGCGTCGGCGTGCCGACCATCGGATTCGGCACGACCGAGGGGGTACAGCCCGGCGACCGTATCACGCCGCCGCGCGCCCTGGTGCGCCTGCTCTCCGACGCCGACCGCATGCAGCGCGAGCTGCGCGCCTGCATCGGCGACGTGCCCATGCACCAGCACGAGTGGGACGCCATCGTCGCGTGGGCCTACAACGTCGGCACAGATGCCGCCTGCCGCTCGACCCTGGTCGGCAAGCTGCAGGCCGGCGCCTACGCCGGCGCCTGCGCAGAGCTGCTGCGCTGGAATCGTGCCGGCGGGCGCGTCCTGCCCGGCCTGACAAAGCGCCGGCACGACGAATACCGCCTGTGCATGGGCGAACCGGACGGCCCAACCTGAAAGGAGAAACCATGATCCGACTGACATCCATCATGCGCAAGGGCGACACAGGCGCCCAGGTGCGCGAGCTGCAGCATCGCCTCGCCGCCGCCGGCATGGAAGTGGGAAAGGACGGCTGGTTCGGCGATCGCACCGAGGACGCCGTCAGCGGCTTCCAGCAGCGCGCCGGCTTGGTGGTCGATGGCATCGCCGGACCCAAGACGCTGGCGGTCCTGGAAACGGGCAGCCGGCCCGCCCGCCTGCTCGGCCAGGCCGACATCGACCGCGCCGCCGAGGATCTCGGCGTCGCCGAAGCCGCCGTCATGGCCGTCAACGAGGTCGAGAGCCTTGGCCGCGGCTTCCTGCCCGACGGGCGCCCCGCGATCCTGTACGAGCGCCACGTCATGCACCGCCTGCTCGCCGAGGCCGGCCGCGATGCCGACGCCCTTGCCGCGCAGTACCCGAACGTCGTGAACGCGAAGCGCGGCGGCTACGCCGGCGGCGCCGTCGAGCACGCGCGCCTGGCCACCGCCTGCGGCATCGACCGCGCCTGCGCCCTGCAGTCCGCGAGCTGGGGGCAATACCGGATCATGGGCTGCCACTGGCAGACCTGCGGCTACGACAGCGTGGAGGCCTTCGTCGAGGCCATGCGCAGCGGCGAAGCCGCGCACCTCGAAGCCTTCGTCCGCTTCATCGCTGCGGACCCGGCCCTGCACAAGGCGCTGAAGGGCCGCAAGTGGGCCGAGTTCGCCAAACTCTACAACGGCCCGGCCTGGCGGGAAAACCTCTACGACCAGCGCCTGGCGCGCGCCTATGCGCGCTACAGCGGCGCCGGCGCCGCCGAGGAAGCGGCCTGATGGGCTGGCTGCTGAAAATGCTGCCGATCCCGTCCGTGCCGGCACGCCTGTTCGGCATCCTGCTCGTCGCGCTCGCCCTCGCCGCTTTCGGCTGGGTCAAGGGCAACGAGCACGGCACGCAGAAGCTGATCGACTACCAGGGCGCCCAGGCCGCGGCGGCGGTGAAGATCGTCGCCGCCCAGGGCGCCGTCACCACCCGCGTCGAGGGGCGCGTGCGCGAGCGCATCCGCATCGTCCGCGAGGCGGGAGAAACCATCGTCAAGGAGGTACCCAACCATGTCACCCCCGAAGCTGATGCCGCTTGCGCTGTCAATCGCGGTTTTGTCCGGCTGCATGATGCCGCAGCCGCTGGTCAAATTCCCGGCCCCCCCGCCCTCGGTGATGGAGCCGCCGGAAGCGTTGCGCTCTCTGCCGTCGCCACCACAGTTGTCCACAACTACGCCACCGCCCTCCTCTGGCGCGAGCAGCTCCTCGGCTGCCAGGCGTGGATCCGCGGACAGCAGGCCATCGCGCAATGAAAAAGCCGACTGAACTGCGCGCCTGGCTGGCCGAGAAGGTGCCGCACCTGGCGAAGCATCCGGACCGGCTGCACGTCTTCATCGAGAAGGGGCGGCTGGCGAGCCGGCTGGGCAGCCTGTCCTTCGAGTATCGCTACGCGCTGCAGCTGCTGTTCACCGACTTCACCGATCACCCCGACACGCTGATGATTCCGCTGCTCGCCTGGCTGCAGGTCAACCAGCCGGAACACCTGCAAAGCGCCGAGCGGCAGGACAGCGCCATCCGCTTCGAAGCCGAGATTCTCGACAACGAAAAAACCGACCTCCTCATCACCCTGGAACTCTCCGAGCGCGTGGTAGTGACGCTGGCCGACGGCATCTACACCGCCACCCACTGCGACGAGCCGGCGCTGCCGGATCCGGGCGGCCCCCGCGGCTGGGAGTTGTACATCAAGGGCGTCAAGGTGGCCGAGACATGAATGAGCTGGCGCCACTGGAGAGTTTCGCCGCCGGCCTGATCGCGAGCCTCGAACCGGCCGCGCGCCGGGAACTGGCCCGCGAGATCGCGCGCCGGCTGCGGGAGAGCCAGGCCAAACGCATCGCCGCCCAGCTCAACCCGGACGGCAGCGCCTACGAGCCGAGGAAGCCCCGCCTGCGCCGCATGAAGGGCGGCGTGCGCCGCAAGATGTTCTCCAAGCTGCGCACTGCCCGCTGGATGAAGGTCGAGGCCACGCCGGCGGCGGCCGCGGTCACCTTCGCCGCCCAGGTTCAAGGCATGGCCCGGGTGCACCAGTACGGCCTGCGCGACAAGGTGAACCTCCGCGGCAACCTCGAAGCGGATTACCCGGCCCGCCGACTGCTGGGCTTCACGCCCGCCGAGATCGCCACCGTCGAGGACATGATCCTCGCGCACCTGGCCCGGTGATGTGGCGATGACGGACACAACGAGCCTCATGCAAGCCCCGCGCCCGCGCGAGGCATAGTCCCGCCATGGATCCGGTCGAACTCTCCCGCCGACTCGAAAACCTCATCCGTATCGGCACCGTCGCTGCGGTCGATCACCCCGCCGCCCGCTGCCGGGTGGCAACCGGCGGGCTGCTCACGCACTGGCTGCCATGGTTCGCCGCCCGCGCAGGTGCCACCCGCGCCTGGGACCCGCCCACCGTAGGCGAGCAAGTGATGGTCTTCTCGCCCAGCGGCGAGCCGGCCGGCGGCATCGTGCTCACCGGGATCTACGCCGATGCGGCTCCGACCCCCTCGACCTCCCCGGACGATCATGTCATCGATTACCCGGACGGAGCACGCCTCAGCTACAACCACGTCACCGGACACCTCGAAGCGAGGGGCATCCAGACCGCCCGCATCCAGGCCGCAGTGTCCGTCACGCTGGACACGCCGATGACTCACTGCACGGGCGAGCTGGAGGTCGACGGGCTGCTCACCTACCACAACGGGATGATGGGCGAGGCCGGCGACTACGGCCACGCCGTCATCATTACCGGCGACCTGCTGCACGAGCAGGGCATTCTGCGCAGCAACGGCATCGTGCTGCACACGCACGACCACGAAACCGGGGTGGGGTACCCGGTATGAACGCCATCGGCATGAACGCCGCCACCGGCCGCGCCCTGGGCAACCTGGACCACATCCGCCAGTCGATCCGCGACATTCTCACCACGCGTATCGGCTCCCGCGTGCAGCGCCGCGACTACGGCTCGCTGGTGCCCGAGCTGATCGACCAGCCGGCCACGCCGGCCAACCGGCTGCGACTGTTCGCCGCCACCGTCATGGCCATTGTGCGCTGGGAGCGCCGCGTACGCGTCGTTCATGCCGTCTTGACTTTCGGGGCGGACGGCCAGTCGGTCGTGCTCCTCGATGGCGTGCGCCGCGACGGGCCGGCGAGCGGCCAGCCCCTGAGCCTCGCCGTACCCCTGTGACCATGGCCGAAGTCGATCTCTCCCAGCTCCCCGCGCCCACCGTCGTCGAGGCCCTCGACTTCGAGGCGTTCCTGGCCGAACTGAAGCTCGATCTGGCCGCCCGCTACCCGGAGGTGGCATCGATGCTGGATCTGGAATCCGAACCCCTGGTCAAGCTCCTGGAAGTCGCTGCCTACCGCGAGCTCATCCTGCGCGCCCGCATCAACGATGCCGCCCGCGCCTGCATGCTCGCCTATGCCGGCGGCGCCGACCTCGACAACCTGGCCGCGCTCCTGGGCGTGGCGCGGCTTGTTGTCACGCCTGGCGACCTTGCGGCCACACCGCCCGTGCCCGACATCCTGGAGTCCGACGCGGATCTGCGCCGGCGCGCCCAGATGGCCCTGGAGTCGGCCACCGTCGCCGGATCCCGCGGCGCTTACATCTTCCATGCCCTCTCCGCCCATGGCGAGGTCGCCGATGCCGCCGTCGAATCGCCCATGCCCGGCGTAGTGCGCATCGCCGTGCTCTCGCGCCTGGGCGACGGCACCCCTTCGGCGGCCGTCCTGGCGGCGGTACAGGCGACCCTGTCCGCCGAGGACGTGCGCCCCCTCACCGACCAGGTGCAGGTGGAGTCCGCCACTATCGTGCCGTTCGCCGTGGAAGCGACCCTCTACATCGCTCCCGGCCCCGCGCCCGGGCCGGTGCGCGAAGCCGCCTTGGCCGCGTTGAACGCCTATCTGGCACGGCCACGGCGGATCGGCGCCGACGTTCCCCGCTCGGCTCTCTACGCCGCTTTGCATCAGGCCGGCGTCTCGCGCGTGGCCCTGATGGCCCCCACCGCCGACATCCCCATCGGGCCGCAGGAAGCCGGCTACTGCACCGGGGTGACGCTTGCCACGGAGACCGAGGCGTGAGCGCGGCCCTGCTCCCCCGCAATGCCTCGCCCATGGAGCGGGCCGCCGCGGATACCCTCGTGCCGCGCTGCGAGCCGGCCGCGGCCAACGTCGGGCAGCTCTGGAACCCGGCCAGTTGCCCCGCCGCCCTGCTTCCGTGGCTCGCCTGGGCGCTGTCGGTTGACGACTGGGACGAGGCCTGGCCCGAGGCCGTCAAGCGCGAGGTCATCGCCGCCTCCATCGAAATTCATCGCATCAAAGGAACGGTCGCCGCCGTCAAGCGGGCGCTGGATGCCGTCGGCCGCGCCTCGCAAGTGCTCGAATGGTGGCAGACCGCCCCGCAGGGCGCGCCGCACACCTTCCGCACCGACATCGAACTGGATGACCGGGGCCTGACCGAGTCGGAGCTGCTCGCCCTGGAGCGCCAGGTCGCCGCCGCCAAGCCGGTGCGCAGCCACTTCAGCGTGCGCCTGCGCGGACGCTCCTCCGGCGCGGCCACGGTCGGCATTGGCGGTCAGGACTGGATGACCACCACCATCTACCCGCAATCGCCATGAGCACCTACTACACCATCCTGACCACCATCGGCGCCGCCGAGTGGGCCGCCGCCGAGGCCGGCGGCATCCCGAGCGTCCCGGTCACCCACCTGGCGGTGGGCGACGGCAACGGCGCACCGGTCACGCCAACCGGCGCCGAGACGACGCTCGTCCATGAAGTGCATCGCGTGACCATCAGCAGCCTCACCGAGGATCCCGAGCACCCGAACTGGCTGATCGTCGAGGCCGTGATTCCAACCGACGTGGGCGGCTGGACGATCCGCGAGATCGGCCTCGTCGGCGGCTCGGGCGCGGGCAACAAGCTGCTCGCCATCGGCAACTTCCCCGACACCGTGAAGCCGGTCCCTGGCGAGGGCGTCGCGCGCGATCTGGCGATCCGCATGGTGATCCAGGTGAACAACACGGCGGTGGTGGAGATCGTCGTCGATCCATCGGTCATCCTCGTCACGCAGCAGACAGTCATCAACGCGGTGGCCGGGCATCAGGCCGCGGCGGACCCGCACCCGCAGTACATCCCGCTTCCGGCGCGCGCCGCGCCGGATGGCGTCGCCTCGCTGGATGCCGGCGGCCGCGTGCCGCTCGCCCAGCTCGCCTATCGCGCCCGCCGCGCGTTCTTTGGCGGCGCATAACCGATAACCGGAGACGTTCATGCCAGCAGCTTCAGGAAAATTCGGATCGGCGAACCTGATCGCGAACACCGACGCCGACCTCTACGCCTGCCCGGCCGCGACGACGGCCACGGTCAACATCACCCTCTGCAACCGCAACGCGAGCGACGCGACATCGGTGCGCATCTCCATCGGCGCCGCCGTGCCGGCTGCAGAGGACTATATCGAGTATGACGTGTCGGTGCCGGCCAACGGCGTGCTCGTGCGCACGCAGGAAGTCGTCGGCGCCGGCGAGCACATCGTTGTGCGGTCGAGCCTGGGCAGCGTCTCGGCTCGCGTTTCCGGTTTCGAGGAGGCTGCGTAATGGGACGCTATTTGAGTGGCGCGGTCGCGGTTGCCGCCGTCGATGTGA
This sequence comes from uncultured Rhodocyclaceae bacterium, assembly GCA_964475635.1. Taxonomy (GTDB): domain Bacteria; phylum Pseudomonadota; class Gammaproteobacteria; order Burkholderiales; family Rhodocyclaceae; genus Desulfobacillus. Next base: position 17,068 of record CAYYXS010000055.1, read on the forward strand.
TGGCCGAGATGAAGCTATTGCCGGACACCATGCCCGATCAGGTCACCCTCGACGAGATCAAGTATCTCAAGACGGGCTGCGTGACGACGCCGGCCAATGCGCCTCGCCTGGCGGCCATGGGCGCCTACGTGGAATACCTGACCGCCTTCCCGCGCCAGCTCGACGGCGGCCAGCGAATCGTCTCGGTCACCTACGACACCGTCGCCGGCGTCTACTACGCCATCGTCGGCGCCAGCGGCACCAATGGCACCGACATCTACAAGAGCACCGATGGCCTGCAATGGACGTTCGTCGCTACACCCGGCATCACCATGTACCGGATCGCCTATGGCGGCGGCAAGCTGGTCGTGTCCGGCGGGACGCCCCGCTACAGCACGGATGGCGGCGTGACGTGGGAGGTCGGCGCGATGACCAACGCCGGCAACATGACCGGGCTGGCCTACGTCAACAACCTTTGGGTCTGCACCGGCGCCTCCGGCCGCATCCACACGTCCGACGACGGCATCGCCTGGACGCAGCGCCGTGGTACGGTCGCTTCGAACGACCTCAACGCGATCGCCTACGGCGGCGGCCTCTACGTCGCGGTCGGCAACTACTCCCCGGCGGACCCGCAGATTCTGACCTCGCCGGACGGCGTCATCTGGACGAACCGCGCCTCGGGCCTGACCGACATCCACCTCAACGGCATCGCCCACAACGGCACGCTGTTCATGATCGTGGGCCAATCCGGGAAGACCCTGACCAGCACGGACGGCAGCGCCTGGACAGCCATCACCACCGGCACCAGCGATTGCAAAGGCGTCGTCCACTGCAACGGCACCTTCTACATCGCCACCTACACGGCCAGCACGATATACATTTCGAACGACGGCACGACGGTGTCGAGCTTCACCAAGAACTGGCTGCCGCAGTTCTACGGCCTCGACATCATTACCGCCGGCGGCAAAGTGCTGTTTGTCGGCGGGAACTCACCGAGTGCGGCGTGCCACGCCCTGCGGCTGGACACGCCGGTCGCCGGCAACGGCGCCGCAGCCGTCGATTTCGCCTGGCTGACCGCCGAGGGGCAAGCCGGGCTCAAGTGCTGCTGCTATGACGCCACCGCCGGCAAGTTCTTCATCGGCGGCGTGGCGAGCAATCAGATCGGCGGCGTCACCTCGGATGGCGTCGTCTTCAGCAACCGATCTCCCCACAACGGCAACAACTACAGCTACAACAGCGCGGCCTATGCGGCCCAGCTCGGCGGCGTGGTGATCGTCGGCGACTTCGGCAACGGCGCCGCCCAAAGCGCGGCCCTGTCGGTCGATGGCGGCACGACCTGGACGGCCAGCGCGCTCGGCGCCGCCGCCGGCAACGCGGTGGCATGCAGTGACGAAAAAATCGTGGCCGTGGGCGTCAATGGCGCAATCGCCTACGGCACAACGGGCAAGGCCTGGACGGCGATCACCGCCGGCGCCACGACCTTCAACGGCGTGGGGTGGAACGGCTCGTTCTTCACGGCCGTCGGCAACATCAGCGGCAGCAACCCGGTGATCTACACATCGCCGGACGGCGTCGCCTGGACGGCGCGTGCCAACGCCTCGACCGCGCAATTGAACGCCGTCGCCGGCAATGCCGCGATCACCGTGGCTGTCGGCAACAGCGGCACGATCTACACGTCGAGCGACGGCGCGACCTGGACGGCGCGCACGGCGAACGCGGGCACGCAGCACCTGCTGTCGGTGGTCTGGACGGGCTCGTGCTTTATCGCCGGCGGCGCCGGCGGCACGATGATCAAGAGCGTCGACGGCATCGCCTGGACCGGCGTGCCGTCCGGGACGACGGCCGACATCAAGAGCATCGCCTACGGCAACAGCCACCTGATCGGCGTGGGCCCCAACGGGCTGGGCTGCATCGACAACGAGAGCACGTCCTACGTTGGCGTGATCCGGCCGCTGACCGACGCTCAGGTGCCGAACGCCGTCTATTACGTCCGCGCATCCTGATAAGGGGGAGCCATGAATCAGCCAGTATTTCGCGTCGCCAACAGCAATACCGACACGCCCTCCCGGCGGCTGGTGGCGGTGATCGAGTTCAAGATGCTCTTCACCGGGCCGGAGCGCGTCAAGGCGCGCGAGCTGCGGGCGACCGATCCCGTCCTGGAGGATTTCTGGGGGCTGCTCGACGATGCCAGGACGGCAAATGTCGACCTGGCGCTGCCCTCCGTGCAGGCCGCCATCGAATACACGCTCACCGTCGTCCAGGCCGCCGGCGTGGCTCTCGATGTCGCCGAGCGCAAGGCGGCGATTCTCTCGGGAGTCGTGCAGTGAAGCGCTACGCCGCGCGCCTGGGCCTCTTGTTCGGCTCGCTGCTCATGAGCGCGGCCGGCAACCTCATCGCGCTCGGCCACGCGCTCGTCGGCAGCGACCGCGCCTGGCCGGTCGCCGTCGCCAACGACCAGACGCTTAACGCCGCGCTCGTCGGCCGAGCCGGCGCCGAGGACGAAACCCTCAGTAGCCGTGCCGCCAAGGCGCAGCGCGCCGGGCGGCGATGGGGTTGCGTGCTCTGCCGCCTGCTCGATCACCTCGACCCAGGCCACTGCGATCGCCACATCGAGCCGGACGAAGGCGAACGCGCCGCTGCCGTTGTAGCCGGTCCAGTTACAGCCGCAGCCGGTACGCCGGAGGCGACCCGCAGTCCATCATGCAATCAACCACAGGGAGACCACCATGCCCGCTGACTACCACCACGGCGTACGCGTCATAGAAATCTCGGATGGCGTGCGCCCCATCCGCACCGTGTCCACCGCCGTCATCGGCCTGGTCGCCACCGCGCCAGACGCCGACGCGGCAGCCTTCCCCCTCGACACCCCGGTGCTGGTCACCAGCGTGCTCGCCGCGCTGGGCAAGGCCGGCACCCAGGGCACGCTCGCCAAGGCCCTGGACGCCATCGCCGACCAGACCAACGCCCTGTGCGTGGTGGTGCGCGTGGCCCCCGGCGTGGATGAGGCAGCCACCAATACGGCCGTCATCGGCACCGTCACGGCAGGAGGCCAGTACACCGGCATGAAGGCGCTGCTCGCCGCTCAGGCGAAGCTATCCGTCAAGCCGCGCATCCTCGCCTGCCCGGGCCTGGACACCCTGCCCGTGGCCACTGAACTGGCCGGCATCGCCCAGCAACTGCGCGCCTTCGCCTACGTCGGCGCCTGGGGGGCCGAGACCAAGGAGGCGGCCACCATCTACCGGGACAACTTCGGCCAGCGCGAAGTCATGGTGCTCTGGCCCGACTTCCTCCAGTGGGATACCGTGGCCAACGCTTCCGCCACCGCCTGGGCCACGGCCCGCGCCATCGGCCTGCGCGCCAAACTGGACGAGGAGATCGGCTGGCACAAGACCCTCTCCAACATCCCGGTCAACGGCGTCACGGGCATCTCCAAGGACGTCTTCTGGGATCTCCAGGACCCCAACACCGACGCCGGGTATCTGAACAGCAACGAGGTGACCACGCTCATCCGCGAGGGCGGCTTCCGCTTCTGGGGCTCGCGCACCTGCTCGGCCGATCCGCTCTTCGCCTTCGAGAGCTACACCCGTACCGCCCAGGTGCTCGCCGACACCATGGCGGAGGCCCACCTATGGGCGGTGGACAAGCCGCTCAACCCGAGCCTGGCGAGGGACATCATCGAGGGCATCAACGCCAAGTTCCGCGAGCTGCGCGCCCTGG
>CAYYXS010000056.1:0-17420 GCA_964475635.1 uncultured Rhodocyclaceae bacterium
AATGCCGAGGGCTTGCCCAACGAGAGCGAGAGCGTCGCCTTCGTCGCGCCGGACGGGGCGGATCCGCTGAAGGCGCCCAAGGTGCCCGGCGAGTATCTGCTCGTCTTCAACGGCAACATGGGGGAGGAGAGGGCCGAGGGGGGCGGCGTGGGGGCGGTGGCGGCCAAACGCATCGCACTCGATGGCGGCACGCTCTACCTGCTGGGCAAGGACGTCTTCGGACGTAACGTCAGCTTCAAGGCCGACAAGACGGGTACGCACATGCTCAGCGGCTACGGTGCGGACGGCAAGCTCATCTCTACAACCGAGTTCGATCCCCTGCCCTACCTGGTGGGGATCAATGGCGGCTATGTGCTGTCCGAAACCTCGCTCGTCAAGCAGGCACGTTTCACGCGACGCCTTGGCGGCCATGCCTACAAGACCCTGTCCGTCGTCGTCAATCTGCCAAGTGGCGGCTATGTCAGCTATGTGCACGACCCGGTGAGCGGCAAATACAGCATGCGCAGCGGCGCGGCCTGGCTGGCCGGGGATCTGGACACAGCGCCGGGCCTGTTCGACTTCACGCTCACCAAGACCGGCCAGTTGAGCTACCAGCGTCGCTACAAGGATGCCGAGGGGATTGTCCAGAGCGAATCAGGAGTCGTTCCGCTGCCAGCCGATGCGGCGAACAAAGTCCAGTTCATGCTGCTGCCGGGCGGCGTGGCGATTTCGCCGGACGGACGGCGCATCGGCGAAGTGAAACTGGGGCCAAACCAGTTCTACGACATCGTCCTCTCGCTGGGCGCGGCGCCGACCGCGGCACTCGAGGCCGTGGCCTATCCGGCACAGACCAAGACCGGCAACGATTGGGACGATACCTGTCCGGCGCGCGTGGTCAGCGAGGGTGGCGGCACCTGCGAGGCGTCGAGCACGCTAACCTATTATTGGCATACTCTCTACGGCTATATCAACGACCGCAAGGTGCTCGTCCCCTACAGCCATCAGTCGTTTGGCACGCGCCTCTTCACTTATCAAAGAGACGGCTGCAACTACCTGGCGACGAGTTATTCCGAAGGCGGTTGGACGACAGAGGGGACGCTTTTCGACGGGACCGTCCGGGGCAGCCGGTCGAGCAAGCCGCGTGCCTACAATTACGAAGAAACGGGCCGCTGCTCGCAGCCGACCACCCGGACGTACGCCGCCGATGCCCACGATACTTTCACTGGCAGCATGCTGCAGCGCCCGCTCACCGGCAGCAAGCTTGATGCCGTCTATTACAACTACACGGACAGCAACCTCTACCATTTCCGCAACGCCGCTTTCTCGTACGGCGACTATGTCGGCGACGGTTCGCCTGCCGGCGAGGTGTTCTTCATCCTGCCGGGCATGGGAGGGCTGGTGCACGAAGGGCGCATGCCGCGGGTGGTAATCCCGCCGCACGTCACACGGATCCTGGCTGCATTGTGGATGTAGGGCATTCGATCTGGCGGCCATTTCGCGAAAGGGGAGGAATGAATAACGAAAACAGCCTAAGTCTGCGAACGTCCGGCTTCACGCTGCTCGAACTGCTGGTGGTGGTGGCCATCATCGCGCTGCTGGCCGGCTATGTGGCGCCGCGTTATTTTTCTCAGTTGGGCAAGACCGAGCGGCAGACCGCGCTGGCGCAGATACAGTCCTTCGAGAAGGCGCTCGACCAGTACCGGCTCGACACCGGGCGCTACCCGAGCGAAGAGCAGGGGTTGCAGGCGTTGGTGCTGCGGCCGCAAGTGGAGCCGAAATGGAACGGCCCTTACTTGCAGAGGGCCGTGCCGCCCGATCCCTGGGGCACCCACTATGTTTATCGCGCGCCGGGCGAGAAACACGAGTACGAGCTGATTTCCTACGGCAAGGACGGCCGGCCTGGCGGCGAAGGCGAGGCGGCGGATATCCGCAACCGATGACGGCAATATCATGCGTGTCAAACTGAGAATCGCCGCCGCAGGCAGCCCGCAGCGGCTGGAGCTCGAGGCGGTCAGCGCCGAGGAGGCGGTGCGCCAGGCAGCGCGCTGCGGCTATCGCGTGCTGGCCATCGAGTGCGGCAGGCCGCCATCCCGGCCCGGAGCCGCCGGACGTTTCAATCTGCTGCTGTTCACGCAGGAACTTCTCGCGCTGCTCGATGCCGGCCTGAATGTGGTGGAGGCGCTGGAAACCCTGCGCAGGAAGGAAGCCGCGGGTGCGGCGGCGCAGCTGCTCGATGCCTTGATTGCCAGCCTGCGCGAGGGCAAGAGCCTGTCGGACGCACTCTCGCTGCACCCTGCGGCATTCCCGCAGATCTACGTGGCCGGGGTGCTGGCGAGCGAGCGCAGCGGCGCGCTGGCGCAGACGCTGTCGCGCTATGCCGCCTATCAGCTGGAGATCGAGTCCGTCAAAAAGCGCGTGGTGTCCGCGTCGATTTATCCGCTGCTGCTCGTTCTCGTCGGCGCGCTGGTGACGCTGTTCCTGCTCGGCTATGTCGTGCCGAAGTTCGGCATGGTCCTCGAATCGGCCAACCGCGAGACGGCCGCCGCTTCGCGCTGGCTGCTGGCGTTCGGCGCCTTCATCGGCCGTCATCCTGTGCCGGTGTGGGGCGGTCTCGCGACGCTGCCGGCCGCGGCTCTCGTTGCCTGGCGGCGGCCCGCTGCGCGCCGGTGGCTGCTGGTGCGGCTGGGCGAATTGCCCGGGCTGCGGCGCGTGACGGCCGCGTTGGCGCTGGCGCGCTTCTATCGCACTGTCGCCCTGCTGCTCGACGCAGGCATACCCCTGCTCAAGGCGCTCGTCATGGCGGCGCCCCTGCTGCCCGCGCGCCTGGCCGGCGTTCTGGCCGGCGCATGCGAGCGCGTGCGCGCCGGGCAGCCGCTTTCGGCGGCGCTCGCCGGCACGGCGCTGCTCACGCCGGTCGCCGAAAGCCTGATCAAGGTGGGCGAGAGAAGCGGCAAGCTGGCCGAGATGATGGAGCGCGCGGCGCGCTTCCTCGATGAGGAACTGGCGCGCCTGGCGGACCGGTTCAGCCGGCTCTTCGAGCCGCTGCTGATGGCGGCGATCGGCCTGGTGATCGGCATGGTGGTGGTGCTGATGTACATGCCGATCTTCGATCTGGCAGGGAGCTTCGGATGAACGCGAGAACGGAGATGCAGTTCGTCATCACCGCGCCGATTTTGCGCGAGGCGCGCCAGGCGGCGCTACGCCGGGGCCAGCCCTGGCTGACGGTGCTTGACGAACAGCTCGGGTTATCGCGCCGGGCGCTGGCCGGGGCGCTGGCGGCGGTGACGCATTTCGAGACCATCGAGCCAGCCGCCCTGATGGCCGCAGCGCCGCTGTTCGAGAAGCTGCCCTTCGCCGAGAGCGTGCGGCGCGAATGCCTGGCAATCCGGCTCGACGACGGGACGACGGGATTCGTCTTCGCCGATCCCTTCCTCAAGGAAAACCAGCTATGGGCGCGCGAGAACCTGCCGCGGCCGCTGCGCCGCCTGCTGGCGCATCGCGACGATATCGCCGCCTATCTCGCGCGCCAGGAGGAGCATCTGCGCGCCGTCGAGGGCACGCTGGCCGAGGCGGGGCCGGGCACGGTCGACGACGACGGCGCCGAGGTGATTTCGCTGGAGCGCATCGGCGAGGATGAGAGCACGGTCGTCAAACTGGTGAACTCGATTCTCTACGACGCACTCAAGCTGCGCGCGAGCGATATCCACCTCAGGTGCGACGCTGCCGGCATGGCCGTCAAGTATCGCCTCGACGGCGTTCTGGTGCAGATGGGCAGCGCGCCTGGGCGTGACACCGCCGAGCAGGCGATCTCGCGCATCAAGGTGCTCTCCGACCTGGACATCGCCGAGCGGCGCGTGCCGCAGGACGGCCGCTTCAAGGTGCGCGCCAAGGGCGCGGTGGTGGATTTCCGCGTATCCATTATGCCGAGCGTCTTCGGCGAGGATGCCGTGCTGCGCCTGCTCGACCGCCGTTCGCTCGCCGAAGGGCGCGAGACGCTACGCCTGACCGACCTCGGCCTGGATGCCGCCTCCATCGGCGTATTCCGGCGCCTGGCAGCACATCCCCACGGCATGGTCCTGGTTACGGGCCCGACCGGCAGCGGCAAGACGACGACGCTCTATGCCGCCATCAACGAGATCAACGCCGGCCACGACAACATCGTCACCATCGAGGATCCGGTCGAATACCTGCTGCCCGGCGTGCTGCAAATTCCTGTCAACGAGAAGAAGGGCCTTACCTTTGCGCGCGGCCTGCGCTCCATCCTGCGTCACGACCCGGACAAAATCATGGTCGGCGAAATCCGCGACGAAGAGACTGCGCAGATCGCCGTGCAGGCGGCGCTCACCGGCCACCTGGTGTTCACCACCGTGCATGCCAACAACGTCTTCGACGTGCTCGGCCGCTTCCAGCACATGGGCGTGGATGCCTACAGTTTCGCCTCGGCGCTGATCGGCATCTGGGCGCAGCGGCTGGTGCGGCTGAATTGCCCGGAATGCGCCGCCCCAGACATCCCGGATGCGGCGCTGCTCGATGAATCCGGCTTGCTGCCTGCCGAGGCGGCGGTCTTCCGCTTCCGCGCCGGGCGCGGCTGCGGGCACTGCCGCGGCACCGGTTTCAAGGGGCGCAAGGCGGTGGCCGAATTCCTCGTGCTGAACGATGCGCTGCGCGAAATGATCGCCACCCGGCAGCCCGTCGCGCATCTCAAGGACGCAGCCGGGAGAAACGGCGCCCGCACTTTGCGCGAAGCGGCGTTTGCGCTCGTAGCGCAGGGGGAAACCACCCTGCGAGAGATCAACCGCGTCACCAGCGCCTCATGAAAGCCGCCCGGACGAAAGTCAGCCTCCGCGATACGGCGATGCTGCCCGTGAAGCGGCTGTTCGGCATTGAGGCGGGGGGCGGCGGGCTGCTCGCTTCGATGACACAACGCTGCCGCTTGTCGGGCAAGCCGCTGCGGATCCTTGGCTTGGGCAACGGCGCGGGCGCCGGCCTGGGTTATCGTGGGTACGGCCGGGGCAGGACGCTCAATACAGCGGTGTACGATGACGCTGCAGGAGCATGGTGGCGCGTCGCAGGGATACTGCTGGAGAAGCTGGAGGAGAAGCCGGAGTCTGCGAGTCGGAGCGGGGCAGTGCTGTCGAACCAGGCATGCCGTTTCCTCGCCTTGCCTTGGAGCGATGCGCTGCTCGATCGGGCCGAGGCGACGGAATATTCCGCGCGCGCATTCAGGAATGCCTACGGCGAGCGGGCGGGCGAATGGACAATTGCTGTGCAGGACGAGGGCTATGGCCGGCCGCGCCTTGCCTGTGCGGTGGAACGGCGGGCAATGACCGAACTCGAGCAGACCTGCGCCGCGCGGGGCAGCCGGCTGGTGTTCGTGCGACCTTATTTTTCAGTGGCCTTCGACCGGTTTCGGGACCGTTGCGCTGCCGACGAGGGCGTGATGGCAGTCGTGGAGCCAGGCGTTCTCGCCATCGGCCGATGGCAGGGCGGTGCCATCGTCGACGTGGATGTCGAGCCTTGCGGGCCGAACTGGCCGGCCGCCTTGTCCGCCTGGCTTGTGCGGCATGCCTTGATGGAAGAATGCCCCGGCGAGGTAATGGTGCTTTGCCCGCCCGGGTTGGCGAACGACGGGATCGAGCGGGCATGGCGATTGCTGGAGTGGCCGGAGGAGATCAGGGAAGTGGCTGCTGAACATCCCGGCTTGGCGATGGTGTCGTGTGCCCTATGAAGCCGCGCCGGCTCGATCTGGATTTCGTTGCCCGCAGCGGAGCTCCCCGATCCGGGAGAATGCTTCTGATCGGACTGGCCGTACCGGCCGTGTTCGCAAGCTTCGCGTACCTCGACGCCATGCAAACGGTGAATGTGTTGCGCGCGGAGATGGCCGCACGGGAGACCATTGTGGCAACGCCGCCCGGATCTCCGCGGCGCGGCATGGAGGAAGCCAAAGCGCTGCGTCAGGAATTGGATGCCGCGAATCGGCAGATCCGCCAGCTGAATCAGTCGTGGGACGGGCTGCTGGCCGATTTGCGTTCATTTCCTGGAGACAAGATAAGGATGCTTGGCGTCGACGTGGACGCGCGCGGCGGCACGGTGCGCGTGGCTGGCGTCGCGGCCGACGCGGCAACCATGGCGGATTACGCGGCCTATCTTGCGGAAAAGAAATCGTTGCGCGCCGTCTTGCTGTTGCGCCATGAGGCGGATGCGGCCGGCCTGCGTTTCGTGATCGACGGGCGATGGTCGGACAAGCCTTAGCCGTCCTGCGCTGGCAGGCGCTGCGCCTGCATCGCCGCCGGGGCTGGCCACTGTGGGCCGGCGCGCTTCTGGCCGCCCTCGTGGCGTGGTTCGGCTGCCAGGCGTGGCTGCTGGGAAACGAGGCCCGGCGCCTAGCCACACTGCGCAGCGACGCTCCGCGCGTCGAGCCGGCGCGCCCGGGCAGGCCGGTCACGGAAGACGAGCTGAAACGCTATTACGAGGCGCTGCCGCACGAAGGGGAGCGCTTTACGCTGGTGAAACGGCTGCTGCTGGCGGCGGAGAAAAATGGTGTGCGGCCGCAGCAGGCAGATTACAAGCTGGAAGCGGAACCGTTGACCCGGGTGGTGCGCTACCAGGTAACCCTGCCGCTGAAGGGCGATTTCGGCAGGATCCAGGCCTTCGTCGCCGATGCGCTGAACGAGAACCGCTCGGTGGCGATCGATGCCTTCAGCGCAAGGCGCGAAGCGGGCGAGCACGGCGAGGTGGAGGCGCGGGTGCAATTCAGTGTGCTGATGTCGAAATGGTGAGCGGCATGAAGCCGGGGAGGCGATGGACGATTCTGCTGGCGCTGCTCCTGGGCAGCTTTGCCGCGGCCGTCGCGGTGTCCGGCGATGACGGCCCCCCGGCCGATGTCGTCGGGGCGGTGCGGCGCGCGCACGCGTCATTGCCCCTGCACGAAACGACGTTGGCGCAGCATTCAGGTGCTCCCATGCCCGAGGCGGAAGGAGGCCCCCGCCTGGAAAGGTTGGATGCGCGCCGCATCGAGGTCGAAGCCGAACTCCTGTTCCTGCCGGGGCCGAAGCTGCGCCCGACGCAGGAAGCTAACGCGCCCGCCAGGCCGGCGGCACCGGCGCTGCCGTTCAAGTATCTCGGCCGCATGATCGAGAACGGCAGACCGACTCTGTTTCTCGCCATGGGCGAACGCTATCTGGCCGTGCAGGCAGGGCAGGTCATCGACGACGTCTATCGCGTGGAGGCGATTGGCGACGGCGAGGCGGCGTTTGTCTATCTGCCGCTCAAGGAAAAACAGACGCTGCGCATGGCAGGGGAGGGATCGTGATTCGTTCGGTAAAAGGACTGGTGCTGGCCTTGATTGCCGTCGTGCTGCTGTCGGGCTGCGCGGCGGAACGCCTGTTCGGGGAGGGAAAGGAGCTTGTCGATGCAGGGCAATATGCCGCAGGGTTCGCTAAGCTGGAGGAAGCCATCAAGGAGGATCCGAAAAACCCCGCATACCGCATCTATCTTGCGAACCGCCGGGAAGCGGCCATCAACACGCTGCTTGCCCGTGCCGAACTGGCAAGGTCGCAGGCCAAGACCGGCGAGGCGGAGTCTCTCTATCGCCAGGCGCTGGCCCTGGATGCGCGCAGCCAGCCGGCAATGATCGGCCAGGAGAAATTGGCGATGGACCAGCGCCACAGGCAGCTGGCGGCAGAGGTCGAAGCTGCCCTGAACAGGGATGACCTCAAGGGGGCCGGCGAGCTGGTTCGCGCGATCCTTTCGGAAAACCCGGGGCACCGCGAGGCGCGCAATCTTGAGCTGCGCATCCACGCAAAGCAGGCGAGGCCGGAATTGAAACTTGCCGAATCTTTCCGCAAGCCGATCACGCTGGAATTCCGCGATGCGCCGCTGCGCTCGGTGTTCGAGCTGATATCGCGCGTGTCCGGCATCAATTTCGTGTACGACAAGGACATTCGCGCGGACCTGAAAGCGACGATCTTCGTGAAGAACAGCTCGATCGAGGACGCCATCAAGCTCCTGTCGGTGACGAACCAGCTGGAGTATCGCGTACTCAACGAGAATTCGATCCTGATTTATCCCAACACGCCCCAGAAAATCAAGGATTATCAGCCGCTGACGGTGCGCAGCTTCTACTTGGCCAATGCGGACGCGAAGCAGGTGGCGAACACCCTGAAAACCATCCTCAAGACACGCGACCTGGTGATAAACGAGAAGCTCAACCTGCTGATCATGCGCGACTCGCCCGAAGCGATCCGCCTGGCCGAGAAAGTCGTGGCGCTGGAGGACATCCACGAGCCGGAAGTGATGCTCGAGGTCGAGGTGATGGAAATCAAGCGCTCGCGCATCATGGATTTGGGCGTCAAATGGCCCGAGCAGCTCACGCTCTCGACGACGCCACCTTCCGGCGGAACGCCGTTGAGCCTGTTCGGGCTGCGGAACATCAATTCGCACGGCATCAACGCCTCGCTAACCGGCATGGTCGTCAATGCCAGGAAGGACGACACGGACACGAACATCCTGGCGAATCCGCGCATCCGCGTGAAAAATCGGGAAAAGGCGAAAATCCTCATCGGCGACCGCGTCCCCGTGATCACGACCACCGCGACGTCGACCGGTTTCATCTCGGAAAGCGTGAACTACGTCGACGTCGGCCTGAAACTGGAAGTCGAGCCGAACATCTTCCTAGACGACGGCGTTTCGATCAAGGTCGGGCTGGAAGTCAGCTCGATCGTCAAGGAAGTGACCAGCAAGTCTGGCTCGCTTTCATACCAGATCGGCACGCGTAATGCGAATACCGTCCTCAGGCTGCGCGACGGCGAAACGCAGGTGCTGGCCGGCCTGATCAACGACGAGGACCGCAAGACGGCCAACAAGGTGCCCGGCCTGGGAGATCTGCCGGTCCTTGGGCGCCTGTTTTCCAGCCACAAGGACGATGCCCAAAAAACGGAAATCGTACTGTCGATCACGCCGCGCCTGATGCGCACCGTCAAGCGCCCGGATTTGCTGATGGCGGAGTTCGCGTCGGGCACGGAAACCAGCTTGGGAGGGCGCTCGCTGTCAATCGCGGCAGCCGCCGATACGACCAAGCCTGCAACGGGCGGGCAGACATACGCCGCGCGCGATGCTGCCGAGCAGGCAAAGCCGGGCGCAGGCAAACCTCTGCCGGCCATGAACGGCTACGTCGCGCTGGCTTGGCAGGGACCGCAGCAAGTCCGTTCCGGCGACCAATTCGGCCTGGTGTTGAGCGCGCACAGCGGAGCTTTACGCAGCGGCATGCATTTGTCGATCGCTTTCGATCCGGAATTCGTCCAGGTGACCGACGTTATGGAGGGTGATTTCCTCAGACAAGGGGGCGGGCAGACAACGTTCTTCAACAGGGTCGATCCGATCGCCGGGAGGGTGTTCGTAACGGCGGCGCGACAGGGCGCCGCGATCAATGCCGCCGGACCGCTGCTGACCGTGAGCCTCAAGGCCGTCAGACAAGTATCGCAGACGAAAATCCAGCTCCTGTCCGTGACGCCGGAACCCCATGCTGCCGAGGGGCCGATCTTGCTGCCGGCGGATTTCGATCTGGCCATCAATTGAGGGAACGTGTGTGGGAAAACGGGCGCTCGGCTTTACGTTTATCGAGCTGATGGTGACGCTGGCCATCATGGGTGTGCTGGCGGGAGTCGCCGTGCCCATGATTGAACTGACCGTTCAGCGCAACAAGGAACGCGAACTGCGGCTGGCTCTGGCGCAGATTCGCGAGGCGCTCGATGCCTACAGGCGGACGGCCGACCAAGGCCGGATTCCCCTCAAACCTGGCGAATCAGGCTATCCAAAATCGCTCGACGATTTGGTCGAAGGCGTTGCGGACGCCAAGAGCCCGCAACGCCGGATGATCTATTTCCTGCGCCGCCTGCCGCGCGATCCGCTGCATCCGGATGCCAATGCGCCGGCGCGGGATACGTGGGGGAAGCGCAGCTATCAAAGCCCTCCGGACAACCCGAAGGAGGGCGATGACGTGTTCGATGTCTATTCGCTTTCGATGGGAAAGGGGTTGAATGGCATCCCTTACAAGGATTGGTAGCGTGTGCCGGACAGGCATCAAATGCGGCTTCACTCTGATAGAGATGCTGGTGGTGATGGCCGTCGTCGCGCTGCTGCTGTCTATCTCTGCGCCGCGCTATTTCGCCAGTCTCGAACGCTCGAAAGAGGCTGCACTCATCCAGAACCTGAAGGCGCTGCGCGAAGGCATCGACATGTTCTATTCCGACCAGGGTCGCTATCCGGAGACGCTGGAGGAACTGGTGCAGAAACGCTACTTCCGCGCTTTGCCCGTCGATCCAATCACGGAAAGCGAGAAGACATGGCTGACGGTTCCACCGGCGGATATGGGTCAGAGGGGCATAGCCGACGTCAAGAGCGGAGCACCGGGCGCGACATCTGGCGGGACGGCCTACGAGCAGCTATGACGACACCTTCTGGCGACGCAATCCGCCCGCCCCAGGCAGGGTTCACTTATCTGTGGACCTTGTTTGCCGTGGCGTTCATTGGAATCGGAATGATGCTGGCAACCGAGTTGTGGAGCACGTCGGCGCGGCGCGATCGCGAGGCCGAACTGATCAGGACGGGCCGCGAGTTTCGCGATGCGATCGGAAGGTATTACGAGGCCTCCCAGGGTGCGGTAAAGCAGTATCCCCCTTCGCTCGACGATCTGCTGAAGGATCCGCGCCATCCCGGCGTGCGCCGGCATTTGAGAAAGGTCCGCGCGGATCCCATCACCGGCAAGGCCGAATGGGGCGTCGTGCGAGTCGGGGGGCGCATCGTCGGCGTCCATTCCCTGTCACAGGAGACCCCGCTCAAGAACGCGAATTTCGAGCCCGCTGAAGCGGGCTTCCAGGGACGCAGAAAGCTTTCCGAATGGGTATTTGCCTATCCGCCGGGATTGCCGGTTGGCGCCGCCAATCCCGGTTCGGCGACGGCTGTAAACGCCTTGTCTACGCGCCCGCCTGTAATACCGTCCGCCAGGTAGGTCTGCTCGACGAAACGCAGCTGCCCCTGCCGGCCGAGGAGCAGCACGGTCGATGAGCGGGTGCCGTAGCCGGGCATGCGGATGAAGGCGGCCGAAAGCAGGCGCTCCCATTCCAGGCTGACGCCGGTGCGCGGCAGCGCCTCGTCAGGCGCGATGCGGTCGTCGCGCAGGAGTTCGAACAGCGGGGCCGTCTCGGGCAGGGCCTGCAGCGCGGCGCCCAGCGCCGACTTGCCCTGGACGACCTTGGGCCAGGGGGTGTCGAGCAGATGATTGGACAACCCATAGATGCCTGGGGTGAGTCGTCGCGCGCCTTCGCCGCAATTGGAAAAGCAGCAGAGCGCCTGCAGATCGCCGAAAAGCAGATTGAATCCGTTGTATCGATCGGCACAGGCGGCGAGTTCGGCGTGGTATTCCGGCGCGCTTTGCCCGCCGGTCAGGTAGCGGCTGACCAGTTCGCCGCGCGAAGGGGCGCCAGTCTTTTGGCGCGAAGGATCGCGGTAGTTGGTCAGCGCGGCGAAACGCCCGCTGCGGGAGATGCCGAGCCAGGTGCCGCCGGCCTCCAGATCCCGGCCGGCGAGCACGTCCGGCGCATCGTCCCAAAAGTCAGCCGCCGCAGTACGGCGGGAAAAGAACTCGTCGCGGTTGGCCGCGACCACCAGGGGGTAATCCGGATGGGACTGCCAGGCGAGCAGGACCAGACACACGGCCTGTCTCCTTATTCCAGCGAATAAGGCAACGGGCGGAATTCCAGACGCGGGCCGTCAATGCCCCCGAGGCGCACGTCTCCCGCATCGGCGCTCGACATCAGCATCGAGGCCAGCATTTCGCTTCCTCCTTCCGGAAGCGCCACGGCTTCGATCACTTTTCCGCAGGACTGTCCCTGCATGTCCGGACTGTAGAGGTCGATCCCGGGCGCCGGACAGCTTCCTTCCACATGCGCGCGATAGGTGCGGCGCTTGACCTTGCCCAGGTATTTGGTGCGCGCCACGACCTCCTGGCCCGGATAGCAGCCCTTGGTGAAACTGACGCCGCCGATCAGTTCCAGATTGGCCATTTGCGGCACGAATTCGTCCTGGGTGAGAGACGTGATATGCGGGACGCCCGCCCCGATTTCCAGCTTGCGCCAGGCTGCAGTTCCAACCGGGCGTGCCAGGGTGGCCAATCGATCCCACAGCACGCTTGCCGCACCAGCCCTGACCGCCAATTCTATGCGACGCTCATCAAGCCGTATGAGGGTCACCTCCGGGGAATACGAGACGTCGAGCGGTGCAGCAGGCAAACTCAAACCGAGCGTCTCCAGCGCCTTGCCGACATCGCTTCCGGCAAGGCCGAGCAGGGCAAACTCCCCGTTCGCATCCGAAAGGCCGGCTTTTGAACGAAGCACGTACATGCCGAGTTTCCTGAGCAGGGCAGGCTGGATATCGGTGGATAATTGCAGGAGATAATCGCGGTTTTCGCGCCAGATCAGGAAATCCGCCAGCAGGCGTCCTTTGGGACTGCAGAAGCCGCAACGCACGGCTCTGCCCATGCCCAGATGCTGTACGTCGTTGGTAAGCAGGTTGTGCAGGAAGGCTGCCGCGTCATCGCCTGTTGCCCGAATCAGGCCGAAATGACTCAGTGGTGCCAGCACCGTGCCCGAAGCGAGCGCAGCGAACTCGGAGGCGGGGTCGCCAAAATCCACGGGTTGATCGGCTTCGAAGCGGGCACCGCGCTGTGCAAGGTAGCTCTGCCAGTTCAAGGTCATGATCGAATTTTCTGTTGAGGGGTAGGCTATTATAGCTTCTGTACTTTTCCGTCCCGGTTCCATCCCAGTTCCATGATCCGGATTGTGCTCCGTCTGTTCGGTGCGACACTTGTCGCCATCGTGCTCTTGGTTTCGTGGATGGGATATTTCGCCTATTCGCCCTTGCGGCTTTCTGACTCGACCGTCGACTTTACGGTGAAATCGGGCAGTCCGTTACGCAGCGCAGCGAAACAGATTGCGCAGGCCGGGATAGAGATGCCGGACTGGCAATTCAGCCTGCTGGGGCGAGTCCTCGGCAAGGCGACGGAAATCAAGGCCGGCAGTTATCAGGTATCTCAAGGCATCACCCCGCTGCAATTGCTTGAGAAGCTGACCCGGGGCGATGTGACCCAGGCCGAGATCCTGCTTGTGGAAGGATGGACTTTCCGGCAGATGCGAGCGGTCCTCGACGCACATGCCGAAATACGCCACATGACGACGAGTTGGTCGGAACGGCAAATCATGGACAGGCTGGGGCTTGACGGCGCCGCGGAAGGCCTTTTCTTTCCGGATACCTATCTTTTTGCAAAGGGATCCTCTGACATCGACATACTCAAAAGAGCGCAGCGCCAGATGGGCAAAATACTGCAGAGTGCGTGGGAAGAAAGGGAAGCGGGACTGCCTTATGCGTCTGCGTATGAGGCGCTGATACTTGCCTCCATAGTCGAGAAGGAAACCGGCAGGTCGCAGGATAGGGCGCAGATTGCATCGGTCTTCATCAACCGGCTGAAGAAAGGCATGTTGCTGCAGACCGATCCGGCGGTAATCTATGGCCTTGGCGATCGCTTCGACGGAAATCTGCGCAAGCGCGATCTCCAGACGGATACCCCATACAATACCTATACGCGCCCAGGACTTCCGCCCACGCCTATCGCCATGCCCGGGCAGGGCTCGATCCAGGCAGTCGTGCATCCGGCCAAGACCGAAATGCTTTATTTTGTCGCCCGCGGCGACGGCTCGAGTCATTTTTCCGGCACGCTGGAGGAGCACAACCGGGCTGTTGCGAGATATCAGTTGAGAAAAGGGAATTGAATGCGCGGCAAGTTCATCACGCTGGAGGGCATTGACGGCGCCGGAAAAAGCACGCATCACGCCTGGCTGATCGATCTCCTGAAGCGGCAGGGCAGGGAGGTCATTGCCACACGAGAGCCAGGTGGAACCCCTTTGGGGGAAAAACTGCGGACCCTGCTGCTTTCCGAACCGATGCATCTTGAAACCGAATCCCTGCTCATGTTCGCCGCACGACGCGAACACCTGGACAAATTGATTTTCCCCGCGTTGCAAGAGGGGAAATGGGTCGTTTCGGATCGCTTCACGGATGCCTCCTACGCCTACCAAGGGGGAGGAAGAGGGTTGGCAGCCGAGAAAATAAGCATCCTTGAAAAATGGGTGCAAGGCGAATTCCAGCCGGATCTGACGATTATCTTTGACGTGAAGACGGAAACTGCTCGCCAGAGGCTTGCCAAGGCAGGGGCCGCACCGGATCGCTTCGAACTGGAAACGGGCGATTTTTTTGAAAGAGTCAGGGAAACATATCTGCTGCGCGCGCAAGCCGATCCTTCCAGAATAAGGATCGTGGACTCCGGTCAAAGCATTGAAAATATACATGCAATACTTGAAGATATAGTTATTAGTATTTGAATAAATGAAATATATTTGGAATTCCGGATTATGGGGGAGATTACTCGACAGGATTGATCGCCTTCCCCACGCTATCCTTCTGGCAGGTCAATCCGGGGGTGGGAAAAGGGAGTTTGCCCAGTCTCTGGCCTCACGGTTGCTGTGCGAGGCCGCCCAGGGCAAAGAGGAAGCTTGCGGAAAATGCGCATCCTGCAATTGGTATTCCGCAGGAAATCACCCTGACTTCAGATTGATCGAACCCGGTGCGGATGAATCCGGGGAGCCCGCCGCAGAAGCTGAACAGACCGCCCAGAAAAAAAAATCGGATCAGATCCGCATCAGCCAGATACGGGAACTCGATGTCTTTCTTGGGATAGGGACGCATCGCCAGGGAAGGCGCGTGATTGTCATTCAGCCTGCCGAGGCGATGAATCAGGCTACTGCCAATGCTCTTCTCAAGATACTTGAAGAACCATCTCCAAGTACTCAGTTTATACTGACAACAAACAACAAAAGACGGTTGCTGCCAACTATCCTGAGCCGTTGCCAGATTCTCGATTTCCCCAAGCCGACGAAGGTGGATGCGCTCGACTGGCTGCGCATGTCAGATATCCCCCATGCAGACGATGTGCTTGCCCATGCAGGGGGAATGCCGCTGGCCGCCTTGAAGGAGGCTGAGCACTGGGACCGGCTGAATGAATTTTTTCGCGATCTCGCCCAATTGAAGCAATCCGGCCCGGTTTCCATTGCCGGACGCTGGGAAGCTTGGCTCAAGGAGAACAGGGAAGGGGAGTCGCCGATAGACAAACGTACCCTCGTAAGCTGGATGCAAAAATGGGTCTTCGATCTGGTAATCGCAAAACAGGGCGGACCACCGCTTTTCCATGCGCATAAATCGCAGGAGATCAGTGACGCCTCCCGGCAGGCATCCATCAGCTCATTGATCGAATGCTACAATGATTTGATTCGGATCCAGGCCGTCGCGCAACATCCATTGAACCCTCGTCTGTTCCTTGAAGACATGCTGTCTCGTTATGCACGTGCAACCCTGGGCGGGAGATGACCGGACTTATGTCTGATCCTGCAAAACCCCTGCCTGCCGGCGCACGCCCCAGCGTCTTGTCCTTGAATATCAATTCAAGATCAGCGCTTTATGCCGCATACATGCCCTATCTGAAGCGAGGCGGCATTTTTGTGCCGACCGCCAAACCCTATATGATCGGCGATGAGGTGTTCATGCTGTTGTCGCTGATGGATGAACCAGGCAAGCTGCCGATCGCGGGAACGGTGGTATGGGTTACGCCTGCAGGTGCGCAAAACAACAAGACGCAGGGCATAGGCGTGCAGTTCAGCGAGGACGAGTCGGGGCAGGTGGCCCGTCGCAAGATCGAAGCGATCCTGGCCGGTTACCCTGCCGGACGCCAGACTCACACCATCTAGCAGGACCGCCGTTTCTGAATGCTGGTCGACTCCCATTGCCACCTCGACTTACCCGAGCTGGCCAATCGACTGGATCAGGTCATTGATTCAATGAGGCAGGCCAGGGTTGTCGCAGCCCTCTGTATCGGCGTCAACCTGGAGAAGTTTCCTGAAATCATGGCGCTGACAGACGCCCATGATCATTTCTACGCCACGGTCGGCGTACATCCGGAACACAAGGACGGCGAGGAACCCGATGTTGCCACTCTGGTTCGCCTTGCCGATCATCCAAAGGTGCTGGGAATTGGCGAAACCGGTCTGGATTACTACTGGCACAAAGATCGACCTGAATGGCAACGTGACCGCTTTCGAAACCATATCCGCGCGGCCATCGAAATACACAAGCCTTTGATAATACACATGAGAGATGCCTCAGAGGACACTCTGCGCATTTTGCGGGAAGAAGGTGCGGACGCAGTCGGAGGCGTCATGCATTGCTTTACCGGAAACCGGTCCGAAGCCAGCGAGGCCTTGTCACTTGGTTTCCATATCTCATTTTCAGGAATTGTGACATTCAAGAATGCAAGGCAGATCAAGGAAGTGGTGCAGGCCATACCCCTGCACCGCCTTCTCGTCGAGACAGACGCTCCCTACCTGGCACCAGAGCCATTTCGAGGAAAAGCCAACGAACCGGCCTATGTCCGGTTTGTGGCCGAAGAAATAGCGCGACTCCGAGGCATGAGTGTGGAGGATATCGAACGCGCTACAACAGAGAACTTCAGCCGTCTGTTCGGAGCACCCATCCATTGATTTCAATGCCTACCATCGGGAAAGCAATACGTTCGCTGGCCGTCGGGCTGGCCTGTGCAGGCCTGGCCGGCGGAACGTACGCCGGCATCTATGACGACTTGCTGCGGGCGATCGAAGGCAACAACATGGAAGAAGTCACTTCGATTCTGCAGCGAGGCATGGACGTGAACACGGTTGACATGTCCGGCAATTCGCTGCTCATGCTGGCCGTCATGAAGGGCAACGCTGGACTCGTCGGGTTTCTGCTGGAGCACAGGGCGCGCGTCAGGATCACGAATCGGTATGGCGATACCCCCCTCATGCTGGCCGCCTTGAAAGGAGATATTGATATCGTCAGGATGCTGATTGCTGCAGGAAGCGATCTCAACAACTCTGGATGGACCCCTTTGATCTATGCTTCATTCGAAGGTCACGAGAAAGTCGTCGAGTTCCTTGTCAAATCGGGCGCCGATCTGGACGCCCAGGCGCCGAACCAAGCCACAGCCCTGATGATGGCATCGAAAAATGGCCATTTCGGCACCGTAAAACTTCTCGTTGAGGCCGGGGCTGACATGAGCATCAAGACCGCAGAGGGCTTCACCGCTCTCAAGTGGGCGATGGAAGCGAATCATGTAAAGGTAGCTGAATTTCTCTCCCATTCCGGTGCGAAGGAATAGAGCGCGGACATGAATATCTTAATTCTCCTGTCCTCCTGCAGCGACTCGTTCATTCTTAAGCGCCCGTACGCTTTACAAGCCTAACCGCCCTCCGTATAATGCGCGCTCCTCTGTGGGGGTATAGCTCAGCTGGGAGAGCGCTTGC
>CAYYXS010000057.1:0-17259 GCA_964475635.1 uncultured Rhodocyclaceae bacterium
GACATCGCCCTTTCACGGCGGTAACCGGGGTTCGAATCCCCGTGGGGACGCCAGCTTGAACCCGCTTTTACAGCGGGATCGAGGCAGTAAGTGATAGACGCCTCAAATGTCTGGGGGTCGAGCACGACTCCTTCCACGACCTGACGTAGCGTGTCCCGGAGCGATTCCGGGCGCGCTGCATTCAGGTCTTCAGCGACACCTGCCAGCAGTCGCTTCACGTCGGCCGCGGTCACGTTGCGCAGGGCCCGCGCCATGCTGGCGTCGGCGGTCATCCCCTCCAGGGCGGCGATCTGCCTGGTGCGCTCGGCTTCCAGGCCCTCGATCTGGCGCAACAGGGCCTCGGGCGCCGTCGTCTCAGACAGCAGAGTCACCAGCCTGGCGATACGCTTCTCGGTGTCGGCGATCTTCTTGCGCATGATGGCCGTCTCGCGGCTGGCGTCCTTTGCCGGCTCGGACAGCTTCCGGTAGTGGGCGGCGATCTCTTCGGCCAGCTCGTCGCTGGAGAACCTGGCGATCACCCGCTCGACGATGCCACGCTCGACGGCCTCGGCCGCGATCCGCGGGCCCTTGGGAATGCGATAGAACCCGCTGTCGCCGTTCCACATGGAGCCGTCAGGCGCCGACAGCAGACCGGAGAGCAAATAGACCCGGGCGTTCGGCTTGCCGGCCTTGCGCTTGCCTGAATCGACGGCGGCCAGGATGGCGTCGGCTTCGCCGTCGGTGATCAGCGCCTCGTGCGTCTCGCGCTGGATCACCCATTCGGAGCGGGGTCGCATCTTCGATCCGCCGATGTACCCCCCGCCGTCGCGTTCGGCGTGCCGATTCCAGACCGTATGCCCGGCGTAGGTCAGGGCATTGCGCTCGATGTCGATCAGGGAAGTGGTCGCGGCATCCAGGCCCGATTCCCGGGCCGCACGCGCCCGCTGTACGCCGTTCGCCCTGGCCTTGAGGTATGCCCTCATGGCGGGAGCTTCCGGGCCTGTGACGAGGCGCGTCTTCGTCACAGGCGCTCCATCGCGGACGGCTCCGGTCTCGACTGCCTGGAGGACATAGCCGCGCGGCGCCCGGCCGCCCGCTCGCCAGCCCTGCCGCACGTTTTCGGCCATGCCTGAAAGCCCCTTGACCTTGCTGGTCAATGAGTGCCATTCATCCATCGCCTGAAGGATGGACTTCAGCAGCATTTCTGTGATCGGGTCGGACTCCGGCAGGGACTTGTAAACAACCTTCACCCCGCGCCGCTTGCACTCGTGTTCCTCGAAGATGATGGAGATCACCCGGCGCCTGGCAATGCGGGCGGTGTCGAGCGCCAGGATGAGACGCCATTGGCGCGATGAGCTGCGCAGCTCCGCAATCAGAGACTTAAAGCCTGGGCGGTCGTCGTCCTTGCCGGATTCAACAGCATCAGCGTACTCGCCGACAATGGCAAAGCCGCGTGCTGCGGCCAGCTCCTGAAGGGCCCGGCGCTGCGCATCAATGGAAACATCGGCGCGGTCTTTAGACGACCGCAGGTAGAGGACGGCTCTGATCATGCGAGGGAAGTTTATACTCGGAGGGGGCCGGCTTGGAATTATTCACAAGTGAGAGCGCCGGCCGGGCCTTCTCGCGTTCGATCAGCAGGCGGGCGAAGGCCTCGGCGAAGCCCGCTGCCGGTGCGTTGACCTCGATGATGGTGATATGCCTTGTCACGGGTTGAACAGCTCGCCGCTCTGTCGCTTCCGGAAATCCTCGGACACGTCCGCCAGGGCGGTCTTTCCGTGGTTGCGCGGGTGGCCGACGCAGGTGTTGCGGGCCCATTCGACGGCGTTCGATGGGGAGCCGAGCTGACCGGTGGCCCGGCGGCGCATGATCATGCAGCCGAGCTGGCGCATGGACACCTCGACGGCGCCGAGCCGGACGGCCAGCGTTCGCTTGGCCAGGCAAATGTCGTAATGGTCGCCCTGGTACCAGCGCCGCTTCACACCTATGCGGCCTGCCATCACGTGAAGCTCCTCCTCGGAGTCGGCGATCATGTGACACATGATCAGGCTGCCGAACCTGCCTCGCATGTTGTCGACGTAGACGGTCATCGCGCCGCCTCCAGATTGAACTCGATCACCCAAACCCATGGATTCGCCGCCCAGGAGCCGGCACCGTTGATCGACTCCCATAGCGACCGATATGAAGCAACGGGGTTGGCATACCAAGGCAGGCCATCGGCGCCTCGAAACCCGTCGCTGACACGCATCAATCCTTCGGCCTTCGCATCAGCCTCGCTGATGTCATTCAGCCGCTCGACGCGGACGGCGGTGATCTCCAGCAGGATGCGCGAGGCCGAGCGTGGCATGTGGATGCTGGGCTTCCAGCGACAAGCGCGGTCTCCGCTCGCCCGGTATAGCACGCAGCCGGCTCCCGCGGACCGAGCGTCACAGAACGACTCGCGCACCCAGAGCCGGTCGCCTGGTTGGCCGTAGGGGCAGTTCCCGCGCAGGTATTTGAAGAAGTGCACGAGAAAAACAGCGTCGATGTAGCGGTCTTTCACGACACGCCGCGTCTGTGTCTTACGTCCCCCGAGAATCGCGCGAACCATAGGCGCCGAGAACAGGATCGGCCGCTCACGCATGGCGCACCTCCGGGTATTCGTCGTGCAGCACGCCGTCGAGCAGGCGGCCGGCGAGGC
Source organism: uncultured Rhodocyclaceae bacterium (assembly GCA_964475635.1). GTDB lineage: Bacteria > Pseudomonadota > Gammaproteobacteria > Burkholderiales > Rhodocyclaceae > Desulfobacillus. Next base: position 2,657 of record CAYYXS010000057.1, read on the forward strand.
GCTTGCCGACGCGCTGAATGGGCATATCGAGGGCGTTCGGCAGCGGCTTCCAGTCGAACTCAGACCACAGAAGAAACTGCATGCGCTTGGCCCGCTTGGCGTAGCAGTGCTTGCAGCCGGGCGAGATCGGGTCGCAGCCGGTGATCGGCGACCAAGTGGCGTCGGTCCATTCGATGGCGGATTTGTCAGTCATGCCGCCACCCTCGTCCCGGACCGTTCTTCGATCCTGCGCATCACCCGGGCCCGCTTCTCGGCCTGCGTCTCGATCGGGGCATGCTGCCGCGGCGCCGGCGCCACGCCGAGCAGCTGCGCCCACATGCTCACCGTCTTCGGCGCCGGCGGGCGGCCGCGCTTGGCCTGCTCGCGGTGCATCTCGATGCGGATGGGGAAGCCTTTCCCCTCCAGCGCCGACAGGCGCTTGTGGTAAAGGGAGAACTCCTTGACGGTCATCAGCACCGTGTGGCGCAGCGGCCGGCGGGAATGCAGCAGCCGCCCCAGTCGCTGCAGGGACTGCGCCCGGCTGCCGTGGTGGAAGTTGAACTCGATCACCTCCTCCAGATCGACGGTGTCGGTGCCGCAGTCGCCCACCCTGGACATGCACACGGCGCGGTGGTCGGCCAGCACCTGCAGGCGGTTTTTCGTCGCGGCATGGATGAAGGGGATGCCCAGATCGGTCGCGATGCGCTTGCCGTCGGCGATCGCATCCGAGAAGACAATCGTCTTGTGGCCGTTCAGGAGCCTGCCGATCGCGCGGTGTTTCTGCTCCAGATCCTGCACGATCAGCACCCGCACCGGCACGTCCGCAATCTGGCCGGCGTCCTTGAATTCCTGCCAGTCCTCGCCCAAGGCCAGGCCGGTCATCATCTGGATCAGGTTGGCGCGGCCGTCCTCGCGGAAGGGGGTGGCCGACAGCCCAACCCGATACTCCGAGCCGATCGTGGCCAGCCGGCTGGCATTATTGCCAGGCAGGAACTGCGACTCATCAAACCCCGCCACCACGAAACGTTCCCGTTTGAAATCCGCACGGGTCATGTAGCCGAAGATCCGCACCGAGCTGCGCACCGCGCCGCCGGCGTCCAGGATGTCGACGCGGCAGTGGTAGGGCTTCCAGACCTCGGTCACCCGCACCCGCCCGTGTTCCCGGAAGAAGGCAATCCACTGGTCGCGGATGGTGCGCGTGTGCACGAACAGTATGTGCTCGCCGGCGAGGCTGGCGAAAATCATCCCCAGGAAGTACATCTTGCCTATGCCTGGCGGCCAGTAGATGCCGACATTGCCGTTCTGCAGGAAGCTCTCGAAGGCTCGCCGCTGGCCCTCGCGCAGCGCGTAATCCAGCACACCCGGCAGCACCCTTGCGGCCGGCACAGGGGTGGGCGGCGCCACCGACATGCCGGCCTGCAGCAGCCGGCGAAACGTCATGAATGCGTCGCCGGCGGTGCGCCTGGTGCCGAACACATGGCGCAGCAGGTCCTCCTCGTTCACCGGCTTCCCGGCGGCCGACCAGAAGCGTCCGTCGCGCCAGGTCAGGCCCAGCTTGCCGGCGATCGCGTTCAGGGAATCCCCGTCGCCCGGATCCGCGTCGGAGAACACCGCCTTCTCGCTGAAGCGCGAGACGATGCAGCCGCAGCGCGGACAGGTCGGGTTTGCGTATAGCGGCGCCCAGAAGTCCGTTCCGCCGGCCTCCGCGCAGCTCGCCATGCTGTAGCGGTGCTCCGCCTCGCGCAGCTCCGGCTCGCCGTGGTGGATCTGGAAGCCCGTCGGCGTCGGGCGGACGCCATCCTGCCATGCATCCGACCGGCAGGTCAGTCGCATGAAGCGCGGCGGATCCGGCAGCCGCCCCAGCTCGAGCACGCCGCGGGCGTACTTGTCGGCCGCCCGATAGTCGATCGCTTCCGGGTGCCGGCGCAGGAAGTCCGTCAGCCACTCGACCTTCACCCGCCGCGACCAGATATCGCCGTTGCGGCCATACTCCGGATAGCTCTTCAGCCAGCCGTCGTCGATGAAGCGCCGCCAGAGCCGGTGATCCAGCTTCAGCAGGTGCTCCAGGTCGTAGACCGTGAAGTCCTCGTTGTGCCGGGTCGAGTGGCCGATGCGCTTCAGTCGGTTCACGATCGCCGACATGCCGCAGCCGAGGTGCGCCATGACCTCCTGCGGCGGCAGCTTGCCCCAGCTGTCCCGCAGATACTGGTCCTTCTCCGGCGTCCATTCGATGCGCTTGCGGGCGCTCTTGTAGCCGCCGCGCTTCGCCGCCGTGATGATGTTGTGGCGCCTGACGCCGTACTGCCTGATCAGCCCCTCGATCGTCTCCGTGGTGCCGTCGTAGACCTTCGCGATCTCGCGGACCTGGTCTTCGGTCAGCAGCGGCGCGCTCATGGCCTGGCCCCCATCTCGAACTCCCTGTGCATCTCCTCGATGTCCTCGGCGCTCATGGGCTCCAGATCGGCGAAGGTGCGTCCGGCGATCTCCTTGCCGCAGCGAGTGCAGAAATACAGGGTGTTGAGCCTGAGCACCGAGGCGTTGTAGCGGCAGCCCGCGACCGGGCACACCGTCCAGCCGGCAATCCGCTCGCGGATCCGCCGGCCCAGGTCGCTCCAGCCGCCGGTGAAGTGCACCAGCATCGCCACATAGATGGCGTTGGCGAACGTGATGAACACCCCGCCGGCGAAGCTGTAGAACTGGTCCAGGTGCGGGTAGTAGAAGAGGTTCCAGACGCCCCAGGCCGCGAAGAAGGCGACCGACGCCACGGACAGCCCGCGCACCTCCTTGTCGCGCCAGAGGGCGAAGCAGTGGTTGATCACCGCAATGCCGGCGGCGGCCTCGAAACTGCCGTTGATGATGTCGGGCCAGGCGGTCATGGCTGCACCTCGCCGGCAGCCATGTCCACACCGATCCACGGAGCAGCTGGAGCGTCCTCCTCGCAGTAGATCAGCTGAAAGTCAGCCCCCAGGGCACGGCGGATGATGGCGTGGCAGCCGGTGACCAGCCGCTTGTCGTCCGGCAGGGTGGCCGCGTCGAGGGCGCAGACCGCGTCGGCCAGGATGCGCAGATCGTCCAGCGTGACGCTGTAGCCCCGGCGTTTCATGAGGCTCGCGGCCTCGCCGGTCGCCCAGTCCGGCATCGGTTCGGTTGGGCTAGTTTCCATCGTGGTCCTCCAGAATGTCGTTGGTCTTGACCTTGACGATCACCGGCCGCCAGCCCGGCGGGCAGACCGGCGAGACGACAATGTCGCGGCCGTTGTGGATGATCTGCATGCCGGCGGCACGCGCTTGCTGCGCGACCGCCAGCACCTCGGCGTTGTCCGGGATGGTGATGGCGCTCACGGATTCGGTACTCGCGAAACGGTGAGCTTCAGGCTGTCGCTACTGGCAGTGATGCGCAACGTGCCTTCGGCGGTATCGATTTCGATGACGCTCACGTAGAGCCCGTATTTGCGTTTGATCACCTCGATGCGCGCCTCGACGGAAGGCAGGATGTTCTGCACGAGTGCTTCCGGGTTTTCGCCTTCGATTTCTTCCCACTGTTTGATGATGGCTGCCATGGTTCTCTCCTTGTTCGCGCCCCCGTGGAACTCGGCTGCCGGCGCGGGGTCGCAGAGCGCCAGCAGCAGGAAATAAGCGACGAGGGCCAGCAGCGCGTCGCGCCAGTACATGAAGGTCGGCATGTCAGTGCGACCCGGCGGAACGGCGGACGAGGCCGAGCAGATCCTTGTCCGTGCCTCGCGTGCCGATCAGCACCGGGCGTCCCGGCATGCAGCGGTAGAGCAGGAACCGCCCGCCCTTCTCGGCCACGAACATGTTGTGGCTGCGGGCGATGCGCTTGGCTTCTTCGAGTTGGTGCGTCTGCCGGCCCATGGCGCGCCTCCGCTCAGGCCGCCTGCTGCCGCTCGGCTTCGCGCTGGTCGAGGATCTCGCGAGCGAGCCGCATGAAGTGGGGGTCGCGCACGCCGTTGTTGGCGTAGCCGGCGACGAGCTCGAGCGCGATGCGCAGGTGGACCTCGTCGGCGTTGGCCAGCAGGCTGCCCAGGCGCACCGGGTGGTCGTCGTTGAACAGGTGCAGCGTCAGGTCCGCCAGCTTGCGCGCCGTGCCATAGCCGCCGAGGATCTGCTTGCGGTGGGCGAGGAACGGGCTCTCGTGCGCCTGCAGGGACGGCCGCAGCCGCTCGACGGCGGCCTCCAGCCGGTCCGCCACGCCGGTGGCCTTGGCCAGGTGCTCGGGCGCTTCCGATGCGATCTCGCCGGACTGGACGAGGTCCAGCATGGCGATGGCGGCTTCCATCAGCCTGAAAACTTCCCGTGTGTCGTGGATCGAGTGCATGGTTCTCTCCTTCGTGGTGATTAGCGGGAGGGCTCCCGCGGGGCGGCCTCGAACACCCAGCACTTGACGGTGGCTGGGCGGGGTTGATTGGGCGGGCAATGCTCGCGGTTCCACTCCTCGTTAAGCGCGGAGTTGACCGTCTTGTTTCCGAGAAACTTGCGGGTACGGCTGGTCTTCAGCGCCTTCTTCAGATCTCGCAGGTCCGGGATCTGCTGGCGCGCCTCGGCCGCCTTGGCGATGTACTGCGGCAGGCTGACGGCGATGACGCCGTCGTTGCGCGAATGGTTCAGGCGGTTGTCGCCGTCGAGGAACTCGTAGGTGTCCCAGAACTCCTGCACGAACGGGTGGTCGGCGTTGATCGCCTCCTGGCGCTCGGCGGCCATGTCCTCGATGAAGGCCTGCGTCTGGCGCAACTCGACGGCGCCGAGCGGCACCACGTGCACCAGCGCATCCACCAGGGCGGCGAGCTGGGCGTGGTTCTTGACGATGCGCAGGTTGCGCACCCCCTCCACCTGCAGCAGCCGGCGCTCGTGGTGCGGGATGCGCTCCTCGAAGGTGGCGAGGATCTGCTTCTCGGCGAGCGTGGCCGTGAGGACGAAGCCGGACAGCCGTTCGACGCCGATCTGGCCGAGGGCGTCGGCCGCCGCCTTCGATTCCGGCGTGTGCGAGGCCAGGTCGAAGCCGATGTGGCAGATGCGCTGCATGATGGCGTCGGAGGCCTGCACGGGAGCGTTCTGCGAGATCACCAGCGCCCCGCGGAAGGGCGGCTCGTAGGTCTCGTTGCCGCTGTTCTTGACGCCGCGCGAATAGACGCTGCGGCCGTTGTAGAGCGGCTTCATCTCGTCCCAATTGAAGCTCTTCTGCTTGACGCGGTCCTCCTCGGTGCGGTCGCCCTCGATCAGCACCACCGGCAGATTCGACACCTGGATGAAATTGCGCGCCCGCCCGGCCATGGAGGAGTTGGACGGATCGAAGCCCTCGTAGTCAGAGCGGCCGGCCAGCCGCCAGAGAAACTCGATCAGGGTGGATTTGCCGGCGCCCGGCTCGCCCACCAGCTCGACGAAGGGGAAGCTCTTGTATTTCGCCCGGATCTGCTCGGCGAAGAAACTGCCCAGCCAGAAGGCCAGGGCAGCGATGCCCTTGTGGTGGTAGCACTGCCACAGCAGGCCCACCCACTCGGTCGAGAAGTCCTTGAGGTCGGTGTTGATGGCCAGATCCACCGAGCGGTTCAGGCTCTTGATCGACAGCCGGCCGATGTCGAAGAAGTCCTCGTCGTTGAGGGAGACCGTTTTGCCGCCCTTCACCGCCACGTCGTTGAACACCCAGGCGGCGTGCTCGCGGCTGTAGCCGATGAAGTCGACCGTCTCCACCGTCTTGATGCGCCCGAGCCATTTCTTCAGCATGGCGTCGAGCTGGCCGGCCGTGCCGGTGAAGACGGCGCCGGCGGCAATGCCGAGCAGGCGTTTCTTGAACTCCGAGGCCGAGGCGAGCTGCCCGCCGGTGAAGGTGTTATTGACGGCCGGGCCGTCGTGCGGAAAGTCGATGCGGAAGTAGTACCAGCTCTCGTCGGTGATGGCGTTCGCCTGGTAGTACAGCGCTGTCGGGTAGCAGTTGGCGATCTCGGTGACGGTGCCGGATTCCGTCAGCGCGAGATCGCGCTTTTTCTCGTCGGTGAGAGACTTGTCCCTCTCGTACTGCTCCATCACCTTGTGGTAGCGCTCCAGGTCGAGCTTGAACCAGTGCAGCCGGCTGTCGAACTCGAAGCTGAAGGCGTTCCAGCCGTTGTGGCGATACATCAGCAGCGCCTTTTCCTGGGCCGTCCTGGCCAGCAGCAGCGCGCCGTGGTAGCGGTAACGCTCGATGTCCTTCGCGCCGAGACGCCCGCGCTGGTGCATGTCGTTCCAGTCGGGCTCCTTCTTGCCCTCCATCGGGATCATCGCCGCCGAGGCGTCCCAGCCGTCCTCGACGCTGCGCTGGTGAAACTGGCGCGAGGCCTTGCGTCCTGCCCGTCCGCCATCGAACGCCCAGACCAGCTTCGGCCGCGGCTTGTCCTCGGCCGCGCAGCGCTCGGCCAGCGCCTTGAGCGCCGCCGCGGGATAGTTGGTGCTGCTCATCGCCGAAGCCGCCGCGATGTCGTGATGCAGCAGCGCGATCGAGTCGAAGATGCCCTCGACGATCCACAGTTCTCCGGGGATCTCGTCGACCGTTGGCGGCATCCACCACATGCCGCCGTAGGCGCCGCGAAAATTCGCCTTGCGGTCGAAGCGATCCGGCCGGTCGATGATCCGTTCCCACCACACACCATCGGCGAGCTGGAAGCGCACCGTCGCCGAGCCGATCTTGAGCTCGGGGTGGTAGTAGTTCTCCTGGGCATACCAGCCGGCGATCTTCGCCAGGTCGAAGCCACGGCCGTTGCGCAGGTAGGCGTCGGCCGATGCGTTGGGCTCCGCCGGCGTTGGCTTGTAGCGGTCGCTCCAGCTGGCGAACAGCTCGGGGTAGAGCTCCTTTACGTGATACTCGGCGCCGCACTTGTTGCCCCGCGGGCAGCGCAGCACCCAGGGATGCTCGGCCGACGTGTACATCTCCTTCTTTGAGCAGGATGGGCACTTGCCCTTTCGCAGCCAGTCCTTTTTCGCTTCGAAGCCGTAGTCGTGCTCGAGGCGGGAGACGATGTCGCTGTGTAGTCGTTGATCCATTATTTTTGGCAAAAAAAGTCCCTGCACGCCGGAAACCGGCATGTCGCATGCATGCTTCAACGGGGGAGCGCGGCGGCGGCTAGCCGGTGTTCATGGCCATGGCGCGCGGGTGGAGGGATTCCATGGGCAACTCAAGCTGATTCTTCTCGGCGGCCTTCACCGCCGGCGAGCGTGGTGACAGCGGGATGAAGACTCTAGGGTTCGGCGTCATCGACGGCGCGATGGTCCTCACCGCCGCCGTGTGCGCCACCCAGGTGTGCGCGCACTCGATGTTCAGGCACTGGAGGTGGTGCTCCTGCACGGATTCGCTCATGGGGCGGCTGGTGCGGATCTTCGCCGTCGCGCCGCAATGCGGGCACCTGATCCTCATGCGATCGCCACCAGCACGGCCAGGATGATCGCCACGATCGCCAGCGCCGCGAAGCCGGCGGCGATGCCCGAGAGGATGGCGCGGATCACTGTTGCCCCCCACGCTCGCAGAGGCGGCTCGCTGCCCCCCCGAGGGGGGCGCGATGCGCTTGGGGCGGCCCGGCGCCCAGAAGGGCAGGCGAAGCCGCCCTGAAGAAGTACTCCTGGGGTGCGCGCATCAGGGTTGCCCCCCACGCTCGCTGCCAATGGCGGTTTCGACCGCCTCCAGCATGCGGCTGCGTGCCGCGATGTCCTCGGCGATCTCCCGCTGCGCCGTCAGCAGCTCGGCGTGCGACGCCCCGTCGAGCAGATCCGCCACCGCCACCTCGGCCTGGGCGCCCTCCGTCAGCATGGCGCGAAAGAGCGTGCCGACGTCGCCCATGGCCGCCTCTCCGCCGACCGTGCGGCAGGCGATGCCGAAGGGCCGCAGCATCTCGTCCAGCGCGTACAGGCGCAGCCCTTCCGGCAGCGCCGCCAGGATCGACGGGATGAAGTTCGCCTCCAGGTGGTTGCGGTCCTTGGTGACGTCGTCCAGCCAGCGGAAGATGCGGTCGGCGTTGACCCGCATGCGCTCGAAGGTGTCGCGCGTCGGCGGGTCGAAGACGATCCCCGTCGCGCGCGGCCCGCCGATGCGCTCGTGCGCCTGCACGATCATGTCCGCCGCCGTCTCCCGGCTCCAGCCGTTGTCCCGCCGCCACTCCTCGATACAGCCGCGCAGCGTGGCGATCCAGGTGGGTGGCGTGTGCGTGCGATGCTGCATGACCTGTCGGCTCCGTGTGTCTAGGCTTTCGAAGGGGCGACGTCGGCCATGACGATCGGCAGGCCGGCCAGGTAAGCCTCGCGGGCGAGGGAAGAGCGCGAACAACCCTTGGCCTTGGCGATGCGTTTGGCATCGTCCAGCTCGCCTGGCATGAGGCGGAGGGCGATGGGCTTTGTGGTGACGACGCCCTTCGGGTTGCGGGCGGTGGTGCGCTTGGGCATAGTGCAATCTGTGTAAGTGTTACACAACAGAATAGGGGGAATTTTCCCGGATGTCAACCAATGATGGGGGTTTTTTTCCCGATATCGGGAGAAGGCTTAAATCGGAGCGAAAGAGGCTCGGGTTTTCGCAGGAAGCCCTTTGCAAGCTGATCGGGGTGAAAGACCCGAAAACCCTGCGCAGTTGGGAGAGCGGGGCGACGGCTCCAACCCTGTTCGACCTGGTTGAATTTGTCGCTGCCGGCGCGGACGTGCTCTACATCGTCAGCGGGGTGCGCGCGATTCCATCGGTGACCATGGATCGAGCCCCGCATGCGTCGCCGGCCCAGCGCCTGGCTTCTGAAATATCGTCGATGTCGATATCGAACGAGGATGCGGAGCTGCTCCTGTCGGTCGCCAAGCGCATATCGGCGAGGGGAGGGCAGTGATGAGCAAGTATTCCGTCGCGATTGCGCTGACGCTGGCGCTGTCCGTCGCGGACGCTGCCGCCCGCGAGAACGGGCGCGAACCGTGCGATCGCGGCGCCGGCGGCGTGTCTCACTGCGAGAACCCCACGGGGACTGACTTTTATCCCGGGTTATGCCTTCATGAACCTCGGCTTTTCTGCCGCGCCTTGTTTCCCTTCGGCTTGCGGCCCGTACTCGAAGTCGGGGCGCTCCATCACCGGGTCGTCGCTGGCGAGCGCCAAGCGCGAAACATCGAACCAGCATTGCTCCATGAGCTTCCCGTCCTTGTCCGCGCCGGGATTCACAATCGCCTGTACGCAGCCATAGAGATCGAAGCTGATGGAAGCCACCACGCCCTTAAAACCCGTAACCTTGTCCTCGACCTTCATGCCCAGCAGGTTGAGGTGTTTTTTCACATGCACCATTTCCGTTTCCTTTCTTCGTAGTTGCGCCAGGCATAACCCGGCAGTCGAGCTGACCTGCGCGAAAAGCCGCGCAGTCAGCTCACTTTTGCGATCTCCGTCGCCCGTATCTCCAGCTCGAGCGTGGTGGTGTAGCCGCTGTCGGTCAGGTTGTGGGTGACGCGGCTGATCAGCCAGTCGGTATTGTCGATCGCCGGCTTCCAGCCGGAGACGGTGGCGGGGATCTCCGGAAAGAGCTCCGGCCGGCCGCGCGCCAGGGTGATGGTGAAGGTGGCCATGCCTCGCTGCAGGCGCCGCCACTCGGCCCGTGCCGCCCGCTTGGCGTTCGCCTGGTTGGCGTACACATGGCGCAGCGTCTTGATGTTCTCCGCGCTGGGATCCAGGGCGACTTTGGGCTTCCCGTCCCGTTCGGCCGCGTCTTCCTCTTTACCCCAGATCACCTCGCCTTTCGTGCCCAGGTCGATGTCGTTCCAGCTCGCCCGCACGGCCGTGTAAGCCTCCCGGTCGGCGACGCTGAAGCGGTGGCTGTCCCCATCCTGGCGGGTGATACGCACGCTCGGCAGCTGGCTGCCGCCCGCGCTCACGGCCCCGCCGGCGGCGATGAAGAGCAGCTTCCCATCCTTGACCGTGGCCACGGCGTCAAACATGCCGGCGAGCCGCGTGAGCAGGTTGGCCGAGCTCTCGTTGGTCTGATCCACGTGCTCGATCACCTGCGCCGCCAGGTGCTCGGGAATCGAGGCCGACAGGCCCGTCTCGCCGGCCAGGGTGCGCACGATTTCCCCCAGGGTCTGCCTGTGGAAGCTGCGCTCCTTCTGAGTGGCCAGCCCCGCCCGCAGATCGGCGCTGCGAGCGCGGATGGTGAGCTGATCTGGGCTGCCGGCATGTTCCACCTCGTCGACCGTGTAGCTGCCCTTGTCGACCAGCCCCTCATCCGCCCAGCCCAGGGCGAGGCGAATCTGCGCGCCCCGCGGCGGCAGGTTCAGGCGCCCGTCGCTGTCGTCCAGGACGATGTCGAGCTGGTCGGCTTCGAGTCCGCGGTTGTCGGTGAGGGTGAGGCTCACCAGGCGGCCCTGGAGCGTGGCCGTGATGTCCTTGCCATCCACGGACACCTCGTAAATGGGGCGCGGATGCTGCTGCAGGACGGCGAGGCTCACAGCAGGGTGCGCATGGCGTCCGTGATGTTGCCCAGCAGGCCGGGCTCCTCGTCGTCCACGCGGATGAGCTTTAAGGAGAAGTCGATCTTGCGCGCGGCCCCGTCCGGAAAGAAGACGCTGCCCGTTTCGGCGAGGTCATCGATCACGAACAGGCCGTGGAAGGTGCCGTTGCCCTCGATAAGCGGCCAGGCCTTGCCGGTCGCGGCCATCTCGCGCAGCAGGGCCAGCGACACCTTGCCGCCGGTGATCTCCGGGTATAGCGTGCCCGACAGCGTGATGGTGTCATCGCCCGGGCCGACGAACTGGCGCGCCGGCCTGCGTCCGACGCGGGCATTCGCTGGGTGACGCCACTGTGTCTGCCTTGAAAGCTGCTGGTAGGGCACCGTGTGCAGGCCGAAGACGAACAGGCCCAGGGCCGCCATCATCTGCGGCGCCAGCCCGGTCAGGGCCGGCACATCGACGACGCCCGGGATCTGCGTCAGGGAGAGATCCGTAGCCATCCGTTACTCCCTATCTCCGAAGCGGCTGCGGGTTCGGGCGGCGCGCGCCCCCTCGATGCGCGCCAGAGCCTGCTCCACTTCCCGGCCGATCGCTGCCGGATCCTGTCCGGGCGCGCCGTAGATGTTGATGGTCACCTGCATGGGCGCGGCACTTGCCCTCATGGCCGGCGGCGAGAGCGCGGCCCGGGTGTCGATCGCCGGCAGCGGTCCGGCGAGGGCGGCGCCGCCCAGAGTGAGTCCGGCGCCGGCGGCGGCGAGCCGCCTGGCCATGTCGCGCACCGCGCCGAGCGGGCCGCCCTGGCCGCCGACCAGGCCCTGTTCCAGCCCCTCCATGGTGAAGCCGCCGATCTCGGCGAACACGCGCGAGGGGCTCTTGATGCCGAGCTTCTCCTTGGCCGCATCGACCAGCCCCTGCAGGAGCCCCTTGACCTTGGAATACAGGCCGGCGGTGAGCATGTCGATGCCGGCCTCGATGCCGCGCACGATGAAGCCGCCGATGGCTGACCAGTCGCCGTTCTTGAACATCTGGATCACGTCGAAGACGAAGCCGCCCAGGGTCGTCTTGTAGCCGGCGATGCGGGAGACCAGGTCGCCCAGCTTCTCGCCGAGCCACTCGCCGGCCTTCCAGGCGGCATAGAACACGCCGGCGATCAGCGCCGCCTTGCCGACGAACAGCCCCACGGTGAGCGCCGCCGCGCTACCTGTCAGGCCGATGCCGGCCAGGCCGAACTTGAGCAGGGCGAGCGGCGCCAGCACGCCGGCGGCGACGATCAGCAGGCCGCCGATGGCCGTCACGCCGATGGCCAGCCATTTCACCACCGACATGATGCCGCTGGCCAGGCGCGGGTTCTCCTGCGCCCAGGCGCGCACGGCCTGGACGACGGCCAGTGTCTTCTCCATGGTGGCGACGATGGCCGGCTTGAGCGTCTCGCCGAGGTCGGAGCTCAGATTGAAGAAGGCGTTTTTCGCCATCTGCAGGCGGGCGTTGATGGCGTCCCTGCGGGCATCGCCTTCGCGCTGCATCGAGCCCCTGGCACGCTCGTCGTTCACCAGCTTCCGCTGCCGGCGGTATTCCTCCAGGTTGCTGGCCAGCTTGGCCGCGTCGTCGCCGAACTCCTTGCCGAACATGCGCGTGGCCGCCTCGAGCTGCTTCTCCTGAGGCAGAGCCTTGATCGCCTCCAGAACCTTGATGATGGTGCCGGTGGCGTCCTTGGTCATGCCGAACTGGATCGACTTCGCGTCGAGCTTGAGCATCTCCAGGGCGCCGCGGAAACGTTTCGTCTGCATCGTTGCGATGGAGAGCTCGCGGATCATCGCGTTCGAGGCCGACGCCGCCACTTCCGGCCCGGCGCCGAGGCTGAGGAAGGTGCTGCCCAGGGCGGCCGCTTCCTTGAAGTTCATGTTCACCATGGCGGCGGTGCCGCCGAGTCGCTTCATCACCTCGATGATGTCGCCGCCCTTGGCCAGCGCGTTGTCGTCGAGCCAGTTGATGGCGTCTCCGAGCGCGCCGATCTCCTTGATGGGCACCTTGAAGAGCTGCGCCACCTTGGCGATGTCCTCGCCAAGCTTGTCCACCGGCAGGTCGAAGGCGTGGGCCATCACCGCCGCGGTCTGGGCGTAGATCAGCAGGTTCTCCTTGCCCTGGATGCCCATGCGCGCGCCGGCCTCGACGATCCTGGCGATCTCGGTAGTGGCCATCGGGATCCGCTCACCCATTTCCTTGATCGCCCGGCCCATCTCGTAGTAGGTCGCCGTCAGCCGGCCGTTGTCGTCGCGGGCGCCTTCCACCTGGCGCGCCACGCCCAGCATGGCGTCCTCGAAGGTGGCGTAGTCCTTGGCGGCCTTGGCCACCGGCAGGCCGATGGTGGCGCCGCCGGCAAGTGCGCTGGTGCCGGCATTCATCATCCTCTGGCGATTGGCCATGGTCTTGTCGTAGGCGGCGCGCGCGGCATGCATGCGCTTGGCCACCTCGTTCTGCGCCTTCATGGCCGCCGTCTGTTTGTTGACGGTGGCGGTGGCGGTGGTGATCTGCTCGGCCAGCGTGCGCTGGTGGGTCGCCAGGTTCTTCGTGTCCAGCCCGGCGGCGTTGAGTTCCGTGCGCAGGCGCTGCTGTTTCTCCGCCAGCAGGACGGCGCGGCTCTTCAGGGTCCGCGCCTCCTCCTGGGCTTCCTTGAGGGCGCGCGACATGTCGCGCGTGGGCGCGGGGACCTTGGCGATCTCCTCCTTGAGGTGCTTGATCCGCTCCTGGGCGCCCTTCAGGCCGTTGCGCACGATGGCCAGGTCCTTGTCCGTCTTGCGGAAGGCGTCGATGCGCGCCTGGGCGTCGTTGAGCTCCTTGAGATGGTCCTTCGCAGCCTTGAGGGCTTTGGACGTCTCGTTGCTGCCGGCGGTAATGGCCTTCAACGGCCGCGTCACCTTGTCGATGGCGGCGAGCAGGACCTCGAGCTTGAGCTTCTCGCCGCTCACAACTCGGCTCCGCTACGGGCGCGCGCCCGTTCGCGCCAGGCGGCGAGATCGGCCAGGCTCATGGCCTCCATGTCGGGCGGCGTCCAGCCGAAGATGGCGGCGATGTCCGCCATGGCGTCCTCTACTGAATCGGGTAGGGATGCGCCGGCGCCACTGCCGCCAGGGCCGCCCTCGGCAGCAAAAAACCGGACACCTGCGCCCCCATGGACAGCAGGTCCGCCGGATCCAGGTTCGCCACCTCGGCCTCGGTGAGCGTTGGCTCGCTGATGCGCGGCAGCACTCGCGTGAGGGCTGTCACGTCCATCTGCAGGAGATCGACGAGGGAGACGCCGCGCAGCTCGCCGGATTTGGGCTTTCGCAGCGTGACGGAAGTGATCCGGGTGTCGCCCCGCTGGATGGGCGTTTCGAGGTTGATGCTCGGTGTGTCGCTCATGGGTTGCTCCTCAAAAAGCGGGGGCGCGAGGCCCCCGAAGGTCCGACGCGGCTACTTCGGGTTACGCCAGGCCGATGGCCCTGCGCTGCTCGGCGAGGATGTCCTCGCCGTTCACGATCTCGATCATGTTGAGGAGGTCGATCTCGATCACCGCCTGGCTGTCGATGGAGAGCTTGTAGTAGGCGAGCGTGCTCTTGACGTTGAGCTTTCCCTTGTCGCCGGCCTTGGCATCGCCCATATCGACCTCCTTGTGCCGGCCGCGCGCGACGACTTCCACCGCCTGCACGGCGCAGGTGTCGTCGCGCTGATAGGCGCCGGCGAAGCGCAGCAGGACACCATCGGCCTTGCAGGTGCCGTACTGCTCGAAGATCTGGCTCACCATGCCGGCGCAGGTGAATTCGAGTTCGAGCTTGTCCTGGCCGAGATCCACCTCGACGGGGCCGTTCATGCCGCCGCCGCGGAAGTCGTCCATCTTGCGGGTGAGTTTGGGCAACTTCACCTCTTCCACCTGGCCCATGTAGCTGGCGGCTGCGTTGAAGAGCATGAAGTTCTTGAGGACGGAGGGCAGTGCCATGTCGTGTCTCCTGGTTGAGCTTCGGGTTACGCGCCGATGGCCGCGGCGAAGTCGGCCAGGTAGCGGTCTGTGATGCGCTGGCGGAACTGGAGGTTCTCCAGCGGCGGCACGGGGGTGTAGTCGTAGTCGATGTAGAGCTTGCCGTCCTTGAGCGTGGCGGCGCTGTTCACCTCCTGGTCGTACCAGCTCTGGCCGTCGATGATGTAGCCCAG
>CAYYXS010000058.1:0-17251 GCA_964475635.1 uncultured Rhodocyclaceae bacterium
TGCTGGGGGATTTTGAAGTGGCCATCAGTGGGGGAATTTGGGTGGCCGCCGGGGCGGTTGAACCCGCATCTGTTAAGCGGCCACTCAGCGTGCATTAGTCATGCTGCGACTTTGGCAATGAGCGGATGATCATGCAATGTCAGTGTGTGACCGTCCGCGGCCGAAAAGCTGAAGCACCGGCGACGGCCTCGCTGGATAGCTATTCGCCGTATCCCAGGAACTGACTTTTGCGATTTACCCCGCGCGGCCCGGCCTACGCAGCGACCAGCACAGACACCAAGCCCGAAGCATGATTCGCCGCCTTTGGGCGGATGACGATTTCCACGTCGCGGTCGAGCTGGGTGATGAAGTGCAGCAGGCGCTCCGACGAGAAGCGCGTGAGTTTGTAGTGTCGCAGCTCGGATACATGGGGCTGGGGAATGCCGAAGATGCCGGCGACGGCGGCCTGCGTCAGCTTGCGTTCCTTGATCAGGTCGTTGATCCGCATGGCGAGTTGGACGCGCAACTTGCGCTCGCCCGCGTCGGCGAATCCCAAGTCACGGAACACATCGCCCGTGCCGGCTTCCACTTTCTCAGTCTTCCTTGCCATAGCGCGCCTCATAGTCATTTCTTGCAGTCTTCAATCGCTCATGGATGAGCTCGATATCCGTTTTCGCCGTACGGATGCCTGACGGCGATTTCTTCTGGAAGCAGTGCAGGACATAAATCGCCTTGGCGAACCGCACCGTGTAGGTCACGCGATAGGTGTCCCCGCGAAAATCCTCCACCAACTCGAACACTCCCGGCCCCTCGCCCTTCCATGGTTTTGCGGACGGCGGTTGCCCGCCCGCTTGCACTACCCCGAGCAGTTAGCCCACGTCGCCCACGACCGCCTCGGGAAACGTCAGGAAGTCCCGCTTGGCTGAGCCGACCCAATACAGAGGCCGTTCGGTTCGTGCAGGCAAAGTCATGGCAGCAGTATACCGTATTAGGTATACACGGCAACTCATTCCTCGCCGTAACGTGGAGGCTGACTTACTAGCGCACCGAGGACGGCGCGCCGGGAACGGGTTCGGCGCGCTCGCCGTCTCCGCCCTCGCCCTCAAAGGGGTCCCTGCCGAGTATCGGCCGCGCCGCATTGATCACCACAAGGATGCTGCTCGCTGACATTGCCACGGCGGCGACGAGCGGGCTCAACATGCCGGTGGCCGCCAGCGGGATGGCGATGGCATTGTAGGCCAGCGCCCAGGCGAGGTTCTGGCGGATGCGGCGGCGGGCGACGGCGATGAGTTGGAAGGCGTCGAGGACGCGATCGAGGCGCTTGCCGGGGATGACGATGTCGGCGGCCTCCGCCGCGAGCGCGGTCGGCGCGCCGAAGGCGATGCCGAGGTCGGCTTCGGCGAGTGCCGGTGCGTCGTTGCTGCCGTCGCCGATCATGGCGACGCGGCCCTGGGCTTTCAGCCGGCGGATCACCGCCGCCTTGGCTTCGGGCGGCACGCCGGCATGGACTTCGTCGACGTGCTCGCGGTAGCCGTTGGGATGCTCGGCGCCGGTGAGCAGGACGACGCGGCAGTGTTTGCGCAATTGCTCGGCGACCTGCTCCCAGTCCGGGCGCGAGCGGTCGCGGGTAACGATGGCGCCTTCGGCGCGGCCGTCCCAGCCGACGTAGGAGACGACGCTCTCGCCGTGGCGGCGCGCTTCCATTTCTGCTTGCAGTTGCTCGGGGATCGTCCAGCCGAGCGTGGCGAAGAGGGCGCGGCTGCCGACGGCGACGCGCCGGCCGCCGACCGTGGCGAGCGCGCCGCGGCCGGGATGGATGTCGACCTCGCCGGCGCTGCGGCTGGCGTCGAGTTGCGCGATGGCGCGGGCGACCGGGTGCGGCGAATGCCGCTCGACGGCGGCGGCGCGGGCGGCCAGTTCGGGCGGGCCGACGACGTCGACCACCGCCATCTCGCCGGTGGACAGCGTGCCGGTCTTGTCGAGGGCGACGATGTCGACCGCGGGCGATTGCTCGAAGAGGTCGGCGGCGGTGACGACGATGCCGCGGCCGAGCGCCGCGTTGAGGGCGGCGGCGGTGGTGAGCGGGATGGCGAGGCCGAAGGTGCACGGGCAGGAGACGATCAGCGTCGCCAGGCCGGCCAGCAGCGCCTTGTCGGGCGTTGCGCCGCCGATGTGGAAGCCGAGCCCCACCAGCGCGGCGAGCGCCAGCACGACCGGCACGAACAGGCGCGCGAGCCGATCGATGCGGCCCTGCAGGCCCGAGCGGGCGGTCTGCGCGTTCCAGAGGATGCGGGCGAGGTCGGCCATGCGGCTCTCGATGCACGCGCCGGCCTCGATCTCCAGGTTGCCTTCGAGCAGGCGGCTTCCGCCGAGCACTTTCTCGCCAATGCTGCGCGACACCGGGAAGGGCTCGCCGGTGAGCAGCGACTCGTCGACCGCACCCTCGCCGGCAGCGATGCGGCCGTCGACCGGAACGGTCTCGCCCTGGCGCACGAAGACGCGGTCGCCCGGCCGCAGCTCGGCGAAGGCGCACATCAGGTACTGGCCTTCGCGCAGCACGCAGGCCGCGGGCGACCAGGATTTCATGATGGCATTGAGCGACTGCGTGGCGCGCACGCGCACGCCGCGCTCGAGGAAGCGGCCGATGGTGATCACCGTGACCAGGGTGCCGGCCACCTCGAAGTAGAGGTCGACGGAATCGTGGAACAGCTGGATGACGCTGTAGCCGTAGGCGGCGAGGATCGACAGCGCCAGCAGGGCATCCATGTTGAGCAGGCCGGCGCGCACGCCGGTCCATGCCCCGCGCAGGATCGGCCAGCCGACGTAGAAGACCAGGATCGAGGTGAGGAAGCAGAGCGCCACCGGCGTCACCTGGAAGGCCAGCCAGCGCATCTCGCCGTAGTCGGCCGGCGTGAGGAAGCCGCCGTGGATCGGGTACACGAAGAGGAAGGTCAGCATCATCACCGACGAGGCGACCGTGGCGGCGGTGAGGAAGCGCAGCAGGTCCTGCCGTTCGTCGTATTCCGGCGCCGCCTCGCCGCGCAGGCGGGCGCGGTAGCCGGCGCGGCTGAGCAGCGCCGGCAGTTCCGCTTCGCTGACGATGCCGGGGTCGTAGACGACCTTCGCCGTGGCGGTGGCGTAGCTGGAGGCGACGGCGAGCACGCCGGGATGCTTCAGGGCGAGCCTGCCGATGAGGAACTCGCAGGAGGCGCAGTGCATGCCGTCGATCCACAGGAAGGCCTCGCGGCCCTCGGGCGGGGGCGCCGTATCCTGGGGACTGACTTTTTCCGCGGCGAAGACATCCTCGCCGAAAGTGCGGTAGACCTCGCGGCAGCCGATGCAGCAGAAGGCGTGGCCGGCGTCCGCGATCGGCGGGTTCGGCGTGGGCAGGCCGCAGAGCTGGCAGGGCATCGAAACTCTCCCCCTCTCCTGCTTGCGGGAGAGGGCCGGGGTTGGGGTGAGGGTGAATGGGCCGCTTGCCCCTCACCCCAACCCTCTCCCCGCTTGCGGGGAGAGGGAGTGGAAGGCTCAGGCTCTGGCCAGTTCGCCCACGGGCGCGGAGATCTCGCGCGACTTCATCAGATTATAGGCATACACGACCAGCGAGGCGCCGAGGATCAGGCCGAAGAAGAGCAGCAGGTTGCCGTAGAGCATCCAGCCCTCCGGGTGCCAGTCGGCGAAGCGCCGCGGCATGCCGGCCGCGCCGCCCATCAGCATGACGATCGCCGCGCCGATGCCGCCGACGGCGAACAGGCGGACGAACAGGCTGCCCAGCACCGGATCGAGCTTGCGGCCGGTGATGACCGGATAGTGGTGGTAGAGCACGCCCAGCCACATCACCGACATCGAGACGATCACCGTCATGGTATGGCCGCTCTGCCACATCGTGCCGTGCAGCATGTAGGCCCAGGCGACGTTGGAGGTGACGACCGCGCTGGCGCCGTCGAGGATGTAGAGCACCCAGCCGAGCAGCACGGCGATGACGCCGGGCTCGGCCTTCAGGCCGTGCTGCCAGATGGTGGCGAGCACGGTGAAGATGCTGATCGCCGCGCCGATGCCGGTGCCGAAGCTCATGATGTTGCCCCAGTAGGACAGCGCCGCCGGCTGGTTCGGGTAGAAGGTGATGAAGTGGTGCAGGAAGGAGGTCACCGAGGTCAGCAGCAGGATCCACAGCGCCAGGTTGGCCAGCTTGTTGCTGAAAAGCTGGCGCGAACCGTCGGCGAGATAGAGCGGCAGCGTCGCGTACATCGCGCTCATCACCATCAGCGCCATGGCCTCCATCAGGTTGTGGGCGAAGATGTAGAAGGCGTACTGGAACACCACCGGCTCGGCCGCCCAGGCCGCCATCGACATCGGGATGATGCCGTGCAGGGCGAACAGCAGCGTGGTGCCGACCGCCACCAGCGGCAGGCCGGTCACCAGCAGGGTGAGCGCCGAGAGCGTCATGCCGAGCATGCCCGGGTCGTTGAGCGAGCGCTCGGAGAGCACCAGCTCCGGCTGCTTCTTGCCGAAGAACAGCATCTTGATCACCAGCAGCGGGTAGAACAGGATCATGCAGGCGAGCACCAGGTAGATGCCGGTGAAGCCGGTCACCACCGAGCTCATGCTCCAGATGCCCATCTGCGCGCCGACGATGGGCAGCGGGTACATGACGACCAGGCTGACCTTGAGGCCCATCAGCACCGCCACCGTGAGGATGGCCGCGCCGAGGTTCATCGAGACGAAGGCCAGCGCCGGCAGCAGGCCGGTGACCGGCTTGCCGACGCAGCCGCCGGAGCGGTGCAGGCCGACGCCCATCATCAGCTGGAACGAGAAGGGAAAGGTCAGCGCCGCGCCGTGCAGGGTAAGCGTGGTGTAGAAGTGATCCGAGCTGAGATCGAAGAGCTGCGTGGCGGGCATGACCAGGCCGAGCAGCCCGGCGACGGCGAGCCAGACGAACGAGGCCATGATCATCAGGGCCGGCCAGGCGTTGATCTCCTCCAGGCCGGTGCTCTTGTCGACGGTGAACATCTTGCCGAAGATCGGCGTGTTCCGGACGATTGTGCTGGCGATACTCATTTTTTTCTCCTCCTCGGGGCGGGGTGCTCAGTTGCTCTTGACGACGATCAGCTCGTCCTGCATGGCGTGGTGGGCGACGCCGCAGTACTCCAGGCAGCGCACCTTGTACCTGCCCGGCTCCTTGAAGGTGTGCACGACCGTGGTGGGCTTGCTGGTGCCCGGCATCATCAGCATGGTGAACAACACCCGGCCGTCCGGGTGGTACACCGCAAAGCCGTGCTGGGTGTCGCTGCTGCGGCCGGAGAAGCGCACCGGCTTGCCGGTCTCGATCTGCCGGCTGGAGATCTCGTAGGCCCAGGATTTCGCCGTGAAGTCGATCTCCTGCACCGGCGCGTTGCTCTGCGCGGCATTCGCGGCGGCGATCAGCGGCATGAACTTCAGGCTGGCCAGGTTCACGCCGACGAAGACGACGAACACCACGGTGAGCCAGATGCCTTCGAGCCGCGAGAGCTCGCTGCGCGGCGTGTCGCCCGGGCCGGGATCGACGACGCTCTTCCGGCGTATGACGTAGTAGGCCATCAGAACGAACGGCACGAACATGAACATGGTTGTCCAGAACGCGCCCCAGCCTGTGAACAGGGAATCCAGCATGGTCTCCTCCTCGTGTAATCGATTTGTCCGGCAGGGTGCCCTGCCGCGCATGGGGCCCGTGGCGGGCACCCTCCTCCTTGTAGTAGGCGAACGATAGGCCCGGGGGGCAGGCCGGGCAATTAGGATGTTTACCTAGGGGGCCTGCGGATGTTCCTGATTGAACGGGAATCCAGGCGGACTAGACTGGCCCGGCCGTCCCAGCTCCGGAGTCCGATATGGCCGAAACCCTGCTCACCGCCCGCCCCGGCGCCGCCGAACGCCTGCGCCGCTACTGGCGCCTGACCAAGCCGCGCGTGGTCTCGCTGATCGTGTTCTGCGCCGTGATCGGCATGTTCCTCGCCACGCCCGGCATGGTGCCGCTGCAGGTGCTGTTCGCCGGCACGCTCGGCATCGGCCTGGTGGCGGGCGCGGCGGCGGCGGTGAACTGCCTCATCGAGCAGGAGATCGACGCCGTCATGGCGCGCACGCGCGGCCGCCCGCTGCCGCGCGGGGAAGTGAATGCGCTGGAGACCCTGCTCGTCTCCGGCGCCCTCGGCGGCAGCGGCCTTGCGCTGCTGCACGCCTTCGCCAATCCCTTCGCCATGTGGCTGACGCTGGCCACCTTCGTCGGCTACGCCATCATCTACACGGTGCTCCTGAAGCCGCGCACGCCCCAGAACATCGTCATCGGCGGCGCCTCGGGCGCGATGCCGCCGGTGCTCGGCTGGGCCGCGGTGACGGGGCAGGCGCCGGGCGAGGCCTGGCTGCTGTTCCTCATCGTCTTCGTGTGGACGCCGCCGCACTTCTGGTCGCTGGCGCTGTACCGCGCCCATGAATATGCCGACGCCGGGCTGCCGATGCTGCCAGTGGTATGCGGGCGCGAATACACGCGGCGCTGCATCTTCGCCTACACGCTCGGCCTGGCGGCGGTGACGTCGATGCCCTTCCTCATCGGCATGAGCGGCTGGCCCTATCTGGCGGCGGCGCTGGCGCTCGACGGCGTCTTCATCGCGCACGCCTGGCGCATCCTGCGCCACTACAGCGACCGCGCCGCGCAGGCCGCCTTCCGCTATTCGATCACTTATCTCTTCCTGCTCTTCGCCGCGCTGCTGGTTGACCATTACCTGATGTAGGGACATCCCGGATCGGCCAGCGGAAACACCCGGATACTAATCCGCGGCAATTTGTTCCACAGTCGCCTGAAGGATGGCGCGCCGCGCCATCCCTACGGCCGGGGGCGGCATGCCCCCATATAGGACCCGAAACACCAGAGGAGGAACAACATGTCGCAGGAAACGTTGAAGACGGCACTCAGCAAGACCGTGCAGGGCATCCAGGCAAATCCGGCCATGTCGCGCGTGGTGTTCGAAGCGCAGACGGCGCTGGTCGAGGACGTGCGCTGCACGGGCCATGTGCGCAACTTCGCGCCGATCGTCGTGGACGAGCCGCCCGAGCTGGGCGGGCAGGACAAGGGCGCGAATCCCGTCGAGCTGCTGCTCGTCGCGCTCGGCGCCTGCCAGGAGATCATGTATTCGGCGATGGCCGCGATGATGGGCATCCGGCTCGACGAGGTGAAGGTCAGCCTGAAGGGTACGCTGGACCTGAAGGGCCTGTTCGGCATGGACCCGGCGATCCCGCCGGGCTACCAGAAGATCGCCTACGAGACCATTCTCAGAAGCCCCGCCTCCGAGGAGGAACTGCGCAAGCTGGTCGAGGCGGTCGAGAGCCATTGCCCGGTGCTCGACACGCTGGTGCGCCCGGTCGAGGTGACGGGCAGGGTGACGATCAACAGCGTGGCGATGGCGGTCTGAGGATTGCATGACACGACTGCATGAAATCGCCGTCCCCGACGTCGGCGACAAGGGAGACTTGTCCGTCGCCGAGGTGCACGTCAGGCCGGGCGACGCCGTCTGGGCGGACGATGCAATGATCACCGTCGAGTCCGGCAAGGCGGCGCTGGACGTGCCGGCGCCGGTCGACGGCACCGTCGTCGAGGTGCGCGTGGCGCAGGGCGACGCGGTGGCCGCCGGCCGCATCGTCGTCGTCCTGGCGGAAAGCCTGGAGCAGCGGCCGAAAAGTCAGCCTTTGCGAGGCGGCGCACTTCCCTCCGCGCCGCCTCGTTTTTCTTTGTTCGCGGCCTTTGCCGCCACACAGTCGACGGCCTCGGCGCAGCCTGCAGCGATCGAGTGCGAGATGCTGGTGCTCGGCGGCGGCCCGGGCGGCTATTCGGCCGCCTTCCGCGCCGCCGACCTGGGTCTGGACACGCTGCTGGTGGAGCGTCATCCGCTGCTCGGCGGCGTCTGCCTCAACGTCGGCTGCATTCCTTCGAAGGCGCTGCTGCACCTGACGGCGGCGATGGAGGAAGCCGCCGGGCTGGCCGGCGCCGGCATCCGCTTCCATCCCCCGGAGATCGACCTCGCCGCGCTGCGCGCGCACAAGGAGAAGGTGGTCGGCCGGCTCACCGGCGGCCTGGCCGGCATGGCCCGGGCGCGCAAGGTGCGCATCGTCACCGGCAGCGGCCGTTTCCGCGACGCGCACTGCCTGGAAGTGGACACCGCCGAGGGCCGCCAGGCGATCCGCTTCGGCAAGTGCATCATCGCCGCCGGCTCGCACCCGATCCACCTGCCCTTCCTGCCGAAGGACGAGCGCATCGTGGATTCCACCGGCGCGCTGGAACTGCGCCAGCGTCCGCGCAGGATGCTGGTGATCGGCGGCGGCATCGTCGGCCTGGAGATGGCGACGGTCTATTCGGCCCTCGGCGCGCGCCTCGACGTGGTGGAAATGCAGGACGTCCTGATGCCCGGCCCCGACCGCGACCTGGCAAGAATCTGGGAAGAGCGCAACCGCCATCGCTTCGACAACATCATGCTGCGCACGCGCAGCGTGGCGGCGCATGCCGACGCCGACGGGGTCTGGGTGCGCTTCGAGGGCGACATGGCGCCGGCCGATGCCCAGCGCTACGACATGATCCTGCAGTCGGTCGGGCGCAAGCCGAACGGCCGGCGCCTCGATGCCGAGCGGGCGGGGGTGGCGGTGAGCGAGGCCGGCTTCATTCCGGTAAACAGCCGCATGGCGACCAACGTGCCGCACATCTACGCCGTCGGCGACATCGCCGGCCTGCCGATGCTGGCGCACAAGGCGGTGCACCAGGGCCACGTCGCGGCCGAGGCCGCCGCCGGCCTGGCCAGCCGCCACGACGACTCGCTGATCCCCGGCGTGGCCTACACGCTGCCCGAGGTCGCCTGGGTCGGCCTGTCCGAGGACGAGGCCGGGCGCCGCGGCCTCGCCGTCGAGGTGGCGCGCTTCCCTTGGGCCGCCTCCGGGCGCGCCATCGCCAACGGCGCCGAATACGGCATGACCAAGCTGATCTTCGCGCGCGCCGGCGGCAAGCTGCTGGGCGGCGCCATCGCCGGCCCCGGCGCCGGCGACATGATCGGCGAGGTCGCCCTGGCCATCAGCCAGGGTTGCGATGCGGCAGCTATCGGCCGCGCCATCCACCATCCGCATCCGACGCTGGGCGAGACGGTGGGGCTGGCCGCCAGCCTCGCCCACGGCAGTTGCACCGATCTGCCGCCGCTGCGCAAAAGTCGGATGTGAGCAACGCCCCTCTCCCCTCCCGCAGCGGGAGGGGAGAACTTCCGGGGCGCCTACGCCGCCTGGTTCTGCATCGCCAGCTTGACGAGATCGGAGAGCGAGCGGGCGTGCAGCTTCTCCATCACCTTGGCGCGGTGCACTTCCACGGTCTTCGCGCTCAGTCCGAGCGCATTCGCGATGGCCTTGTTGGACAGCCCCTCCACCACCAGATCGAGCACCTCGCGCTCGCGCGGCGTCAGGCTGGCGAACAGCGCCTTGAGCTGCGAGCGCAGTTCCTCCCGGCCGCGCTGGCCGGCATCGAAGGCGATGGCCCGCTGGATGCGATCGAGCAGGTCCTGGTCGTTGAAGGGCTTCTCGACGAAGTCGAAGGCGCCGGACTGCACCGCGCGCACCGCCATCTGCACGTCGCCGTGGCCGGTGATGAAGATGATGGGCGGATGGTAGGCCCGGCGCGCCGCGAGCCGCTCCTGCAGCTCCAGGCCGCTCATGCCCGGCATGCGCACGTCGAGCACCAGGCAGCCCGGCTTGGCGGCGTCGTAGCCGTCCAGAAAGGCCTGCGCCGAGACGAAGGTCTCGACCCTCAGCCGCACCGACTCGATCAGCCAGCGCAGGCTGCGGGCGACCGCCTGGTCGTCGTCAATAATGAAAACTGTAGCGTCGTTCATTGGTGGCCAGGGTGCGTCCGATGGCGCGCAGGGTGAAACGGAACGTCGCGCCCCCGCCCGCCCGCGATTCGGCGCGCAGGTTGCCGCCGTGCGATTCGACGATCGAGCGGCTGATCGAGAGGCCCATGCCGACGCCCTCGGGCTTGGTGGTGAAGAACTGGTCGAATATCCGGTTGATCATGTCGCCGTCAATGCCGGGCCCGGTGTCGCCGATCTCGACCTCCACCGTCTCGTCGTCGAGCCGGCAGGTGCGCACCGAAACCTCGCGCACGGGCGTGCGCGCCTCGGCCATCGCCTCGACCGAATTGCGGACGAGGTTGCAGATCACCTGTTCGATCATGATCGAGTCGGCCCAGACGCGGGGCTGGTCGGACGCCAAGTCGAGGATCGCGTAGGCATGCTGCTGGCGGGTCTCCAGTTCGGTCAGCTTGACCGCGCTGCGCACGATCTGGTTGATGTCGACGGCGGTCATCCGCGTTTCGCGCTTGCGCACGAAATCGCGCACGTGCCGCATGATCTCGCCGGCGCGCTCGGCCTGTTCGCAGACTTCCTCGAGCGGCACGATCAGCTCGCCCGTCCCGATTTCCCCGCTGCGCAGGCGGCGCAGGCAGCCGCGGGCGAAATTGGCGATCGCCGAGAGCGGCTGGTTGAGCTCGTGGGCGATGCCGGTGGCCATCTCGCCCATGGTGGACAGGCGCGCCACGCGGGCGAGTTCGGTCTGATGGCGCCGCGCCTGCTCCTCGGCCCACTTGTGCTCGGTGATGTCGCGCGTGATGCCGAGCAGGGCATAAATCGCGCCGCGGGCGTCGCGCAGCGGCACGGCGTGGGTCTCCATCCAGGCGGTGCGGCCCTTCAGGGTGATCGACTTGAATTCGTAGACGACCGACTCGCCCTGGAAGACACGGCGCATGTACTCGCGGTAGATCTCCTTGTACTCCGGCGCCACGACATGGTAGATCTGCTTGCCGATGATGTCCTCGGGCCGCTCGGCGTCCACCAGCGTCAGCCCCGCCGGATTGATCTCCAGCACGGTGCCATCGGCAGCCTGCAGCTTGACGCACTCCGGCTCGGACTCGATGATCGCGCGCAGGCGGGTTTCGTTCTCGTGCAGGCGATCCAGCACGGCCTGGTGCTCGCCCTCCTTGTCGCGCAGCCGCTGCTCCGCCTCGCGCAGGCGCAGCAGCATCACGCCGAAGGCGATCAGGGCGGACACCAGCAGCCAGCCCAGCGCCACCAGGCCCAGCCACATCGCTTCGCTTGCGCCGATCATCGGGTCGATATCACTCCATTGCGGTGACCAACCATAGCAGTGTCTCCCGCCGGATCCATCAGGAACAACCGCCGGGCGGCTAGGTAATCACCCCAATTGCCGGCCGCGGCCGTTCTGCTAACTTGCTTCACTAATAATTATTTTAATACTCAACGTTGTCCGCCGCAGCATCGGCGGCGGACAACGAAATGGTACACCCCCCAACAAGGAGACAAGCATGAAAAAAGCAATCCCCGCCATGGCGCTGGCCGCCGCCTTCGCCGGCGCGCCGGCCGCCGCCGACGAAACGAGCTGCTCGCCCTTCACTCCCCTCATCAAGGGCCAGGAAGACCTGGTCTATGTGTGGACGCTCGGCGTCAAGGGCGTCGGCGACGGCTCCGACAAGCTGGTGACCATCGACGTCAACCCGGCCTCGAAGACCTACGGCAAGGTCATCCACAAGCTCTCGCTCGGCGGACGCGGCGAGGTGCATCACGTCGGCCTCTCGGACGATCGCCGCCACCTCTGGGGCGGCGCGCTCGACTCGAACAGGATCTACGTTTTCGACATCGGCAGCAACCCGGCCAGGCCGAAGCTGGTGAAGACCATCACCGACTTCGTGCAGAAGACCGGCTTCGTCGGCCCGCACTCCTTCATCGCCATGCCCGGCCGCATGCTGATCACGCCGCTGTCGAACAACAAGGACCACGGCGGGGAAACCGGCATCGCGGTGTACAACAACAAGGGCGAGCACGTCGCCCACCACCCGATGCCCAGGGAGGGCGGCGACGGCTACGGCTACGACGCCGGCATCAACCCGGCGAAGAACGTGTTCCTCACCTCGTCCTTCACCGGCTGGAACAACTACATGATGGATCTCGGCAGACTGGTCAAGGACGGCGAGGCCATGAAGCGCTTCGGCAACACCTCGGTGATGTGGGACATGAAGACCATGAAGCCGCTCAAGGTGTTCAGCACGCCGGGCGCGCCGCTGGAGGTGCGCTGGTCGTGGCAGCCGGGCGACAA
The DNA here is from genome assembly GCA_964475635.1 of uncultured Rhodocyclaceae bacterium. GTDB lineage: Bacteria > Pseudomonadota > Gammaproteobacteria > Burkholderiales > Rhodocyclaceae > Desulfobacillus. Next base: position 12,142 of record CAYYXS010000058.1, read on the forward strand.
CTGGGCGGTCACCACCGCGGCGCTGACCTCGAAGATATGGGTCTACAGGCAGGACGCCAAGGGCGAATGGCAGGCGCACGAGGTCGGCACCATCGGCAATCCGGCCGACATCCCCCTGCCGGTCGACATTTCCCTCACCCGCGACGGCAAGGGCATGTGGATCAACACCTTCATGGACGGCACCGCTCGCTACTGGGATTTCTCCGATCCGATGAAGCCGAAGGAGGTCTACAAGAAGAAGATCGGCTCGCAGGTGAACATGGTGTCGCAGAGCTACGACGGCAAGCGCGTGTATTTCACCAGCTCGCTGCTCGGCAACTGGGACAAGAAGGGCAAGGACGACGAGCAGTTCTTCAAGATGTACGAATGGGACGGCAAGGCGCTGAAGGAGAAGCTCGCCATCGACTTCTACAAGGAGAAGCTCGGCCGCGCCCACCACATGAAGTTCCAGGCACGCGACCTGTCCACCCTCAAGCCGCTCGAATCGGCGCAGAGCCTGCCCGCCGCCCTCGCCCTGAAGAAGTGACGATGGCACGCCCCGAGTCCGGCTGGACTGCCCGCCTCCTGGCAAGGGGCGGCTTGCTTTTTTTCTGCGCGCTGGGCGCAGCGCAAGCCGGCTCCCGCGTGCCGCGCATGGATTTCGTGCCGCCGGCGGCCGGCACCTACAAGCTGGAGAAAATCCAGCGCGCCGCCGACGGCGCCGTGCTCGATGCTGCGGGCAGGCAGCGCCGGCTGGACGCATTCACGCGGGACAAGGTCACCCTGCTGGCCTTCATGTATACCTCCTGTGCCGATCCGGCCGGCTGTCCCTATGCCTTCACGGTCATGCACGAAGTGAAGGCTGCGCTGGAAAGACTGCCGGAGACGCGCGGCCGGGTGCGCTTCGTCAGCCTGTCCTTCGATCCGGAGCGCGATACGCCGCAGGTGCTCGCCCACTACGGGCACGACCATAACGGGCATGTCCACAACGGACACGCCCATAGCGGCGCCGGGCAGCACGTCGATTGGGCCTTCCTCACCACGCGTTCGCGGCGCACGCTGCTGCCCATCCTGGCGGGCTTCGGCCAGGACGTCGGGGTGGACGTCGACAAGGCAACCGGCAAGCCGGTCGGCAGCTACAGCCACGTGCTGAAAGTGTTCCTCATCGACCGGCAGCACGCCGTGCGGGAGATCTATACCGTCGACTACCTGCTGCCGGCGATGGTGCTGAACGACATCAGGACGCTGCTCATGGAGGAAGTCGCCGGGCCGAAATGAGAATCCTGGCCGTTGTCTTCAGCCTGTTCGTTCTGGCCGCCTGCGAGCGGGCCGCCACGGACGGCGCGCCGCTCGGCCTGCCGCCGCTGCCCATCCCGCCCGGCAGCCCGCCGACGCAGCCCCGCATCGAACTGGGCCGCACGCTGTTCATGGACCGCCGGCTCTCGCACAACAACACCCTGTCGTGCGCCATGTGCCACGTGCCCGAGCAGGGCTTCACTTCCAACGAGCTGGGCACCGCCATCGGCCTGGAGGGCCAGAGCATCCGCCGCAATTCGCCGACGGTGCTGAACGTCGCCTACGTCGAACAACTGTTCCACGACGGGCGCGAGTTCAGCCTGGAAAACCAGGCCTGGGGGCCGCTGCTGGCCGGCAACGAGATGGCCAACCCGTCCATCGGCTACGTCATCGAAAAAATCAGGGCGCTGCCCGAGTACGCCGGCCGCTTCGAACAGGCCTTCGCCGGCCGCGGAGCCGACGTGCAGACGATCGGCCAGGCGCTGGCGGCCTACCAGCGCAGCCTGGTCTCGGCCAACTCGCGCTTCGACCGCTGGCGCTACGGCAAGGAACCGAACGCGCTGACGGCAGAGGAGCAGGCCGGCTTCCGGCTGTTCGCCGGCAGCGCCGGCTGCAGCGCCTGCCACAGCATGGGGGAACGGCAGGCCCTGTTCATGGACAACCGCTTCCACAACACCGGCGTCGGCTACGCCCGCAGCATGGGGCTGCCGAAGAAGCACCGCGTGCAGCTTGCGCCGGGCGTGTTCGTCGAGGTCGAGGACAAGGCGCTGATGTCATTCGAGCCGCCGCTGGCGGATGTCGGCCGCTACGAAGTGACGCTCGATCCGGCCGACGCCTGGGCCTACCGCACGCCGTCGCTGCGCAATGTGGCGCTCACCGCGCCCTACATGCACGACGGCTCGCTCGCCACGCTGGAGGAAGTCGTCGACTTCTACGACCGCGGCGGCATCGACAACCCGCAGAGAAGTCCGCTGCTCAGGCCGCTCGGCCTGTCGCCGGCGGAGAAGCAGGCACTGGTCGCCTTCCTGAAAAGCCTCACCGGCGACAACCTGCCCCGGCTCGCCGCCGAGGCCCGCGCCGCCCAGCCCGGCGAGACGCCGCCGGCGCAGGACCCGGCGGCAGCCTATCGGCGGCCGTTCTAAACCGTTTCCGCTTCTGGCACAATGCCCCCACCATATTCCGAAAGGTGCCGCCATGAAAAAAACGTTCGCCGCCCTCGTCTTTCCCCTCCTCGCCGCCACCGCCCTCGCCGGCGACATGAAGGCCGGCCTGTGGGAGATCAAGACGATCAGGCAGATCGTCGACGGCCAGGACATGCGCGCACAGATGCAGCAGATGCAGCAGCAGATGGCCAGCCTGCCGCCGGAACAGCGCAAGCAGATGGAGGCCATGATGGGCCGCCAGGGCATGGGCATGGGGCCGGCCGGCGCCACGCGCCTGTGCATCAGCGAGGAAATGGCCAAGCGCGATGCGACCATGGTCGATCCGGAAGGACGCTGCCAGCCGACGAAGCTGAGCCGCAGCGGCAACACCGTGCGCTACGAGTTCGACTGCAACATGGAAGGTCAGCGCATGGTCGGCAAGGGGGAGAGCACCGCCTCCGGCAACACCATCCACTCGCGCATGGATGCGACGACGATGGGCTCCTCGGGCCGGCACGCCATGCAGAACGAATCGCAGATGACCTGGCTCGGCACCGACTGCAAGGGCCTCGCCCCGGCCGGCGCCGCCAGGCGGTAAGCGCCATCGCCTGCGGCGCTCAAGCCAGCCGCAGGATCTCCGGCAGGAACGCCTCGTCGAGGCAGGGCCGCCCCCGCGCCTGCCTCAGCACGGCGACGGAGAAATCCCGGCAGCGGCAGCGAATGCTCGCCGGCAGCGAGCCCTGCTCCGCCAGCCAGGGACAGGAGGTCTGCGCGCAGCTGCGTTTGCCAGCGCTCGTTTCGGAAATCGCGCGACACTCGGAGGATCAGAACGCCGGCATCCGTCCCGAGCGCAGCGCGTAGTCGGCGAAGAGCCCGGCGAAAATCGCCGCGCCGACCCAGTTGTTGTCCATGAAGGCGCGGAAGCAGGCCATGCGCTCGCGCCCGCGGATCCAGAAATAGTGGCGCAGCATCATGCCCGCCGCCACGAGCAATCCGCAGTAGAAATAGATTCCCCGCCCGGCCTGCGCTCCCACCCAGGCGAGGATCAGCAAGGTGATCGCATAGCAAATCATCACCGCCGCCACCTCGAAGCGGCCGAAGGTGATGGCCGAGGTCTTGATGCCGATCTTCAGGTCGTCCTCGCGGTCCACCATGGCATAGCAGGTGTCGTAGCCGATGGCCCAGAAGATGTTGGCGGCGAGCATTACCCAGGCCAGCGGCGGCACGGTGTAGAGCTGCGCGGCGAAGGCCATCGGAATGCCGAAGCCGAAGGCGATCCCCAGATAGGCCTGCGGCACGGCGAGGAAGCGCTTGGTGAGCGGATAGCTCGCGGCGAGAAACAGCGCCACCACAGAGAGCGCCCACACCAGCCGGTGCAGCGGCAGGATGAGCAGGAAGGAACACAGCGTCAGCACGGCCGCGAGCCAGATTGCCTCGCCCTCCCGGATGAGGCCCGAAGCGAGCGGCCGGTTCTTGGTACGCTCGACATGCGGATCGAAATGGCGGTCGGCGTAGTCGTTCATCACCACCCCGGCCGAGCGCATCAGGAGCGTGCCCAGGGCGAAGATCCAGACGATGAACAGGCTCGGCTGTCCTTCGGCGGCGATCCACACCGCCCACATCGTCGGCCACAGCAGGAGCAGCGTGCCGATCGGCTTGTCGAGCCGCATCAAACGCTCGTAGTTATAGAGCTTTTCGCGGATTTGAGCTATATTTGTCACAGCCATGTCACAGGAGCGGTAAAGCGTGGGCACAATTCGAATGCGGGGAGCTTACCAGTATCAAGCTCAGGTACGAAGAGCGGGATTCCCGCCACAGTCCAAGACCTTCGAGACTCGTCGGGACGCCGAAAAATGGGCGCGCTCGGTTGAGCGAGAGATGGATACCGGCGCTTTCATCCCGCGCGACGAGGCCGCGCGCACCACCATCAAGGATCTGGCGAAGAAGTACCGCGATGAATTGACACCGAAGATGCGCGGCCAGCGCCAGGAGGAAAGCAGGCTCAAGGCGGCAGAAGGGAAATTCGGCGACTTCAACCTTTCGGCCGTAACCCCCGCGATGGTGGCCAAGTGGCGCGACGAGTTGAGCAAGAAACTGGCGCCACAGACCGTCCAGCACTACCTGGCTGTGCTGAATCGCCTTTACAAGGCCGCCGCGCGCGATTTCGGCATCCCCTTGCCACTCGGCAATCCGGTGGCCGCTGTGCGCATGCCCACGATCTCGAACGCCCGGGAACGGCGACTGGAAGGGGACGAGGAAACGAGGTTGATGGTGGCGCTCGACGCGAGCCGAGGGAAGCACCTCAAATCCGTTGCGCTCCTGGCACTGGAGACTGCCATGCGGCGTGGCGAGCTGCTGGGTCTGCGATGGGAGCATGTGGATCTCAAACGTCGCGTGTTGCATCTGCCTGAGACGAAAAATGGCAGTTCCCGCGACGTACCGCTTTCAACGAAAGCGGTTGCTGTCCTCGAAAGCCTTCCGCGCAATATCTCCGGTCGGGTATTCGACACCAGCGAAACCGCCATCACGGAGGGGTTCCAGCGTGCCGCGAAGCGGGCAGGCATCCCGGATTTTAGGTTTCACGATCTCCGACATGAGGCGACGAGCCGCTTGGCCGAGAAGTTGCAAATGCACGAACTGGGGAAAGTGACCGGGCACAAATCGCCAAGGATGTTGATGAGGTACTATCATCC
>CAYYXS010000059.1:0-16258 GCA_964475635.1 uncultured Rhodocyclaceae bacterium
TCCAACGACCTCACCCAGCTCACCCTCGGCCTGGACCGCGATTCCGGCCTGGTGGCCGGGCTGTTCGATGAACGCGACGCAGCCGTCAAGGCCCTGCTCGGCATGGCCATCCAGACCTGCCGCCGGCTCGACAAGTATGTCGGCATCTGCGGCCAGGGGCCGTCAGATCATGTCGACTTCGCAGAATGGCTGATGGACCAGGGTATCGTGACGATGTCCCTCAATCCCGACACGGTGGTGGAGACCTGGATGCGGTTGGGCGCGCATCTGGCGCAGCAGGGCAGGTAGCGGTGCCAGGCCTGATCGGGCCCGATCAGGCCTTCACCCGCATCAGACGCTGCTTTTCGCGCTCCCAGTCGCGCTTCTTCTCGCTTTCCCTCTTGTCGTGCTGCTTCTTTCCTTGGGCCAGGCCGATGGCGAGTTTCACCCGTCCCTTGGCGTAGTGCAGGTCCAGCGGCACCAGGGCATAGCCCGCGCGCTCGACCTTGCCGATCAGTTTGCTTATCTCGGCGGCATGCAGCAGCAGCTTGCGCGTGCGCACCGGGTCCGGCTGGATGTGGGTCGAGGCCGTCGGCAGCGGACTGATATGGCAGCCGATGAGGAACACCTCCCCATTGCGCAGGATCACGTAGGCTTCCTTCAGCTGAACCCGGCCGGCGCGGATCGCCTTCACTTCCCAGCCATCGAGTGCCAGGCCGGCCTCGAAGCGCTCCTCGATGAAGTAATCGTGGAAAGCCTTCTTGTTGTCGACAATGCTCATGGCGCCATTTGCGATAGAATTCCCGGGATTCTATAGCATGTGGCAATCATGGCCGAAGTCAGGAAGTCCGTCCTGATCGAGTACAGCGTCGAGCAGATGTTCCATCTCGTTGACAAGGTCGAGGAATACCCCGGCTTCCTGCCCTGGTGCGACGGCACCGAACTGATCCATCGCGACGAAGCCAGGACGGTGGCCAGACTGCACATCAACTACCACGGCATCAAGGCCGACTTCTCCACCGAAAACGACAAGGAGGCACCGCATTTCATGAGGATCAAGCTGCGGCACGGCCCCTTCGAGCACCTCGATGGCAGCTGGCACTTCAAGCCGCTCGGCGAAGCCGCCTGCAAGATCGAATTCCAGCTCCATTACGAGTTTTCCAGCAAGCTCCTGGAAAAGGCGCTGGGGCCGGTTTTCCACCACATTGCCAACACCTTCGTCGACTCGTTCGTGAAGCGGGCGGAACAGGTTTATCCCAACAATGGCTGACACTCTCTCCATCGAGGTTGCTTACGCCCTGCCGCAACGGCAGGAACTGGTAAGACTGCAATTGCCCGAGGGCTCCACGGTGCTTCAGGCCATCGAAAATTCCGGCATCACGCAGAAATACCCGGAGATCGACCTGTCGAAAGCCAAAGTCGGCATATACGGCAAGCTGACCCGCTTCGATACGGTGCTGAGGGACAGGGATCGCATCGAGATCTACAGGCCGCTGATCGCCGACCCGAAGGATGTTCGCAGGAAGCGTGCGGACGAGGAAAAAATGGCGACGAAAAAGGCTGCGGGAGAGAACTGACCGGCCTACTTGCACCAGGATTGCACGATCTTCTTCGTTCTTTCTATTTCCTGCGCCCGCATTTCGTCATCCAGCGGGACCCGCTCTCCCGAAGCATCGAAGCGGTTCATACGCTGGCCGGATTCCAGTGCGGCGAGCTGGCTGCGGGCCTGTTCGCAGTTGCGCTTGGCCTCTTCGGCCTCCAGTCTGTCCTTTTCCCCCTTGGCGCGAAGATTGTCCGCCTCGTCCTTGCGCTTGCGGAAATTCATATCCTTCTCTGCCAGACTGCGTGAAGGAGCATTGGAGGAAGGCGCTGCGGCCTCCTGGGTACCGGCGCGCATTTTCCGCGCGTCCACACCCGGCGGCGGCGTATCCGAATAATGGACTTTGCCGCTGGCGTCGCGCCATGTGTAGACCTGGGCCGCGGCAATGGAGCACGTGAATGCCAGGATCAACAGGGTCAGGGTGCGCATCGTTTCCTCTTCGTTTGCCGTCATTCGGCCACCTGCGTATAATACGGATTTGGAACCGAGGTTGAAAGCCATGCGAGTGATAACCAAGGCACTCACATTCGACGACGTCCTGCTCGTCCCCGCCCACTCCACGATTCTTCCCCGCGACGTCAGCCTGGCCACCCAGGTGTCGCGCAACATCCGCCTGAACATCCCGCTGCTGTCGGCCGCCATGGACACCGTGACCGAGGCGCGTCTCGCCATTGCCCTGGCCCAGGAGGGCGGCATCGGCATCGTGCACAAGAACCTGCCGCCCCGCGCGCAGGCGGCCGAAGTGGCCAAGGTCAAGCGCTTCGAGTCGGGCGTGCTGAAGGATCCGATCACGATTCCGCCCGACATGCCGGTGCGCGAGGTGCTGGCCCTGACCCGCCAGTACAGGATTTCCGGACTGCCGGTCGTCGAGGGCAGCCGGGTCGTCGGCATCGTCACCAACCGCGACCTGCGCTTCGAAACCAGGCTCGACCAGCCGGTGCGCAACATCATGACGCCGCGAGAGCGGCTGGTCACGGTCAAGGAAGGCGCGACGCCGGATGAAGCCAAGGCGCTGATGCACAAGCACCGGCTCGAACGGGTGCTGGTGATCAACGGCGATTTCGAATTGTGCGGACTGATCACGGTCAAGGATATTCTCAAGTCCACCGAACACCCCTTCGCCTGCAAGGACAACCTCGGACGCCTGCGCGTCGGTGCGGCCCTCGGCGTCGGCGAAGGCACCGAAGAGCGTGCCGAGCTGCTGGTTGAAGCGGGCGTCGATCTGCTGGTCGTCGATACCGCCCACGGCCATTCCCAGGGCGTGCTGGACCGAGTCAAATGGGTCAAGACGCATTTCCCGCAGGTGGATGTCGTCGGCGGCAACATTGCCACAGCCAGCGCGGCGCGCGCCCTGCTCGATCACGGCGCCGACGGCGTCAAGGTCGGCATCGGCCCCGGCTCGATCTGTACAACACGCATCGTCGCCGGCGTCGGCGTGCCGCAGATCACCGCCATCGACAGCGTTGCCGGCGCGCTGCGGGACAGCGGCGTGCCTCTCATCGCCGACGGCGGCATCCGCTACTCGGGCGACATCTCCAAGGCCATCGCCGCCGGCGCTTACGCCGTGATGCTGGGCGGACTGTTCGCCGGCACCGAGGAGGCGCCCGGCGAGATCGAGCTGTTCCAGGGGCGCTCATATAAATCCTACCGCGGCATGGGCTCGCTCGGCGCCATGCAGCAAGGCGCGGCCGACCGCTATTTCCAGGAAGCCGATGCGAACGTGGAGAAGCTGGTGCCGGAAGGCATCGAGGGGCGCGTGCCCTACAAGGGGCCGGTCGGCGCGGTGATTCACCAGCTGATGGGCGGCTTGCGCGCCAGCATGGGCTATGTCGGCTCCAACAGCATCGACGAGATGCGCAGCCGTGCCGAGTTCGTCGAGATCACCTCGGCCGGCGTGCGCGAATCCCATGTGCATGACGTGCAGATCGTCAAGGAAGCGCCCAACTACCGCGTCGAATAAGCCCGTTCCATGCACAAGAAAATTCTCATCCTTGATTTCGGGGCGCAATATTCGCAGCTGATCGCGCGGCGCGTACGCGAGCAGCAGGTTTACTGCGAACTGCATCCCTACGACGTCTCCGAGGCCTTCATCCGCGAGTTCGCGCCGGTCGGCATCATCCTCTCCGGCGGGCCCAACTCGGTGTACGAGGAGCAGGCCTATCGCGCCTCGCAGGTCGTCTTCGAGCTGGGCGTGCCGGTGCTGGGCATCTGCTACGGCATGCAGACCATGGCGGCCCAGCTGGGCGGCAAGGTGGAGCCGGCGAAGAAGCGCGAGTTCGGCTATGCGGAAATCCGCGCCCGCGGCCATTCCCGCCTGCTCGAAGGCATCCAGGACTGCGTCAACGCCGAGGGCCACGGCCTGCTCGACGTGTGGATGAGTCACGGCGACAAGGTCACCGAGCTGCCGTCCGGCTTCAAGGTCATCGCCGGCAACGAGTCCACGCCGATCGCCGGCATGGCGGACGAAGCGCGCGGCTTCTATGGCGTGCAGTTCCATCCCGAAGTCACCCACACCCTCCAGGGCAAGGCCATCATCGCGCGTTTCGTGCTGGACATCTGCGGCTGCACGGGCGACTGGAACATGCCGGACTACATCGGCGAGGCGGTCGACAAGATCCGCGCCCAGGTCGGCCGCGAGGAAGTCATCCTCGGCCTGTCGGGCGGCGTCGATTCTTCCGTCGCGGCGGCGCTGATCCATCGCGCCATCGGCGACCAGCTTACCTGCGTGTTCGTGGACAACGGCCTGCTGCGCCTGAACGAGGCCGAGCAGGTGATGAAGACCTTCGCCCGCAGCCTTGGCGTCAAGGTGGTGCACGTCGATGCCAGCGAGCAGTTCCTGCGCAAGCTGGCGGGCGTCGCCGATCCCGAGCAGAAACGCCGTATCATCGGGGCTGACTTTGTCGAGGTGTTCCAGGCCGAGGCAGCCAGGCTACCCAATGCGAAGTGGCTGGCGCAGGGCACCATCTACCCGGACGTGATCGAATCGGCCGGGGGCAAGACCAAGAAGGCCCACACCATCAAGAGTCACCACAACGTCGGCGGCCTGCCGGAAACCCTGCACCTCAAGCTGCTGGAGCCGCTGCGCGAGCTCTTCAAGGACGAGGTGCGCGAGCTCGGCGTCGCCCTCGGACTGCCGCACGACATGGTCTATCGCCACCCCTTCCCCGGCCCCGGCCTGGGCGTGCGCATTCTCGGCGAGGTGAAGCGGGAATATGCCGACCTGCTGCGCCGCGCCGACGCCATCTTCATCGACGAGCTGCGCGCGGCGGAATGGTACGAGAAGACTTCGCAGGCCTTCGCCGTCTTCCTGCCGGTGCGCTCGGTCGGCGTCATGGGGGACGGCCGCACCTTCGAGAACGTCGTGGCCCTGCGCGCCGTGCAGACGCAGGATTTCATGACCGCGCAATGGGCCGAACTGCCCTACAGCCTGCTCGCCAAGGTCTCCAACCGCATCATCAACGAAGTGCGGGGCATCAACCGCGTCGTCTACGACATTTCTGGTAAGCCGCCAGCCACTATCGAGTGGGAGTGAGAGGTCGGTAAAAGTTTTTATAAATCAATGGCGTGCGGTACGTTGAAATGATTCGGCGTGAATCATCAATGAGCCAGAATGACTATGTAACTTATTGAAAGTTAGGTTGTTTTTGTTTCATGGGCTCGCATATTTGCCAGAGCAAGCGCACGAATTTTGACGGTATTCCTGACGGTATCGAGGAGCGAATTCAATAGGAGCATTCTCGGTACCGTCAGAACCGCTGACGGTATCAACTGCGAGTCCTGGGATATGTTTCGCTTGCAGTCAAAAAAGCTGCTGCTTCCGGTAACGGATAGATAACTTCCCCAACGCGGCCAGCTTTCGCACTCGTGAACCCGCGACTTTCGAGTAGCATAGCGAATGTCATGAAAATATTCCGCTTGGAATATTTTCAACTCGAGAACGGGGCAATCACGTGAAGTTTGATATCGAATCGATTCGCTTTCGTGGCGAATCCGACTACGTCGGCACTCTGCGCCAGCTGCCGGGCGTCGATGCGCTGGCTGCGAAAATATCTTCCGATCCAGTGCGTGTACGTCGGACCCTAATGGCGCGCAGCCTGTTGCTTTCCGAAGGTATGGCACCGAACCTGTACCGGGTGGCGCGCGAACTTGCAACGCGGTTCGGTATCGATGCCCCTGTCGAGATTTACCAGGCGGCCGGTGCCGAAAACGCGGCAATGCACTCGGTGCGTTCTCCGGTACTGATGGAAGTGCAGGGGCGCATGCTCTCCCTGCTCGATGACGACACCTTGGCGGCACTTCTCGGCCACGAACTCGGCCACTATCTCGCCCATGGCGAGGACAACCCGCACCGTGGCCCGACCTTGGCGGCAATGGCCATCCTGCACGGCAGCAGTGCGCCGGAAGCATTGATGGCTGCCGCTCAACGCCTCTCAATGGCCCAGGAGCTGACCGCCGACCGTCTCGGATTGCTTGCCTGTTCTGGCCTCGATGCCGCATTGCGTCTGGAGATGGTCGTCGTCACGGGCCTTGCCGCCGAAACACTGACTTGGGACACCGAAGCCTACCTTGCCCAAAGCCGCGATCTGATGGAGGCAACGCTGGCCGAGGGCGAAACTGCCGAGGGCAACACCCATCCGGAACACAGCCTTCGTACATGGGCATTGTGGCTGTTCTCGGAAACCGATATCTACCGGCAACTCACCGGGCGCGGTTCCGGCACGCGCATCTTGGCTGAAGTGGACGCCTTGCTGTTGCGGGTGCTTGGGCATCCGCAGCTTGAGATCGGCATCCCCACCATGCTGGAAGATCCCCCCGTCGAAGTGCACGAATGCGCGTTGGCCGCATGTGTGCTGGTAGCAGCTGCCGATGGCGAATTTCATGATCTGGAAATGCAGGCCATCGAACGGGTATTCGCGCCGCTGGTTCCCCACTGGCGCGACAGCCTCGATCCGGAGCGGGCCTTGGCGGAGTTCCAGCGCCTCGCGCCCCTGATTGCCGCCAGTGGCCCGCGCTTGCAACGCTCGCTTTTTTCCGTGCTGGCGCATGTGCTGGCGGTGGATGGCGAGTGCAGTCCCGGTGAAGTCGAAGTCATCGTTGCGATTGGTGGGGCGCTGGGGTGCCGCAAGCTCTTTGTCGAGCTCTTGCCGGCGGTGCTTGCCCATTTCGGGCTTGATGTCCACGAGGCGTTGGCACGGCCCGAGCGCAGCATCCCGATGCCGCCGCGCGGAGCGGATGTGGATGAAGCCTTGACGGCGTATTTCCAGGGTGTCGTCCGCCGAGGCGGCGGGCAGATCAGTTTGCGGCGCTTGCTGCGCATGATCGGCGCCTACCGATCCTCTCCGGAGATGAACGAGCGGTTGGCAAAGATGGCCCAAGGCAACGGGCTCGATTTCAATCCCGCATTGAGCGACGATCTCGATGCCATCCATCGACTGGAACTCCTGCCAGGCGTGGCCGCGCCATCCATCGAACTCCCCGAGGCGCCGACCCAGGGCTGCGGCCCGGACGGTGAGCGCCTGCGTCGCGCCCTGGCGCGCCTGCGCGACAAGCTGATTTCCGGCGATGGCCGCAGTCCTTCGATTCGCATGCAGATCTGCCGCCCCGGCCGCTCGGTCGACCTGTACGAGCTTGAGGCCGTCTCGACCGGCCTGGCTGAACGGACCCTGGCGCTGCTGCGCGGCGGCAAACGGGCTCGCCTGTTCGATGCGGCGGAAATCGGCGCCCATGATACGGCGCGCCGGGTGGCCCAGGCACTGGTGCAACTCGAGCGCGAGCGTTCGACCCGCTACGAGGAAACGGGCGCGGACGACCTCTACCTCGGATACCCCTTTGTCACTGGCCTGGCGGGCGGCTATCTGTTCCGTGCACCGCTGATCCTCCATCCGGTGCGCATCGAGCGTGGTGCCCGTGGTGCAGGCGCAATCAGCCTGGTGGTGCCGCCCGATGCTGCGCCCATCGCCAATCAGTCCGCCTTGCGTCTGATTTTTCACCGCAAGGGATACAGCTACCCGGACGAACTCGCCGAAAAGGCCGATGAACTTGCCGCCGTCGGCCCCGAGGCCTTGCTCGGGGAGCTGGCGTTGATCGGTCTCGGGACGGTCGGCTCGCTCGACCGACTGCTGCCTTTCGCCGACCGGCGGGAAGAACTCGCCGAATGGCGCGACGACCGACTGGAGATCGAGGAATGCGCGGTATTGGGCCTCTTCCCGCAATCGAGTTCCGACCTCTTGCAGGATTACGATGATCTGCTGTCCGCGCTCGATAAAGGCACGCCGCCGATAACGCTTTTCGCCAGTGCACGCGAGGTGTTGCCAGCCGATTTACGTCAGGCCTTGGCGCCGGACACGGTCGCCCCCACCGCGGCCGAAGCATCCCCACCGGTCCCGGTGCTCTATGCCGACCCTGTGCAGCGCGGCGTCCTGGCCGCCGCACGCAGGTTGCCGGCGTTGGTGGTGGATGGCCCTCCGGGTACCGGCAAGAGCCAGGTCATCGTCAATTTGGTTGCCGATGCGCTGGCGCGAGGCGAAAAAGTCGCCGTGGTCTGCGAAAAGCGCGCGGCCCTCGACGTGGTTGCGCATCGACTCGATGGTGTGGGCCTGCGTCACTTGCTCGCTGTCGTGCATGACGTGCAGGAGGATCGCCGCGCCCTGTACGGGCAGGTCGCCGCGCGACTCGAAAATCCCGAGCCACGCAGCGATGACGGTTTCCGCCGTGGCGTGGTCGCCGGCGAAGTCGATGCCTTGCTGGCGCGTCTGCGACAGCGGGCTGCTCTGACCATGGTGACGCCGCCGGGGCATCAGGGCGATGCCATCGCTCCGATGCCCCTGGGTCAGTTGCATACTTACGCTTCCGGATTGGAGGTGACCGAACCTTGTCAGGTGGACGCCCTGGCAGAACTGCCGCCGAGTCGCCTCGATCCCTTGGCCGTCCAGATTTCCGCGCTGTTCCCCCAGGCGGACCTCTGGCGCCGGGGGTCTCCATGGCGGGACCCCGCAGGGGCATCGGTACGCAGCAGTCTCGCCGGTTACGACAACGACAAGGCGCGCGCCTTGATGGCAGACCTTATCTCCGCCCGCGATGCGGCGACCGCGCTGGAAGAGGCTTTGACGGCAGCCGCGCTGCCGCCGGGCGAGATGGGGCACAAGTTGCTGGAAGGCGCGGCCAAGGGCCTGTCGGCTGCTCTCGATTCACGGAAGTGGCGAGATATCGCGGCGGGCCAGGATGCATTCGTCGCTCTGCTGGTCAAGGATACGAAACCGGAGACCGTCGAACGTACCCAGCTTGCCTGGCATGCGCTGATCGATTCCCATGCGCAGCGCCAGGATGCCAACCGTGTGCGCTGCTTCGGGGAACTGATTGCTGCTTTGGCAGCGCAACCGGAAGGGGAAGACAGGCTGATGGAACTCAGCCGGCTCTGGCGCGAACACGAAGCCGCCCTGACGCCCTTTGCCGGGCCAGTCGGATTTTCCATCGATCCTGTCTTGGCGCAGGCCCTCGCTGAAGTCCGCACCCGTGTCGACAGCCTGGTGCGTTTTCTGACTCCAGCCTGGTGGCGCGCCCGGAAAACCGTGCGTGCCAGCCTCGCGGCGCAATGGCCGGAGATGGCTGCCGCGCCGATGGACCATGCCTTGCTGGCCCGCATCGACGGAAGAGCGGCTGCCGCGCAATGCTGGCGGGGGGTGGCCGATGCCATGGACTGGCTGGCTTCCACCCAGCGGCCGGCCTCGCTGGTCGAGGCGCGCGCCTGGCTTGCGGCAGCCATGGCGTTCATCGGTCCCGCCCGTGCCATCGCCGGTAGCCGTGCCGACATGCAGGCGCTCGGTGTTTGGCGTACGGCGCCGGGGCCTGAGGCCATCGCGGCGTGGGACAAGGGGGCGGAAAACTGGATCGCCTGGCACCACTGCGCCCTGGCACTGCGGGCCCCGGTTGTTGTCCTGGACGCCGAACAAGCTGCGTTGCGTGCGCTTGATGCCTGGCCGGAACAATGGAATACCGAGACGGTGGCGGCATGGGACCAGCGGATCGACTGCCTACACGCCGCGGCCACGGCGATGGCCGCGCTTGCTTCCGCTGTTGCGCCGATCCGTACCGTTTTGCCCTGGCTGTCCCGGTTGCCGACGGCGCAGAGCCTCGAACAGCTTGCCGGAGCCTGGCGTCGCGACGCCAGCCGCCTGGTCGGCGCCGACCGGCAACTGGCGGCGGCGCAGGCGATGGTCCGTGAAGCCGCGATCCTGCCAACCCATCTTGCCGATGGAAAGGAATTCGACAGCGCGGACGCATGGGCCGACGGGGTCCGCAAGACCTGGACCCGAGCCTCGATTGCCTCGGTTCAAAGCCATCATTCCGATCTGTCCATCCTCGATCAAGCAAGCGGCCCACGGCTGTATGCCGATGAAGCCAAGCTCGCGGCATTGCACGATGAAGAACGCCGCCTCGCCGTGCAGCACATCCTCGCCAGGCAAGACGATTCACCGCTGCTCCGGGTCGCCCCGGCAGAAAAAGGGGCGCGTCGGACGCCGGAACAGGCGACGCGCGAAGCCATCCTGCGAGAGGCCAAGAAACAGCGCAACATCCTGCCTTTGCGGGGATTCGTGCGACGTTTCTGGGACAAGGGCCTGCTCGACGTGCTCCCGGTCTGGCTGCTTTCGCCGGAAACCGCGACCTTGCTGTTCCCCCGTGCCCCGGTGTTCGACCTGGTGATTTTCGACGAAGCGTCGCAATGCACCGTCGAGAACGGACTCCCGGTGCTGATGCGTGCCCGCCGCGCCGTGATCGCCGGCGACGAGCGGCAGATGCCGCCCAGCAACTTCTTCAAGGCGGGCGACGATGCCGACGAGGAACTCAGCGACACCGGCATCGAAGCGCGCGAAATGTTCGATGCCGAATCCTTGCTGGTTCTGGCCCGCCATCGCGCCCAGCGCATGGGCCTGGCCTGGCACTACCGTTGCCAGCACGAAGAATTGATCGCCTTCTCCAATCACGCCATCTATGGCGGTGACCTGAACACCATTCCTTCCACCGTCAGCCGGCTGGCGCCAGCGGCGGTTCATTGGCTCGATGTTCCGGACGGACGCTACGAGAACGGCACCAACCCACCCGAAGCGCGGACGGTGATCGACCTGGTGGAACGCTTGCTTCAGCGCCCCGATAAGCCCTCGCTGGGGATCGTCACCTTCAACCTGACCCAACGGCGTGCCATTCTCGACGAGATCGATCGCCGCGTCGGTGCCGACACCGGCTTTGCCGAACTCTGGTTGCGCGCCAACGCCGTTCCCCGTATCGATGACCGGCCGTTCGTGAAGAATCTTGAGAGCGTGCAGGGCGACGAGCGCGACATCATCATTTTTTCGCTCGGGCATGCGCCCGTCGAACGGACCCGCCGCAATGGCCAGACGGAACGCTACGTGCCGGCCCGCTTCGGCCCTCTGGGCCAACGCGGCGGCGAGCGGCGACTCAACGTCGCGGTGTCGCGTGCCAAGCAGGAAATTTTTGTCGTCGCCTCGTTCGAACCGCACATGCTCTCGGTCGCGCGCAGCAAACACGATGGCCCAAGGCTCTTCAAGGGATTTCTCCAGTTCGCCCATCAGCTTGCCGCCGGCCAGCGCAACCAGGCGGAGCAGACCTTGAAGGCGATAGGAGGTGCGAGTCGGTTGCGCCATGCCGATGGCGGCAGGCTGCCCGCATCCTGGGTGCCGCTTAACGCGCAGGTTGCCCTGGCCCTGGAGACACTCGGCATAAAATGCGAACTGGATGTCGGCACTTCCGACTTTCGAGTTCCGCTTGCGGTCGTCGATCCCGCCGCGCCGCAGCGCTACCGGCTCGGTATCCTGTTCGATGAAGCTGTCCCCGCCGAGTCCGTATTCGAGCGCCACGTCCACATCCCGAATGTGCTCGCCAGCCGCGGTTGGAAGCTCCTGCGTATTTCCAGCCGCGAGTGGGATGGCAACCGCGCGCAGGTCCTGGCTGAGATCCGTACCGCGCTTGACGATCGAAGTGGCCCGAAGACGCCTGAAATTCCAGAGCCAGGCACAATGCCTGCCGTAGCGACGACCGATCCGGTTTGACGACACATGTACGACTTGCCACGGTGTCAGAAGCAGGGATCGAAGCCAGAACTATCGATCGCTGATCTATACCGTCATCTCACCACGAATACCGCTAGGGAGCTTGCTCACATGTCCGACTCAACTGAAATATACGACATAGGTTCGCTTGGTGGTAGCGATGGGAAGATATCGGTGTCCTACATGCCAGAACACAATCTCGTTACTTTGCGCGCCAGTGTTCCATCCGATAGGCGAAGATCTGACATCGTCATTACACTCGCTGGCGCCGGAGCGCTCCGAAGCGTTGTGGAACAGCTTGACGCGACCATTGAGGTGGCAAGAACGAAACAGGCAGAGAAAGATAGGCTCTTCAGTGAGACTGAAGGTGTTTCACTGACACTCATGAACACGAAACTTCTCATTCCCAGCAAACTTTTCGAAGAGATTTCTGACCTCATCAATGCGGGGAACAATGATGCTGTTTTGAAGAAGATCAAGCGAGAATTTCCATTGCTGACGGATAGAGCAATCAGCGAAATGGCGTACTTAATCTATAAACACCTGCGCCCGCGGATAGCCACGTGAACCACCCTGCCTCAGTCGGCTCCGAAATGCGGCCTGATGAATCCAGTCCAGCGGACCGTCGTCGTTCGAGGACAGCGACGCTGCAAACGGTTTCGCCTGGTTTCCGGCCAGGCTGCTGATCGACGACGGCAGCCAGGCCGACCAGCTGCGGCTCGCCGAGCAGGGTGGCGTCACGCTCCCGGAGCACGGCGCCCGCCTCGTCATGACGCTGCTTGCCCTGGATCGGCACGCCGCACCAGCAGGTTGGTTTCACCGGCGTCGACCGCCGGATGGCCTCATTGACATGAATTTGCCTCATATAACGCTATATTGCACGATAACATCGCACATGTTATCGTGCGGCATTGGTGTTATAAAAGTGAGCGGTTCGTGCAGCCCCTTACCACTGCGGTTCGACGCTACCTCAACGAGGTCTTGGGTGTTTCCGCACCCGGCGTGAGGCCGTGGGCGCGTGCAAACGAACTGCCGTACTTCCTGCGGGACGCCTTTGAATTCAGCGAGCTTGAACTGCTGGGGCATCCCGTCGTGTTGGCGATCGGGAGGGCTGAACAAAAACAGTCGCTCAGCGAGGTTCGAACGTGGTTGGACAAGGTGAGGGCGCTGGCCGGGCAGCCAGCGGTCTATGTCACGGATGCCTTGGCTTCCTACGAACGTCGGCGGCTGATTGAGCAGAAAGTGCCATTCATCGTTCCAGGCAACCAGCTCTACCTGCCAGACTTGGGCCTCGATCTGCGCGAATACTTCCGGCGGCGTGCTCCTGCTACGGAAGCAGCGCTGAGCCCATCCGCGCAGGCCATGCTGATCACGGCCTTGCTGCACCAGCCTTGGCAGGCCGAGTGGCAACCCTCGACCGTGGCCGTCGCCTTGGGCTACACGCCCATGACGCTGTCGCGCGTGGTCAAGGAATTGACCGGGGCGGGGCTTGCAACGGCTTACACCGTGGGCCGGTCGCGCTGGCTGCGTATGGAGCAGCCAGCGCGACAGACTTGGGAGCGGGCAAAGCTTGTGCTACGAAGTCCGGTCAAGCGGACTGTCTGGGTTCTCCCTGATGGTTTAGCTGCAAATCGAGTGGGACGTTTGGCTGGCTTGAGCGCATTGGCAAGCTACTCGATGCTGGCCGAACCCAAGTGGCCGGTGTACGCCGTTAGTGCTGCAGAATGGAAGGAAGCGACCGATGCCGGCGTTCGTGAGTTGCCCGAACCCGTCGCTGGCGCTCAGGAGTGGCAGTTGTGGAGCTACAGCCCGGCGCTGTTGCCAGGCGCGGCCACGGTTGACCCCCTCTCGTTGACACTCAGCCTGGAAGACAACGTAGATGACCGCATTCAGCTGGCGCTGGACGAGTTGAAAGGGCAGCTGCCATGGTGAGAGGGCTGGATGCTTTTCAGAGCTGGTTCGCAGGATACGCCGATCAGTACGTCTTGATCGGCGGCACGGCCGCCAGCTTGACTATGGAAGAGGCCGGGCTGGCGTTCCGCGCCACGAAAGACCTCGATATCGTCTTGCACGTCGAGGCATTGACCCCAGCCTTCGGAGTAGCCTTCTGGAAGTTCGTCGATGCCGGTGGCTATGAGATTCGCCAGGCCAGCGACACGGGCAAACCGATCTTCTATCGATTCCAGAAACCTGCCGATGATCGCTATCCGGCGATGGTCGAATTGTTCGCGCGGGCGCCCGACGGATTGCAGCCAGCTACAGGCAGTCAGCTCACACCGATACCTTTGGACGAAGCCGTCTCCAGCCTGTCCGCCATCCTGCTGGACGAGGCCTACTACGCGTTCATCATGGCGGGGCGCCGCGAAGTCGATGGCTTACCGTGGATCGGCGAGGACCGGCTGATCCCGTTGAAAGCGATCGCGTGGCTGGACTTGAACGCGCGCAAGGAGCTGGGGGCCAAGGTGGACGCCAAAGACATGCGTAAACATCTCAACGATGTACTGAGGCTGTCGCAACTACTGGCGCCCGCGACGCGCATTCCGCTCGTGCAGAAGATTGGCGACGACATGACGCGCTTCCTCACCGTGGTGGCGTCTGATACCTCAATCGAACCGAAAGCGCTGCAACTCCGCAATGTCACTGTCGCCGAATTGGTGGCCCGCATCGCCCAAGCGTATGAACTCGATCTGCGGGGGCAGGTGAAGGAATGAGTTTCGCGGACGGCAACCAGAGGATGGAATGCTCGTCCATGTCACGCTTGCCGCCACGGCCAAGCCCCCTTGTCAGTGGACGCGCCCGAGCCGGAATGGAGCCTCCTGGGACTTTTCTGCAGGCAGCGCGTGCAAGGCGAGGGAAATTGACGGTATCGACAACGGTACCAAGCCGATTGGCACCATGGAAAGTGGCGTAAACACTAGCAATAGAGGCTGCTATTGACCATCGAGTGGGGTAAGCGTCCGGCCGAGGCCGTCTGTTGCACGACGCAAAGTTGAGCCAAAGTGGTCCCCACCAAACAACTGGCGGGGACCACTTTGGCAACGAAGGCTGTAGCGAGGGTAACGCGCAAGGGTTGCCCGAATCATCCGATCGACTTCAAGCGCAGGCTGGCCGCGTTGGCGTGCGAGCCTGGCGTCTCGGTGGCGAAGCTCGCGCTGACGCACGGCATCAATACGAATCTCCTGTTCAAGTGGCGCCGCCATTATCGTGCCGGCCAGTTCGGCGCGCCCGCTGCCGTGGCCGTGGCCGCGCCGGTGACCCCGGCGCAACTCCTCCCGGTAGTGGCCTCGGCCGCGGCAATGGATATGCCCCGCGGCTCCGGCCGTGGCCAGCCGTGCATCGAGATCGTTCTTGCCGCAGCCACAGTGCGGGTGTGCGGCGAGGTCAGCGCCGTGGCGCTCACCACGGTTCTCGATTGCCTGGTGCATCGGCGATGATCGGTCTGCCGGCGGGAACGCGCATCTGGCTGGCGGCTGGGGTGACCGACATGCGCCGCGGCATGGACGGATTGGCGGCCCTGGTGCAAACGGCGCTTGCCGAGAACCCGTTCTCCGGCCACGTCTTCATCTTCCGCGGCCGGCGCGGCGATCTCGTCAAACTGCTGTGGTGGAGCGGCGACGGCCTGTGCCTGTTCGCCAAGCGCCTGGAGCGCGGCCGCTTCGTCTGGCCGCAGGCCACCGAGGGCGCGATTCACCTTTCCGCCGCACAACTGTCCATGCTGCTCGAAGGCATCGACTGGCGGCGCCCGCAGCGCACCTGGCAGCCGCAGCGCGCAGCGTAAACAACGTACACCGGGGGGCTGTTCACAGCGAACGGGTTCGCGTAGACTCCCGTCATGCCTTCGACTGCCCGCCTGCCTGACGATGCCGCCCTGCTCAAGGCCATGGTCAGCGCCCAGCAGGCCGAGATCGAACACCTGAAGCTCGTCATTGCCAAGCTGCGCCGCATGCAGTTCGGCCGGCGCTCGGAACGCATCGAGGAGTCCCTCGGCCAGCTCGAACTCGCGCTCGAAGAGCTCGAGGCCGCGCGTGCCGAGCGGGCCGCTGCGCCGGCGCCCGCCGCCGAAGGCGAGCCGGCCCGACACCCCGTGCGCAAGCCCCTACCCGAGCACCTGCCGCGCGAGGCCGTCGAACACGCACCGGCTGCCTCCTGCTGCCCGGACTGCGGCGGCGCCCTCAAACGGCTCGGCGAGGACGTCGCGGAGGTCCTGGAATACGTCCCGGAGCACTTCAAGGTCATCCGCCACGTCCGTCCCAAGCTCGCCTGTTGCCGCTGCGACAGCATCGTCCAGGCAGCTGCCCCCAGCCGGCCGATCGCCAATGGCCTGGCCGGCCCGGGGCTGCTTGCCCACGTGCTCACCGCCAAGTACTGCGATCACCTGCCGCTGTACCGGCAAAGCGGCATCTACGCCCGCTCGGGCGTCGAACTGGACCGCTCGACGCTGGCCGATTGGGTCGGCCAGGCGAGCGCGCTGCTGCGCCCCTTGGTCGATGCGCTGAACCGCTATGTGCTCTGCGCCGCCAAGGTCCATGCTGACGACACGCCGGTGCCGGTGCTCGCTCCCGGCGCGCGTCAAGGTAGTTGTCGCCTCGGTCATGCAGCCAACGGCTGAATAAGG
>CAYYXS010000060.1:0-16021 GCA_964475635.1 uncultured Rhodocyclaceae bacterium
GCGCGTAGATCGCGCCATTGACCACACCGTCCTGGCCGAGAAGCAATGCGATTTGTATATCCATGTTGGTCGGGTAGGGTTCAGCGCATGAAGCGGCCGCTGCCGTCGATCACCGTCAGGTCGACGTAGCGCGAGCCGATGTGATTGGCGGCGGAGAAGCTGACCTCGAAGCCGCCGGTATCGTAGCGGTTGAAGGATTCGAGGGCCTCGACGAAGCGGCTGCGCGTCAGGTTGCGCCCGGCGCGGCGCAGGCCCTCGCCGAGCACCTTGCCGCAGAGGAAGCCTTCGAGGCTGTTGAAGGAGAACTGCGCGCGGCCGGTCTCGCGCATCGCCTGCTGGTAGTCCTTCACCAGCGGCATCGCCGCGTTCCAGGGGTAGGGCGCCACCTGGGTGTTGCCGACGCCGCGGCCGTGCGCACCCAGCGCCTTGACGAAGTCCTCGTTGCCGTTGAGCGAGAGGGTGAGGAACTGCGGGTGCCGGCCGGCTTCCTGCATTTTCTTCACCAGCTCGGCGGCGGCACGCGTCACCGCGAACATGACGACGGCCTGGGGGTCGGCCGCCACCAGGGTCTTCACCGCCGGCGCGACATCCAGGCTGCCGCGCTCGTAGGGGGCGCGCGCGGCGATCTTCAGGCCGTGGCGCTGCAGCGTCGCCTCGAGATGCTCCAGGCCCTCTTCGCCGAAGGGGTCGTTCTGGTAGAACAGCGCGATGCGGTTGATGCCGAGCGTGGTCATCTGCTCGACCATCTTGGCGATCTCGTCCTTGTAGCCGGCGCGGATGTGGAACAGCAGGGGATTGGGCGCCGCGCGCAGCCGCTCGGCGCCGGTGAAGGGACACAGCACCGGCGCGCCGGCGCTGGCCTTGAGCAGCTCGGCCGTGTGCGGCGTGCCGAGCGGCGCGGCGAGCAGGAAGGCCTCGCCGGCCAGCGCCCGCGTATTCTCGCCGCTGCGCGGCGGGGCGAAGGCGTCGTCGAGCGTCTTCAGCTCGAGCCGGCGGCCGTGGATGCCGCCGCGCTTGTTGGCGTGATGGACATAGGCGGCGAGTCCCGCCGCGATGTCCTGCGCCACGGCGGCCACCGGGCCGGTCAGCCCGATCGACTGGCCGATGACGATCCTGCCGTCGCTCACGCCCGGTTCGGCGTGCGCGAGGCCGGCGGCAAGCAACAGCGAAACGAACAGCGCTGCAGTTCTCATGTCCTCCTCCATTCCGGATGTTGAGCGGGTCGTCTGCGCGACCTTCACGCCCTCTCCCGCTGGCGGGAGAGGGCGGGAGGGGAAAGCGAGTCGGCCTTCGGCCCCTCACCCCTCACCCTGCCCTCTCCCCGCAAGCGGGGAGAGGGGGAATATCTTTACTTCCGCCCCGCGTCGGTCACGCGCAGCACCAGCGCCATGCCGGAATCGCCGGCGGCGCAGCCGGTGAACAGGCCGATGCCGCCGCCGCGCAGCGCCAGCTCCTCGATCAGCTCGATCGACGAGCGCAGGCCGGTGGGGCCCTGCGGATGGCCCCAGATCAGGGAACAGCCATAGTTGTTCATCTTCTCCAACGGGAAGCCGGTGCCGCGGGCGAAGGCGATGTCGTTGGCGGCGAAGGGGTTGTGCGTCTTCACCGCGTCGACGTCCTTGATCGTGAGGCCGGCCTGCTTCAGCGCCACTTGCGCGGCGGGCACCGGCGCCAGCGGCATGTAGCCCTTCTCCACGCGCGCCTGGCCGAAGCCGAGCAGCTCGACCTCGATGGCCGGGTTGGCGGAAAGCTCGCGCGCCAGCTCGCGCGTGGTGACGATCGCGCCGGCGTTGCCGTCGGCCGGATGCGTCTGGCTGCCGAAGGTATGGGTGCCGTTCGGCTTGACCGGCTTGAGCTTGGCGAGGCCCTCGGCGGTGGTCGCGAAGATGCCTTCGTCGGCGGAGAGCGCGCCGGTCTGCTTGCGGAAGCCGGAGTCGGAGAGCGGCGCGTCGACCATGTAGCGGCGCTGGAAGGCGCGGTCGTCGGCCAGCGCCGCCTGATACTGGGCAAAGCGGGCGAGCGTCACGTCGTTCAGTTCCGCCGCGCTCAGCCCCAGGCGCGCCGAGGCGTTCTCCGCCGTGTCGATCATGGCGTTCTTGGCGTAGGGATCGTGGCCGAAGTTGTCCAGCGTCCATTTCTCGGTGAGGCCGTTGCCGCCCGGCGCCGTGGCGTCGGGGTAGTACACGACGGGGCCGTTGGACATGCGGTCGCAGCAGACGATGAGGGCGCAGCCGGCGCTGCCCTGGGCGACTTCCGCCGCCGCCATCTGCAGGGCGCGCGCGCTGGTGGCGCAGGCCTGCTGCACGGTCGGGCCGGGCACGTTCGGAAGGTCCAGCATGCCGGTGAGCCAGGGCAGGCCGTAGAAGCTGCCCGGCTGCGGATTGGTCAGGCCGAGGATGCTCAGGTCGATGCGCTCTTTCGGGATGCGCTTCGCCTCGAGGAACTTGCGCCCGACTTCCGCCGCGAGGCGGATGCTGTTCAGGTTGGCGAGCGCGCCCTGCCACTTGGCGAAGGGCGTGCTCCAGTAGGCGCCGTAGGGGATGTATGCCTTGCTCATGATGTCTATGCCTTTCCGGTTTGTTCGGCCTGCCATTGCGCGAAGCTGGAACCGGCCTTGGCCAGCTTCTCCAGCAGCGGCGCCGGCTGCCAGTACTGCGGGTCGAGCGTCTTCTGGAACTCGAGGATCTTGTCGTGGATGACCTTCAGCCCGACCGTGTCGGCGTAGAACATCGGGCCGCCGCGGTAGCGCGGGAAGCCGTAGCCGGAGGTGTAGACGATGTCGATGTCGGAGGCGCGGACGGCGATGCCTTCCTCCAGCAGCAGCGCGCCCTCGTTGATCATGGCGTAGAGGCAGCGCTCCTGTATTTCCTGCTTCGAGGGCTTCCTCTGCGGCACGCCGAGGCGCTCGGCCTCGGCGGCAAACATCGCGATGGCCTCGGGGTCGGGCGTGCGCTTGCGGTCGGCGCTGTCGTAGCGGTAGTAGCCGCGGCCGGTCTTCTGGCCGAGCCAGCCGCGCTCGGTGAGCAGGGCCGTCGGGCGGTAGAAGGTCGGGTCCTTCGGCAGCAGGTGGGCGCGCGCCACGCGGGTGAGGTGGCCGATGTCGATGCCGGCCATGTCGTACACGGCGAGGATGCCCATGGCCATGCCGAAGTCCTCCAGCGCGCCATCGACTTCCGCCGGCGCGGCACCTTCCAGCACGCAGCGCTCGGCCTCGCGGCCGTAGGGGTCCATCATGCGGTTGCCGATGAAGCCGTAGCAGACTTTTGCCACGACGCCGACCTTGCGGATGGTCTTGGCGATGTCGAGCGCGGTCACCACCACGTCCGGCGCGGTCTTCGCGCACTGGACGATTTCCAGCAGCTGCATGACGTTGGCCGGGCTGAAGAAGTGCAGGCCGATGACGTCCTGCGGGCGCTTCGTCTCGGCGGCGATCTCGTCGATGTCGAGGGTCGAGGTGTTGGTGCCGAGGATCGCGCCGGGCCTGGCCACGGCGTCGAGCTTCCTGAAGATATCCTTCTTCAGCGCCATGTTCTCGAACACCGCCTCGATGACGAGGTCGGCATCGGCGAGCGCGGCATAGTCGAGCGACGGTGTGATCAGCGCCAGGCGCTGCTCCATCTGCTCGGGCTTGAGGCTGCCGCGCGACACCGAGCGGTCGTAGTTCTTGCGGATGGTGGCGAGCCCGCGGTCGAGCGCCTCCTGTTTCGCATCGACGATCGTCACCGGAATGCCGGCGTTGGCGAAGCACATACTGATGCCGCCGCCCATGGTGCCGGCGCCGACGATGCCGACCTTGGCGATCTTGCGCGACTTCACGTCGGCCGGCAGGCCCGGAATCTTGCGCAGCTCGCGCTCGGAAAAGAAGAGATGGCGGAAGGCGCGGCCTTCGACGGCGCGCTCGACCTCGTTCGACAGCTCGCGCTCGCGCTTGATGCCCGCGTCGAAGGGCAGGTCGACCGCCGCCTGCACGGCGTCGAGCAGGACGTTGTAGGAGTTGCGGTTGCGGAAGGCCTTCGCGGCTGCCGCGCGGCGCGCGGCGATGATCTCGCCGGCCTTGTCCGCCCCGGCAATGCTCATCTCGCGCGTGCGGCGCGGGCCGCGGCCTGCGGCGACCAGTTCGCGCGCGTAGGCAACCGCTGCGGCGGTGACCTCGCCCGCAACCGCCGTATCCACCAGACTGACTTTTGCCGCGTCGGCCACGGCGAGCGGCTTGCCGGAGAGCATCATGTCGAGCGCCGGCTCCAGGCCGATCAGGCGCGGCATGCGCTGCGTGCCGCCGGCGCCGGGGATGATGCCCAGGGTGATCTCCGGCAGGCCGAGTTTCGTCCCTTCCTGCACGACGCGGTAGTGGCAGGCGAGCGCGGTCTCGACGCCGCCGCCCATCACCGTGCCGTAGAGGGCAGCCACCACCGGCACCGGGCTGTCCTCGATCAGGCGCAGCACCTCGTGGTAGCCGGGCGCCTGCACGCCGGTCTCGAACTCGCGCATGTCGCCGCCGGAGAGGAAGGTCTTGCCGGCGCAGGCGAGCACGACGGCCTTCACGTCCGCCCGGCCGCGCAGGGATTCGAAGGCGGTCTTGAGGCCGGCGCGCACCTCGCGCGTGAGGGTGTTCACCGGCGGGCTGTCGACGGTGACGACGGCGATGCTGCCGTCGATGGAGGTGGTCACGACTTCGCTCATGTGCTGTGTCTCCTGTTGTAAATGTTCAGACGAAATCCCGATGACCAACGAAACTCAGTATTCCATGTCGTCGCTCTCATACTCGTCATACCGGCGAACGCCGGTATCCAGAATACGGCTTGCGCACCGGCAATGGCTGCTCTGGATACCGGCTTGCGCCGGTATGACGATTCTGTTGCCGTGCCACGTCGGCGAAGAGCGGGCGCAAGGAAAACAGATCTCATGGCTAATCTGGAACAAATATCGCTTCCGGCGCGTCCTCGAAGGATGCCGGCGCGCTCACGGTTGCGGCGAGCGCGGCGCATTCGGGCAGCATGCGGTCGCGGCAATAGGCGGCCGCGGCGCGCGTGCGCGCGGGGTTGGGCGATGCATCCGCGGCGGCTTCCAGCCGCGCCCAGGCGGCGCCGACGGCGACGAGGCCGGTCAGCCGCATGAAGGGCGCCGCGGCGGCGCCGGCGGCCTCGCGCCCTTGCAGTATTTCGGCGCAGGCGTTCCAGTGGCCGAGCGCGGCGAGGAGCGCCTGCGCCGTGGCAGCCCCGGCGCAGTCGATGGCGGCGGCGACGAAGCGGCGGAAGGCGTCCACCGCCGACTCGGCGCGCAGCAGGCGGTTGGCCAGGGTGTTGGCCTGGATGCCGTTGGTGCCCTCGTAGATCTGCGCGATGCGCGCGTCGCGCAGCACCTGCTCGACGCGGTATTCGCGCAGGTAGCCGTAGCCGCCGTGCACCTGGATGGCGAGTTGGGCGGCCTCGACGGCGCAGTCGGTGGCGAAGGCCTTGCACACCGGCGTGAGGAAATCCACCAGCGCCGCGTCGCGCCCCAGTTCCAGCTCGACGCAGACGCGCAGCACCAGGGCGCGGCAGCCCTCGGTCATGGCGATCTGCGCCAGCAGCATGCGCCGCACGTCGGCGTGGGCGTGAAGCAGCGCCGGGCGGCCGTCGCGGCCGCGGCCCTGGCGCCGCTCGGCGGCGTAGGCGCGGCTGCGCTGGCCGGCGACCTGGGCCAGCCCGGTCGCCTGCACGGCGACGTCGAGCCGCTGCGCGTTCATCATGACGAACATGTGGGCGAGGCCCTGCCCTTCCCTGCCGAGCAGCTCGGCCTCGGCGCCGTCGAAGGCCATCTGGCAGGTGGGCGAGGCGTGCAGGCCCATCTTCTCCTCCAGGCGCGTGCAGGCCACGGCGTTGCGGCGGCCGTCGGCCAGCAGCGCCGGGCAGAGGAACAGGCTCAGGCCCTTGACGCCGGGCGGCGCGTCCGGCGTGCGCGCCAGCACCAGGTGCAGGATGTTCTGCGTCATGTCCTGGTCGCCGCCGGAAATGAAGATCTTGCTGCCGGTGAGGCGCCAGCCGCCCTCGGGCAGCGGCGTCGCCAATGTAGTCACGCCGCCGAGGTCGGAGCCGGCCTGCGGCTCGGTCAGGCACATGGTGGCGAGCCACTCGCCGGAGGCCAGGCGCGGCAGGTAGCGCGCGCGCTGCTCGGGCGTGCCGCAGGACTCGACGGCGCGCAGCGCGCTGCGGCCGAGGCTCAGCACCATCTGGAAGCTGGCGCAGGCGCCGGCCAGCATTTCCGAGACGACGGCGTCGAGCGCCTGCGGCAGGCCCTGGCCGCCGCAGGACTCGGGCGCGGCGAGCGCGCCCCAGCCCGCCTCGCGGAAGCGCGCATAGGCGGCGACGAAGCGCGGCGGCATGCGCACGCGGCCGTCGACGAGCTGCAGGGTCGCGGCGTCGCCGAGCGGGTCGAGCGGCGCCACTTCGCCCTCGATGAAGCGCGCCGCCTGGCGGATCACTTCGGCCGCCGTCTCCTCGTCCCACTGCGGCAGGCGCGCGGCTTCGGCGCCGTGGCGCAGGGCGAAGAGAAAGTCAGCCTGCGGGGCACGGTAATCGATCACGCCCGCACCGTCCTGCGTTCCAGCTTGACCACCTCGGCGTCCGGCGCGGCGGCATAGAGGCGGTCGACCAGGGCGGCGCGGCGCGCGAGCACGGCGCGCTGGTTGAGATAGCCCTTGTCGGTGATCTCGTTGGCGTCGATCGAGGGCGGCTCGCCGAGCAGGATCGCCCGCGTCGGGTAGGTCGAGCTGCCGGTGCTCTCCGCCGCCATGCGCGAAAGCGCCGCGGCCAGTGCCTGGCGCACCGGCGGCAGGGCGACCAGGCCGGCGAGCGGCAGTCCGGCGGGTGCCTCGGGGCAGAGCGCGCGGCAGGCCTCGGGGTTGGGGAAGACCAGCAGGCCGATCTCCTCGCGATCGTGGCCGGTGACGACGCAGTCCTGGATCAGCGGCGCGCCGGCGGCGATGGCCTTGATGCGCAGCGCGCCGACATGCACCCAGGTGCCCGAGGTGAGCTTGAAGTCCTCGGCGATGCGGCCGTCGAACTCGATGCCCTTGACCGGATCGTTCGGATCGGCGAAGCGGCCGGCGTCGCCCATGCAATAGAAGCCGTCCGCGTCGAAGGCGGCGCGGGTGAGGTCCTCGCGGCGGAAGTAGCCGGGCGTGACGTTGGGGCCGCGCACGCGCAGCTCCATCTTGCCCTCGTTGGGCAGCATCTTCAGCTCGACGCCGGGCGTCGGCAGGCCGATGACGCCGGCACGCTCCATGTCGAAATGCACGGCGGTGATCATCGGCGCCGTCTCGGTCGAGCCCCAGGACGAGACCAGGCGCACGCGCTCGCCGCGCTCGCGGATCGCCAGTTCCTCGATGCCTTCCCACAGGTTCTGCGGCAGGGCGGCGGCGGCGTAAAAAACGATGTCGAGGCGGCGGAAGAAGCTCGTGCGCAGCGCCTCGTCCTTCTCCAGGTAGGGCAGCAGCATGTCGTAGCCGCGCGGCACGTTGAAGTACAGCGTCGGCGAGACTTCGCGCAGATTGGCCACCGATTTCTCGATCTGGCCGGGCGCCGGCTTGCCCTCGTCGATGTAAATGCTGCCGCCGTGGCGCAGCATCATGTTGAAGTTGTGGTTGCCGCCGAAGGTGTGGTTCCACGGCAGCCAGTCCACGATCACCGGCGGCTTTTCCGCGAGGAAGGGCCAGATCTGCGCGATCTGCTGCTGGTTGGCGCAGAGCATGCGCTGGGTGTTGATGACGCCCTTGGGCAGGTCGGTCGAGCCGGAGGTGAACAGGATCTTCGCGATGGTGTCCGGCCCGACGGCCTTGAAGGCGGCGTCCAGCGCCGCGCCGGCGGGCGTGGCGGCGAGCCGCGCGTATTCGGTCATGGCACCGCCGGCGTTGGCCGCGGCGATCACGTCCGCTTCCGCCACGCCGGCCGCCGCCAGCGCCCTGGCGTATTTCGCGCCGTCCTGCACGAAGACGGCGCCCGGCGCGAGCAGCGCCAGGATGTGCTTCAGCTTGGCGTAGTCCTGCGACACCAGCGAGTAGGCGGTGGACACCGGCGCCACCGGCACGCCGGCATGCATGGCGCCGAGCGCCATCAGGGCGTGATCGATGCTGTTCTCGGAGAGGATGACGAGCGGCCGCTCGGCGCCGAGGCCGCGCTCGATGAGCGCCTGGCCGATGTTGCGCGCGGCGGCGAGCGCCGCGCCGTAGCTCAGGCGGCGCCAGCCGCCGGCCGCATCGCGCTCGGCGAGGAAGAGGGCCGCGGGCGCGACCCGCCCCCAGTGCTCCAGATACTCGCCGAGGCAGCGCGCATAGGGCTCCAGCTGCTGCGGCGAGCGCAGGATCTGGCCGCCCTGCGGCAGCGGCTGGATCTCCAGCGCGGGCGGCGCGAAGCTCACCCGATTGAAGGGAGGCTTAGTCACTGGACGACCCTGTGCTTACTTCGCCAGTTTCCAGGCGCCGCCCTCGATGCGCACCATCAGGCGCGAGCTGGCGTCGAGGCCGGTGTGGTCGGCTGCGCTCATGTTGAACACGCCATGGGTGGCGGCGAGGTTCTTGACGTTCTCCAGGGCATCGCGCAAGGCCTGGCGGAATTCCGCCGTGCCGGGCTTGGCCTTCTTCAGCGCCTCGCCGGCGGCGCGCGAGAGCAGCAGCCAGGCGTCCCAGGTGTGGCCGCCGAAGGTGGAGCGGCTCTCCGCGCCGTGCTTCGACTCATAGGTCTTGACGTACTCCAGCGCCACTTTCTTCGACGGATGGCTGTCGGACAGCTGCTCGGCGATCAGCATCGGGCCGACCGGAATCAGCGCGCCCTCGACGCTCTTGCCGCCGACGCGGATGAAGTCGCGGTTGGCGGCGCCGTGCGACTGGTAGAACTTGCCCTTGTAGCCGCGCTCGGCCAGGGTGAGCTGCGGCAGCGCCGCCGGCGTGCCGGAGCCGACCACCAGCACGGCGTCCGGGTTGGCGGCGAGGAGTTTCAGCGCCTGGCCGGCGACGCTGGTGTCGGTGCGGTTGTAGCGCTCGCTGGCGACGATCCTGATGCCGGCCTTCTGTGCGAGCGGCTCGACCTCGCGCCACCAGCCTTCGCCGAAGGGATCGTTGTAGCCGATGAAGCCGAGGGTCTTGACGCCATGGGCGGCCATGTGCTCGATGACGGCCGAGGCCATCAGCACGTTGCTCTGCGGCGGCGCGAAGGCCCACACGCGCTTCTCCGCCGGCAGGGCGAGCGGCGCCAGGGCGAGCAGCGGCGTCTTCGTCTCGTTGGCCACTTCGACCACGGCGAGCGAGGTCGGCACGGTGGAGGAACCGATGATGAGGTCGGCCTTCTCCTCGGCGGCCAGCTTGCGCGCGTTCTTCACCGCCGTCGACGGATCGCTGCCGTCGTCGAGCACGACATAGCGCACCTTCTCGCCGGCAATGACGTCCGGCATCAGGGCGATGGTGTTCTTCTCGGGAATGCCGAGCGAAGCGGCCGGCCCGGTGGCGGCGAGGGTGACGCCGACGGTGATGTCGGCAAGGGTCGTGGTTGCGGCAAGGCCGAGCGCCAGGCCGGCCAGGGTGGTCGCGAATCTCATGGTCTCCTCCAGAGAGTGGGCTGTCGATTGTGCCGGGCCGCCCGGCGATGCCGGGGCGATCCTTTTCTTGTGCTGCGGCGACAAGGTAGCAGCGTCTGTCTAACTTGTCAAACAGTTGGCCAATTAGTTAAAGTGACGGAAAGGCGGGGCCGGCAGCCGGCCGGCGCCACATGCGGTATGCTGCGGCCGGCGCATTTCCTGGAGAGGACGGTTGGGACAGCGGAGAGGAACAAAGGCGGCAGCGCCGACGGCGCGGGCCGCCGCCACGGTGGAAGCGGCGGCACTGCGCTACGCGCGCGACTTCCCGCAGCGCGGCCAGGCGCGGGCGGCGCTCGACCTGACGCGCGCGGGGCAGGCCGTCTCCGCTTCGGGCGTGCGCAACATCTGGCTCAAGCACGGCCTGGAAACCGCCTACAAGCGGCTGAAGGCGGTGGCGCGAGAGGCCGGCGACGGCAGCGGCGCGCTGACCGAGCGCCAGCGCGAACTGCTGCGCCGCGGCGACGCCAGCCGTCGCCTGGCGCGCAAGGCGCAGCGCGCCGCGGAAGCCGAGGGCACCGAGGGGACGGAAGCCGGCGACCGGCGCGAGCAGATCGTGCTTGCCGCCGCCCGGCTCTTCGTCGAGCACGGCTACGCCGGCACCTCGATGCGCCAGATCGCCGAGCGCGCCGGCCTCCTGCCCGGCTCGGTCTACCACCACTTTCCGGCCAAGGAGGATCTCTTCGTCGCCATCCACCGCGAGGGCTTCCGCCGCCTCGCCGAGAACATCCGCGAAGCCCTCCGGCAAAGCGGCGATCCCTGGCAGCGGCTGGAGCTGGCCTGCGCCGAGCACATCAACGACGTGGCGGCCGGCAATCCCGTCTCGCAGGTCACCGCCACCGGCCTCTTCGCCATCCACGAGGAGCGCCTGCAGCGCCGCCTGCGCGGCGACCGCGCCGACTACGACCGCATGTTCCGCCTGCTCATCGACGACCTCGATCTGCCCGCCGGCACCGACCGCTCGCTGTTCCGCCTGGCGCTGCTCGGCGCGCTCAACTGGACCCATGTCTGGTACAAGCCGGGCAAAAAGACGCCGCGCGACATAGCGGCGCAGATCATCGCCATGCTGGGCGCGAAATGCGCGCAATCCCCCCACCCCCAACCCACAGAGAGAAAGAAAACATCATGCAAGCGTTCGAAAAACGGCAGCTGATCCGCTTCCACCACTGCGATCCGGCCGGCATCGTCTTCTACCCGCAGTACCTGGTGATTTTCGACGAGCTGATCGAAGACTGGTTCAACGAGGGCCTCGGCATCGACTTCGCCCAGTTCCACGCCCGCGACCGCCTCGGCGTGCCGGCGGTGCGCCTGGAATGCGACTTCCTCGCGCCGAGCAAGATCGGCGACACCCTGACGCTCAGGCTCTCGGTACTGAAGATCGGCAACAGCTCGCTTACCCTGCGCATCGAAGGCGGCTGCGGCGACGAGACGCGCATCCGCTCCCTCCAGGTGCGCGTGCTCGCCGCCCTCGACGGCCTGCGCGGCGTGGCGATCCCGGCCGAACTGCGGCAGAAGCTGGAACGGTTCGTCGTCAAGGGGTAGCGCCTCGCCCCGCCCCGGCAGGCGGGGCGATCGGCCGCCGTACCGGGGAGGCTGACTTTTACTGGTACTTCTTCAGGTCGGCCGGCAGGCGCTCGTATTTGGCCTGGTTCATGGCCATGATGAAAATCGAGTGCAACATCTTCGCCGCGCCCTGCGGCCCCTCGACATGCACGGCGGTGACTTCCTGCATCCAGATGAAATCAGTCGCCGGCCCACACGCAGCGCGGCCGGCGCAGCGTGCGCACGTCCTCGAAGGGCGAAGCGTCGAGCAGCACGGCCTCGAAGGGCGCGCCGCGGCGCAGGGTGGCGAATTCGCAGCCGAAGTGCCGTCGCGCCGCAGCGGTGGCCGCGTGCAGGGTCTTCTCCAGCGACAGGCCGGCCTCGAGATAACGGTCGATCTCCTCGAACAGGGCGTGGCCGTGCTCGACGCCCATGCTGCCGGCGTCGGTGCCGAGCAGCAGCGTCACGCCCATTTCGTCGGCCAGGCGCAGGTGCTCGGCGTGGCGGTCGAGGATGCGGCGCAGGTTGCCGACGGTCTGCGGCGACCAGCCGACCGCCCCGGGCTGCGCCCACTGGAAATGCACCGGGCAGAAGGTCGGCGTCCACGCCACCCGGCGGTCGCGCATGAGGGCGAGAATCTCGCGCGTCATGAAGAAACCGTGCTCGATGGAGCCGACGCCGGCCGCGGCGGCGATGGCCAGGCCCTTCTCGCCGCTGCAGTGGGCGAAGGTGCTTCTGCCGGCGGCGCGCGCCGAGTCCACCACCAGGCGCGCGCTCTCCAGGTCGAACTGCGGCTCGTCGGTGACCGCGCCGGCGTCGAAGTCGATGATGCCGGTGAGGATCAGCTTGATCTCGTCGCTGTCGCGCGCCAGCTCCGCCACCGAGGCGCGGATGGCGTCGTCGTCTTCCACGTCGCGCGCCATGAAGGCGCCGTAGCGCTTCGGCCGCTTCACGCCGAGGCCGCCCGAGCGCACGCGCGCCAGGTCGGCGCTCGCGCGCGCCTCGTCGCGGATGCGGTGGTTGATGCCGTGGCGGTCGCCGGCGTCGCGCACCAGGGTGATGCCGCAGGCGAGCGACTGGCGCGCGCTTTGCCGCGCCGCCTCGGTCAGCGCCTCGACCGGCTGCTTGAGGTGGGCCGAGCGCACGGCCGCCTCGGTCGGCGCGCCGTCGAGGAAGAGGTGCACATGGGCATCGACCAGCCCCGGCAGGAGGAAGGCGCCGCGCGACAGCGGCATGCCCTGCGCCAGCAGGTCGCGACTGTGATCGCCCTCGGCGATCTCCGCCACGCGGCCGGCCTGGACGACGAAGGTCGCCGGCTGCGGCCGATGGCGCTCGCCGTCGAACCAGCCGGCGACGCAGACGGCAAACTCGCTCAGCGGTTCCATTTCAGGCCTTGTAGAACTTGCGCACCGCGCGCAGGGCATTGCTGCCGCTCTGATCGAGGAAGTGGCGGTAGGTGGCGAGCACGTAGTGGTCCTCGGCCAGCGGCGCGTAGCCGCGCCAGGGCGTGCCCAGCACGTAGTCGAAGCCGTGCGGCACGGTGAGCGTGAGGAAGGCGTTCTCCAGGCCGTGCTTGAGGTCGGAGCCGTCGGCGGCCTTGGGCGGCAGCTGCTGGCCGATGTTGGACAGGCCGCCCATCATGTGCACCCCCGCCAGCTCCGGATCGGCGCCGATCAGGCGGATCGCCTCGATGGTGCTGCGGTTCAGCCCCTCGGTGTCGGCGATGATGGCCGACACCGACAGGTCGAGGAAGACATGGTCGAGCGACATGCCGTATTCGTCGCGCAGCCTGAGCGCCGCGCGGCGCGCCGTGGCGTAGATCTCCTGCGCCGTCTTGTTGTTCTTCGCCACGCCGTCCTCGACGCGCTCGGAGGCCATCAGGATCACCTTGAAGCGGTGGCGGCCGTAGAGTTCCATCAGGTCCCAGCGGTGCTCGGTGATGGAATTGACGATGGGCAACTCGCCGCCGGCACGCGCCGCATCGTAGGCGGCCAGGCACGCCTCCTGCACCGCCTTGCTCGGGAAGTCGAAGGACAGCGGCAGCGCCACCGCCTCCTGGATGGCGCGGATCACGCGGGCCATCCAGGCGGTGTCGGTGAGCGCGCGCGCGCCGATGTTCACGTTGAGATAGCGCGCGCCGGCCTCGGCCTGCTTGACGGCCAGCGCCTGGATGCCGGGAATATCCTCGTTGTCGAACAGCGCACGGGTGGACTTGAAGCCCGGGTTGATGCGCTCGCCGATGATGCCGATGTCGAATCCTTGCTGCACGATGCCTCCTAAAAACCAATGTGGCCGAGAAAGACCTTCTGGAAATCGCCGCGGGAACTCAGTTCCGTGTAGCGGCAGGCGCCGGCCAGCTGGCGCGCCCGCTCTCGTGCCGCGGTCGAGGCGAGCAGGCGCCGCACGCCGGCGCCGGCGGCGTTGCCGACCTGGCGGAAGCGTTCGCGCGGCAGCGCCGGGAAGAGGCCGATGTCGATGCCGCTGGCGACGTCGATGTAGGCACCGAAGGCGCCGGCGATGATGAAGCGCTCGATGGCCGCGGCGTCGACGCCGGCCTCGTCGAGCAGCAGCTCGGTGGCGCTGCGGATGGCCGCCTTGGCAAGCTGCACGGCGCGCACGTCGTCCTGTGTGAACAGCACCTCGGGGGCGAGCCGCACGGCGCGCCCTTTCTTGTCCGGCAGGGCGACGATGTCGGGGTGATCCTGCGCCAGGCGCCCGCGCTCGCTGATGAGCCCGCCGCGGCGCAGCGCGGCCAGCGCGTCGAGCACGCCCGAGCCGCACAGGCCGATGGCCGGCTTGTGGCCGATGGTGTCGACCGCCAGGCGGCCGTCTTCAAGGCGCACCCGCTCGATGGCGCCTTCGGCGGCGCGCATGCCGCAGCCGATGTGGCCGCCTTCCAGGGCCGGGCCGGAAGGGGCCGAAGCCGAGCGGATGGTGCCGCCGTGGATCAGGCTGATCTCGGTGTTGGTGCCGATGTCCATCACCAGGGCGGTGGCGCAGCCGCGCCATTCCTCTTCGGTGGCGAGCAGGGCCGTGACGTGGTCGCCGCCGACGAAGCCGCCGACGTTGGGCGCCAGATGCACCCAGGCGCCACGGGCGACATGGAGGCCCAGCTCGCGCGCCTTGACGTCGAGCGCCTCGCGCTCGGCGGCGACGAAGGGGGCGCGGCCGAGCTGGCGCACCGGCAGGCCGAGCAGCAGGTGGTGCATGGCGGTGTTGCCGCAGATCGCCACGTCGAGAATGTCTTCGGTCCTGCAATGGACGCTGCGGCACAGGTCGTGGGCCAGGGCGTCGATGGCTTCCACCGCGGCGCGGCGCAGTTCTTCGGCGACCTCGGCATCCCTGGCGGCGTGGTTGATGCGGCTCACCAGGTCGGCGCCCCAGGCCGCCTGCGGGTTCTCGATGCCGAGGCTGGCCAGGCGCGCGCCGCTTTCCAGGTCGACGAGGAAGGCGGCGGCGTTGGTGGTGCCCAGATCGACGGCGAGACCCAGGGTGCGGCTGCCCGGCGCGGCAAAGCCGATCAGATCGTCGCCGCGGCGCCAGGCGCGCAGCGGCCAGACGGATTCGTGCGCGTGCCGGCGCAGCAGCGCAGGCAGGGCGCGGGCCGCTTCGAGATCGACGGCGAGCCGCTCGTCGCCCAAGGCGCGCCGCACGCGGTCGAGGTCGGCGAGGTTGTCCTGCAGCGTCGCCGCAGGCAGGGTGAGCTCGTGGGCGATGACGGCCGGCTGCAGGGGCAGGACTTCGCCTTCGTCGCCCTCGGGCTCGGTGCGCACCACCGGCGCCAGCGAGCGCGGCGCGATTTCGACCGTGCAGTCGGAGCGCGCGCCGATGCGGCAGGCGCGCAGCCAGCGGCGCCCGCCGCCGCCCGCCTCCTGCGCCGTGCCATCGAGGGGGGCGACCTCGCCGCTGCTCACGCGCACCATGCAGCTGCCGCAGGTGCCGCGCCCGCCGCAGGCGCCGACGATGCGTACGCCGTGGCGGCGCGCGCTGTTGAAAATGGATTCGTCCTCGCGCGCCGGGATTTCGCGGCCGAGCTGCGTGAACCGCAGCAGGAAGGTAACGCCTTCCCCCCCGCCCCCTTCCCGGGGAAGGGGGTGACGGTCGTTCGCGGGCTGCGCCCGCTCCATGTTCTTGCTCATGTTCAGGCCGCCTCGGTGGCCACGGCGCAGCGCGCGCGGCTGGGACAGTGCTCGCAGCGCGACCAGTTCGCCGCCGGCAGGGCCAGGCCGACGCCCTGTACCAGGGAGGTGGTCTTGACCGGATGCATCATGCCGCCCGCCGTGACGCGCACGCCGATGGCCGCGCCTTCGGCCAGGCGCAGCACCGTGGCC
The DNA here is from genome assembly GCA_964475635.1 of uncultured Rhodocyclaceae bacterium. Classification (GTDB taxonomy): domain Bacteria; phylum Pseudomonadota; class Gammaproteobacteria; order Burkholderiales; family Rhodocyclaceae; genus Desulfobacillus. The sequence continues at coordinate 15,477 of CAYYXS010000060.1, forward strand.
TGGGCGGCAAGCGCCAGGCCGGGATCGCCCGCACGCAGTTCGCCGGCCATGGTGAGGCCCATCTTCTTCGCCTCGGCGAGGATGCGGTCCTGCACGCTGCGCGAGAGGACGAAGAGCAGTTCGTTGGCCAGCGCATCGAGGGCCACGGCGAGCGCCGCGCGCCGCTCGGCGAAGAGGCTCGAGACGCGCCGCTCCAGCGCTTCGCCCAGGGTGCACACCGCGCAGGCCACGGCGGTCAGCGTGCCCGAGGAGGGAAGCAGCCAGGGCGCTTCCAGCGTCTCATCCTCGAGGCAGAGCCGCCCGCCCTCCTCGGCCGCCAGCGGCACGATGCGGTAGCTGGCGCGCGCTTCGACCAGCGCCTCCGCGCGCGCCAGGGCCAGCGCCTCGCCGCGCAGGCGGGCGCGCAGGGGGGAGAGCGGCTGCCGCGGCGCGGCGGCCTCCGCTTTCTTCAGCACGTCGATGCCGGATAGTTGCGGCATGCCGCTGTTCAGGCGTACTTGCGCGCCGCGGCGTACATGGCGCGCACGTTGGCGGTCGGCGTCTCG
>CAYYXS010000061.1:0-15828 GCA_964475635.1 uncultured Rhodocyclaceae bacterium
TATCGCCCCCAAGTTCAGGATTCTATCGAGGCGACAACTATTCTGACGCGGGGGGATCTGGACCGGCGCCATCGAAGTGATGGCCATGATCGTCGCCCACGAGTGGTACCGCGAGTTCGGCAAGCACAAGGCCGCGAAGCTCGCGCGCGACTACGCGCGAGATGCGGCGGAGGCGGATGCGGCGGATGAGATTATTTACGAATAGCGGTAGCAGAAGCGATGCTGCGCGCCTATTGGGGAAAGTCAGTCCAGCAGGAAAGGCACACCGTCCTGAGGAGACTGACTTTTGGTTTCATGATTTGTCGACTCGACCGGTTATTCGGACTAAGTTGCTGTTGACTCTACGGAGTGCCGCTGGCTGGCGCGAACTCTTAATCGGTCGTAGGAGGATGATGCCGAACAACGACTTTGGTTTTCTCGTTCAGACAGAGATCAAACTATGGTAGCTCGATGAAAAGGCGGGCTTACTTCCACTACAAAAGCGGCTTTGCGGCTTTTAGCGCAGCCTTACTCCATTTTTTGACCATCTTCTGCAGTGGGCTATTCAGCGTTTTGCAACAATCGACTATCCGGCAACGATCAAACAACAAGCCGGCTTTTACTGCAAAGTGCCCCCACCGAGCGCGATTTATCGCCTCCGAAACAAAAAAAGCACGCGATGGATCGAGTAAAAAGTGGCCATCAACCCACGATCTGATAAAGGCATCAACTTGCAACTGGCACAGATGCTCCGTCCAGGCGGTTCCGGTCTTACATTGCCCAAACACAATAATTTGGCTTGCTGCTTGATCGCAAAATGGAATCCATCCTACTACATCAAGTTTGTCGTCATTGGCATAGACTGGGGCATGGGAATCAATTGCCTGAAACCCTCTCGCTTCGTTAAGGTCTTCGCATAAGGAAGTAACTTTGCCGGGGAAATCCGCACTACCCGCCGCTGTCCCGAATACTATTGCCTTGGCCCGGTCGCTACCTAAATAGGATCGCAGCGCTTCGGCCGAGACTTCTTCCAGTAAATTCGCGCCATCGATACCGGCGTGCGTCCGGGAAGACTTCATATTTAAACGCGTACTCAAAAGCAAATAACCATAGAGCAACGTTTGCAGACTGCCGTCATCCTGATACCGAATCACGTTGCCTCTGGCGTCCAACGCATATGGATATCCAGCTCGGCAAGCACGCTTCCGGCGCTCGATTTCATCCATTACCTCATCCAAGGACTCGGCATTTTTATCGTCGACATCATCACAACCGACATTGGGATCGCTTTCACCCTCGCGACCAAGAAAGGCAACGATCTCCCGCGCAGACACAGAACCATATGCCCACGCCTGCAATTCAGCAAAATCAGCTAATTCGTGCACATCGGCGCGGGCCGATGGTTTGCCAGGCAGTTTGAACGTCATAGCGCTACTCAGCGATTCGGCTCTTTTTGCCTCGCCCCGACTGCTCGCTACGTTTTCTTAACAATTCTGAATAAATATCATCCGCTATATTGGCAATGGTTCCTGCGACCTTGAGCAGTGCATCGGAATTATCATAACCAGCCGTCAGATATGCTCTTGCTGTGGTCAGTTCGCGCTTAGACGCTAGCAAGGCAGACTCAAATACTTCGGATGGGTTTCGGCTGATTTCCAGCGCTTTGTCCAAGGGCGTGCCGGCACGTAAGGCATCGATGGCTTCACGATTGGCTACGACAGAATTGAGATTTCTCAAATCCGGATTTTGCGACACGACTACTGGCGTTCGTTCCGACTTCCGACTTCCGTACATCCATGCACATAATTCGCCGAGCGCCTTTACTTTGGCCTTTGGCACGGGGTTTTCTGACTCATCTTCCTTGTTAGCCACACCAAGGAAGCCGGCTATGCCGTCGTAATCTAATCCGGTGTAAAGGTGAGAAAAAGAAAAACGCGTGTTGTAGCGATCTTCGCGATGAAATACCCTTTCTCTTTCGGCCTGCTCCAATACCATTAAACCCCGAAATAAACGCTGTACAGTCCGATGACGATCCCCGATCTGGTTGGCGATGTCCTTTAGGGAGATACCGTATTTCCGGTGAACCTCGGCTATATACACCGCCTTGGCGTAACTGCCCCACTTGGCTGGGCCATTAACGTGTTTAAAGCCAAGGTAGCGCCATGACTCTTCCCGACTTGAGATGATGGCTGGCAATGTTGCCAACGATTTACGCAGCGCCACTGAAATATTGGGAACCGGCCAGTTTTTTTCTTTTGCCAACGTCGGATGTAACAAAACTTTGACTGCCGCCAGCCTTCGGTTGCCTTCGATAACAACGTTTTTGCCTTTTTCTTTGGCAATGATTAACGCCTCGTGATCAAAGAAGCCGCTGGCCGCAATGGACTGAATCAACTCCAACACATCCATCGCTTCCCACAGGATGTCTAGAATCTCGTCTTCTTGCAGCCCATCATCAATGCCGTATTCAGCAAGACGTGGATTACGCGGATCGAAGTGAAGCGATTCCGTATCAAGGTAAACAATTTCCTTTTTTTGATGACTCATGGCGTTACTTCCAGAGTTGAATAGGCTTGATGCGCAATGCGTGCCGTTTTTCCGGTCATCGGCAAATAAAGATAATGCGGGGCAATCAGTAGCTCTTGTGCGGCACGCTTATTTTGCAAGGAATAACGAATCGGCAAATGTTCAATTTGTTGCCCAGCATATATGTTGTGAATCAGCGGGGCATCATCATACGATACCAGCCAGGGTAGGACACGCTGCTTTGCAAGGTAGTAAGCCAGTTCAGCATGGTCATCTGAGCCATAGGCGTTCAGATAGAGTTTTTTGCCCTTGATGACATAAGGGGGGTCTGCATAGACAAACGCCTTGGCACGCCCGCGACCATAGGGAAGTCGCTGGCGCAAAAAATCAATCGCATCTAAACACGTCACCGAAATTCTTTCTCGCAAAGTCCCCAGGACGCGTACCCGCGCCGACAACTCGTCGCGATTGAAACGAACATCCAGACGCCACTTACCGCTTTGCTGATAACCACCAATCGGCCCAGCTCCTTTGAGCACCCCTGACCGGTTGCATCGATTCATGTAGAACGCTGAGAATCCCAAGGTAAAAAAATCATCAGAACTACCAGAAGCACAAATAGCCTGTTGCTTTCGCCATTCATCGATATTGAGCGGAACGGTATTGATCCGTTCGATAAAGCGGGCGTTTTCTTCGAGAACAGACCACCATAGTGCGGACACGCGAGGGTCGGCATCGTTGATATGGATGCGCCCAACTGCACCCTGGCATAGCAGATTCAGTGCCGCTCCTGCGCCACCAGCGTAAGGCTCGAAATATTCGCAGCCGGTTAAGCAATTTAATTCCAGCAAATCTGCCAGATATGCTGAAAGGCTGCCCTTTCCGCCGGGATAACGTAGCGGACTGGTGGGCCTCATGGATTTTTTATAAAAGCGTTCATTTCAATACTTTACCCCATCAAGAGACTGATCGTCATTATCCCTGTCCGTCAATTTGCCGAGCAATGCATACTGCACCCTTTCTGCTGCGCTTGGACGTACCTCTCGAACTGACTTCCAGGAAGTCCCAATGTCTTCCCCCCGAACCATCCTCCTAACCGCCCTCACCATGCTCGCCTTCGCCGGCAATTCGGTGCTGTGCCGCATTGCGCTGCGGGAGACGGGCATCGATGCGGCGAGCTTCACCACTATTCGCCTCGCGTCTGGGGCGGTGGTGCTGTGGCTGATCGTGCGGTTCTTTCGCCGCGCGCAGGCGGGCGAGGGCAACTGGATGTCGGCGCTGATGCTGTTCGCCTACGCCGCCGGTTTTTCCTTCGCGTATTTGAGCCTGACCACGGCGACGGGCGCGCTGCTGCTCTTCGGCGCGGTGCAGGCGACGATGATTCTCTGGGGCCTGTGGCGCGGCGAGCGCTTCGGCGCGCGGCAGCTTGCCGGCCTCGCGCTCGCGGTCGGCGGATTGGTCGGGCTGCTGCTGCCGGGGCTGTCGGCGCCGCCGCTCGCGGGCGCGGCGCTGATGCTGATGGCGGGCGCGGCGTGGGGCGTGTATTCGATCCGCGGCAAGGGGGCGGGCGACGCCACGCGCGTGACGGCGGGCAACTTCCTGCGCGCGGTGCCCTTCGCCGCGGTGCTGAGCCTGCTGCCGCTCGCCGACGCCAGTCTGGATGCGGCGGGCGTCGGCTACGCGCTGGCCTCCGGCGCGATCACCTCCGGACTCGGCTACGCCATCTGGTACACCGTGCTGCCGCAGCTGAAGGCGACGAGCGCGGCGACCGTGCAGCTCAGCGTGCCGGTGATCGCCGCGCTGGGCGGCATCGTCTTCCTCGGCGAGGCGGTAACGCTGCGCTTCGTGCTGGCTTCCGCGGCCGTGCTCGGCGGCATCGCGTTGGTGATCCTCAGCGCGCCGTCCCGCCGGGGCTGACTTTTCCTCTCGCGCCTCAAGCGACTTGCTGTGCGTGGACACATCCCTCTTGCTCGGCAAGCAAATACACTGGCATGATGACGCCGGTGAATTGACCATGTGGAAATTGAAAATGCGCATTCAGTTATTGCCTGTCCCGGTGCTCTGCCTCGCCATTTTCCTTCTCCCGTCTTACGCCGCCTCTCAGCCCAGCCCCTCGGTTGGTGCCCGCCTGGCCTCGTGCGACGAAACCACCATGCGTACGGCGGTGGATGAGATGCTCCGCGATCCCAAGACGCTGCAAGAGCCGCTGATGCTCTTTCACGCGGCGTCGGCCGTGCGCATGTCCGGGCGCAAGGAGGAGGCGACCTTCCTGTATCTGGCCGGGCGGCTGCGGGCCAGCCGGCAGATACTCTTCGAGAAAGGCGACCGGCCGCAGCTGCTCGCGATCATGCAGATGACCGTCGGGCCGCTCGTCATGCCGAGCCTGGTATCCGATCCCGAGATGGCGCGGAGAGTGGTCAAGCGCGTGGTCGAATGGGACCGGGCCATGCCCGATCCATACCGCGAGCGCGAGGCGGCGAAGACTGCCGAGATGCAGGCGAAGCTGGCCGAGATCGACGCCGGGCTGGCACGCCTGCCCGAGCAGATCAAGGCTGACCCCGCCCGCAGCGAAAAGGCGCGCATCGAGGAGAAGCAGGGCGAGAACATGGTCAAGGCGAGCCGGGACGAGCGTTGCAGTCCGGGTACGCTCGACGCGGTGGACAATGAGGCGGCTACCGTGCGCATCAAGAAGCAGGCGGTGAGCCTCGCCAAGGCGCATCCCTTCGTGCTGAAGCATGCCGGCGGGAGCGTGAAGTCCGCCGACGTCGGATCATGGAGTCAGAGTCCCGGCCGCCTGCCGAGCCGCCTGACGGTGTCGGTGACGCCGGCCGTCGGCGAAACCTTCTACGTCGAAGTGGATGCGGCGGTGGTCATTACGCCCGAGCGGAAACTCGGCCCGGTAAAGACTACGCTTGCCTGCATCACCAGGCTCTGGATCGGCCAGCGCGACGCGTCATGGAAGGATGTTTGCCAGGGCGATCCGGCCGCGCTCACGCCGCCCGCACTGTTGCCCGCCGAAATCGGGTTCCTCGAATCGGAAATCGCGAGGATGGCCCGTGAAGAGGCTGCGCCAAAACCGGTGTGCGGCTTTCCCGACCTGAAGCTGCCCGCGGAGGTTGCCGTTTTCGCGGCGGGGGCCTACACCGGCCGCAAGATCGCCTTTCAGATCGACCAGAGTGGACACGAAGGCACGCAGACGACAACCGCGGACCCTGCGGCTATTTTTACGTCGGCAACGACAACCTTGCTCCGCTGAACCCCTTGGCGCGGCGTGTTTTCAGCCGGCCGGTAGACATGGTCTTTCCAGCCAAGGACGGCAAGGTCGTCGTCGGCGAAGCGCTGCCGGCCGGCACCCGGCTGATCCAATCGCCTGACGTCAGCGGGATGTTCCGCCGGTCGCCGGCCAGGGCGTGCCCAAGCCGCCGAAGCCCCCGATATACAACGCCTATGTAGTGCTCAAGCCATTTACCTATCCGGCGGGGCTGTACGGCGGCAACTCGGCGACCTTCCTCATCCCCAAGGGCGTGCTGAAGCCGGCGGGCAATCCGGGGCATTCGGCGGTGTTCGACTTCAATACGCTGAACTGCCAAGGCCCCTTGTGCAGCGCTCGATAGCCTGAGCTCCTCGGCGAAGCGCCGCGTTTCGCACCGCCGTATCGCAGGGACTGACTTTTTTCAGGCCGCGAGCTTGCGGCCGGCGGCGGGACGCGCCTTGCGTACGCCGCTGCCGGCTTTCTTGCCGGGCGGGAGGTGGTCGATGACCACCGGCTTGCGGTTGGGAAAGCGCGCCACGAGCTCCAGCTCGCCGCCCATCGCCTCGACGTAGCGGCGCAGCGTGGAGAGCAGCATGTCGCTGCGCTTCTCCAGGCGGGAAATGGTGTCCTGGCCGACGCCGAGTTCGGCGGCGAGCTCTTCCTGCGTTTGCGCCACCGCCTGCCGCAGGGCTTTCAGCGTCGCCAGCTCGTTCGCACGTATCTCGACCTTCGCCCGGCGCTTGGCGGGCAGCCCGGCCATGATCTGCTCAAGTTTTTTTGCCATGTCTGCGTTCCTTGTCTTCCTTCGCCAGCGCGGCCAGGTGTTCGTCCTGCAATGGCTCGGGCATCTCCCGGAACTCGGTCTCGAAGGCGTCATGAAAAAGGATGGTCCACGCCATGATCGCATCATGGAGTTAAAGACATATGGCGTAAAGACCATATGCCGATTCGGCGCAGACCGCCGTATTGCGGAGACTGACTTTTCATTTCTAGCGGCACTGCGCTTTTACCTTCGCCCGCGCTTGTCCGTCAGCGCCGCCTCCAGCACCTGGGCAAGGGCATCGACCCCGGCTTCTATCTGCGGCCGGTCGAACGCGGCGAAGCCGAGCACCAGGCCGCTTGGCGCGGCCGTCTCGATGGCGTAGGCGGAGAGCGGGCGGGTTTCGAGGCCGGCGGCGATCGCTTGCTGTGCAATCGCCGCATCGTCGCTGGCGGCGGGCAGGAAGGCCGTGGCGTCGATGCCGGTGGTGATCGGCAGGACGGCGAGCAGGCCGTCCAGGCGCCGGGCGATCGCCTCTTCCAGCGCGGCGGCGCGTTCGCCGTAGGCCAGGCGCATGCGCCGGAGGTGGCGGCCGTAGTGGCCTTCCGCCATGAATTCGTGCAGCACCGCCTGCGGCAGCAGCGACAGGTGGCGCGCGGTCAGCGAGAGCGCCGCCGCGAAGGGATCGCCCAGCCAGTCCGGCACCACCGCGTAGGCCAGCCGCAGCGAGGGGAACAACAGCTTGCTGAAGGAGCCGGCATAGATGACGCGGCCCCGGGTGTCGAGGCTCTTCAGCGCCGCGAGGGGGCTGCCCGAATAGCGGTATTCGCTGTCGTAGTCGTCCTCGATCACGCAGGCGCCGGCCTGTTCCGCCCAGCGCAGCAGGCGCATGCGCCGCTCCAGCGAGAGCGGCACGCCAAGGGGAGACTGCCGGCCGGGCGTGACATAGGCCAGGCGCGCCCGCGGCGCGCGGCGCAGGCCGGCATCGACGTCGAGGCCGTGGCGGTCGACGGGCACGCCGACCACCTGCGCGCCGGCGGCACGGAACACCTGCGCGGCGCCGGGGTAGCCGGGGTCCTCCATCCAGACCTCGTCCTGCGGATCGAGCAGCAGGCGGGCGCACAAGTCGAGCGCCTGCTGCACGCTGCCGACGATCGCGACCTGCTCCTCGCTGCAGTCGATGCGCAGCGAATAGCGCAGGTGCTCGGCGATGGCGCGGCGCAGCGGCCGGTAGCCGCGCGCATCGCCGTCGGCCAGCATGGCGTGCTGCGACAGGCGCGAGCGGCGCGCGGCGAGGCGGTTCCACAGGGCAAAGGGGAAGGCGGCGAGGTCGGGCTGGTGGGGCCGGAACGGGCGCGCCGGCTGCGGCCGGTCCTCGAGCGGGAAGGGGCTGCGGGCGAGCAGGGCGCCGCGGCTGGACAGCCGGCCCGCGCATCCGCGCGAGGCCTTGGCGGACGGGCCGCGCGGGGCCGGCAGGCGGTCGGAGACGTAGGTGCCCTTGCCGACGGCGCCGACCAGGTAACCCTCGGCGACCAGCTGCGCCAGCGCGACGAGCACCGTGCCGCGCGACAGCCCGAGCTGGCGGGCGAAATCGCGGCTGGGCGGCAGGCGCGCGCCGGGGGCCAGCCGGCCGGCGTGGACCGCCGCGCGGATCTCGGCGTAGAGCCAGCCCTGCCGCGGCACGCCGGGCGTGCGCGGCACCAGCGCAAGTTCCAGGTGTGCGGCGCGGCGCATGTCGTCTCCTCTCGAATTGGCTCAGGCATTTTATCCTTAATGGTGCTTTCCGACAGGCCATATTGGCGGCATGATGCGGCCATCCGATCACCGCGAGGACATCGCCATGAAAGCACGCTTCGATCTGCCCACCGCCAGCCCGCAAGGCTACGCGGCCATGCTGAAACTCAATGCCCACGTGCACGCCTGCGGCCTCGACGCAGCGCTGCTGGAGCTGGTCAGGATCCGCGCCTCGCAGCTCAACGGCTGCGCCTTCTGCATCGACATGCACGTCACGGCGGCGCGCAAGCTGGGTTTGGAGGAACAGCGTCTGCATCTGCTTGCCGCCTGGCGCGAGGCGCCCGGCTTCGGCGCCGCCGAGCGCGCCGCGCTGGCCTGGGCCGAGGCCCTGACGCGCCTGCCGGAGGGCGCGGTGCTCGATGCCGCCTACGAGCAGGCCTGCGCCCAGTTCACGGTCGCACAGATCGCCGAGCTGTCGCTGGCGGTGGCCGAGATCAACGCCTGGAACCGCCTGATGCTGGCGGCGCGCACGCCGCCGCTGGGCGCCGCAGCGTGAGGCACGAGGAGCACGAGGAGCGCCTCGCCGAGACGCCGCGGACGACGCTGCGGCGGCGCGCCGGGCGCGGCAGCCGCGAGCGCGCGACGATCGACGCCATCATCGACCAGGCGCTGGTGTGCCATGTCGGCTTCATCGATGGCGGCAGCCCGACCGTGGTGCCCGCCTCGCCCTGGCGCATCGGCGACTGGCTCTACCTCCATGGCGCGGCAAATGCGCGCCTGCTCGCCCATTTTGGCGGCGGGAGCGAAGTGTGCGTCTCGCTGGCGCTGGTCGACGGCCTGGTGCTGGCGCGCTCGGCACTGCGCCATTCGCAGCACTACCGCTCGGCGGTGCTGTTCGGCCGCGGCGAGGCGGTCGCGGCGCCGGCCGACAAGCACGCCGCGCTCCTGGCGCTGATCGACAAGCTGTCGCCGGGCCGCTCGGCATCGGTGCGGCCGCCCAGCCGCGAGGAGCTCGCCGCGACGGCGGTGGCCAGAATGCGCATCGTCGAGGGCACGGCGAAGATCGCCGCCTCGCCAGCGGGCGCGACGGACATCGATCAAGCATGGCCGATCTGGTCCGGCATCGTGCCGCTGCGCCTGAGCGCTGCGGCGCCGGTCCCGGCGGCAGGTGCGGAGAACATCGCCGCTCCCGCGCTGCCGCCCTGGCTGGTGTAGTTTTCTCGGCCGCTGCCGCCTTACGGACCTTCCGCGACGCGCGCCCGGGCGATGCGGCTGCGTTCGGACGGCTGCAGCCGGTTCATGCCGAGCGGGTCGTGCCTTTCCAGAAGCTGGGGATCGGCGAGGTCTTCGACCAGTTCGAAGCCGGCGTCGGCGAGATCCTGCGCCAGGGCGGCCGGATCGAAGCCGGAGAGGAAGGCTTCGCCGATCGACGCCACAGACTGCCGGAGCCGCGCAAAGGCGTCGGCCGACCGCGCCGGACCGGCAGCGAATGCCCTCTGGTCGATATAGGTGAAGACCAGTTCACTGCCCGGGGCGGCACAGCGCGAGATGGCGCGCAGCGAGGCGAGATTCGCTTCGCGCGCAAGGTACATCGTCACGCCGAGCCAGGTGAAGAACGCCGGCTTCGCCGCATTGAATGCGGAGCGCGACAACGCCTCGCCGAGGCTTTCCTGCGCCAGGTCGGCGGCGATGAAATGCAGCGAGTCCGGCGGCGGCACGCCGCATTCGGCCAGGCGCCGCCGCTTCAGCGATTGCGTGGCGGGATGGTCGATCTCGAAGATCTCCAGGTGGCGGGCCTCGTCCGGCGCGCGCAGGGCGTAGCTGTCGAAGCCCGCGCCGATCAGCACGTATTGCCGCACGCCGCGGCCAACCGCCGCATGCAGCGCATCCTCGGCATAGCGCGATCGATTGATCACGTTGGCGTAGCCGGCATGGGCGCGCAGCCAGGCGTCGACGATCGATGCGGGCGCGGCTTGCGCCGCCGCACGCTCGCCGTCGTCCATGCCGGACAGCGCCTTGCGCCGGAGGGCGTCCACCATCGACGCGGGGACCAGGCGGTCGCCCCAGGGGTCGATGACGATCGGCAGCGGGTCGGCGCGCGCGTGCAGCGCCCGCATCAGGGCGGCGCAGAGGGCCGTCCTGCTGGCCGTCAATGGCTCCATGGCATGCTCCTATCCTCCCGCAAGGCCTTTTTAAGACTGGGCATGCCCCAGCATCCGCCACAGCGTGCCGTCGCGGTCGATGAGGACGTGCTTGAGCGCAGCGAGGACGTGGGCGGCGAGGGCGAACAGCATGACCTTCGCGGCGAGGCCGTGCACGATCTCCAGCACTCTGTGCAGGCGCCTCATTACGCCCAACGGGCCGGGTATGGCGAACCAGTCGAAGACATTGATGGGGTGCCCGCCGGTCCACACGGCGAGCGGGCCGCTGACGAGCAGCACGGCGATGGCCGTCAGCAGGGTGATGTGCAGCACGCGCGCCAGCTTCTGCTGGACCGGCGGCTGCGGCAGCGGCAGGGGCGATTCGGCGCGCGCGCGCCAGAAGACGCGGAAGGCGAGCGGCAGCAGCGCCAGCGCGCCGAGTGCGATATGCAGGCTCATCCAGTAGCGCTTCTCCTCGCCGCGCGGCATACCTTCGAAGTGAAGGCCGATGGCGAGCAGGGCGACGATCAGCGCCGCGCCCAGCCAGTGGTTGAAAACGGAAACGGCTCCGTATTGCGCCGGGGTGTCGTGCAGGTTCATCGTTGTTTCTCCCTTATTGGTTTTGCTCCCTCGCCCGCTGGCGGGAGAGGGTTGGGGTGAGGGTGGATCGGCCGCTTGCCCCTCACCCCAGCCCTCTCCCCGCATGCGGGGAGAGGGGGTAGATATCAGCGCATGCCACCCATGCCGCCCATTCCGCCCATGCCACCCATCGAGCCGCGAGAACCGTGCTCGCTGCGGCCGCCGAATCCACCTTTGCCGCCGTGGCGGCCGCCCATCGGGTGACGCGTCATGTCGGCGAGGGTCTTGGCCTGCTCCGGCGTCAGCGCGCTTTGCAGCGCGGCCGTGGCGTCGGCGTGGACGGCGAGCTTCTTCGCCATCTGTGCGGCCATGTCGGCGCGGTGGCGCGCCAGCGCGGCGGCGTCGGCGTCCTTCGGCGCGGGCTTCATGCCGCCGTCGAACATCTCCTTGTGCGTTTTCACGTAGGCCTGCCAGGCGTCCTGCTGCGAAGCCTTGATCTCCAGGCGGTTGGCCATCTGGACGAGGCGGGCCTGCATGCGGGATTGCATGCGCTGCTGCATCTCAGGGGTGATTTCCCCGCCGAAGCCGGGGCCGGGCGAGGCTGAGGCGGGCATTGCCGAGGCGAGGGCGAGGCCGCCGGCGAAGAGGGCGGCGGCAAGCGTGTTGCGGGAAGTCGCGTTCATGTGAATCTCCGTGTGGTTGAAGTACGGTTGCCATTAAACACGCCAGGTGTAAGCGGGATTTTTCAGCGGATGGCGGTTTTGTTAACGGCTTGTAACGCTTTGTCGAAGGCCGCTCACAAATGCGCTTTCGCGCCACCGGCGCACTACACTAGCGCCCATGAACAAGCGGATTCTTGTTGTCGACGACGACCCTGAGCTGCGCGAGCTGCTGCGCGGCTATCTCGGCGGCAACGGCTTCGACGTCGATGTCGCCGAGGACGGCGCCGCCATGCGCAAACGGATGGCGGCGGCGATGCCGGATCTCGTGATCCTCGACCTGATGCTGCCGGGCGAGGACGGCCTCGCGCTGTGCCGCGCACTGCGCGCGGAATCCGCGCTGCCCATCCTCATGCTCACCGCGCGCGGCGAGGACACCGACCGCATCGTCGGCCTGGAGATGGGCGCCGACGACTACCTGCCGAAGCCCTTCAACCCGCGCGAGCTGCTGGCGCGCATCCGCAGCATCCTGCGCCGCGCCGGCGAGAACGCCGCGCGTGAGGCGCCGGCCCGCGCGCTGGCCTTCGCCGGCTGGACGCTGGAACTCGGCGCGCGCCACCTGGTCGGCGCCGACGGCGTCGTCGTGCCGGTCTCCAACGGCGAGTTCAAGCTGCTGCGCGCCTTCGCCGAGAACCCCTTCCGCGTGCTGTCGCGGGACCAGCTGATGGACGTGCTGGCCGGGCGCGAGGCCGGCCCCTTCGACCGCAGCGTGGATGTCATGGTGCATCGCCTGCGCCGGCGCCTCGACGACGACGCGCGCGAGCCGCAGCTCATCAAGACGGTGAGGAGCGAGGGCTACATGCTGGCGGCGGAAGTGGAGCGGAAGTCGTGAGATCGCGCTCCCCCCTCTCCCCCGGCCCCTCCCCCGCGAGGGGGGAGGGGAGTTCCGCTCCCTCTCCCTCGATGGGAGAGGGCTGGGGAGAGGGTGAGAGGGTAGTGACATGAGACTGCTTCCCCGCAGCCTCTTCGGCCAGATCGTGCTGGCGCTGGTCGCCGGCATCGTCGTGGCGCAGCTTGCCGGCGCCTGGCTGCTGCTCGACGACCGCTCGCGCTTCGGCGACCGCCTGCGCCGCGAATACGCCGCCCAGCGCATTGCCGGCATCATCACCGTGCTCGATGCCGCGCCCGCCGAGGAACGGCCGCGCCTGGCGCGCGCGCTGAGCGTGCCGCCGACGCGGCTGACCCTCGACGAGCCCTGGCAGGCGAGCGGCGCGGAGGCGGGGCCCGAGGCTTCGGTGTTCCTGCAGCGCGTGGCGCGCGAACTGGAGCGGCCGCTGCCGCTGCAGGTGCTGTCGTTCCGCCATGTGCCGCGGCCGGAGCGGCGTCCCGGCCGCGGCCTGGAACGGCTGGAACGGCATGCGCGCCACGACGGCCCGCTGCTGCTGCTGGCGGTGACGCAGGCGCGGCTCGGCGACGGCGCGGTGGTGACTTTCCGCCATGCGCTGCCGCAGCCGCCGGCGGACTGGCCGCTGCGCCTGCTCGGACTGCTCGGTCTGCTGGCCGTGGTGGTGGCGCTGCTCTCCGGATGGGCGGTGCGCCGCATGACGCGGCCGCTTTCGGCGCTGGCCGAAGCCGCCGACGGCCTGGCGCGCAACCTCGACCAGAAGCCGCTGGAGGAGAAGGGCCCGCAGGAGGTGAGGCGCGCGGCGCGCTCCTTCAACGCCATGCAGCGCGCCCTGAAGGCCTATCTGGAGACGCGCGCCCAGGCGCTGGCCGGCGTCTCGCACGATTTGCGCCTGCCGCTCACCCGCCTGCGCCTGCGCCTGGAGCAGTTGCCCGAGAACGATGCGCGCGCGGCGATGCAGCGCGACATCGAGGAGATGGATGCCATGGTGGGCGGCACGCTCGACTACCTGCGCGCCGGCGCCGACACCGAGCAGGCTGTGAAGCTCAACCTGAACGCGCTGGTCGAGGGCCTCGCCGAGGATGCCGAGGCGGCCGGCGCAAAAGTCAGCCTCCACGGCACGGCGGCGCCGGTCACGGCGAAGCCGCAGGCGCTGCGCCGCTGCCTGGCGAACCTCATCGACAACGCGCGCCGCTACGGCGGCGGCGAAGTCGACGTGACGCTGAACGACGGCGCCGGCGCGGTGGAGATCCGCATCGAGGACCGCGGCCCCGGCATCCCGGCGGCGGAGCGCGAGCGCGTCTTCGAACCCTATGTGCGCCTTGAGGCCTCGCGCGCGCGTCACACCGGCGGCACCGGCCTCGGTCTCGCCATCGCCCGCGCCATTGCCCGCGCCCACGGCGGCGAGGTGACGCTTGCGCCGCGGGACGTCGGCGGCACGGCGGCGATCGTCACCCTGCCGCGCCGATGAGGGACCGCCCACACAAAAGCTTTATGCTGAAAATGTTTAAATTGCAGATACCAGGGGCTACAATTCATACACAAGCCATCGTGGGACTGCATTTTCTTGAGCAACGAATCCCCCAGCCGGAATAGCATTTCGCCGCAGCAGCACATCGCCCTTCTGGTCTTCGAAAACCTGGCTGAAGGTGTGGTTTTCACCGACGCCGGCGCAACCATACTCGCGGTCAATTCCGGCTTCACGCGCATCACGGGCTATGCTGCGGAAGAAGTGATCGGCCGCAATCCCCGCGTCCTCCAGTCCGGCGTCCAGGAGCGCGATTTCTACGAGGAGATGTGGCGCACGCTGAAGGCCACCGGCCGCTGGCGGGGCGAGATCATCAACCGGCGCAAGTCGGGCGAACTGTACCCGGAACTGCTCTCGATCAGCGCCGTGCGCGACGCCGAGGGCGGCATCACCAACTACATCGGCGTCTTCTCCGACCTGAGCGAGCGGCTGGCGCAGGAGCGCGCGATGCGCGAAATGCGCGAGCGGCTCGATCTCGCGCTCGACGCCGGCGGCGTGGGCACGTGGATCTGGGAGCCGGGCAGCGGCCGCCTGGAATGCGACGAGCGTGCCGGCGAACTGATCGCGGGATCGCAGAACGATCCGCCGCGCACGTTCGAGGCGCTGCTGGAGCGGATTCCGGCTTACGTACGGCCCCGCGTCAAGGATGCCTTCATGCGCCCGACGCGCCAGCAGCTGGCATTTCGCGCCGAATTCCAGGTGATCCTGCCGGATGGAACGGACCGTCACCTGGTCGCGCGCGCCAGGCCGCATTGCGGCGAAATCGACAGCATCTGCCGCGTCTTCGGCGTCGTCTGGGATGTCACCGAGCGCTACCTGCGCGAACGCGAGATCCGGGAACTCAACGCCACGCTCGAGCGGCGCGTCGAGGAGCGCACCGCCGACCTGCAGGCCGCCATGGCCGAGCTGGAATCCTTCTCCTACTCCGTCGCGCACGACCTGCGCGCGCCGCTGCGCAGCCTGGACGGCTTCAGCAAGATCCTTATCGACGACTACGGCGACCGGCTCGACGAGGCCGGCCGCCAGCATCTCCAGCGCATTTGTGCGGCCAGCCGGCGGCTCGATCGCCTGATCGACAATCTGCTGAAGCTCTCGCGCATCTCGCAGTTGCGCATGGAGCGCGTCCCTGTGAGCCTGAGCGGGATGGCCAGGGAAATCGCCCTCGCCCTGCAGGAGGAGCAGCCCCGGCGCGCCGCGGAGTTCGTCATCGGGCGCCAGCTGCGCGCCGTCGGCGATCCGGTCCTGCTGCGCGCGCTGCTGGAGAACCTGCTCGGCAATGCCTGGAAATACTCGTCCCGCAAGGAGCGGGCACGGATAGAGTTCGGCTCGACGCAGGTCGGGGAAGGTGAAACGGCCTTTTTCGTCCGCGACAACGGGGACGGCTTCGACATGGCGTATGCCGCCAGGCTGTTTGCGCCCTTCCAGCGCCTGCATCGCACGGACGAGTTCGCGGGAACCGGCGTGGGCCTGGCCTCCGTCGCACGGACGGTGGCGCGCCATGGCGGCCGGGTGTGGGCCGAGGCCGTCAAGGGCGAGGGCGCGACGTTCTTCTTCACGCTGCCCAATCATCACTGAGCCGGCCGCCGTGGCGCGGCGACTGACTATTCCAATTTACTGCGGCAAGGCGGCGTGCCGGTTCTCCCCTTTGCTTTTCGCTCCGGGAAGGCGCTTCGTGAAGCGGCATGCCGTTGGGCAATGGGCCATGGCCGGCTAGTGTCCTGTCCCGTTGATTCTTAGACAAAGTCGTTGGAGTTTCGACATGATG
>CAYYXS010000062.1:0-15523 GCA_964475635.1 uncultured Rhodocyclaceae bacterium
CTCGCCCGTGCAGCGCGCCTGGCACGAGGCGGGAAGGGAGCGCTGAGGGGGCGCCCGATCAGAGGAGGCTGACTGCGGCGGATTTGATGGAACGGGCGCGCTTGCAGAGTTTTTCGTCGAAGATGTCTTCGCGTTTCAGCAGCATCGCGGCGCGCTTTCCCTGTTCCGGGTCGTCGTTGACGATCAGGCGCGCCAGGACGTTGGTGTCGACCGATATCATTTATGTCTGCGGGCCTCGCCGAGGATCGCCCGCTCCATGTCCTCGATGGATTTGCGCGCCCCCCTGTAGCCGGCACAGCCGGTGACGTCCTCGATGCGCGTCATCGGAAACGGCTTGAGCGGCCGCAGCAATACGCCCTCGGCCACTTCCTCGACGGCAAACTCGACCCCGGCTTGCCAGTTGTGGGCGACCCGCACCGATTTCGGCAGGATCACCTGGCCCTTGGAGGAGAGTTTCGTGGTTTCCATGTCTGCGCCAGGGGGTAAGAAAATAGTAAGACATACTAGCAGCAGAGCCGGTTCCGATGCAATCGCCGCAGTCGCCGACGCCCCGGCGGGTCCCGCGCTTTCCACTACAATAGTGAACTTTCCGGAGGTGAGCGATGGAAACGGCAGTGATCAAAGTGGAAGGCATGTCCTGCGGCGGTTGCGTCAAGAGCGTCACCAATGTGCTCTCCGCGCTGCCCGGCGTGGCGAAGGCGGAAGTCTCGCTGGATAGCAAGAGCGCGCGCGTCGAGTTCGAGGCCGGCCGCGTCACGCGCGAGGACATGAAGCGCGCCATCGTCGACGCGGGCTTCGAGGCTGAGTGAGGTTTACCGCCCATCCACTCTGGCTGGCCGGCTTCCGGCCCTTCTTCGCGCTGGCCTGCTTCTCCGGCCTGAGCCTGCCGATGCTCTGGGCGCTGATGTTCGCCGGCTGGATCGAGGCGCCGGCGGCGGCGTTTACCGCCACCCAGTGGCACGCCCACGAGATGTTCTTCGGCTTCGGCTGGGCCATGCTGGCGGGCTTCCTGCTCACGGCAAGCAAGAACTGGGTGAAGATCCGCGGCTACCATGGCGCCTCGCTGGTCTTCCTCGCCGCCGCCTGGTGCTTCGAGCGCCTCGGCATGGTGTTCGGCGGCGCCTGGCCGCCGGCGCTGTTTTGGCTCTCCAACCAGCTCTTCCTCGTTTCGGCGGTGGCCATGCTGCTGGCGACGCTGCTGCGCCACCGCGGCACCGACGGCTACCGCAGGGACAACGTTTTCTTCCTCATCCTGCTGCCGCTGTTCCCGCTTGCGAAATACCTGCTGCTCGACGGGCCCTACGCCCAGGCCGGCCAGCTGATGGCGCTCGGACTGTTCCGCCTCGCCTTTCTCATCATGCTGGAGCGCACGCTGACGGATTTCATGAAGGGCGTTTTCAAGGCCGAAATCCTGCGCCGGCCGTGGCTCGACGTTTCGATCAAGTCGCTGGCGCTGGTGCTGGCCTTCGCGGGCTTCCTGCCCTCGGAGCTGCAGGGCGGGCTTGCCTTCCTGCTGGCCGGGCTGCTGGTCGGCCGCTTCGTCTTCTGGAAGCCCGCCCTCGGCTTTTCCCGTCTCGACATCGGCATCATGTACCTCGGTCAGCTTGCCATCGTGCTGCAACTGCTCGTCGTCGCCTTCGAGCAGCTGGCGCACGCGGTCTGGGTCGGCAGCGTGTCCACGCATCTGTTCACCTTCGGCGCCATGGGGCTGATCGTCCCGGCCATGATCGTGCGCATCTCGAAGGGGCACACCGGGCGCAAGGTGACGTTCGAGCCGTCGGACAAGGGCGTGCTGTGGCTGATGATCGCGGCGCTGGTCTTCCGCGTCGTTGCGCCGCAGCTGGCGCCCGGCGCCTACCTGGTTTGGGTCGCGCTCGCGGCACTCGGCTGGTCCGCCGCCTTCGCCCTGCTTTCCTGGCGCACCATCCCCTTGCTGCTGCAGCCGCGCATCGACGGCCGGGAGCACTGAGCTACCGCCCGGCCTTCGGGATTCGGCTGACGAGCAGGATTCCCATCAGGGACGCCGTGCCGGTGACCGCCCAGGTCCAGTGCCAGCCGCCGGCCGCGACGGCAACCCAGGCCACCAGCGGTGCGCCGGCGAATTGTCCCAGCGCCGAGCACTGCTGCACCCAGCCGACGGTCGTGGAAACCGTCTGCTCGCCGGGCGCGAGCTGGACCGCGAGCATGAACAGCGTGGCGGGAATCATGCCGCCGACGCCGGAGAACAACAGCACGCCGGCATAGCGCAGCATCGGCATGCCTTCGATGGGCAATGCGAAGGCGATGAAGGCGCCCAGCGCCATCGCGGCAAAGCCGGCATGGAGCAGGTGGCGCGGGAGCAGGCCGCGATGCAGCAGGCGGCCGGAGCCGACGTTGCCCAGCACATTGCAGGCGGCGGCGAGCGCCGTGAGCGCGCCGGCGAGGCCGCCCGTCACGCCCGCCTGGTCGTAGATCGATGGCAGAAAGCCGATCACCGCCAGCCATTGTCCCGAATACATGGCGAAAGTCAGCGCCACCAGCCAGGGGCCGCGTGCGGAGAGCGTCTGCCTCAGGCGCTGCCACCATGGGCTTTGCAGGACCGGCGTTCCGCTGTCCGCCTTCGCCGCTGCAGGCCGGCGCAGCGCGTCGGCAGGCACGCACAGCCCCATCCATAGCGCCATGCCGGCCGACAGCGCGGCCAGGCACCACCACCAGCCGGGCCAGCCCAGCGCCTCGATTGCCCAGGGGCCGGCGAGCAGGGCCAGCGCGGTCCCCAGCGGCATGTAGGCGCCCCACAGGCCGAGCCTCAGGCTTAATCGCTCCAGGGGCACCAGCTGGCGGATCAGGCTGGGCGCCGGCAGCGAAACCAGCAGGAAGCCGAGCCCTTCCATGGCGCGCAGCCACAACAGGTCGGAGGCCCCGCGCGCCCAGCCGCCCAGCGTGCTCGCCAGCGCCAGGATCGACAGGCCGGCGAGCATGCTGCGCCGCAGGCCGAGGCCGTCCGCGGAAAGGCCGATCGCCAGGCCCAGCGTCATGCCGGCCAGCTGCACCAGGGAGAGCATGAAGCCGGCCTGCAGCAGCGTGATGTCCAGGGCATCGCGCAGCGCCGGCAGCGCCGGCGGCAGTTTGCCCACGTGCAGTGCGGCGGTAACGCCCGAGAGGATGACGACCAGGTCGGCGGACAGCAGCGGTTTGTTCATGCGAACGGCCCGGCAAAGGGCTCGCATTGTCCTTCATTGCGCGCCGTTGTGCCACCCCGGCGCGGCTTCGCCCAGCAGGGCTTCCAGCCAGCCGATCATCAGGTCGATCTCCTCGTCCGTGACGGTGAGCGCCGGCATGAAGCGCAGCAGGTTGGGCCGCGGCGCATTGAGCAGCAGGCCCTCGGGCCGGCGCTGCCGCGCCCGCGCCACCAGTGCCGGCGCGTCGTCGTGAGCCAGCACCAGCGCGCGCAGCAGCCCCGCGCCGCGCTCGCCGCGCAGGCCGAAGGCGTCCGAGAGCGCGGCGAGCTTCTCCGACAGATAACGACCCTTGCGCGCCACTTCGGAGAGGAAGCCCGGGGCGAGAACGGTTTCCAGCACGGCGAGGCCGACGGCCGTCATGAGCGGATTGCCGTTGAAGGTGCCGCCCTGGTCGCCGGCCTCGAAGCAGCAGGCGTCCTCGCGCGCGAGCAGGGCGGCAAGCGGCACGCCGCCGCCAAGGCCCTTGCCCAGTGTCATGATGTCCGGCGCGATGCCGGCGTGCTCGTAGGCGAAGAGTCGCCCGGTGCGGCCCATGCCGGTCTGCACCTCGTCGGCGATCAGCAGCAGCCCGCGTTCTTCGGTGAGCGCGCGCAGGCCGTGCAGGAAGTCTGCCGTCGCCGCCACCACGCCGGCCTCGCCCTGGACGGGCTCCAGCATCACCGCCGCCGTGCGCGGGCCGATCAGCGCTTCCACCGAATCGAGATCATTGAGGCGCGCCTTGGGAAAGCCGTCGACCTGGGGCGGGAAGCGCGTCCCCCAGCCCGGCTTGCCCGTCGCCGACATGGTGGCCAGCGTGCGGCCGTGAAAGCCGTTCTCGAAGGTAACGATCTCCCAGGCGCCGCCCTTGTTGCGCTGCCCCCATTTGCGCGCCAGCTTGATGGCGCCCTCATTGGCCTCCGCGCCGCTGTTGGCGAAGAAGACGCGGTCGAACACCGAGTGTGCCGTCAGCCGCTGTGCCAGCGCCAGCGCCGGCGCGTTGAAATAGGCCGGGCCTGGATTGATCAGGCGCGCAGATTGCCGCGCCAGCGCGTCGAGCATGGCCGGATGGCCGTGGCCGAGGGCATTCACCGCCCAGCCCTGCACGAAGTCCAGGTAGCGCCTGCCTTGCGCGTCGGTGACCCAGGAACCCCGGCCATCCACCAATACGAAGTCGGGCCGCTCGGCGGTCCACATCAGCGAGGTCGTGTCGTGTGCTGCGCTCTGCATGTCGAATCTCCAAAAAGAAAGGCCACGGAACTGCCGTGGCCTGTGCGATGCTGCGGGGGTCTGCTAGTCGAGCGCGGGCGGACGGCTTCGTCGGACGGACGTCCGGCGGCGTCGCGCGCTGGAATGGAAATGCATCGGATGCATGACGGCAAATCTAGCAGGCATCACGGCCCAAGGCAACCGCGCTCACGGTCCTCGAAGGAGCAGGAGTCCTCGCGGATGTGCCCCGGGTAGTGCTGCGCGAAGGCGCGGCAGATTTCCGGCTTGCGCAGCCATTGTCCGTCTGCGTTGGTGAACAGGCTGGCCGGGACGGATGTTTCGCTTTCCAGGCAGATCTCGTAGATCTCGGCGTCGTCGGGGCCGATGCCGCTCCGCTCCAGGTGCTCGATCAGGCCGCAGATCGTGTCCGAGATGTAGGTCTTGAACTCATCGTCGTCCTCGAAGATGCGCACGCGCGCCTCGTAGGTGTAGGGCAGGCTCTTGTCGTATTTCGACTTCGGGCCGAGCAGCTTTCCGAGCAGTCCCATGGCAGGCCTCGCCGGGCAATGGCATGTGCTCCACACTGTAGGCGAGACGCGTCCGCTTTGCAAATCCGCCATGGGTGATGACAGAATGCAGGTTTCATCAGTCCCCCAACGGGTGCGACCATGGCCGTTGAATTCTGGTTGGCTTTCGTCCTCGCCTCGGCGATCGTGCTGGTCATCCCCGGCCCGACCATTCTTACCGTGATCAGCTACACCCTGGCGCACGGCCGTCGCGCTACGGTTCCGCTGGTCGCCGCCGTGGCGCTCGGCGACTGCACTTCGCTGGCCTTTTCGCTGCTCGGCCTGGGCGCGCTGCTGGCGGCCTCCGCCTTCTGGTTCGGCGTCGTCAAGCTGGCCGGCGGCCTCTACCTCGTCTGGCTCGGCCTCTCCATGCTGCGCTCCGGCATCGCGTCGGACGCGCTGCGCATGCCGCCGGCGCCCGCCTCGCGCCGGCGGCTGTTCGCCAACACCTACCTGGTCACGGCGCTCAACCCGAAGGGAATCGTCTTCTTCGCCGCCTTCCTGCCGCAGTTCATCGATCCCGCCGCTGCGGCGGCGCCACAGCTGTGGCTCCTCGCCGGCACCTTCGTGGCCATGGCCATCGTCAATGCGACGCTGTATGCCGCGTTTGCCGCCTCGGCGCGCCGCGCCCTGTCGTCGCCGCGCGCCCAGCGACGCTTCAACCTCTCCGGCGGCTCGCTGCTGACGGCGGCAGGGGCGTGGGCGCTGCTTGCCCGGCGGCCAGCCTGACGGCCTGCGTTCGGGGGCAAGACCGGCGAAACGATGCGGTGTTCATCGCCACGCCGGAGCGCAGCGCTTCGACGACGTCGCGGCCGGCGCGGAGGGCGTCCTGGTGCGGGCGGACGACGGAATGGTCCCAGATGCCCAGCGCGCGCAATTCGGCCGCGCCGCCGATCCAGATGGCGGCGTGGCCCCAGTGTCCCGGAATGAAGGAGTCGGTGAGGCGGAAGGGGGTCTTTTCGAGAAGGATGTCGCCCGCCTGCAGGCCTCCCGTCACACGTGCGGCGACGTCCTGTCGGGTGGCGAGCTTGCCGCGGCGCGTTTCGACCAGGCCGATGGCGTTGCCGAAAAGCAGGCTGGAGAGGTTCGTGCTTTCGTTCTTCAGGCCGAACAGGGTGTCGATGGTCAGCGTGCCGATGAACTCGATCTGGCCGCCCAGGCCGCGTAGCGGCGCGACCTTGCGCACCATGTTGAGCGAGGGGCTCTGTTCGGCCAGCCGGCGCATGTAGGTGTAGCCTTCGATGCGCGCGGCGGCGGGGTGGTCGGCGTGCTGCTCGAACCAGTGGGTGGCGCGGCGCACGCGCCGGCGGTTCTCGCCCGAGGCGTAGTTGGCGGCAATCTCGTTGAGCATGCCGGCATTCCGGTCGAAGGCGCCGTCGCGGCGGTTGAGGTGCTGGCGCAACTCGTGGTCGTTGCGGTAAGGCGCGATGGCGGAGAGGTAGTTGTCGTAGAGCAGCAGGGCGGCGGAGAGCGACATCGCCACGCCGGCGACGCGGACGGCGGCCTCCTGCGCGTCGTCGCCGGGCGGCTCGGCGAGCCAGCATTCGTGCGCCTCGGCAATCTCCAGCAGGGCGGCGGTGTGTTCCTGACAGGTGCCTGCCGCGGCGAGCGGTGCGCAGGCTGCCAGCGCGGCGGCGAAAAGCAGGCGGAGTCTCATGGCGAATGCGCTTCTGCTGCTTGTTGTCGGCCGGCGAATTATGTCATGTGGCAGGGGAAGGCAACGGCCCGCCTCGCGGTGGGCCGTTGCGCACTGGAAAACGATCACGCACCGAAGTGCAGCTGGTATTTGGCGCCATTCGAGAACACGCAGGCGCCGGTGCCCATCGATGCGCCGGAGAGGGCGTATTCGCAGTTCACGAAGGTGCCCTTGTGCCCGGTGGCGCTGGCGATGCCGCGCCGGCCCGAGGGCATGCGGCCTTCGCCATACACCACGCGGTGGACCCGGCCGAAGCCGGGGTAGTCGTTGGCCACGCGCGTGGCTTCCCCCTGCAGCAGCTCGCCGGCGAACATCACCGAGAAGGTGCCGTGGCCTTGCAGGTTGTCGACCACCGTGGCGCTGAGGGCGCCTGTCTTGCCGGCGATGTCGTTGAGTGGATACAGCCGCGCCTGCAGGCTTTGCGGCGCAGGCAGCGGCGGCGCCAGCGACACCGGCACGCCTTGGGCGGTTTGGCCGATGACGACCGGACGGCCGGCTTCGGGCGGATAACGCTGATCAATCGGGACCACATAGCACGCGGCCAGGCTGACGGCGGTGCCGACGATGCCGAACCATGCGACGACCGATCGACTGTTCATGCGCTTGCTCCTCATGGGTAGGTAGTCAAATGACTACGGCACGCAGTCTTCGGATGCCGTCCAGGAAAGTCAAAGATATAATACGTAGTCGATATAGAATAGCAATGAAGTATTAAATATCGATACTAAGCGGAGGGTTCATGTCGGCCAGCCTGATATTCGTTGCGCTGAAGATGCATCTGAAAGCCCGCGGCCTGACCTACGCCGATGTGGCGCGGGCGCTGAAGCTGTCCGAGGCGACGGTGAAACGCATCTTCGCCACGCGCAACTGCAGCCTGGCGCGGCTCGACCAGCTCTGCGACCTGATCCAGGTGGATGTCGCCGAACTGGCGCGCAGCGCACCGAGGAAGAGCCGCCTCATCCACCGGCTGAGCCTGGAGCAGGAACGCGAGCTGATGAGCGATCCGGCCCTGCTGCTGGTGGCGGTGTGCGTCATGAACCTGATGCGCTTCGAGGAGATCGCCGGCACCTACCGCATGGACGAGGCGCGCCTGCTGTCGCTGCTGCTCAAGCTGGAGCGCATCGGTTTCCTCGATCTGCACGAGCACAATCGCATCCGGCTGCTCGTTTCCAATGCCTTCGCCTGGATACCCGACGGGCCAATCATGCGCTACTTCAAATCCCAGGCGCTCGATTTCTTCGATCACGCCTTCGATGGCCCGGGCGAGCTGTTGCGCACCGTGAACGTGCGCATCTCGCAGGAAGCGCGCGTGGCGATGGTGAGCCGGCTGGAACAGATCGTGCGCGAATACTCGGAGCAGCACAACGCCGATTCGCGGCTGCCCCTGGACGAGCGGCCGCCGCTGAGCGTGTGCCTGGCGGCGCGTTGCTGGGAGCCGGAGCTGTTCAAGGAATTCCGGCGCGGCGCGCCCGATGCAGAATAAAAGTCAGTCGCCGCGGCACGGCTTCGCGGCGGCCTTCGCCGGGCTGGGCGTGAATTACGCGCTGCCGGAGAAGTGAAGCCTACGGAACTGGCATAGCCAGGCCCTGGGCGCGGCAGAAGGCCTCCCAGTCCCGCCTGAGCGTGGCTGCCGAGACGCGCTGCAGCACTTCGCCGTCATCGCCGAGGAAGGCCACTTCGCCCATCACCACCACGAACACTACGAGTGCCTCGTCGTCCGTCGCCTGCCACCAGTCGGTGTTGCCGGGCGGCTCGTAGACGTAGTCGCCCGGCCCGACGGTCTCCCCCGTGCACAGCACGCGGCTGCCGGCGATGTTCCAGGCGTGCACCTCGCCGGCATGGCGGTGCAGCGGCATCTTCACGCCCGGCTCCATGCGCAGCAGCTCGACGAAGCCGGTGTCGCCGGGCAGGACGTGCAGCAGCTTGGCGGATTTCCCCGGAGCGGGCGCCGGCATCCAGGGCAGTTCGCCGGCGCGGCCGATGCAGGCGGGCAGGAATTCGGTGAGGGCAGTGTCGTGTTTCATGGCGGTCTCCAGCGTTGCGATGCGTGCTATTCTGGGCCGCATCTGGCTGCTTTTAAGTGCCAGAAAAATGAAAGAACATGGAGCCAGATTTCCCGCTCGACCTCGACCTGCCCGCGGCGCGCGGCCGGCGCGGGCGCACGCTGCATGCGCGCCTGCGCGCGGCCATCCTCGACGGCCGCCTCGCCGCCGGCACGGCGCTGCCCTCGACGCGCCGCGCCGCCGCCGCGCTCGGCGTGGCGCGCAACACGGTGGCGGCGGCCTACGACAGGCTGATGGCCGAGGGCTATGTCCTGCCGCGCCCCCGCGCCCGGGCCGTGGTGGCCGACCTCCGCGCGCCGAAGGCGGCGGCCGGGCGGCGCGCTGCGCGTCTTTCGCGGCCGGCCGCGCCCATGAATCCGGCCATGCGCCGGCTGCCCGCGCTGCCGGCCGGCGAGGATGTCCGGCAACCGGCGCCGTTCCGTCTCGGCCTGCCGGAGCACCGCCTGTTCCCGCACGCGGCCTGGCGCCGCGCCATGGCGCGCGCCCTGCGCGACGCCGCCCGCGCGCCCTTCGCGCCGGGCGATGCGGCCGGCATCCCGGCGCTGCGCGCGGCCATCGCCCGGCATGTCGCCTTCGCGCGCGCGGTGGCCTGCGACGCCGAGGATGTCATCGTCACCGCCGGCGCGCAGCAGGCCTTCGATCTCCTCGCGCGCCTGCTGGTCACGCCTGGACAGACGCGCGTGGCGGTCGAGGACCCCGGCTATCCCGGCCTGCGCGCGGCATTGCTGGCGGCGGGCGCGAAGCTGGTGCCGGTTCCGGTCGACGCGGAGGGCCTGCGCGTCGACCGGCTCGGCGAGGGCCTCGGCGTTATCTGCGTCACGCCCTCGCACCAGTTTCCCACCGGCGTAGCGATGACGCTGCCGCGGCGCATGGCGCTGCTGGCGTGGGCGCACGCGCACGGCGCCGTCGTCATCGAGGACGACTACGACGGCGAGTTCCGCGCCGCCGGGCGGCCGCTCGACGCACTCCACGCGCTCGACGCCGAAAGCCGCGTCTGCTATGTCGGCACTTTCTCGAAATGCATGTTCCCTGCGCTGCGCACGGGCTACGTCGTTGCGCCGCCATGGGCGCGCGAGCGGCTCGCCGCCCTCAAGCGCTGCACCGACGCGCACGCCGACACCGTCCTGCAGTCGGCGCTGGCGGCGTTCATGGAGGAGGGCCACCTGGCGCGCTACGTCCGCCGCATGCGGCCGGAGTACGGCCGGCGCCGCGAGGCGCTCGAAGCCGGCATCGCGCGACTGCTGGGCGAATGGCTGGAGCCGGTGCCTTCCGCGGCCGGCCTCCACCTCTCCGCGCGCATCCGTCGCGCCGCCGACGCCGCGCGCATCGTTGCAGCGGCGCGCAGCCACCTGCCCGGCGCGCGGCCATGGTCGGACTTCACTCTGAAGCCGCGCACCGGGCAGGGACTGACCCTCGGCTTCGGCCTCGCCGGCACGCCCTGCATCGAGAGCGCCCTGCGCGCATTGCGCCAGGCACTGCTGAAATCCGCCCCCCGCGGGAAAAGTCAGCCTGCGTGACACGGCGATGCGCTCGCGCGGCAGGGTGTTGCGGTGCAAAATGCCGGCAGCCGCTTCACTTCAACCAGCTCGGAGGCACCCCATGAAACAGGCCATCAGCTTTATCACCCTCGGCGTGCGCGACCTGGCCGGAAGCCGCGCTTTCTACAATGCGCTGGGCTGGCGGGAATCCTCGGGCAGCCAGGCGGAAGTGGCGTTCTTCCAGGCGGGCAGTACGGCGTTCGCCCTGTTCGGGCGCGAATCGCTCGCCGAGGATGCGAACGTTTCACTCGCCGGCAACGGTTTTCCCGGCTTCACGCTCGCCCACAACGTGCCCTCGGAAGAAGCAGTCGCCGCAACCTTGCGCGAAGCGGTCGCGGCGGGCGGCCGCCTGGTGCGCGAGGGCGAGAAAGCGCCCTGGGGCGGCTACCGCGGCTACTTCGCCGATCCCGACTCGGACAAGCTCGCGCCCGGCGCGGACTACCCGGCGTACTTGCGCGCGGCGCCGTACATGGCGCGCACGTTCTCGACCGGGGTTTCGTCGGGTATGCCGAAGGCCGTGTCGAGGATCAGGCTGCCGCCCTTGTGCCACACTTTGTCGACCAGGCGCCTGACCGCCGTGTCGACCTCGGCCGGGGTGCCCGTCGCCATCAGCGACGGCGACAGGTTGCCGCGCAGGGCCACCACGTCGCCGAGGACCTCGAAGGCCTTGACCATGTCGGTGCGCTCGAACCAGTAGATGCACTTGCCCGGCGGGATGTCCTTGATCACTTCGAGTCGCTTGGTGCAGTCGGATTCCCACAGCGGCATGGGGATGAGGTCCGCATCGATCAGGTCCAGCATCATCTGCCGGAACGACGGCCACCAGAAGGTCTCGAACTGCCTGGGCGACATGAAGGCGTCCGGCGCCCAGTGAATCGGGATGAAGACCACCGGGTTGCCCGACGCCCTGGCGTTGGCGATGGTCATCCGGACCAGGTTGCGGCGCATCATGTCGATGGCCTCGAGCAGCTGGTCCTTGTGCCGGTACAAGTCCTTCATCATGCCGGTGGCGCCGCGGAAATAGTCGGCGATGACGTCGTATGGCGCGCCCGAGGCGCTGCCGTTCATGATCGGGAAACCGAGCGAGGCGACGCGCTTGTTCCACTGCGCCGCGTGGGTCATGAAGCGATCGACTTCGTCCGCGGCGTCGAGCACGCGCTGCAGGGCCCGGCGCAGGTCCGGACTCGCCAGCGGGCGCAGCCCGGTGATGGCACGGAAATAGAAGGCGCCCGGCAAGGCCGGGAAGTTCTCGAAACCTTCGAATGCGCCGAAGATCCTCGGCAGGTAGCGGTTCAGGTAAAAGCCCGTCGGGTCGCGCAGGAGGTCCGGAAATTCCTCCGCTTTCATGTACTCCCGGTCGAGGTACTGATACGGCTGGTCGTCCCCCACGCCGTGCCCCGCCCACTGCAGCTGCTTGTAATCGACGGCGTCGAACACGCGGCCGAGCGCGGCTCCGGCCACGAGCGGTGCGACGGCGTCGGGCTCGAATTCCAGCACGGCGCGCTCGGCGATCTGCTTGGCCTTGTCGTAGTCGTACATCAGCTCCTTGCAGGTGATGCCGCCGTATTTGGCGAGCCAGAAGGTGGCGTACATGGCCACGGGCATGCGGTCGGCCTGCTTGAGCGCGACGCAGTCGAGGATGCGCTGCCAGCGGGCGTCGCAGGCTTGCTTCGCTTCCGGGGTCTGCTCGGCGGCGCTCACTGGACTGCCCTCCCTCCAACCCCCTCCCCATGGAAGGGGATGACGGGGGTTCGCCGCTTCGCGGCTCCGTGGAATGGCTGGCGCCCCTTCGGGCGGCCGTGCGGGGCGCTCACGCTGCCGCCTCCAGCCAGCTCTTGCACAGGCCGGCCTGCTCGAAGGCGCCGATGGTCTCCAGCATCTCGCCGGCGAGCACCAGCTCGGGCATGAAGTATTCGCCTTCCTCGAAGCGCTTGCCGACCACGTCCATCGCTTCCCGGCACAGCGCCAGCACGCGCAGCGGGTCCTTGCCCTCCTCCAGCAGCATGCGCCGGGCCAGGGCCAGGGCGTCGTCTTCGTTCATGTCGGCCAGCCAGTCGACCAGCCGCTGCTCTTCTGCGCTTCTGTCGCTCATGGTTGTTTCGCGGCTCCGCAGCGACTATCGGACAAGCTGCCACTTGCCGCCCGCGATCCTGACCATCACGGAGGCGCGCATGTCGTAGCCCACATGGTCCGTTGCGGTCATGTTGAACACGCCTTGCGAAGACACGTGATCCTTGGTGTTTTCGATCGCGTCGCGCAAGGCCTTGCGGAACTCCGCGCTGCCGGGCTTCGCGGCCTTGATCGCCGCGGGGATGGCCCGCTCGACGAGGCCCCAGGCATCCCAGGCATTCGAGGCGAAAATGGAGAGCGAGCCGGCGCCGAACGCGGCCTCGTAGCGGCGGATGAGGTCGAGCGCGACCTTCCTGGAGGGATTCGACTCCGGCAGCTGGTCGGCGACGATCACCGGCGCGACCGCGAACAGGGCGCCGTCGGCGTCTTTGCCGGATACGCGGAGGAAATCGTTGTTGGCGATCCCGTAGGTCTGGTAGACGGCGCCCTTGTAGCCCCGTTCCACGAGTGCGATCTGCGGCAGGGCGGCGGGCGTTCCGGATGCGGCGATGAAGACCGCATCCGGCTTCTGCGTCATGATCTTCAGAATCTGGGAAGTCACCGAGGTGTCGGTGCGCACATAGCGTTCGATGCCGATAATCTCGATGCCGCCTGCGGAAGCCGCCTTCTTCAGCGACTCGGCCCAGGTATCGCCGTAGGCATCGGCAAAGCCGATGAAGCCCACCTTCCCGATTCCCTGCGCGCGCATGTGGCTCACCGTGAGCTCGGCCGGCTGGGATTCGTTGGGGATCGGCTTGAAGATCCACCGGCGCTTCTCGTCCATCGGCGCGATGATCCGGGAACTCGCCCCAAGGCTGATGTTGGGGGTCCTGCCTTCGAATATCGAATCGATCATCGCCAGCGACGCGCCGGTCGTGGAAGGGCCGATGATGAGGTCTGCGTTGTGCTCGCCGATCAGCTTCTTGGCGCCCTGCACGGCATTGGTCGGGTCCGACGCGTCGTCCAGGACGATCAGATGGATCTTCTCGCCGCCGACCTGCCTGGGGATCAAGGTCAGCGCGTTCTTTTCCGGAATGCCGAGGGAGGCGGCCGGGCCGGTCAGCGAAAGGATTGCGCCGATAGTGATGTCCGCGTATGCGGGCAGCCAGCAGGCGGCCAGACATAGTGCCAGGATGCATCTGCAGTTCATGATCATTCCTCCTCTGTGATGTTTCTATTTATGGATCGGCTGTGGCCGCTGAAGCTACGCCATCTGCGAAATCGTGTAAATTGCATTTTGGCAATTGAATGAATGCATGCCATGCATATCAGAGATCTCGATCTGAACCTGGTTTCGATACTTGACGCGCTGCTGCGGGAACGCAACGTGACGGCGGCGGCCGACGCCATTGGCCTGTCGCAGTCGGCAATGAGTCACGCCCTCGGGCGGCTGCGGGCCTACTTCGACGACCCCCTGTTTGTC
This sequence comes from uncultured Rhodocyclaceae bacterium, assembly GCA_964475635.1. Lineage (GTDB taxonomy): Bacteria > Pseudomonadota > Gammaproteobacteria > Burkholderiales > Rhodocyclaceae > Desulfobacillus. The sequence goes on from CAYYXS010000062.1 coordinate 13,799, forward strand.
CGAACCGGCAGCGGCATGGTGCCGACACCCAGGGCGTCGGAGCTCGGCAAGGCGGTCATGCCGATCATGGATCTGGTCAAGGAACAACTGGTTCCGCGCGCCGGATTCGATCCGGCGAAGTCGGACCGGACCTTCTGCCTGTGCATGACCGACATGGGCGAGCTGGTCTTCCTGCCTCCGATCATGAAGCTCTTCCGCGACATCGCCCCGGGCTGCCGGATCAAGACGATTCAGGTGCCGCGGAAGGAGATCAAGGAAGTGCTCGAGTCGGGGGAAGCCGATCTGGCGATAGGCTCGATTCACGCCATACCCACCGAGCTTTTCCAGCAGCGCCTGTTTACCCATCCGTTCATCTGCATCTCCAGCGCCACGAATCGGAAAATCGGCAAGCGGCTCACGCTCGATGCGTACAAGGCGGCGCCGCATATTGCGGTCAGCCTTTCCGGCCGGCGGGAGGAGATCTACGACCGGGTGATAGACGATTTCGGCATCGAGCGAAACATCGTGATCATGACGCCCCACTTCCTGGTGGTGCCGCTTCTGATCGAGAACACGGACCTGATCGCGACGGTGCCGCGCGAACTCGGCACCGTCTTCTCCAAGTACAAGTGCGTGAGAGCCTGGCCGACCCCGCTGGAACTGCCGCGGTTCGATCTGCGCCAGCACTGGCACCCGTGCTACCACCACGACTCGGCCAACAGGTGGCTGCGCCAACTGGTCGCTGATGCCTTCAGGGATTATCCGGAGTAAAGCGCGCCGCGCGCGGCGAAGCCTCCCGGAAAGTCAGTCGCCCCGGGACGGCGAGGGCGCCATAAGCTCTTGTCAGCAATCGGGGAACAATCCAGTCCATCGGTTTGCCGGCGCCGGCAAACCGATCGCCGGAGGCAAGGGGGCTGTGCAACTCGTTGGTGATTATCATCCTTCACGGTTTGCCTGCTAACTCATCGCCCAGAACGGCGACCCGCGCAAGCCGGAAATCGCCATCCGCCAGATGCTGGTGCTCACGGCGGCGCCCGCCGCCCGGCAACTCAAGGGCTGAGCATGCTCGACTCCGACGCCGGCGTCGCATCGACACCGCTCGCGACATTCTGGTGGGCAAAGGTACCCGAGGGTGGCTGCACCCCCTTCTTCCCGCTCGATGGAACGGGTATGTGAGGTTGCCGGAGTAGGCGGGGAAACTCAGTCGCCGTGAGACGGCGACAAACTGGTTTGAGTTCGTGCTATCGGCCATTAGCCAACACCCGCCTTAAGCTCAAGGCCACGTCTTCGAAGTTGTCCCGATTAGCGACAAACCTCAGCACATGGCCAAGTGTCCCACCGAAGCCGTCATTCCGGGGCCGCCCGAAGGGTGGAACCCGGAATCCAGGGACTTTTTCAGCGGCTGCTCTGGATTCCGGGTCGCGCTTCGTTTGCCCGGAATGACGAAGCCGAGGTTTGTCACTAATCAGGGAATTTGTTGACGATTCCCATATTGGGAACTATCATTCGTTCCATCTACGGGAATTCTTCCTGAATGCGCATATTGAATTTGCCCTTGCTTGAACAATACAAACAAAATCACGCTGATGTCCGAGGGCAATTGGACGCATGGCGAGACGAAGTCGGGCGAGACACATGGCAAACGCCACAAGACATAAAGCGGCGCTATAAATCTGCTGACTTCCTGTCCGGCCCCCCGCGTCAGAATAGTTGTCGCCTCGATAGAATCCTGAACTTGGGGGCGAT
>CAYYXS010000063.1:0-15323 GCA_964475635.1 uncultured Rhodocyclaceae bacterium
CCTTATTCAGCCGTTGGCTGCATGACCGAGGCGACAACTACCTTGACGCGCGCCGAGATCGAGGCGAGGCGGATGTCGCGGCAGATGCGCGCCGGCGCCGGGCCAAATCGGCCGAGTTGATTTACTCAGTTTACTGAGTAAAATTACTCACCATGCCGAGCAAAAAGAAAGCCCCTTTCCTGCGCCCGCAGTCCGCCGTGCTGGCGGCGCGTCTCGCCGAGCCCCGCCGTTTCATCCAGGTGGTGGCGGGGCCGCGCCAGGTGGGCAAATCCACGCTGGTGCAGCAGGTGACCGATACGTTGGCGCTGCCCGTGCGCCAGGCCAGCGCGGACGAGCCGACCTTGCGCGGCGCGGACTGGATCGCCCAGCAGTGGGAGGCGGCCAGGCTTTCCATCGACGGTGCCGAAGGCGCGGTGCTGGTGCTGGATGAAATCCAGAAAATTCCCGGCTGGTCGGAAACGGTGAAGCGCCTGTGGGACGAGGACACGCGGGCGAAGCGGCGACTCAAGGTGGTGTTGCTCGGCTCGGCGCCGCTGCTGATCGCCCAGGGGCTGACGGAGAGCCTGGCCGGGCGCTTCGAGATGCTGCCGCTGTCGCATTGGTCGTATGCGGAAATGCGGGCGGCCTTCGGCTGGCCGGTGGATGCGTATGTGTTCTACGGCGGCTACCCGGGCGCGGCGCCATTGATCGGCGAACCCGCGCGCTGGGCGCGCTACGTGCTCGACAGCCTGATCGAAACGTCGATTTCGCGCGATGTGCTGCTGCTCACGCGGGTGGACAAGCCCGCGCTGTTGCGGCGGCTCTTCGAACTGGCCTGCCGCTATTCGGGGCAGGTGCTTTCCTACACCAAGATGCTCGGCCAGTTGCAGGATGCGGGCAACACCACCACGCTGGCGCATTATCTGGAGCTTCTGGCGGGCGCGGGCATGGTCTGCGGCCTGCCCAAGTATGCGGGCGATGCGGCGCGCAGCCGCGGCTCCAGCCCGAAATTGCAGGTGCTCAACACGGCCTTGATGACGGCGACCAGCGGTTACACGCTGGCCGAGGCGCGCGCCGACCGCGAATTCTGGGGGCGTCTGGTGGAATCCGCCGTGGGCGCGCATCTGGCCAATGCGGCGATGCGCGGCGAATGCGCGCTGCACTATTGGCGCGAACGCAACCACGAGGTGGATTTCGTCGTGCAGGCCGGACGCAGGCTCACCGCCATCGAGGTGAAAAGCGGCCGCGCCCCGCAGGCGCACCCGGGCACGGCGGCGTTCGTGCAGGCATTCAGGCCGAAGCGCGCGCTGCTGGTGGGCGGCGACGGCATCGCACTGGACGATTTTCTGATGCAGCCCGTGGCGCATTGGGTGATGGCATGAATTGCCGCCCTCCTCGCCGTATCCTGGCGGCTGACTTTTCCCCCCAGGACGCCTCGGCTCTACCGCTGCATCGGCCTCAGGCCTTGCGTTCTGCGGCTTTCGCGCGAACGTAGACTTCTTTCCTCACACGGGCGACCACCTGGCCGGAGGGGTCGGTCAGGTCGGCCTCGAAGTGGTAGGTGTTCCTTCCCAGCGCGTCGACCTCGGCGCGGATTTCCTCGAGGCGCGCCTTGCCGATCTCGAACACGCCAAGGATGGTGCCCTTCGCCGGCTTGAGGAAGTCGATGGCGGCGGACTTGTCCCAGACGATGTAATTGCCGCCGAGGTTCATCGTGACGATGAAGACGAAGAAGGGGTCGGTCATCGCATACAGGCAGCCGCCGAAATGCGTGCCGAAGAGGTTGCGGTTGTACCACTTCTGGCGCAGTTCGACCTCGAAGCGGGTGTGGTCCGCGCTGAACGAGCGGACCTTGATGCCCATGCCCAGAAAGGGCGGATAGAGGTTGATCTTGCGGATCAGGCTGGCGAATTTGTCGTTTTTCATGCGGCGGGCTCACAGTGCGGCAGCTACTCGGGGGGCGGCCGCTTGCCCCTCACCCCGGCCCTCTCCCCGCGAGCGGGGAGAGGGGGAAGTTGGCGCGGCCCTCCGCCCGCTCGCGGGAGAGTGGAGAAAGTCAGAGCGCCGCGGCGGCGCGGGTGCCCTGGTCGATGGCGCGCTTGGCGTCGAGCTCGGCGGCGACGTCGGCGCCGCCGATGAGGCTCACCGCGACGCCGGCTGTCTTCAGGTCATCGAGCAGTTCGCGGCGCGGCTCCTGGCCGGCGCACATCACGATGGTGTCGACGTCGAGCACGTGCGACTGGTCGCCGAGGCGCACGTGCAGGCCGGCGTCGTCGATCTTCTCGTAGCTCACGCCCGCCAGCATCTTGATGTGGCGCCGCTTGAGCAGGGTGCGGCGGATCCAGCCGGTGGTCTTGGCGAGGCCGTCGCCGACCTTGCTGGTCTTCCGCTGCAGCAGCCAGATCTGGCGCGGCGGCGGTTCGTCCGACGGCTTCTTCAGGCCGCCGCGCACGGCGTAGGTGCTGTCGATGCCCCACTCGTTGCGGAAGTGATCGATGTCCGAGGCGCTGCTGGCGCCGTGGCTCAGCAGCTCGGCGACGTCGAAGCCGATGCCGCCGGCGCCGACGATGGCGACACGGCGTCCGGCCTCGCGGCGGCCTTCGATGATGTCGATGTAGCGCGCCACCTTCGGGTGGTCGACGCCGGGAATGTCGGGCATGCGCGGCAGGATGCCGGTGGCCAGCGCGACGTGGTCGTATCCGCCCGCGGCGAGCTCGTCCGCCGTGGCGCGGTGACTGACTTTCAGTTTCACGCCGGTGACGTCGAGGCGGCGGCGGAAATAGCGCAGCGTCTCGCCGAATTCCTCCTTGCCGGGGATGCGCTTGGCCAGGTTGAACTGGCCGCCGATGGCGTCGGAGGCTTCGAACAGCGTGACGTCGTGGCCACGCTCGGCGGCGGTGGTGGCGAAGGCGAGGCCGGCAGGTCCCGCGCCGACGACGGCGACCTTCTTCCTGGCGACGGCGGGGCGGATGACCAGCTCGGTCTCGTTGCAGGCGCGCGGGTTGACGAGACACGAGCAGGTCTGGCGCTGGAAGATATGGTCGAGACAGGCCTGGTTGCAGGCAATGCAGGTGTTGATCTCGTCGGCGCGTCCGGCCGCGGCCTTGTTCACGAACTCGGCGTCGGCGAGGAAGGGCCGCGCCATCGACACCATGTCGGCGTCGCCGCGCGCCAGCACTTCCTCGGCCACGTCCGGCGCGTTGATGCGGTTGGTGGTGACGAGGGGAATCTTCACCTCGCCCTTCATGCGCCGCGTCACCCAGGTGAACGCCGCGCGCGGCACCATGGTGGCGATGGTCGGGATGCGCGCCTCGTGCCAGCCGATGCCGGTGTTGATGATCGTCGCGCCCGCCGCCTCGATGGCCTTGGCGAGCTGCACGACTTCCTCCCAGGTGCTGCCGTCCTCGACGAGGTCGAGCATCGACAGGCGGAAGACGATGATGAAGTTGGGGCCGACCTTCTCGCGCGTGCGGCGCACGATCTCGACGGCGAAGCGGATGCGGTTCTCGAAGGGGCCGCCCCATTCGTCCGTGCGGTGGTTGGTCTTCGGCGCGATGAACTGGTTGATGAGGTAGCCCTCGGAACCCATGATCTCGACGCCGTCGTAGCCGGCCTTCTGCGCCAGGCGCGCGCAGCGGGCGTAGTCGGCGATGGTCTTCCTCACGCCCCAGCCGGTGAGCGCGCGCGGCGCGAAGGGGCTGATCGGCGACTTCAGCCTCGAGGCCGACACCGCCAGCGGGTGGTAGGCGTAGCGGCCGGTGTGCAGGATCTGCAGGCAGATCTTGCCGCCGGCGGCATGCACGGCGTCGGTGACGATGCGGTGCTTGCCCACCTGCCAGGGGAAGGACAATTGGGACGCCTTCGGCGCGCCGCGGCCGGCGAGGTTGGGCGCGAAGCCGCCGGTGACGATGAGGCCGGCGCCGCCCCTGGCGCGCTCGGCGAAGAAGGCCGCCATACGCTCGAAGCCGTTCGGCTCTTCCTCCAGGCCGGTGTGCATGGAGCCCATCAGCGTGCGGTTGCGCAGGGTGGTGAAGCCGAGGTCGAGGGGGGCGAGGAGGTGGGGGTATTGGGACATTTCCTGTTCCTTTAGAAACCGAGTTGTCTGGCGGCGAGGTCTTTCAATATTTCCTCGGCGCCGCCGCCGATCATCATCACTTTCACTTCGCGGTAGATGCGCTCGACGCGCACGCCGCGCATGTAGCCCGAGCCGCCGAGGATCTGCACGGCGGCGTCGGCGCAGAACTGCATGGTGCGGGCGGCGTAATTCTTGGCCATGGCCGTCTGCGCGATGAGGTTTTGCCCCTCACCCCGGCCCTCTCCCCGCTCGCGGGGAGAGGGGGAGGAATCCAGCCGCGCCGCCAGGTCGTCGAGCAGCGCCCGCGTCGCCTCGATGCGCTCGACCATGTCGACCAGCTTGTGGCGGATCACCTGGTGGCCGATCAGCGGCTGGCCGAAGGTCTTGCGTTCCCGCGCCCAGGCGACGGCGTCCTCGAGGCAGGCTTGTGCCGCCCCGCAGGCCGACGCCGCCAGCGTCAGGCGCTCGCCGTTGAAGTTGCGCATGATAAGCGGAAACGCCTGGCCTTCGGCGCCGATGAGGTTGGCCGCCGGCACGCGGCAATCGTCGAAATGCAGCTCGGCGGTATCGGAGGCCCACCAGCCCATCTTCTTGAGTTCCGTGCGCGTAAAGCCCGGCGTGTCGCGCTCGACCATCAGCAGCGAAACGCCGGCCGCGCCGGGGCCGCCGGTGCGCACGGCCACCGTGTACCAATCGGCGCGCAGACCGGAGGTGATGAACATCTTGCTGCCGTTCACCACGTAATGATCGCCGTCGCGCTTCGCGGTGGTGGCGAGCTGCGCGACGTCGGAGCCGGCGCCAGGTTCGGTGACGGCCAGCGCGCTGATCTTCTCGCCGGCCAGCACGCCGGGAATCACGCGCGCCTTGAGTTCCGCGGAGCCGCCCGCCACCAGCGGCGGCAGGCCGATGGTGTGGCTCATCAGGCTGGCCGCAGTGCCGCCGCTGCCGGAACGGCCCAGCTCCTCGGCGAGGATCAGGCGGTAGAAATGGTCGGCCGGCGTGCCGCCGTACTCCTCGGGGAAGCCGACGCCGAGCAGCCCCGCCGCGGCAGCCTTGGCGTAGAGCGCACGCGGGAAGCCGCCGGCCTCGTCCCACTCGGCGGCGTTGGGCAGGATTTCGCGCTCGACGAAGCGGCGCACCGTGGCGCGGAAGGCCTCGTGGTCGGGGGTGTAATGGCGGGGGTTGGGGGGATTCAACATAGGGTTCACTCGTCATTCCCGCGGAAGCGGGAATCCAGGAGCTTCCGGTTGCTTGTGGATTCCCGCTTTCGCGGGAATGACGGTTCCTAGCGTTTTCCCCGGCGCCACCTGCTCGCCCACCGCGCAAGTCAGTTCCGCCAGCACGCCGTCGCAGGGCGCGGCGAGGGTGTGCTCCATCTTCATCGACTCCAGCACGATGAGGCCCTGGCCGCGCGTAACCACAGCGCCGGCTTCGGCCAGCACGGCGACGACGCGGCCGTTCATCGGCGGGGTGAGGCGGCCGCTGCCGGCCGCCGACTCGCGGGCCTGCGCCGGCTGCATGGTGAGGTCGGTGACGACGGCCTGCGCGCCATCGACTTCCAGGTGCAGGCGGCCTTGGGCGTCGAAGGCGTGGCGGACGGTGAGGTGGAGGTTGGCGAAGGCGATGCGGCTGGTGTCATTCTCGCAGGAGAGCAATTCGATCTGGTTGCTCACGCCGCCGACTTCGGCTTCGAAGCGGCCCCTCACCCCGGCCCTCTCCCCGCGTGCGGGGAGAGGGGGTGTTGACTCCCTCGCCCCTATGGGGAGAGGGCTGGGGTGAGGGGAAACAAAAGTCAGTCGCAGCGGCACGGCGCGGCTGCCGATACCGAGCGTGAAATGCGTCGTCGCCCTGCCGCTCGAACGCCAGAAGGCCAATTCCGGCTGCGGCAGGCGCGCGGCGCTCGCTTGCGCGAAGATCAGCGCGGCGGCGGCGAGGAGTTCGCTGCGCGGATCGGCGTCGGCCTGCGGTGCGAAGTGGGCGGCGATGAAATCGGTGGTGGCGCGGCCGGCGAAGAATTCCGGGTGATCGAGGCAGCCGGCGAGGAAGGCTTTGTTGGTGGTGACCCCGAGCGCCGTGGTGTCGCGCAGGGCGGCGATGAGCTTCTGACGCGCTTCGTCGCGCGTGGCGCCGTGGGCGACGATCTTCGCCAGCAGCGGGTCGTAATGGGAGGTGATCTCGGTGCCGCTGTCCACGCCGGCGTCGACGCGCACATTGCCGGGCGCCCGCCAGGCGAGCAGCGTGCCGGTCTGCGGCAGGAAGCCCGCGTCGGGGTTCTCGGCATACAGCCGCGCCTCGATGGCGTGGCCGTCGAGGCGCACATCCTCCTGCGCGAGCGGCAGCGGCTCGCCGGCGGCGACGCGCAGCTGCAGGTCGACGAGATCGAGGCCGGTGACGAGCTCCGTCACCGGATGCTCGACCTGGAGCCGCGTGTTCATCTCCATGAAGACGAAATCGCCTTCGCTGCCCAGCAGGAATTCGATGGTGCCGGCGCCGACGTAGCCGATCGCCTTCGCCGCCCGCACCGCTGCCTCGCCCATGCGGGCGCGCAGTTCCGGCGTGACGGCGGGCGACGGCGCCTCCTCGATGACCTTCTGGTGGCGGCGCTGGATGGAGCAGTCGCGCTCGCCGAGGTGGACGACGTTGCCCTGCGTGTCGGCGAAGACTTGTATCTCGACATGGCGCGGCCGTTGAAGCGCGCGCTCGAGGATCAGCGTGCCGTCGCCGAAGGCCGACTGCGCCTCGGAGCGCGCCGAGGCGAGCGCCTGGGGCAGGTCTTTGAAATCCGTGACGCGGCGCATGCCGCGCCCGCCGCCGCCAGCCGCGGCCTTGATCATCAGCGGCAGGCCGATCTTCTGCGCCTCGGCGGTCAGCGTGGCGTCGGACTGGTCTTCACCGTCATACCCCGGGATGCAGGGCACGCCGGCCTCGCGCATGCGGCGCTTGGCCGCGGCCTTGTTGCCCATCAGGCGGATGGCCTCAGCCGGCGGGCCGATGAAGACGAGGCCGGCCGCGGCGCAGGCCTCGGCGAAGTCGGCGTTCTCGGAGAGGAAGCCGTAGCCCGGATGCACGGCCTGGGCGCCGGTGGCCTTGCAGGCGGCGATGATCCGTTCGATGTCGAGGTACGACTCGCGCGGGGGCGCGGCGCCGATCTCGACGGCCTCGTCGGCGAGACGCGCATGCAGGGCGTGGCGGTCGGCTTCCGACACGACGGCGACGGTGCGCAGCCCGCGCGCGCGGCAGCTGCGGATGACGCGGCAAGCGATCTCGCCGCGGTTGGCGATGAGGACCTTGGAGAACATCACGTGGCCTCAATTACTCCCCTCTCCCCGCGTGCGGGGAGAGGGCTAGGGTGAGGGGTTACGGCCGCCCCACCCTCACCCCAACCCTCTCCCGCCAGCGGGAGAGGGGGAACACCGGGCAATACCAACCGCCAGCGGGAGAGGGAGTAAGTATTACCCAGCATCACGCCTTCCTCGGCAGCGTGCCCATGTATTTGCTGATGATGCCGAGCATCACCTCGTCGGCGCCGCCGCCGATGGAGGAGAGACGGATGTCGCGGAACAGGCGTGAGACGTTGCTCTCCCAGACGTAGCCCATGCCGCCCCAGAACTGCAGGCAGGCGTCGGCGACCTCGCGGCCGAGGCGGCCCACTTTCAGCTTGGCCATCGAGGCGAGCATGGTCACGTCCTCGCCGGCCACCAGCTTCGCGGCGGCGTCGTGCACCAGGGCGCGCAGGGCCTCGATCTCGGTCTTCAGTTCGGCGAGGCGGAAGTGCACGTACTGGTTGTCGAGGATGGACTGGCCGAAGGCCTGGCGTTCCCTGGTGTAGGCGACGGTCTCGCGCAGGATGCGGTCGAGCGCCGTCCACTGCGCGGCAGCGAAGAGGCGCTCCTCCTGGAACTGCTGCATCTGGTAGGTAAAGCCCATGCCTTCCTCGCCGATGCGGTAGCGCTGCGGCACGCGCACTTCGTCGAAGTAGAGCTGCGCCGTGTCGGAGGACCACATGCCGAGCTTCTTCAGCTTCTTCGCCACCGAGACGCCCTTGGTCTTCATCGGCACGCAGATCAGCGTCTTGTTCTTGTGGGGGGCGCCTTCCGAGGTGTTGGCGAGCAGGCAGATCCAGTCGGATTGGGTGCCGCTGGTGATCCACATCTTGGTGCCGGTGATGACGTAGTCGTCGCCATCCTTCCTGGCGAAGGTCTTGATCGAGGCGACGTCGGAGCCGGCGCCCGGCTCGGAGACGCCGATGCTGCAGACGCGGTCGCCGGCGATGGTCGGCGCGAGGAACTCGCGGCGCAACTCGTCGGAGCCGAAGCGCGCCAGCGCCGGGGTGGCCATGTCGGTCTGTACGCCGATGGCCATCGGCACGCCGCCGCAGCGCACGTCTCCCATGGCCTCGATGAAGGCGAGCTGGAAAGAGTAGTCGAGGCCCATGCCGCCGTACTCCTGCGGCTTGTTGATGCCGAGGAAGCCGGCATCGCCCATCTTCCTGAAGAGTTCGTGGGCGGGGAAGATTTCCGCCGCTTCCCACGCGTCGACGTGGGGGTTGATCTCGGTGTCGATGAACTTCTTCACCGAGCGCTGGAGTTCCTGGTGTTCCTGGGTGTACAGCATGGTCGCTCCTTAATGTCTTGCCACGGCGAACTGCATCGGGCGCAGCCTGCGCGCATCGGCCTCGCGGCAGATCGAAAGCGCGTAGGCCAGTACCTTGCGCGTGTCGCGCGGGTCGATGATGCCGTCGTCGAGCAGGCGGCCGCTGGTGTAGAAGGCGGACGATTGCCGGTCGAAGGTGTCGATGATCTGCTTTTCCAGGGCGTCGAGCTGGGCGGTGTCTGCCGCATTTATGTCACTTGCCCCGCCGCGCTTCAGCTTGGCTTCCATCACCAGGCGCATGGTCATGGCCGCCTGCTCGCCGCCCATCACCGCCGTCTTGGCGTTGGGCCAGGAGAAGGCGAAGCGCGGACCGTAGGCGCGGCCGCACATGCCGTAGTTGCCGGCGCCGAAGCTGGCGCCGATGTGCAGGGTGATCTGCGGCACCGTGGCGTTGGCCACGGCCTGGATCATCTTGGCGCCGTGCTTGATCATGCCGGCCTGCTCGCTCGCCTTGCCGACGATGTAGCCGGTGGTGTTCTGCAGATAGACGATGGGCGTGCCGGACTGGCAGCAGGCCTGGATGAAGTGCGAGGCCTTGGTGGCGCCGGCCGGGTCGATCGGGCCGTTGTTGCCGATGAGGCCCACCGCGTGGCCGTCGAGTGCGGCGTGGCCGCAGACCGTCGACACGCCATAGCCGGGCTTGAAGTCGAGGAAGTCGGAGTCGTCGACGATGCGGGCAATGACTTCTCGCACGTCGTAGGGCTTCTTCGTGTCGAGCGGCACGAGGCCGAGCAATTCCTCGATGTCGCGCCGTGGTGCGGAGACTGACTTTTGTTCCGGACGCAGGTCGCGGTTCCAGTCGAGCTTCGCCAGCACCTCGCGGGCGAGGCGGATGCCGTCGGCGTCGTCCTCGGCGAGGTATTCGGCGAGGCCGCTGACTGTCGCATGCATTTCGGCGCCGCCGAGCTCCTCCTCGCTGGCATCTTCGCCGGTGGCGGCCTTGAGCAACGCGGTGCCGGCGAGGAAGGCCTTGGCGCGGCCGCGCACCATCACCACGTAGTCGGACATGCCGGGCATGTAGGCGCCGCCGGCGGTGGACGCGCCGTGCACCACCGTCACCACCGGGATGCCCGCGGCGGAGAGGCGCGTCAGGCCGCAGAACAGGCCGCCGCCGTGGATGAAGTCCTCGACGCGGTATTTGAGCAGGTTGGCGCCGGCGGATTCGACCAGATGCAGGAAGGGCAGCCTGTTCTCTTTGGCGATGGCGACCACGCGCAGGATTTTCTCCAGGCCCATCGGCTGGATGGCACCGGCGTCGATGCCGGAATCCGAGGCGGCAATCATGCAGCGCACGCCGGAGACATAGCCTATGCCGGCCACCAGCCCGCCGCCGGGAACGGTCTTGGCGGGATCGGGGTTGTCCATGCACCAGCCGGCGACGGTGGCGAGCTCGAGGAAGGGCGAGCCGGCGTCGAGCGCGCGCGCCACGCGCTCGCGCGGCAGGAGTTGACCGCGCTTGTCGAAGACCGGTTTCGCTTTCGCCGAGGCATCGCGCACGCGCTGTTCAAGGGCACGGAGGTCGGCGATGAGCTTCAGCCACGCCTCGCGGTTGGCAGCGAAGGCGGCGGAGGACGTGTCGAGGGTGGATTCGAGTACGGGCATTGCTCGTCATTCCCGCGAAAGCGGGAATCCATGGTAGTTGATGGGTCCCCGCGTTCGCGGGGACGACGGTAATTGACTAGGCATCATTCCCCCACCATGAATTTCGGCGGCGCATAGAGCGGGAAGCCGTTGTAGGCCTTCGAGCGCTGGTGCGGCACGAGCGGCCAGGTCGGCCGCGCGTTGAGCACGCCGCCGTCGATGCGCAGTGTCACGCCGGTGATGAAGGAGGCGCCTTCCGAGAGCAGGAAGACGATGGCGGCGGCGGCCTCGGACTCGGTGCCGTAGCGCTGCAGGGGAATCTTCTTCTTCAGTGTCTTCGCCCACTGCTGCACTTCGGGCGGATAGGTCTCGAAGCCGGAAGAGGCGATCCAGCCCGGCGCCACGGCATTCACGCGCACGCCGGAGGCCGCCCATTCGCAGGCGGCGGTCTCGGTGAAGTTCACCATGCCGGCGCGCGCGGCACCGGAGTGGCCCATGCCGGGCATGCCGCCCCACATGTCGGCGCTCATGTTGACGATGGCGCCGCCGTTCGCCTCCATCCAGCGCCGGTAGCACTCGCGCGCCATGAGGAAGCCGCCGGTGAGGTTGGTGCGCACCACCGCCTCCCAGCCCTTCAGCGAGATGTCCGCCAGCTTCGCCTGGAACTGGCCGCCGGCATTGTTCACCAGGCCATCGATGCGGCCGTGGGCGGCGAGCACGGCGTCGACCGCGGCGCAGACCTGCTCCTCGTCGCGGATGTCGCAGGCGTGGCTGGTGGCATGGCCGCCGGCCTCGGCGATCTCGCGCTGCACGGTTGCCAGCTTCTCCGGCTTGCGGCCGATGAGTGCCACCCTGGCGCCGAGCGCGGCCAGTTCGTGCGCGGTGCAGCGGCCGATGCCGCTGCCGCCGCCGGTGACGACGATGCTCTGGCCGGCGAAGAGTCCTTCGCGGAAGACGGAACGGTAGTTCATGGAATCCCCCCGGGCCGGCCCGGGAAGCCGGGCCAACCAAGCAGTTGCTTGGTTGAATTATGAGGGGGCGCGGAAGGATAAGCAAGTCAGCCAGAAATGCATGGCTTGACCATTCAGATGACCATGGTCATACTGCTGGTCATATCACATCGGGGCGCACGCCATGCAAACCATCAAAGCTTCCGAATTCAAGGCCAAGTGCCTCGCCCTCATGGACGAGGTCGCGCGCACGGGCGAGACCATCCGCGTCACCAAGAACGGCAAACCCGTGGCCGAGCTGTGTCCGGTGAAACCGAGCAAGCCGGCGTCGCCCTTCGGCATGTGGAAAGGTCGCACGCGTATCCTGGGAGACATCATTTCACCCGCCGTCGATCCGGACGATTGGGAAGCATTGAAATGATCCTGCTCGACACCCACGCGCTCTACTGGCTGGCGACCGCCGACAAGAAACTCGGCCGCGCCAGCCGCGCGCGAATCGAGCGGGCACTGGAAGATGATGGCCTCGCGGTCAGTGCCGTCAGCTTCTGGGAGCTTGCAATGCTGGCGAAGAAAAAGCGCATCGAGGTCGAGGGCATCGACGAGATGCGCCGCATCGCCCTTGATTCCGGCCTGACCGAGCTGCCCCTGGACGGGCCGACTGCGATTCTTGCCGCGCAACTGGACAGCGATCACAAGGATCCAGCCGACCGCTTCATCGCCGCCACCGCGCTGAGACATCGCGCAACGCTGGTGACGGCCGACGAGCGTCTGCTCGCCGGCCTGCCGGGACTGACTTTTCAGGACGCAAGGAAATGAAGGGAGACCGCATGAAACATATCTGGGCCATTCTGCTGGCGGCCAGCCTGCTGCCCGCCGCCCACGCCGACGAGGCCCTGTGGGCAAAGCTGAAGGCCGGCGGCAACGTCGTGCTGATGCGCCACGCCTCGGCCGAGGCTGGCCAGGGCGAGCCGCCCGGCTTCAGGCTCGGCGACTGCGCGACGCAGCGCAACCTCTCCGACGCCGGCCGCGAGGAAGCGCGCCGGCTCGGCCGTCTGCTGAAGTTCCGCGCCATCAGCTTCACGACCGCACGCTCGAGCCTATGGTGCCGTTGCCTGGAGACGGCGCGCCTGGTCTTCGGCGAGGAGCCGGAGCCCTGGCCGCCGTTGAATTCCCTGAACATCCAGCCGGACAAGGAGTTTGCCCTGATCGAGGAAGTCGAGGCGCTGGCGAAGAAGGTGAAGCCGCCCTACAACGCCGTGCTGGTGACGCACAACCACAACATCCGCGCGCTCACCGGCATCTCGCCCAAGGAGGCGGAGCTGATCGTCGTGCGTCACACCGGCGGCAAGCTGGAAGTGGCCGGGCGCCTTGCCCTGCCGCAGTAACGAATCGCAATCAGTCAGAGGAACCCCCATGAGCACCGCAGCCATCAGCCGCTTTCCCGTCCCCGAACTGAAAGACATCCCGGAGGACATCCGCGCCCGCATCGAGGCGGTGCAGGAGAAATCCGGCTTCGTGCCGAACGTCTTCCTCGCCCTGGCCCACCGCCCGGACGAGTGCCGCGCCTTCTTCGCCTACCACGACGCGCTGATGGAGAAGGAAGGGGGGCTGACCAAGGCCGAGCGCGAGATGATCGTCGTCGCCACGTCGAACGCCAACCAGTGCCAGTACTGCGTCGTCGCGCACGGCGCCATCCTGCGCATCCGCGCGAAGAACCCGTTCCTCGCCGACCAGGTGGCGGTGAACTACCGCAAGGCCGACATCACGCCGAAGCAGCGCGCCATGCTCGACTTCGCCATGAAGGTCTGCCTCGAGTCGGGCAAGATCGACGACGCCGACTTCGAGCGGCTCCGCGGCCACGGCTTCACCGACGAGGACATCTGGGACATCGGCGGCATCGCCGCCTTCTTCGGCCTCAGCAACCGCATGGCCAACCTGACGAACATGCGCCCCAACGACGAGTTCTACCTGATGGGAAGATTGCCTAAGAAGTAGCGGCGGGCATGGCCGCCGGTGCGGCCTCGGGAACGGGCAGCACTTCGACCGCCCCGCCCGCGAAGTGGGCGACGGAATTGGCGTAGTAGGCCAGCACCGGCAGGTTCTCCGGCACCGGCACGAAGAGGCCGTCGCGCTCCTCGACGATATGGCGCAGCGTCAGCATGCGCAGGCCGACGCCGATGGCGTAGTCGCGGTCGTGGCGCGGGATGTAGATGTGCGCGCCGCGCGCCTCCCAGCCGGCGAGCAGCGCGCAGGCGGACGACTTGACCTCCAGCTCCGACAACGCCCGCTCGGGATCCAGCCGGAACACCTGCGCCACCAGCGCCACGGGCACCACCGGGATCACCTCGCCGATGGCCCGCATCAGGTGGCGGCCCAGCGCCTCCACCTCGCGCTTGCGGGCGTCGTCATCGAGGGCGGTGAAGTCGACGCCGTTCTCGCGCACGTAGCGCCGCATCGAGAGCGGCGTGCCGAAGTTCACGCAGGCATAGCCGAAGCGGTGCCAGCCGCCGGTCAGCATCTGGCCGAGGTTGCGCCCGATGAAAGTCAGCGTCGTCAGCACGGCGGCCATCATGCCGCGGCGGCGCTGCGCCGCCAGCTTGAGCAGCTGGCTGCGGTCCTCCAGCACGCGGTCGTAGTTGAGGCCGACCGGGATGAACACCAGGTCGCGCGCTCCATCGGCGCGGAAGGACTTCACCATGTAGTCGAGCAGGCCGAACTTCGGCTGCCGCAGCGCGCCGTCCACGGTGAGCCCGCCCTCGGGAAAGAGCGCCTGCGGCACGCCGGCCTCGGTGGCCATCGCCACGTAGCGCGAGAGCACGGCGCGGTAGAGCGGGTCGCCCGAGCTGCGCCGCACGAAGAAGGCGCCCATCGAGCGGATCAGCGCCTGCAGGCCCCACACGCGCGCCCACTCGCCGACGGCGTAGGAGAGCGCCACCCGCTCGGCGGCGAGGAAGGCCACCAGCACGTAGTCCATGTTGCTGCGGTGGTTCATGACGAAGATCACGGTGGACTTCGGGTCGACGGCCGCCAGGCCGGCCTCGTCGGCGTAGCCGAGGCGGACGCGGTAGAGCGAGCGGGCCGCCGTCTTCGCCAGCCAGTAGCCGAAGCGGAAGTAGAGATAGGCATTGAAGGAGGGCACGATCTCGCGCGCATAGTGGTCGATGCGCCGGCGCACGTCGAGCAGCGGCTCGCCGCTTTCCTTGGCATGCGCCTCGGCCGCAGCCTGGATGCGCGGGTCGTGGAAGAGCCGGTCGATCAGCACCTCGCGGCGGGTCAGCTTGAAGGAGGGCAGCTCGATCCTCAGGCGGGTGTTGAGCTCCTGGATGACGGCGTTGATGCGTCGGCGGAAGAACCAGCGCATCCCCGGCGCCAGCAGCAGCACGCCGGCGGCCCAGGCGGCGAGCAGCGCCATGACGACGAACAGCCACAGCGGGACACTGATGCTGGCGTCCATGCCTCCTCCAGGCGTCACATCAGGACGATGTCGAACTGCTCCTGAGTGTAGCCCGATTCGGCCTGCAGGGAAATCGGCTTGCCGATGAAGTCCGAGAGCATGGCGAGCGAGCCCGATTCCTCGTCGAGGAACAGGTCGATCGCCGCCGGCGCCGCCAGCACGCGGTACTCGCGGGCGTTGAACTGGCGCGCCTCGCGCAGCAGCTCGCGCAGGATCTCGTAGCACATGGTGCGCGCGGTCTTCACTTCGCCGCGGCCGCCGCAGGTCGGGCAGGGCTCGCACAACACGTGGGCGAGCGACTCGCGCGTTCTCTTGCGGGTCATCTCGACCAGTCCGAGCGCCGTGAAGCCGTTCACGGACATGCGGGTGTGGTCGCGCGCCAGCGCCTTGTTCAGCTCGGCCAGCACGGCGGCCTTGTGCTCCTCGCTCTCCATGTCGATGTAGTCGAGAATGATGATGCCGCCGAGGTTGCGCAGGCGCAGCTGGCGGGCGATGGTCTGCGCCGCCTCGAGGTTGGTCTTGAAGATGGTATCGTCGAAATTGCGCAAGCCGACGAAGCCGCCGGTGTTGACGTCGATGGTGGTCATCGCCTCGGTCTGGTCGATGATCAGGTAGCCGCCGGACTTGAGGT
>CAYYXS010000064.1:0-15201 GCA_964475635.1 uncultured Rhodocyclaceae bacterium
ATCGTCCCTACGTTCACATGCGGCTTCGTACGTTCGAATTTGCCTTTGGCCATGTTTCTAATCCCCTAAAGTACGAGTCACTTCTTGTTGATGATCGCCTCGGCAACGTTCTTAGGCGCCTCCGAGTAGTGCTTGAATTCCATTGAGTAGGTAGCACGGCCCTGGGACAAGGAGCGCAAGGTGGTCGAATAACCGAACATCTCGGCCAGCGGTACTTCCGCCTTGACCACCTTGATGCCGCCAGCCTGGTCCTCCATGCCCTGAACCATGCCGCGACGGCCGGACAGGTCGCCCATCACGTTGCCCATGAAGTCCTCCGGGGTTTCCACTTCAACCGACATCATCGGCTCGAGCAGGACAGGGCTGGCCTTGCGCATAGCATCCTTGAACGCTATGGAGGCGGCCATCTTGAATGCGTTCTCGTTTGAATCGACGTCATGATAGGAACCGTCGAACAGAGTGACCTTTACGTCAACCACCGGAAAGCCCGCAAGCACGCCGTTCGGCAGAGTATCCTGCAGTCCCTTGTCCACCGCGGGTATATACTCGCGCGGAACCGTGCCCCCCTTGATGGCGTCGACGAACTCGTAGCCTTTGCCGGGCTCGTTCGGTTCGAGCTTGATCCATACGTGGCCGTACTGACCGCGGCCGCCAGACTGCTTGATGAACTTCCCTTCCTGTTCGACAGTCTTTTTGATCGCCTCTCGGTATGCCACCTGCGGAGCGCCAACGTTGGCTTCCACCCCGAACTCGCGTTTCATGCGATCGACCAGTATCTCGAGATGCAGCTCACCCATGCCGGAGATGATGGTCTGACCTGATTCCTCGTCGGTACGCACACGGAAGGAAGGGTCTTCCTGCGCCAAGCGATTCAACGCAATGCCCATCTTCTCCTGGTCGGCTTTGGTTTTCGGCTCGACGGCGACATGGATCACCGGCTCGGGGAATTCCATCTTTTCGAGCGTGATCACCTTGGTGGGATCACATAGCGTCTCCCCAGTGGTGGCCTCTTTCAGGCCAACAGCGGCGGCAATATCGCCGGCGCGCACTTCCTTGATCTCTTCACGCTGGTTGGCATGCATCTGCAGGATTCGGCCGATGCGTTCCTTGCGTCCCTTGATCGGGTTGTAGATCGTGTCGCCTGAGTTCACCACACCGGAATAGACGCGGAAGAAGGTCAGTTGGCCGACGTAGGGGTCGGTCATGATCTTGAAGGCCAGTCCGGCAAACGGCTCTTCATCGCCCGCCTTGCGCTCACCGGGCTGTCCGTTTTCCAGTTCGCCCTGGACAGGCGGAATGTCGGTTGGCGCTGGCAGCAGTTCGATGACGGCATCCAGCATAGCCTGTACGCCCTTGTTCTTGAAGGCAGAGCCGCACAGCATCGGCACGATCTCACTTGCGATGGTCCGCAGGCGAAGGCCCCTCATGATTTCCTGCTCAGTGAGGTCGCCGCCTTCAAGATACTTGTTCATCAGATCTTCGTTGGCCTCGGCAGCCGCCTCGACCATCTTCTCGCGCCACACCCTTGATTTCTCCTGCAGATTTGCAGGAATGTCACGAAGATCGAACTTCATCCCCTGGGTCGAGTCGTCCCAGAAAATGGCCTTCATACGGATAAGGTCGACCACACCCTCGAAGGTGTCCTCCGCGCCGATCGGTACCTGCAGGGGAACTGGGTTGGCCTTCAGGCGCAGTTTCATCTGGTCATAGACCTTGAAGAAATCTGCGCCCTGACGGTCCATCTTGTTCACAAAGGCAAGGCGCGGCACCTTGTACTTGTTGGCCTGGCGCCATACCGTTTCGGACTGCGGCTGTACGCCGCCGACCGCACAGTACACCATGCAAGCCCCGTCGAGGACTCGCATCGAGCGCTCCACCTCGATGGTGAAGTCGACGTGGCCAGGTGTGTCGATGATGTTGATGCGGTGTTCGGGAAACCTGCCGTCCATCCCCTTCCAGAAGCAGGTAGTGGCGGCAGAAGTAATAGTAATGCCGCGCTCGCGCTCCTGCTCCATCCAGTCCATAACGGCTGCACCGTCGTGCACCTCGCCTATCTTGTGCGAGACGCCCGTGTAGAACAGGATGCGCTCCGTGGTCGTGGTCTTGCCGGCATCAATGTGGGCACTGATGCCTATGTTTCGGTAGCGCTCAATCGGGGTCGTGCGTGCCACTTTTTAACCTGCCTTATCTAAACCAAACCGCCAAGACGCCAATACTGACGCTGTGGCGGGTTTTCCCTGTCAAGGCCGGGAAACCCGGCCGCTCATCAGAAGCGGTAATGCGCGAAGGCTTTATTGGCCTCGGCCATGCGATGCACTTCCTCGCGCTTCTTGACTGCACCTCCGCGGCCCTCGGCCGCTTCCAGCAACTCACCGGCCAGGCGGGCGCCCATGGACTTCTCCGAACGCTTGCGAGCAGACTCGCGGATCCAGCGCATCGCCAGCGCGGCGCGGCGCACCGGACGGACTTCCACCGGAACCTGATAGTTGGCGCCACCGACGCGACGGCTTTTGACTTCCACCGACGGTTTCACATTGCTCACAGCCTGAATGAAGACTTCCAGCGGCTCCTTCCCGGACTTGCTCTTGATCTGGTCGAAAGCCCGATAGAGCGTACTTTCCGCGACCGATTTCTTGCCGCTCATCATCAATACATTGACGAATTTTGCGACATCCTGACTGCCGAACTTCGGGTCTGGCAGAACGTCGCGTTTCGGAACTTCTCTGCGTCGTGGCATGTTTCTAACTCCAATTCATCCAGTTAAGCAGCCTTAGGCCGCTTGGCTCCATACTTGGAGCGCGACTGTTTGCGGTCCTTGACCCCCTGCGTATCCAGGCTACCGCGCACGATGTGATAGCGCACACCAGGCAAATCCTTGACTCGGCCGCCACGAATGAGCACCACTGAGTGTTCCTGCAGGTTATGCCCTTCGCCGCCGATGTATGAAATCACCTCGAAGCCGTTGGTCAGGCGCACCTTGGCCACCTTCCGCAGCGCCGAATTCGGCTTCTTCGGCGTCGTCGTATAAACTCGGGTGCATACCCCACGCTTTGCCGGGCAATTGGCCAAGGCCGGCACCTTGCTCTTTGTGGCCGGGGCTTTGCGCGTCTTCCGCACTAACTGATTGATTGTTGGCATATTCTAGAATTTCCAAAAAACCGAGGCGGCTATTCAAGCTGCGCCGCCCCGGGATTCGTGTTTCCTGCGCTGCGCGCGGTTTAGCCGCGCCGTTCGCAAAGAGGCCGGATTATAAGGGGGTTTTCAATTAAGCGTCAACCAGCCTGGGTGTCTTCTTGGACTGTTCCCTGTTCCAGCCTGAACTCGCTTGGGACAGCGATATCCTCGCCAACGGCCTGCATGCGCCGTGTGCGATGGTAGGCTAAGCCGGTTCCCGCCGGGATCAGGCGTCCGACTATCACGTTCTCCTTGAGGCCGCGCAGTTCGTCGCGCTTGCCCATGATCGCAGCCTCGGTCAGCACCCGGGTTGTTTCCTGGAAAGAGGCCGCCGAAATGAAGGAATCCGTGGACAGCGAGGCCTTGGTGATCCCCAGCAATAGGTACTGGAACTCCGCAGGGCGCTTGCCTTGATTGATCGCCTTGTCGTTTTCATCCAGCACCTCCGCACGCTCCACCTGCTCCTCGCGAATGAAGTGGGTATCGCCCGGGTCAGTGATGACGACGCGGCGCAACATCTGGCGCACGATCACTTCGATATGCTTGTCGTTGATTTTCACACCCTGGAGACGGTACACGTCCTGCACTTCGTCGATGATGTAGCGGGCAAGCTCCTCAACACCTTTCAGACGCAATATGTCGTGCGGGTCGGCCGGACCGTCCACGATGACTTCACCGCGGTTTACCACCTGACCGTCGTGAGCCATAACATGCTTGTCCTTCGGAATCAGGTATTCGTGTGCAGTGCCGTCCGGCTCCGTGATCACGAGGCGCTGTTTGCCCTTGGTGTCTTTGCCGAATGACACCGTTCCAGTAACTTCCGCCAACATGCCGGCGTCCTTAGGCGAACGGGCTTCGAAGAGTTCCGCCACACGCGGCAAACCACCTGTGATGTCTCGGGTCTTTGAAGATTCCTGAGGTATGCGTGCCAGGATGTCGCCAACGCTGACTTCCTGACCATCCTTAACCGTGATAATTGAGCCAACTTGGAAGGTGATTGTCACAGAATGGTCGGTGCTGTGAATCTTTACCTCCTCGCCTGAGGATGTCAGCAGCTTCACCTGCGGCCGCAGGCCCTTGGCGGCCGCGCCGGCCTTGCGTTTCGGATCGATAACGACCAGGGTTGACAGACCGGTCACTTCGTCGATCTGCTTGGTTACGGTGACGCCTTCCTCAACGTTCTCGAACCTCACCATCCCCGCATATTCTGTCACGATGGGGCGGGTATGCGGATCCCATGTGGCCAATTGTGCGCCGGCTTTCAAGTGCATCCCATCGTCCACCGACAAGATGGCTCCGTAGGGCACCTTGTGCCGCTCGCGTTCGCGCCCATGATCGTCTGTCACCAGCACCTCCGCGGAGCGCGCGATGACGACCTTCTCACCTTTCGGGTTGGTGACGTACCGCATATTCTGCGTAAAGCGTATCGTGCCGGAGGATTTTGCCTCGACCTGGGAAGCCGCCGCAGCGCGGGATGCAGCGCCGCCAACGTGGAAAGTGCGCATGGTAAGCTGGGTTCCCGGCTCGCCGATCGACTGCGCGGCGATGACGCCGACTGCCTCACCCGAATTAACCAGCGTCCCGCGGCCAAGATCGCGGCCGTAGCACTTGGCGCAAAGCCCATAGCGGGTTTCGCAGGCAAGGGGGGTACGCACACGCACTTCATCGACGCCAAGGCTCTCAATCAGCTCAACGGCATCTTCGTCAAGCAGAAACCCCGTCGGGAACAACACATCCTGCGTTTCAGGATGCAGCACATCTGAGGTGACCACGCGTCCCAGTACGCGCTCTCGCAGCGCCTCGACGACCTCTCCGCCCTCAATCAAGGCCTTCATGGCGAAACCGTTGGTTGTGCCGCAATCGTCCTCAGTCACCACGAGATCCTGAGTAACATCGACCAAGCGGCGCGTCAGATAGCCGGAGTTGGCCGTCTTCAGCGCGGTGTCGGCCAAGCCCTTGCGCGCGCCGTGAGTGGAAATGAAGTACTGCTGGACGTTTAAGCCCTCGCGGAAATTTGTGGTAATCGGAACTTCGATGATGGAACCATCCGGTTTTGCCATCAGCCCTCGCATACCGGCCAGCTGGCGGATCTGCGCAGCCGAACCCCGGGCACCCGAATCAGCCATCATATAGATGGAATTGAGCGATTCCTGCGCCACCTTCTTGCCACTACGGTTGATAACCTCCTGGTGAGAAAGCTGCTCCATCATAGCTTTCGCCACCTGATCGCCTGCGCGACCCCAAATATCGACCACCTTGTTGTAACGCTCTCCATCCGTAACGAGGCCGGAAGTGTATTGTTTCTCGATCTCCTTTACCTCATTCTCGGCAGCAGAAATGATTTCGTGCTTCTGTGGCGGCACCAGCATGTCGCCGATAGAGATCGAGATGCCGGCGCGAGTGGCCAAGCTGAATCCGGCCTGCATCAGCCTGTCGGCAAAGACCACTGTCTCCTTCAATCCGCAACGGCGAAAGCAAGCGTTGATCAGGCGCGAGATTTCCTTCTTCTTGAGGGGCTTATTGATGATCGAGAAGGGCAATCCAGCAGGCAGTATCTCGGACAGGATGGCGCGCCCCACAGTAGTCTCGTAGCGCGTGATCCTCTCGCTTTTCTCGCCGGATTCGGACACGTCGTATTCCTTGATGCGCGCCATGACACGTGCGTGTAAATCCACCTTGCCGGATTCGTAGGCACGCTTCACTTCAGGTATGTCGGCGAAGGCCATGCCCTCGCCTCGGGCGTTGATGCGGTCGCGCGTGGCGTAATAGAGGCCCAGCACGATATCCTGCGAAGGAACGATGATCGGCTCGCCATTGGCAGGCGACAGGATGTTGTTGGAGGAGAGCATCAGAGTTCTCGCCTCCATCTGCGCCTCCAGAGACAACGGAACGTGGACGGCCATCTGGTCGCCGTCGAAGTCGGCGTTGAAGGCCACGCAGACCAGCGGGTGCAACTGAATTGCCTTGCCCTCTATCAGCGTCGGCTCGAAGGCCTGGATTCCGAGCCGGTGCAAGGTAGGCGCTCGGTTGAGCATCACGGGATGCTCTCGTATGACGTCTTCCAGGATGTCCCACACCTCCGGAACTTCCTGCTCGACCAATTTCTTGGCCGCCTTGATGGTGGTGGCCAGGCCCATCAGTTCGAGTTTGTTGAAGATGAAGGGCTTGAACAACTCGAGAGCCATTTTTTTCGGCAGGCCGCATTGATGCAGCTTGAGCTGAGGGCCGACCACGATAACCGATCGGCCCGAGTAGTCGACGCGCTTTCCCAACAGGTTCTGGCGAAAACGGCCGCCCTTGCCCTTGATCATGTCGGCCAGCGACTTCAGTGGACGCTTGTTGGCGCCGGTCATGGCCTTGCCGCGGCGGCCGTTGTCAAGCAGCGAATCGACCGCTTCCTGCAGCATGCGTTTCTCGTTGCGCACGATGATCTCTGGAGCTTTCAACTCCAAAAGACGCTTGAGTCGGTTGTTGCGGTTGATGACCCGACGATACAGGTCGTTCAGATCCGAGGTGGCGAATCGGCCGCCGTCCAGTGGTACCAGCGGGCGCAGATCCGGCGGCAGCACCGGCAGTACCTCGAGGATCATCCAGTCGGGCTTGATGCCGGACTGCTGGAAGGCTTCCAGGACTTTCAGGCGCTTCGCGATCTTCTTGATTTTGGCTTCAGAACCGGTTGTCTCCAGTTCCTTGCGCAGCACGTCGATCTCATGATTGACGTCCAGAGTACGAAGCAGTTCGCGTATACCCTCGGCACCCATCACGGCTGCGAAATCATCACCGTACTCCTCGACCTTGGCGAGGTAATCGTCCTCGGAGAGCAATTGTGCGCGATTGAGCGGCGTCATGCCGGGGTCGACCACCACGTAGGCTTCGAAGTAGAGCACGCGCTCGATGTCGCGTAGCGTCATGTCGAGCACCATGCCCAGGCGGCTCGGCAGGCTCTTCAGGAACCAGATGTGGGCGACAGGCGAAGCAAGTTCAATATGGCCCATGCGCTCGCGACGCACCTTGGACAGGGTAACCTCGACGCCGCATTTTTCGCAGATGACGCCACGGTGCTTGAGGCGCTTGTATTTCCCGCACAGACACTCGTAATCTTTGACCGGGCCGAAAATCTTGGCGCAAAAAAGGCCATCGCGCTCGGGCTTGAAGGTGCGATAGTTGATGGTCTCTGGCTTTTTCACCTCGCCGTAGGACCAAGAGCGGATCTTCTCGGGCGAGGCGAGGCCTATGGTGATGGCATCGAACTCCTCTTCCTGCGTTACCTGCTTGAACAGATCGAGTAGTGCTTTCATTTCATCACTCCTAATAGCGCTCGAGGTCGATGTCGATCGCCAGGGATCGAATTTCTTTCACCAGCACGTTAAACGACTCCGGCATGCCGGCGTCGATCTTGTGCTCGCCCTTGACGATATTTTCGTAGACCTTGGTTCGGCCAGAAACGTCGTCAGACTTGACCGTAAGCATTTCCTGCAGCGTATAGGAAGCTCCGTAGGCTTCCAGCGCCCAAACTTCCATCTCGCCAAAACGCTGGCCGCCGAACTGCGCCTTGCCGCCCAGCGGCTGTTGGGTCACCAAGCTGTAGGGGCCAGTAGAGCGTGCATGCATCTTATCGTCGACCAGATGATGCAGCTTCAGCACATGCATGTAGCCAACCGTGACGGGACGCTCGAATTGCTCCCCGGTGCGGCCATCGAACAACGTCACTTGCCCGGTGCGCGGCATGCCGGCCAACTCCAACATGTCTTTGATCTCTTCCTCGTGCGCACCATCGAAAACCGGCGTCGCAAAAGGCACGCCATGCTTGAGATTGTCTGCCAGTTCCAGAATCTCCCTATCGGTCAGAGAGTCGATATCTTCTCCCTTGCCGCTCGAGTTGTAGATCTTGTTCAAGTACTTGCGCAGCTCTGTCACGGCCGTCTGCTGCTTCAGCATCCCGCCGATCTTCAGGCCGAGGCCCTTGGCAGCCCAGCCCAGATGCGTCTCCAGGATCTGGCCGATATTCATCCGCGACGGCACCCCGAGGGGGTTGAGAACGATGTCTACCGTCGTGCCGTCGGCCATGTTGGGCATGTCCTCGATCGGAACGATGCGAGAGACGACGCCCTTGTTGCCATGTCGGCCTGCCATCTTGTCGCCAGGCTGCAGTCGACGCTTGACGGCAAGGTAAACCTTGACCATCTTCTGCACGCCAGGAGGCAGTTCATCGCCCTGGGTGAGTTTTTTCTTCTTGGCCTCGAAAGCCTGATCAAAATCCTTGCGTGTCTGCTCTATGCTCTCGTGCAGGTTTTCCAGTTGCTGCGCGGCCTCGTCGTTCGCCAGGCCGATGTCGAACCAGTGATGCGGGTCCATGGACTCCAAGTAGGCCTTGGTCAGCTTGGTGCCCTTGACCAGCTTCTTTGGCCCCTTGTTCGCCACCTTGCCGACCAGCAGGCGTTCGATGCGGGCGAAGGTGTCGCGCTCGACAATGCGCATCTGGTCGGCCAGGTCGGTCTTGTAGCGGCGCAGCTCGTCGTCGATGATCTGCTGGGCGCGCTTGTCACGCTCGATGCCTTCACGGGTGAACACCTGGACATCTATCACCGTGCCTGACATACCTGACGGTACGCGCAGGCTGGTGTCCTTCACGTCGGAGGCCTTCTCGCCGAAGATCGCGCGCAGCAGTTTCTCTTCCGGCGTCAGCTGGGTTTCACCCTTCGGCGTGACCTTCCCCACCAGCACGTCGCCGGCTTCCACTTCGGCGCCTATATAGACGATGCCGGACTCGTCGAGGCGCGATAGCTGCGCCTCGCCAAGCGAGGCGATATCGCGGGTGATTTCCTCGGCGCCGAGCTTGGTGTCACGGGCAACAACCGTCAGCTCCTCGATATGAATCGAAGTAAAGCGGTCGTCAGCCACGACGCGCTCGGAAATCAGTATTGAGTCCTCGAAGTTGTAGCCGTTCCAGGGCATGAACGCCACCAGCATGTTCTGGCCTAGCGCCAGTTCGCCCATGTCGGTAGAAGCGCCGTCGGCTATGACATCCCCCTTGGCGATGATGTCTCCCACCTTCACCAGCGGACGCTGGTTGATGTTGGTGTTCTGGTTGGAGCGGGTGTACTTGATCAGGTTGTAAATGTCCACGCCGACTTCGCCGGCCGTGATTTCATTGTCGTTGGCACGCACCACAATACGGCCGGCGTCGACGTAGTCGATGCGCCCGCCGCGCCAGGCCTGCACGGTCGTACCGGAGTCGACGGCCACGGTGCGCTCGATGCCGGTGCCCACCAGCGGTTTTTCTGCGCGCAGACAGGGAACGGCTTGGCGTTGCATGTTGGCGCCCATCAGCGCGCGGTTCGCGTCGTCATGCTCCAGGAACGGGATCAGCGAGGCC
The DNA here is from genome assembly GCA_964475635.1 of uncultured Rhodocyclaceae bacterium. Classification (GTDB taxonomy): domain Bacteria; phylum Pseudomonadota; class Gammaproteobacteria; order Burkholderiales; family Rhodocyclaceae; genus Desulfobacillus. The sequence continues at coordinate 9,551 of CAYYXS010000064.1, forward strand.
GCGACCGACACCACCTGGGACGGCGACACGTCCATGTACTCCAGCTTGTCCGGTTCGGCCAGCACGAATTCGTTGTGATGGCGCGCCGACACGATGTCGTTGGTGAAGTGGCCCTTCTTGTCCAGCTCGGCATTCGCCTGGGCGATGGTGAACTTGCCTTCTTCGATCGCCGACAGATAATCGACCTCATCGGCCACTTTGCTCTTGACCACCTTGCGGTAGGGCGTCTCGATGAAGCCGTACTCGTTGGTACGTGCATACAGCGCCAGCGAGTTGATCAGGCCGATGTTCGGGCCTTCCGGCGTTTCGATCGGGCAGACGCGGCCGTAGTGCGTCGGATGCACGTCGCGCACCTCGAAGCCGGCACGCTCCCGAGTCAGGCCGCCCGGGCCGAGTGCCGAGACGCGGCGCTTGTGCGTAATCTCGGAAAGCGGGTTGGTCTGGTCCATGAACTGCGAGAGCTGGCTGGATCCGAAGAATTCCTTGATTGCCGCCGAGATCGGCTTCGCATTGATCAGATCATGCGGCATCAGGTTCTCGGATTCGGCCTGGGACAGGCGCTCCTTGACGGCGCGCTCGACACGCACCAAGCCAGCACGGAACTGGTTCTCCGCCAGTTCCCCGACGGAACGCACGCGGCGGTTGCCAAGGTGATCGATATCGTCGATTTCGCCCCGGCCATTCCGCAGTTCTACGAGAATGCGGATGACGTCGATGATGTCCTGGTTGGACAGCGTGCCCGGGCCATCCAGCGCTTCGCGGCCGACACGGCGGTTGAACTTCATGCGGCCGACGGCGGAGAGGTCGTAGCGCTCTTCCGAGTAGAACAAACCGTGAAAGAGGGTCTCTACTGCATCCTCGGTCGGTGGCTCGCCGGGACGCATCATGCGGTAGATGGCAACGCGCGCCGACATCTGGTCGGCGGTTTCGTCTGTTCGCAGCGTCGACGAGATGTAGGTGCCGCGATCGAGATCGTTGGTGTAAAGCGTGTACACTTCGGCAACGCCGGACTCGCTCAGCTTGCCTAACAGGCTCTCGGTCAGCTCCTCGTTGGCATTGGCGAGGATCTCGCCCGTTTCCGCATCAATGACGTTGCGCCCGATGACGCGCCCGACCAGGAATTCCTCCGGCACGTTGATTTTCTTGATGCCGGCATCGGCCAATTCTCGGATATGCCTGGCAGTAATCCGCTTGTCCTTGGCAACGATGACCTTGCCAGACTTGTCGGTGATGTCGAAGCGGGCCACCTCGCCGCGCAGACGCTCGGGCACCACCTCGAACTGGATCCCCTTCTTGGACAGATGGAAAGTGTCGAACTCGAAGAAATTGGCAAGGATCTGCTCAGGAGACAAACCAATGGCCTTGAGCAGGATCGTCACCGGCATCTTGCGGCGGCGGTCGACGCGGAAATACAGGTAGTCCTTCGGATCGAACTCGAAGTCGAGCCATGAACCGCGGTAGGGGATGATACGGGCTGAGAACAGCAATTTGCCAGATGAATGCGTCTTGCCGCGGTCGTGCTCGAAAAACACCCCAGGCGAGCGATGAAGCTGGGAAACTATGACCCGCTCGGTACCGTTTATGACAAACGAGCCGGTCGTGGTCATGAGCGGAATCTCGCCCATGTACACTTCCTGCTCTTTCACTTCCTTGATGGTCTCCTTGGCCGCCTCCCTATCCATGATGACCAGGCGAACGCGGGCGCGCAGCGGACTGGCGAAAGTCAGGCCTCGCTGCTGGCATTCCTTGACGTCGAAGGCAGGCTCGCCGAGAGCGTAATAGGCGAACTCGAGTCGTGCATTTCCGCTATGGCTGACAATTGGGAAAATCGAGGTGAAGGCGGCCTGCAAGCCCTGGTTGCGACGCTGCGCCGGCGGTATGTCCGTCTGCAGGAAAGCAAGGTAGGACTCCAACTGCGTGGCAAGCAGGAAGGGCACGTCTAGAACGCTTGCGCGCTTGGCAAAGTTCTTGCGGATGCGCTTTTTCTCGGTATAGGAGTACGTCATATCGGCTCCGGGGGTGAGAAATCAGTCTTCAGTTGTCAGTTGCTGCGGTATTGCAAACAGCCGTTTCCGGGCAACTGGCAACTGGAAACTGGCAACTTCCGTAAAGGCAAAGGGCTGGCGGCCAAAACCGCCAGCCCATCCTGCCAAATCAGTCTTATTTGATCTCGGCTTTCGCGCCGGCATCTTCCAGCTGCTTCTTGATCGCCTCGGCGTCGGCCTTGGGGATCGCCTCCTTGACAGGTTTCGGCGCGCCGTCGACCAGATCTTTGGCTTCCTTGAGGCCGAGGCCGGTCACAGCGCGGACGACCTTGATCACCTCGACTTTCTTGTCGCCTACGGCGGCTAGAATGACGGTGAACTCGGTCTGCTCTTCCGCAGCCGGAGCGGTAGCGCCGCCGCCGGCGCCCGGCGCGGCAACCGCCATCGCAGCGGCGGAAACGCCAAATTTCTCTTCGAACGCCTTGACCAGATCGTTCAGGTCCATCACCGTCATGCTGCCGACGGCTTCCAGAATGTCTTGTTTGCTGATAGCCATGTTCAATTACTCCAGATTCAGATATTAGTAAGGGATGGTCAGGCGGCGGCTTCGCGTTGCCTTGCCAGCGCGCCCAGCGCGACAGCAAAGCCGGATACCGGCGCTTTCATCACGCCAAGCAGCCTGGCAAGCAGCTCTTCGCGGCTCGGGATCGAGGCCAGCGCCTGCACGCCCGCCTTGTCCAGCGCCTTGCCGGCATAGGCGCCGGCCTTGAGAATAAGCTTCTCGTTGCTCTTGGCGAAGTCGTTCAACACTTTCGCTGCCGCAACCGGATCGCTTGAAATGCCATAGATCAGCGGTCCGGTCATCTGGTCGGCTAGCACCGAGAATCCGGTGTCGGCAACCGCCAGACGGGCCAGGGTGTTTCTCAGCACGCGCAGATAGACGCCAGACTGGCGGGCCTTCGCACGCAGCTGAGTGAGATCCCCCACCCCGATGCCGCGGTACTCGGCCACGACAATGGTCTGGGCGCTGGCGACCTGCGCCGACACCTCCGCCACAATGGCTTTTTTACCTTCAAGATTGAGGCCCATGAGGTCCTTTCTCCATTCAAGTCAACACGCGGCGAAACCGCTCCGCCGCACCCACGGCGACCTGGATCAGGAGCGCTGTCCTCGGCGTCTTGGCCGCGGACCCAAATCCTGTCTGGGTGCACCGTCTGCGCAGGCTGCTTGCGCGCTTAAGCCTTCGGGTCATGCCACCCCCTCCGGCACCTGCGGTCTTTGACGATCCGCCGGTTGGGCTTGCGCTTTCCCGGCGTCCCAAAGCCCTGTCCCCACACTTGCGGGGACCCATTCCTCACTGCTGCGCCGACAGACTGGCCTGGTCGACGCGCACTCCCGCTCCCATGGTGCTGGAAACGGAGACCTTCTTCAGATACTGGCCCTTGCTGGTTGCCGGTTTGGCCTTGTTCAGGGCATCGATCAGCGCAGAGATGTTCTGCTGCAGCTGCTCGACCGAAAACGAGGCGCGGCCAATGGTGCACTGGATGATGCCGGCCTTGTCAGTGCGGTACTGCACCTGGCCCGCCTTGGCATTCTTCACCGCTCCGGCGACATCCATGGTCACCGTGCCGACCTTCGGGTTTGGCATGAGTCCGCGCGGGCCGAGTATCTGGCCGAGCGCACCGACCACCTTCATGGCATCCGGCGTGGCTACGACCACATCGAAGTCCATCTTGCCTTCCTTGACCTGGGCAGCGAGATCGTCGAAGCCGACGATGTCCGCACCGGCATCCTTGGCGGCCTGGGCCTTCTCACCCTGGGCAAAAACGGCGACGCGCACCTTCTTGCCGGTGCCGGCGGGCAACACAACGGAGCCGCGCACCAGCTGGTCGGATTTCTTGGCATCGACACCGAGGTTCACGGCGACATCGACTGCCTCGTCGAACTTGGCGGTGGCGCATTCCTTCACGAGGGCGAGCGCCTCAGCAACGGGATAGGCCTTGCTGCGATCGACCTTGGCACGGAGCTCAGTGGTGCGCTTGGAGAGTTTGGCCATGTTACATGCCCTCCACGGTGACGCCCATGCTGCGGGCGCTGCCGGCGACGGTGCGCATGGCGGCTTCCAGATCGGCGGCGGTAAGGTCCTTCATCTTGGCCTTCGCGATTTCTTCGACCTGGACGCGCGTCAGCTTGCCCACCTTGTCGGTGTGCGGCTTGGCCGAACCCTTGTCGATTTTGGCCGCCTTCTTGATGAGCACCGACGCCGGCGGCGTCTTCATCACGAAGGTAAAGCTCTTGTCCGCGTAGGCGGTGATCACCACTGGGATCGGCAGGCCCGGCTCAACACCCTGTGTCTGGGCGTTGAAGGCCTTGCAGAATTCCATGATGTTGAGGCCGCGCTGACCCAGCGCGGGGCCGATCGGGGGCGAGGGGTTCGCCTTGCCCGCCGGCACTTGCAGCTTGATGAAGCCGACTATCTTCTTGGCCATGATGGCTCCTGTTAAGTGAGTGGTAGCGCGCTTTCGTTTTACCTACTTGCGCTCCTCTGTCCGGTTTGGCGGGTCCGGTCCCGCACTGCTTTAAGCTTTTTCGACTTGCGAGAATTCCAGCTCAACCGGAGTCGAGCGACCGAAGATGGTCACTGCCACGCGCAACTTGCTCTTCTCGTAGTTGATGTCTTCCACCGTGCCGTTGAAGTCGGTAAAGGGGCCTTCCTTGACACGCACCATCTCGCCCACCTCGTACAGCACCTTGGGCTTCGGTTTCTCGACGCCCTCCTGCATCTGCTGCATGATTTTGGCGACTTCCTTTTCGGAAATCGGCGTCGGCTTGGTCGCAGTGCCGCCGACAAAGCCGGTCACCTTGGCGGTATTCTTCACCAAGTGCCAGGTGTCATCGTCCATCTCCATTTCCACCAGTACATAGCCGGGGAAGAACTTGCGTTCGGAAATGCTTTTCTGGCCGGATTTCATCTCGACCACTTCCTCGACCGGCACAAGGATCTGGCCGAATTTCTCTTCCATGCCGGCGCGCCTGATGCGCTCGGCCAGAGCGCGCTGCACGGACTTCTCGAAGCCCGAATAGGCATGCACGACGTACCAGCGCTTGGTCATGATTTTTTCCATCCCAGGATCAGGTCGTAAAAAACCCACTCCAGGCTCTTGTCGGTCAGCCACAGGAAAATCGCCATCACGACCACAAAGGCGAAAACGACGCCCGTGGTCTGCACGGTTTCCTTGCGGGAAGGCCAGGCGACCTTCTTAGTTTCCGTCCAGGCCTCCTGGCCAAAAACGAAAAAGCGCTGTCCTGGCTCGGTAAACCAGGCCACGGCCACCCCGGCGATCATGCCCGCCAGAACGGACAACACACGCAGTATCAGCGCCGCCTCGCCCAGGACGTAAAAGCCGGCGAGGCCTGCAGCGACCAGCAACAGCGCCAGCGCGAACTTGATTTTGTCGGCCATTAATCTCGCCTTAAGTTCTGTTGGCAGGGGCAGAGGGTCTCGAACCCCCAACCTTCGGTTTTGGAGACCGACGCTCTGCCAATTGAGCTATGCCCCTGCAGCAGAGACTGCGAGACGCCGGATTCCGGCGCCTCTCGTTCACGCATCGATTACTCGATCACTTTCGCCACGACGCCGGCGCCGACAGTGCGGCCGCCTTCGCG
>CAYYXS010000065.1:0-14838 GCA_964475635.1 uncultured Rhodocyclaceae bacterium
CCAGGAAGTTGCGGCCGATGATCATCGGCTCGGCTTCCGGGTGGTTGATGTTGGCCGGAATGACGGCGCGGCCGCGCGCCACCTCGTCGCGGACGAACTCGGGCGTGATGACCTTCGGGATGGACGCGCCGGAGGTCTCGCCCGGGTGCTGGCGCAGGATCAGTTCGGAGAGGCCCTCGCGCTTCTGGTTTTCGCGGATGGCGATGAATTCCATCTCCGGCGTGACGATGCCGCGGCGGGCGTAGTGCATCTGCGTAACATTGCCACTGAGATTCATGCCTGCCTTCGCGCGGCGCGGGCGGCGCTTCAGGTCGAAGCGCATCGCGGCGAGCGCCGGGTCGGCCTCGCGGCTGCGGCCGTAGGCGGAGGACAGCGCCGGCAGTTCTTCCGTATCGCCGCGCTCCTCGATCCAATTCTGGCGCAGTGCCGGCAGGCCCTTGCGGATGTCGATGCTGGCTGTCGGATCGGTGTAGGGGCCGGAGCAGTCGTAGACGGTGATCGACGGGTTGGGCACATTGGCCGTCGGGCTCTGGGCGATCTCGCGCATCGGCACGCGAATGTCGGGCCGGCTGCCGGTCACATAGACCTTGCGCGAGTTGGACAGCGGGGCGATCGCGGCGGTGTCGACATGGGCGTCGGCGGCGATGAAATTTTCGTTGGCGTTCATGGGACAAGCTCGATTCTGGTGGGAGTAGGGCAGAGGCTTGAAACTACTGGAATGACAGGAGTATGTAGCTTGATCCCAGTTGCGCCTTCGAGTCCATCGCCGTTGGCATCAGGTTGCCAAGTGGCGGCCAAGTTTTTTCTGCACGGAGTCGACCTTGGATTTCAAGCGGCCGCCTGGCCCGGATCGGTAATCGATTTTGATCTGCGTACCGATGCGGTCGCAGTCGATTTTCATGGCTTTGAAGCAGGCAGCAACGACGGCCATCACCTCCTCCCACTCTCCTTCGAGAATGGTTCCCATCGGAGTCAACTGGTAAGGCAGGCCGCTCTTGTCAATGATGTCTAGCGAACGAGCAACGTATGCGCTCATGCTTTCGCCTTTAGCAGTTGGAGCCATCGAAAATTCAAGCATGATCATCGAAATCTCCTTCAGTCGGGGAAGTGTTCAAAATATCTTGCAATGACGTCGCAAACAGCGAATAGAGATTTTCCGGCACTGTGCCGGATTTGCTACATCGCCATTCGGTCGCGACATCGGTAACGGCATCGGGGCAATAGACCCTGCCGCTGCTCAACGCAGCTTCGAATTCGGTGGCAAGTTCGGTAATCGCGTGGATATCCGTGTCCACAAGTATCAGCGCATGGGCGAGAACCGCACTGCGACCCCTGTGACGCCGCCAATATTGAGCCGTGCCTGCAAGTTTGCGTGGCCCGCTTACGCAGGGTACGGAGAGATTAAAGCGTCCGTCGCAAAACGCGCCCTCTACCGGCAGGGTTTGCGATGAAATCCCAAATTTCACCAAGGCGCGTGAAATCGTGCCGCACAAGTGACGGTAGGCGTTCTCGGCCCCTCCTGAATGGGGCCCGTCCGCAGGATAAGTCAGCGTCAGATTGAGAATGCCAGGTCCCTGCGGTACAACGCCTCCTCCTGAACGCCGTAACCGAACCGGCGTGCCATGCTGGGCAAATTCCTGACATGCGGTGTCCAGGCGCTCGTATTTCCGGTAGGAACGTGGCGCCACGAGACCGGGTGGCGACGACCAAATGACGGCTCGCCGCCTCCCGTCCAGTGCCTGATTCAGCCACTCCAGTTCCGGCGGCTCATCCACCAAAGCTTCGTCGATGATTTCAACGCTATCGAACTTAACCGTCGAATAAAACCGGGTCAGCACAAGTCCCTCCGGAGTTCAGCTGGCAGCCAGATGCTTCAGGATCAGCCGATTTACATCGTTCGCACGCTCCATCTGTACCATGTGCCCGGCTTGATCCAATACTTCGACAACCGCCTCCTCATGGGCATGACGGGCATGTTCAGCCGGAATAACGCGATCCTCCCGGCCCCAGATGACGAGTACCGGCTTGCCGCATCCGCCAAGTTGCAAGCCGGGCGTTTCTTTCTGAAGTCCGCCGGCAAACAACGCGTCGGCGAGTGTCGTCAGCAACTTCGTCACGCCATCCAGTCGCTTGTATTTCAGTACGTCATCAAGAAGCTGACGGCCGACGAGGGTTGGGTCGCCGAACAATTGATCGAGAACCGGCTTCAGCTCTCGCCGTGATGAGGCCGAGATAAATCCGTCGATGTAGCCGCCGCTGATTTCACTGCCAAGCCCGGCACTATCGATCAATACAAGCGAAACAACGCAATCGGGATGGCTGAGTGCGAGTTGCGAGGCAACACCCCCTCCCATCGAGTGCCCGACCACATGTACTTTTGGCACATTGATGGCGCACAGGAATTTCATGACGAAATCAGCCAGATCGAGCAAAGATGTACCCGGCAGACTCACGGTTGATTGCCCGTGCCCTGGCAGATCGATTGCAATCACCGGCGTCTTTTCAGCGATGGCATCGATATTAAACAGCCAGTTGTCAAGATCGCCGCCGAAACCGTGAATGAAAAGGACCGGGGTCCCCTCGCTTGTTCCTCGACGGGCATAACGAATCGATGTATCACCAACATCGATCTTCTGAGTGGACAGGGTAGGGTCTTCCTCTTCATCATCACTGGCAGGGGTGACATAGGCCGCCACATAAGCATCGATTTCCCCGTCACTGACATCGGTCTCGGCCATGACGGCCAACAGTGCCTTGACCGGCAACAGATCCCCCTCCTGCGCAATGATGCGACGAAGGAGGCCGGGATCCGGGGCCTCGACAGCATTGGCAATCTTGTCCGTCTCGACCTCAAGAATCGGCATGCCGACCTCGATACGTGTGCCTGATGGGACCAGCCATGAAGTTACCCTGCCCTCCTTCATTGAGAGACCCCACTTTGGCATTACGATGGGAGTAATGCCAGCCATCAATTACTTCCCTTCTTCAACGTCTTGCGCACCGCGGCCGCTATCTGCTCTGCGCTCGGGATGTAGAGATCCTCGAGCGCCGGCGAGAACGGTACCGGCACATGCGGCGGCGTGACCATTTCGATACCGGCTTTCAGTGCGCCAAAGGCGTGCATGACGACCTGAGCGGAAACATCGGCGGCGATGTTGCAGCGTGGACTCGCCTCGTCAACGCACACTAGGCGACCGGTCTTTGTCACGCTGTCAAGAACGGTGTCAATATCCAACGGGGACAAGGTTCTCAGATCCACAACTTCCACCTCTACGCCTTCCTTGATCAACAGGTTGGCCGCTTCGAGCGATCGATGCACCATGAGACCATAGGTGACGATCGATGCGGACTTGCCCTCTCGCACCACATTGGCCTCGCCGAACGGAATCGCGTAGCTGGCTTCAGGAACTTCGCCTTCGAAGCCATACAGGTTCTTGTGTTCGCAGAAGATCACCGGGTCGTTGTCGCGGATGCTCTGAATCAGCAGTCCCTTGGTGTCATACGGAGTGCTGGGGCAGACGACTTTCAACCCGGGAATGTGCGTGAACAGCGGTGTCAGCATCTGGCTGTGCTGGGCCGCAGCGCGAAAGCCCGCGCCTACCATGGCACGGATGACGACCGGTGTCTCGGCCTTGCCGCCGAACATGTACCTGAACTTCGCGGCCTGGTTGTATATCTGGTCGAAGCAAACGCCCATGAAGTCGATAAACATGAGTTCCGCCACCGGGCGCATGCCGCAGGCGGCAGCCCCGATCGCACAGCCGATATAGGCGCTCTCCGACAGGGGTGTATCCAGCAGACGGTCGCCGTGCTTTGCGTACAATCCTTTGGTGACGCCGAGCACGCCTCCCCAGGCGTCCATCTCTCCGTTGCCGCCGGCGCCGCCAACGATATCCTCACCCATCATGATCACCGAGGGGTCGCGCGCCATCTCCTGGTCGAGTGCCTCGTTGATCGCATGTTTCATGCTGATTTTGCGTGTCATAATCTGTATCCTTATGCGGCTCAGTAACTCACGTAAACGTCAGTCGTCAGATCGGCGACCGTGGGAAGGGGGGCGGCCTTGGCCTCGAACACTGAGACGTCGATCACCTCAAGAACCTCGGCGTCGATCGCCCTCAATTCATCGGCGGAGATCACGCCGGCGCCCGTGACAGTCGCGGCAAACTTCCTCAGACAGTCCTGTTTGGCACGGATGTCGTCCAGTTCGCCCGTCCCGCGATAGGTCTGCGCGTCACCCTCAAAGTGGCCGTAGAAACGTACCATCTTGCACTCGATCAGCGATGGTCCGCCACCCTCGCGGGCGCGGCGGATGATCTCGCTGGCGGCCTCGTACACCGCAAAGAAATCGGTGCCATCGACGGCCACACCGGGCAGGCCGAAGCCGGCAGCGCGGTCGATATACGAGTCGACCGCGGTGCCATAGTCGCGCGAGGTCGATTCGGCATAACCGTTGTTCTCGACGACAAAGATCGCCGGAAGGTTCCAGACTGCCGCCAGGTTCAGGCTCTCCAGGAAGGTGCCCTGATTGCTCGCGCCATCTCCGACGAAGCTGATGGCGACCTCATTTTTCTTGCGAAACTTGGCAGCGAGCGCCGCGCCGCATACCAGTGGCGCGCCGGCACCGAGAATGCCGTTGGCTCCCATCATGCCCTTGCTGAGATCGGCAATGTGCATTGAGCCGCCTTTGCCCTGGCATGAGCCGCCTTTCTTACCGTAGATTTCCTTCATCATCTCGATCACGTCAACGCCCTTGCTGATGCAGTGGCCATGTCCGCGGTGAGTACTGGCAATGCGGTCGCCATCGCCCAGGTGGAGCATGATGCCGGCGGCGGCGGCCTCTTCTCCGGCGTAGAGGTGAACGAACCCGGGAATATCGCCGCGGCCGAAGTCGACGTGCAAGCGTTCCTCGAATTCGCGGATTGTGCGCATCGTTCGGTATGTCTTCAGCAACTCGACTTTACTGAGAGGGAGCGGATTGCTTGCCATGGTGGTGTCTCCTTTATGGATTGGTGGTGAAATTGCGAAACAGGCCCTGTTGCGCAGCAAAATGCATGCAGCGGGCGATGTCCACGGTGAAAAATGCGTTTTCGCGTAACGTGACCGTAACGCGATCGTTGCGATTGAAGTCTAGTTCGCGCTCGCCGTCGAGCGCCACGATGCCGCCGGCTTGCTGAATGGGGAACGCGTGATCGGGCGGCATCGATTCCCAGTTTGCGATGTCGATGTCACGCACCATGCCCGGTGCGATCGGTGCGCTCATCATCAGGCGACGATCGCTCTGGCCCGCCGCTAACCGCACGACCAGACCGCCGGGATCACGCCGGCTCACCGGATGCAGCAAGCCCCCGATGGACGAGAAGCCGATGGCTTCGGGGTCGGCATAGGTCAGGTATACCTCGGCCAGACTGTCGGCGCGCCAGAGCGCGCGTGCGCCGATGATATGCTCGCGCGAGATGACCGCATCGACTATTGCAATGTCGCGACGCTGGTTCTCGTTGATCGACACGTCAAGGATCTTGTTGGATGCCAGTGCTTGCTCGCGCGACAAGCGGCCCGTGGCATAAAGCGCGACCGCCATCGCCGTGATGGTCGACTCGCGCATCTCGGGAAACGCATTGTTGGTTCCCGTCGAGAGGCCAGCGATGGGCACGTCGCCGCATTCGCGAGCCACCGCCCGATGGGTTCCGTCGCCACCGAGCACAATGATCGCTTGCGCGCCCGCCGAGCGCAGTTCACGAGTGGCCCGAAAGGTGTCTTCAACCGTCGATGTCGGCTTGTAATCCAGGAACTCGACACGGGGGAACCGGTGACCTAGATGTCGCTCGCGGTTCAGGTGGCGCGTGAGCTGCGCCCGGACTCCGGACTTGTCCGGCATCATCCGCACGTACGGCACACCAAGGCTTGCGAGCGTGCTCAGCACGCGCAGAACGATGTTCACGCGGTCAGTGGTTTGCAGATTGCTGGCGTTGGCGACCACGCGCCGGATGTCGCGGGCCGACACTGGGTTGGCAATGATTCCGACGAAGGGAGCAGAGTTTGTCAAGAGTGCGATCCTCGATATTTCTGCAAATAACGCAACGATCATGCCAGCCTGATCGGATCGTGCCCAACACCACCTTCGTTACTCGGCCTGTTACCCAACTGTTTGATATTGCACCGGTCGGCACCGTCGACACCGTGCCCGGAAATATGCGGGGCAAGCGTCACGGTGAAACACCCCTGCATGTTGCACTTGTCACACTTTAGACAGAGCCGCGCCTTGGACAGCGTCCGCCCTGTCGTCCCAAAGTATCCTTCCGAGCACATGGCTTCGCTGTTCTTCGATTGCACCCCATGGCCCACGTGTCAGGCCGCGATCTCATCGAAGGTCTGAAGCGCCTTCGTGGCATAGACCGCGCCGGGTCCCCCGCCCATCTCTACAGCGACTGCGAGCATCTCGATCGCCTCGTCGCGGGTCGCCCCGTGCTTGATGGCCGCTGCGGCGTGATAGACGATGCAGTCGTCGCACCCCTTCGCGACGGCAATGGCGAGCGCGGTAAGCTCTTTGATCGCTGGCCGCACTGTTCCGTCACGCATCGCGGCCTCGGTGAGGGAGCGGAAAGCCGTCAGCGTGGCGCGGTCGGCGCGATGGTACGCACCGAAGCGTGCGTTCAAAATGGTGAGCCGTTCCTTGGCGTCGGTCATGAGGGTTCCGTTTCTCGGTTGGGAAAGAAGTGAAGATGTTGCGGATCAGGACGCAAATGAAGGCTTACCCCCTCGACAAGCGGAGATTGGCCGGCGATCCTGAGCTTCACGAGTTGCGATCCGGCGTGCAGGTCGACGATGGTGTAGGTACCCAGCGGCTCGACCGCGATGACGGTTGCCTCGAACGTGCCGGGCTCCGGCTGGGGCAATGGCTGCAGGGATTCAGGCCTGAAGCCCAGCAGTGCTTCGCCCGACGCAACGCCGGCGCCGACCTGCACCTGGAGGGCGAACGGTGCCGCAGCAAAACAGCCCAAGGCGTCGATCTTCCCCGGAATGAGGTTCATCGGCGGCGAGCCGATCAGCGATGCGATTCGAACATCGGCGGGCCGGTCGTAGATATCCTCGGGCGTTCCGAGCTGGGCGATCCGTCCGTCGAGCACGATGGCGAGTCTGTCGACGACGCTCATCACCTCCTCTTCGTCGTGCGACACGTAGACAAAGGTATGCGCGTTCTCGCTCTGCAGGCGCTTCAATTCGACGCGCATCTCCTCGCGCAGCCGGGCGTCTAGCGCGGCGATCGGCTCGTCGAGCAGAAAGGCGCCGGGATCACGCACGAACGCGCGGCCGAGCGCGATGCGCTGGCGCTCGCCGCCGCTCATCTGCGCCGGCTGCTTGTGCAGGATATGCGCAATGTGCAACACCTCCGCCACGCGTTCGATTTGCTCCTCGGTCTCATCTGCGGCAACGCCACGCTCAACGAGCGGAAAAGCAATGTTTTGCCGGCCGTTCAGATGCGGAAACAGTGCGAGGTTCTGAAACACCATCGCCATGTTTCGCCGCTCGGGGGAATATGCGGTGACATCGACGCCATCGATCAGAACGCGTCCTTCGTCGGGTGAGACCAGGCCGAGAATGATCTTCAGGATGCTGGTCTTGCCTGATGATGGCGGGCCGAAAATTCCGAAGAACTCGTTGTCGTGTATATCGAGGTCAATCGGACCGAGAGTGAACTTCGGGTAGCGCTTGATAATGCCTTCAAGCGTGATGGTGGCCATTGCCGTCCCCCTTGCGGTCAAGACGCTGGCCGCTAACGGCGTCGAATGCCAGGCAGCGAACTTCGTTCAGGTACAACTCGAACAGGGTTCCGGGCTGCGCGTTGTCCAAGCCGGCCATCACCCGCATCATTCCGGCGAAAGTGTGCACGTGTGCGACACGCACCGGGCCAATCCGCTCAATCACGTCGACTCTGCCACTGATCTCCAGGTCGAACGGGTCACGCCGGGGCCCGGTGTACACATCCTGGGCACGTATGCCGAGCAGTACGTGGTTTGACGACGATCGGGCGAAGGCGGCGGCGAGCCTTGGGGGCAGTTTGAGGTGTTCACCGCCCGCAAGGCGCATCTGCACTACGCCCGACGCATTCTCAAGTCGGCCGTCCAGCAAGTTGATCGCCGGCGAGCCGACAAAACGGGCGACGAAGGTGTTCTCTGGCTCGTTATAGACATCGAGCGGCGGGCCGACCTGCATCAGCTTTCCGTGGTCCATGATGGCGATACGGTCGGCCAGGCTCATCGCCTCGACCTGATCGTGCGTCACGTAGACCATGGTCTGCTTGAACTCGTGCTGCAGCACCTTGAGTTCGGCGCGCATGTAGGCCCGAAAGCTGGCATCCAGATTGGACAATGGCTCGTCCAGCAGAAAGACACGGGGCTCTGCAATCGCGGACCGCCCGATGGCGAGCTTTTGCATTTCGTTGACGCTGAGGCTCCCGGCCTTCTGATCCAGTCGATATTCGATACTCATGCGTCTGGCCATGGCCGTCACGCGGCGTTCAATCTCCTGCACTGGCTGACCGCTGACTGTGAGCGAGAACGCCAGGTTATCGCGCACCGACAGATGGGTGAAGATGGCGTAGTTCTGGAATACGAATCCGATGCCGCGTTTCTGTAGGCGCGGACTCGCCGGCGGCTGACCATCGAACAGCAAATGCCCGGCACTCGGTAATTCGATGCCGGCGATCATGTTCATCGTGGTCGTCTTGCCGCACCCTGAGGGGCCCAGCAGCGCGACGAACTCGCCGTTGGCGATCTCGAGGCTGAGGTCGGCGACTGCGGTAAAGTCGCCAAAGCGTTTGTCGAGATTGTGGAGGCTGATTGAGGACATTGTGTTATTTCACTCCGCGGTGGCGCGCTTGAGCATCTGTGCGGCAATAACACTGAGGGCAAACAGAATTGCCAGCCCGATAGCGGCGACGTAGCCCCATTCGTAGTCTCCGAAAGTCAGGCGGTACAAGTACATCGAGACTGTCTCGGTCTGCACGCCGGGGCCGCCCTTTGTCATCACATTGATGACGTCGAATATCTTGAACGACTCGACTATGCGCAGTGCGAGCACGATCCAGATCACCTTTTTCATGCGCGGCAGAACGATGCGGCGGAAGATCTGCCATTCGGAGGCGCCAAGCAGGCGGGCGGCGAGCAACTGATCGGTTGGTACGCCCAGCATTCCGGCCAACAGGATCAGGAACATGAGTGGCGTCCATTGCCAGATGTCGGCGATGATGATCGTCACTATCGCTCGATCAGGGTCGGTGAGCCAGGAAAAGGACGTTGCCAATCCGAGATGATCATTGATCGGCCCGGTACCCTGGAAGCACAGGTAGAACATCAACCCCGCCACCGCCGGGACCACCATCATTGGTGTCAGGAGGATCGAATAGAAGAGCTTGCGCGCGGGGAAGTGATCGACGAACAAGGTCGCGAGCCCCAGTCCGGCGAAGAACTCGACCGGAATTGCCGCCAACATGATCAGCAAGGTCCGGCCGATCGCTCCCCACAGTTCCGGGTCAGTCAGCAGGCGCCAGAACTGTTCGAGCCACGCGAAGCCCTCGTAGGCGCGGTACCAGGGCACGCCATCCAGCGGCGACCAGGTGGTCACGCTCAGATAGAGCTGCATGAGCAGAGGGAATACGACGATGAAGAGGAGAAGAACCACGGTGGGCAGAATCATCCAGAAGCCCAGTCGTTTCGGGTCTGCCCCAACACGCCGCCAGAAGCCAGCAGATGGCGGGGCGGTTGTCGGCTTGACGGTATTTGAGAGACCGCGCTCGTTCATTGCTTCAATGCTCCGAAAGTCAGACCACGGACGAGGTGTTTCTGGATCACAAGACCGAAGATCACCGGTGGCAGTGCGGCAATGAGACCGAGCGCTGCCTTCATGCCGTACATTTGGCCTCCCATCGCCGAGGTGAGCGTGGCCATGTAGACGGGCAGCGTGACCCACGTCTTCTGCGTCAGGAGCAGCGCGAAGAGGTAGTCGGACCAATTCAGGATGAAGACGAATAGCGCACAGGTGGCCAAACCCGGTTTGACGATCGGAAGAGTGATGCGCCAGAAAACCCTCCAGTGGCTGCAGCCGTCGACGCGTGCCGCCTCTTCGATTTCTATCGGCACTTCATCGAAGAAGGTCTTCATCAACCAGAAGGCGAACGGCAAGGTCGAGATGCCGTAGATCAGGGACAACCCCCACCAGGTATCGATGGCTCCGAAGAAGGCCCACATCACCATCACGGGAATCATCACGGCCATTGGTGGAAACAACCGCAGTTGCAGCACTTGTAGCGGAAGCGACGCGCCCACTCCATGGCGGACCACCCCGTAGGCGGAAAGAGTGCCGCTGATCACGGCGATGGCCGTGCCCAACGTAGACGTCAGAAGGCTTGCGAAGAACGGCTGCGCAATTGTCTTGTCCAGTGATACCACGAGACCCTTCGCGTGACCGAAGAACAAAAACTCGAAGTTCTGCAAGGTGGGGTTTCGCGGCCACCACGTCAGGCCGGCGCCTGCCGTGGTCCACTCAGGGTAGGGTTTGAATGCCATCGTCACCATCCAGAGCAGCGGATAGGTGACGAATGCAACAGCAAGCAGGATCAGTAAGTAGCGAACCAGCTGCCGGGTCAAGAAATTGGTCAAAATTGTTCCTCGGGCGAGGTTGACAGAGCCGGGGGGATCGCATTGCGATCACCCCGGCTTAATACAGGATCGCTGCGCTCAGGCTGGATCGACGATGGAGGGCCAGGTCTTCCGGCTTGCGGCAATTGCCTTGAGGATGCCGCTTTTTTCCTGGCGCTTGATGATTTGTTCCCACTTCTTCTGGGCGGCGATCATCGCTTCCCTGGCCGTCTTCTGACCGGTCAGTGCCGCTTGCAACTCCTGGTCCAGTGCGTTATCGAGCGCGGTCTGGCCGGCGAAATTCAGTGTCGGCGCGGAGCGTGCGATGGTCTTCGGAATGATATCCATCGAGTAAGACTGATAGGTAGCCGCGACCAGTGGCTCTTTGAAGTTGGCCTGTTGCATCGGGTCAAAGTAGCCGCCTGGGTTGCCTGCCATCCACGCGTACGTGCGCGTGGAGCTGAGCCACTGCATGAACAGGTAGGCGGCCTCCGGGTGTTTGCTCTTCGCCGACAGCCATGCCGTGATGTGGTAGTACAGCACTGAGCGACGGTTGATCTTGTCGCCGAACTTGCGCCCGACCGGCAAGTGCGCACTCATTTTGCCGGCGGCCTTGCTTTTCGGTGAACCGTCGTCCTTGAGACCGTCGCCGAATTTGGCGATGTTGGTGTAGATCGCCGTGTGCGGACACTTGAGGTTCCAGACCGTGGCGTATGCTTCGGCCCAGGTAAAGGTCAGCGCGTCGGGTGGTGACCATTTGAAACTCGCGACATGCTCGTTGGCACATTGAATGCCCAGTTCGGTCGCGAGATTGGGTTTGCCGTTCTCGTCGAAGAAGTAGAAGTTCGGCATCGCCATCGAGGCGAATCGGCTGTAGAAGGTGGCCAGCCCCCAGAACGGGCTCATAAGGTTGCCGTTGCCGAACATGGGACCGTTGCCGACGTCCAGGCCGGTGAAGAAGCTGGAGATGGTGTCGGCCTCTTCCCAGGTGTTGGCTGGCCCGAGTTTGTAGCCGTACTTGTCGGCAAACCTCTTCTGAACGTCTGGCAACTCGTAGATGCCCTTTAGATAGAACCAGGTCTGGAAGTCGCCATCGAGGCTGAATGAGTAGTAACTGCCGTTGTAGGTGTAGAGCAGCTGCTCCATCTCGGGAGACGGCGTGCCACGCCTCGGGTCGCCCCAGTCCGGCTTGTAGGCCTTGACGAAGGCATCGCAGTTAACCGCGCCGCCGGAGGCGACCAGATCACCGGTCGAGTTCCACGGACCGGTGTAGATGTCGAACTGACCCGAGCCCGTCGTGACGTCCTGCATCACCTTCTTGAAGATATCCTCAGCCGGTGCCCCGACGATCTCGATCTCGACGCCGGTTTCACGCTCCCATACTTCCTTCGCCGAGGGGGCGCCCGGGGCGAAGTTGAGCAGGCCGATCTTGCCCACGGGGAACGGCTTGGTGATCTGGCCGATCGCTCCGTCGGTGAGCAACATGGTGAGCTTCTTGGGCGCTTTGCCAGCGGCCTTCAGTTTCCTCATACCCTCGATCGCGCGGCCCTCGGACATCGAGCCGTCGTATTGAAAGCGTTCGGCGCCAGGAAAGCCAGTAGGGCCGCCGGTCATACCGGGAGCGTGTCCGGTATTGCCGGTCTTGGTCTGCGCCATCACGTGCAACGGGGACGAAAGTGCGATACCAACACCGAGCGTACTGGCATGCTGGAGGAATTCGCGCCGCGTCGCTGAGTGCTGGCTCTCGCCGATGAGATCTTGGTTTGGGTCTGAATGGTTCATTCCTGCCTCCTGGTATCGATTGTGGTTTGCCCGCTCACGCCGTCGACGACGTACGTTTTATGTCCGCAATCAGCTATCCAAGAAGCGTGCCAGCGCCGAGCGGCATGCCGGCTCCAACGCAAGTGGATGATTTGAAATGAAATGACTCCGGCCGCAGAGCGCGGGCGGAGGGTCTGTCACAGGCGAGACACTACACCTGTCACCTGTGCATTAGGGACAGGTTCAGCTCGAACCGTCGATGTGACGAGGCAGATCGATCCGGTACCGCCGCATGCGACGGTAGAGTGTCATGCGCGCAATACCGAGCTGACGTGCCACCGAGCTGACGTTCCATCGGGCAGCGCGCAGGTAATGCAAAAGCAGCGCCGCGTCGGGAGAGGAAACTGAGTCCGCTTCGGCTTCCATGAGATCAGCGTCCGGTGAGGTGCCCGCGACAATCGAATCGGGAAGGTCTCCGACCTCAATGAAATCGTCTCTGCACACAGCTCGAGCGAATTCGAGCACGTTGCGCAATTCGCGCAGATTGCCGGGCCAGCAGTGCGCGTGCAGACATCTTGCAGCGCGCGACGACAGTTGTAGCGAAGGAGCAGTCGAGCCCTTGGGGGGGCTAAGCATGCTCTGGATGAGCCAGCCCAGGTCGCGCCGGTCGCGCAGGGCTGGCAGCATGATGTGCGCACCATTCAAACGATAGTACAGATCGTCACGGAAGCGGCCCTTGCGCACTAGCGCCGTGAGGTCACAGTGCGTCGCCGCAATGACCCGGACGTCGACCGGGACGGGCTTGGTCGCGCCGACCGGCAGAACTTCGCGCTCGGCAAGGACTCGCAACAGTCGCGCCTGCAGCAACAACGGCATGTCACCTATCTCGTCCAGAAACAATGTTCCACCGGCGGCTTCCTGGATCAAACCGCGTTTGGCCTTGGGCCCGGCGCCCGAGAAGCTGCCAGGCAGGTGACCGAAGAGTTCACTTTCGATCAGCATCTCGGGAATCGCCGCGCAGTTGACGGCGACGAAAGGAAGCTTGCGCCGCTCGCTACTCTCATGCAAGGCCTTCGCGAAGTACTCCTTGCCGGTGCCGGTCTCGCCCGTCAGCAACACATTCACGGGCGAGTTGACAAACTTGGCTGCGCGCTCGATCTGTCGGTCGAGCATTGGGTCACCACCCGACAGAGCGGCCAAGGGCGCCGGAATCTTGTGCTCCGACGCAGGCGCGTCTGCGGACGCGCTCGCACGTTGTAGCGGAGGCGAGGCGAGCATGAACAACAGCCGCCCGCTGTCGACAGACATGATCGCGCGCTTGTCGGCGTCACGGGCGCCGGTGAAGCGAGTCAAGTCCGCGAGCGACGCGCTGAACACCCGCTCAAACGACAAGCCGATCACCGGAAGTTTTGTCGGTCCCTCAAGCAATAACTGGGCGCGGCGGTTGTGGCCGATGATTCTGCCAGCGGCATCCAGCGCAAGCAGGTATTCAGGATTAACCTCAAGGAATTGTGGTGCCTGACTGAGTTTCAAGATCCAATCGTGGCGGAATGTGTGCAGAAAGCTTGCATGCTCCACATGATGCGCGTACATCGTGACCAGTTGCAGTGCCAAGCTTTGGCTGTCCTTGGGTTGGCGCGAACTCAGCTGGGAGATGTCGAGAACCGCCATCAGATTGCCTTGCGGATCGAAGACCGGCGCTGACGTGCAAGTTAGCGGGATATGCGTTGCATCAAAATGGTCAGCCAGATGCACTGTGAGTGCCTCGCCCGTAGCGATGCAGGTTCCGACACCACAGGTGCCAGCGCAGGCTTCACTCCAGTCGGCGCCGAGGTAAAGTCCGGCCTTGCGCAGGCTGGGTTCGAATACCAGGTCGCCCAGGAAGTCTACCGTCACACCGTGCGCATCGGTCAGGAGGACGCAATACCCGAGCCCGGCAACCTGTTGGTACAGAGCCTCGAGACCGTGCCTCGCGATATGCAGGAACTGCTCTATCCGATCCTGATGCTCGCGCAGGCGCTGGCTGGGCAGGATGATCGCTTCCTGCATGCGCGTGGGGTCCAATCGATGCTCATGCACGCAACGCGCCCATGATGCGCGAATGACGTTATCGTGCATCTTGGCGTCAGGCGTGCCGATTCCATGCTCGGCCACCTGCATCACCGTGGCAATGTGCTCGTGTTGGCGCCGATACATACCTTTCTCCTCACGGTGCGGGTAGCGTCCACCGGCAGCGATCTTCTCTGTTTATGCGCAGAATGTTATCGAAACGTGTCCACCGACGCAAATTTGATTCAGATCCATTGCTTTAAGAAAAATGCGCTGGAAGGACTCTGAAACGGGGAAATGGGGTGGTAGCTCAAGGATTGCGACTGACCGGTTGAACCCCGATGGCCACTTGAACTTCCCCCATCTGTGGCCAGGTCAAATTCCCCCAGGG
>CAYYXS010000066.1:0-14640 GCA_964475635.1 uncultured Rhodocyclaceae bacterium
CGGCAGGACTTTCACCTGCAAGAGTGCGCCCGTGCCGGGCGCACGGAAAAAAGCCGGCTCGCGCCGGCTTTCCGCTGACGTCGGCCCGGCTCAGGAGAAGGCCTGGATGCCGGTCTGGGCGCGCCCCAGGATGAGGGCGTGGATGTCGTGGGTGCCCTCGTAGGTGTTGACCACTTCCAGGTTCACCATGTGGCGGATGACGCCGAACTCGTCGGAGATGCCGTTGCCGCCGAGCATGTCGCGCGCCATGCGCGCCACGTCGAGGGCCTTGCCGCAGGAGTTGCGCTTCATGATCGAGGTGATCTCGACCGAGGCGACGCCCTCGTCCTTCATGCGGCCGAGGCGCAGGCAGCCCTGCAGGCCGAGGGTGATCTCGGTCTGCATGTCGGCGAGCTTCTTCTGGATGAGCTGGTTGGCGGCGAGCGGGCGGCCGAACTGCTTGCGGTCGAGCACGTACTGGCGGGCGCGGAACCAGCAGTCTTCCGCCGCGCCGAGCGCGCCCCAGGCGATGCCGTAGCGCGCCGAGTTGAGGCAGGTGAAGGGGCCCTTCAGGCCCTGCACGCCGGGCATCAGGTTCTCTTCCGGCACGAACACCTCGTCCATGACGATCTCGCCGGTGATCGAGGCGCGCAGGCCGACCTTGCCGTGGATGGCGGGGGCGGAGAGGCCCTTCCAGCCCTTCTCCAGGATGAAGCCGCGGATCACGTTGTCCTCGGTCTTGGCCCAGACGACGAAGACGTCGGCGATGGGCGAGTTGGTGATCCACATCTTGGCACCGGAGAGCGAGTAGCCGCCGTCGACCTTTCTGGCGCGCGTGACCATGCTGCCGGGGTCGGAGCCGTGGTTCGGTTCGGTCAGGCCGAAGCAGCCGATCCACTCGCCGGTGGCGAGCTTGGGCAGGTACTTCCGCTTCTGCGCTTCCGTGCCGAACTCGTTGATCGGCACCATGACGAGCGAGCTCTGCACGCTCATCATCGAGCGGTAGCCGGAGTCGACGCGCTCGACCTCGCGGGCGATCAGGCCGTAGCAGACGTAGTTGAGGCCGGCGCCGCCGTACTCGGCCGGGATGGTGGGGCCGAGCAGGCCCATCTCGCCCATCTCGCGGAAGATGGACGGATCGGTCGTCTCGTTGCGGAAGGCCTCCTGGATGCGCGGCAGCAGCCTGTCCTGGCAGTACTGCTGGGCGCTGTCGCGCACCATGCGCTCTTCCTCGGTGAGCTGCAGGTCGAGCAGCAGGGGGTCGTCCCACTTGAAGGCGGCTTTGGATTTCACGTTGTTCATGGCGGTTCCTGTTGCGTTGGATTAACGAATGGTCAGTCCGCCGTCGACGGCAAGGATCTGTCCGGTGATGTAGCTCGCCCAGTCGGAGGCGAGGAAGACGAAGGCCGGCGCCACTTCGTGCGGCTCGGCCCAGCGGCCGAGCGGGATGCGCTCGATGTATTTGTCCTTGAAGCGGTCGTCGGTGCGGATCACCTCGGTCATCGGCGTCGCCGCGCCCGGGGCGATGGCATTCACCGTGATGCCGTGGCGGCCCAATTCCTTGGCCGCCGACTTGGTCATGCCGGCGATGGCGGCCTTGGCGGCGCTGTAGTTGATCTGGCCGATGGTGCCGAGCAGGCCCGCCGTCGAGGTGACGTTGATGATGCGGCCGGACTTGCGCTCGATCATGCCGTTCACCACCGCCTGCAGGCAGTAGAAGCTGCCGTTCATGTGCACGTCGATCACCTGCTGCCATTGCTCCTGCGTCATCTTGTGCAGCATGGCGGTTCGCGTGATGCCGGCATTGTTCACCAGGATGTCGATGCGGGCCCATTGCGCCGTTACATCGGCAGCCATGCGGTTCACCGATTCGCGCTCGGCGACGTTGCAGGCGAAGCCGCGCGCCTCGCCGCCGGCGAGGCGAATGTCGGCGGCGACCTCGTCAGCTGCCTGGGCGTTCATGTCGACCACTGCGACTTTCGCGCCCTCGTGGGCGTAGGCCTGAGCGATGGCGGCGCCGATGCCCTGGCCGGCGCCGGTGACGATTGCAACCCTGTCCTTCAGCAGCATGGTATTGCCGTCCTCCTCAACCAATCAATGAAAACCGCCGGGTGCAGGTCGCGTCGCCCTTGGGCAGCTGGCTTTCGGTGACGACGCGCACCTTCGGCGAAATGGTCTGCGCCGTCGCCTGGAACCAGCGGTCGCAGCCTTCGCCGCAGCGGTTGGGCAGGCCGGCGGCGCGGAAGGAATCCATCCATGGGCAGGCGGTGTGCACCACCAGCACGTCGCGGCCGTCTTTTTCCATGCGAGCCGTCTCGCCCATCACGTCGCTGGCGCGCTGCATGGTGAAGGCGATCTGCTCCAGGTCCTCCGGCTTGCCGCCGCGCTTGAGATACATCTCGCCGGTGCCGACGCCGACGTTCTCCCAGAAGGCGAGTTCCGTGTCCATGGCCGCCGCCTCGCCCTGTTTGTCCTTCACCGACTTGCGCCAGGCGTGGAAGAAGTCGTGGGTGATGCGGATCATCGACTGCCAGTCGCGCTCCTTGCGCGCCAGCTGCTTTTCCAATTCGTTCGTGCTCATTCCGGTTTGCCCTTCTCCTGTTTGCGTGCGGCGAAATCCGCCAGCGCCTGTTTGAATTCGGCTTCCATCTGCGGCGTCACTGCGGCGCCGCATTCGTAGCAGGTGTTGCTCATGCGGTCGAACCAGCGGCAGCCGCACTGCTCGCAGGCGAGTTCCGGCGCGCCGGCGGGGTTGTGGAAGATCATCGGCAGGCTCCCAGAAAGGCCAGGCCGAGGGTATCGAGGAATTCCTCGTAGCCCGCGTCCTGCAGTTCATACTTTGTGCGCATGACGAAGAACATGATGTTGCCGGCGCGGATCTGCCGTTTCATCAGCGACAGCGTGTCGTCGCCGATGTTGCCGCGCAGCTTTTCCATCGCGTCGTTGTCGGCGACGAAGAGCAGATCCACCTTCGCCTCCTGGAAGCCGCGGTAGGGTACCCTTTCGGCGCGCATGCCGTCCGGCACGACTTCCCAGCGCAGCATCTCGCCGGCGCCATCGGCGGCCATCAGCCCGGCAACGTGCTTGCCGGGCTGGATGCCCGAGCCTTCCTTCGGCACGATGGCCACGCTCGAGCCGGGCGTCATGTCGGAGAACAGCTCGGCGTGGCGGTCCAGCATCGCCTGCCAGTCCGCCAGTTCGCCGAAGATGCTTGCAGTCGCTGTCGTCATCAGTGTTTCGGAAATACCAGGCCGAGATCCTCGACGAACTCGGCCAGTCCGGCCTCTTCGAGTTCGTCCAGGGTTTTCAGCATATACGGATGCAGGCGGCCTTGCCGGATCAATGCCGGCAAGGGTGCCCAGCCGCCTTCGCGCAGGGCCGCCAGCGCCTCGGCGTCGGCCACCAGCAGCACGGCCACGTCTTCGCCGGCCTCTCCGCTATACTCGCGCAAGTCTGCACGACAGCCGTCGGAGCCGCTGCGCCAGAGGAGCAGGGTGCCGCGGCGCGCGGCGAAATCGTCGCGGCGCAGCAGGCCGACCGCGGCGCCCGACGCCGGCATGCCTTCGCGCTCCAGCATGGCCTGCCAGCCCGCGCAGTTGAAAAATCCGTCCCGCATGAATGCCCATTCCACATGAAGGGATACGGAACAATATATAGCATGATACGATCGAAAACTGCAACGTACTGCATCAATAAATCATCAAATGCACAATAATGCATTATTTCAGGCTGCCGGATTTGATCTCGCCGCGGTGTTGAACCGCTCCAGACCGGCCCTGGCGCGGGCCATCACCCTGCTGGAGAACGATCGACCGGGAGCGGCTGAACTGATGGCCGCGCTGGCGCCGCGCTGCGGCCGTGCCCATGTCGTCGGCATCACCGGCGCGCCCGGCGCCGGCAAGTCCACCCTCATCAACGCCCTCATCGGGGAGTTCACGTCGCGCGGGCGCAGTGTCGCCGTCGTCGCCGTCGATCCCTCCAGCCCGATCAGCGGCGGCTCCATCCTCGGCGACCGCCTGCGCATGGACGAGCATGGCGCGCGCGACGACGTCTTCATCCGCTCGGTGCCTTCGCGCGGCCACCTCGGCGGCCTGTCGAAAACGGCCGGGCGCGTCATCGACATCTTCGATGCCGCCGGCTACGAGGTGGTGATCGTCGAGACGGTCGGCGCGGGCCAGTCGGAAGTGGAGATCCGCCACTTCGCCGACAGCAACCTCGTCGTCTGCCCGCCCGGCCTGGGCGACGAGGTGCAGGCGATCAAGGCCGGCATCGTCGAGATCGCCGACCTCCTGGTGGTGAACAAGGCCGACCTGCCGCAGGCCGAGCGTACCGTGCTCGATCTCACCACCGCCATGCAGCTGCGCCACCGCCCGGGTTGGCAGGTGCGGGTGCTGAAAACCATTGCCACCAGCGGCGAGGGCGTGGCGGCGCTGGTCGACGCCATCGCGGAGCATGGCGCGGCGACGGGCATCGGCAAGCGTCTGAAGAACGTGCCGTCACCGCCTGCGGCCAAGGCACCGCAAGTCACCGACGATGAACTCTTCGCCCAGCTCGCGCACTGGCGTGCCGCGGGGCACGGCGTGGCGCTGGCGACGGTAGTGAAGACCTGGGGCTCCTCGCCGCGGCCTGAGGGCAGCCATCTGGCGGCGGAGGCGGGCGGTGCCTTCGTCGGCTCGGTCTCGGGTGGCTGCATCGAGGGCGCTGTCATCGGCGAGGCGCAGGCCGTCATCAGTGACGGCCGGCCGCGCCTGCTCGAGTTCGGCGTCTCCGACGCCCGCGCCTGGGAAGTCGGCCTCGCCTGCGGCGGCAAGGTGCGGGTGTATGTGGAGCGGGTCAAGGATGAACTCTTCGAGCGCCTCATGGCCGAGCGCGCCGCCCGGCGCGCGGCGAGCCTGGTCACCCGCCTTGCCGACGGCGCACAGGCGCTGCTGTGCGGCGACGCCGTGTCGGGGGAGCTGACTTTGTCCGAGGAACAGCGCGCCGAAGCGCAGTACCTGCTGTGCGCCGACAAGAGCGGCGTGCTGGAATCGTCCAATGGCGAACTGTTCGCGCGCAGCTACGCCCAGGCGCCGCGTCTGATCGTCATCGGCGCCGTGCATGTCACCCAGGCGCTGGCGCCGATGGCGGCGCTGGCCGGCTACGCCGTTACCGTGGTCGACCCGCGCCGTGCCTTCGCCACGGCCGAGCGTCTGCCCGGCGTGACGGTGTCGACCGAATGGCCGGACGAGGCGCTGGAACGCCTCAGGCCCGATGCGCAGACCGCCGTGGTGACCCTCACCCACGACCCCAAGCTGGACGACCCGGCGCTCATCGCCGCGTTGAAGAGCCCGTGTTTCTACATCGGCGCGTTGGGCAGCAGGCGCACCCACGCCGCGCGCGTCGAGCGCCTGACGGCGGAGGGGCTGGCGGCCGAACTGCCGCGCATCCATGCGCCGGTCGGGCTGGATCTGGGCGGGCGTTCGCCGGCGGAAATCGCCGTGGCCATCCTCGCTGAAATCATCCAGGTGCGCTATCGATGATTTTCGGCGATTTTCCCTGCGCAGAGGCGGAAGGCGTCACGCTCGCCCATACGCTCAACCTCGGCGGAACGACGCTGAAGAAGGGGCGCGTCCTCGCCCTGGACGATATCGCCCTCCTGAAACAGGCC
This sequence comes from uncultured Rhodocyclaceae bacterium, assembly GCA_964475635.1. GTDB lineage: Bacteria > Pseudomonadota > Gammaproteobacteria > Burkholderiales > Rhodocyclaceae > Desulfobacillus. The sequence continues at coordinate 5,627 of CAYYXS010000066.1, forward strand.
GGCATCGAAGCCGTCACCGGCGCGCGCATGGAGGCGGGCGATCTCGACGAGAATGCCGCCGCCGCCGCCGTCGCCGCGCTGCTCGTTGGCCCCAACACCGAAACCCGCCGCCCCTACACCGGCCGCTGCAACCTGCATGCCGCAACGCGCGGCGTGCTGCGCGTGGACGCCGCGCGCATCGACGCCCTCAACGCCCTCGACGAGGCCGTCGCCGTCGGCACCCTGCCCGACTACGTCCTGGCGCGCCCCGGCCAGGTGCTCGCCACGGTGAAGATCATCCCCTTCGCCGTGAGCGAGGCGTTGGTCGAGCGCTGCCGCGCCCTTGCCGCCGGCGGGCCGCTGCTGCAGCTGGCTCCGCTTAAGCCGCTGCGCGCCGCGCTGATCCTGGGCGAGCTGCCGGGGATGAAGGAGTCGGTCTTTCGCGGCACCGTCACCGCCACGCGCAACCGGCTCGAAGGCCTCGGCAGCCGCCTCGCCCTGGTACTGCGCTGCCGCCACGCGCGCGAGGAATACACCGCGAAACTGCGCGAGGCGCTGGCGGCCGGCTGCGAATTGCTGCTCATCGCCGGCGCCACGGTGACCAAGGACCGCCGCGACACGGCGCCGGCGGCCGTGACGGACGCCGGCGGCGTGGTGGAACACTTCGGCATGCCGGTGGAGCCGGGCAACATGCTGCTGCTTGCCCGCATCGGGGCCGTGCCGGTGCTGGTGCTGCCCGGCTGCGCGCGCTCGCGCCGCAGCAACGGCCTCGACTGGGTGCTCGCACGCCTGCACGCCGGCCTGCCGCTCGGACGCGCCGAGATCATGCGCATGGGCGTGGGCGGCCTCATCCGCAGCCCGCTCGAACCCGAGGACGAGGAGGAGGGCGAAGTGGAGAGCGTGCCCAGCTTGCCTGCCGGTGCGCCCAATGTCGCCGCCCTGGTGCTCGCCGCCGGGCAGTCCTCGCGCATGGGCGGTGCCAACAAGCTGTTCGCCGAGATCGAAGGCGTGCCGCTGCTGCTGCGTGCGGTGAATGCCGCGCTTGCCTCGCAGGCCGCCTCGGTCACCGTCGTGCTGGGCCATGAGGCGGAACGGGCCGAAGCCCTGCTCGCCGGCCGCAAGGTGAGCATCGTGCGCAATCCAGACTATGCGCGGGGGCAGTCTGCCTCGCTCGCCGCCGGCATCGCCGCCCTGCCGGACGAGGCCGAGGCGGTGCTGGTGCTGCTCGCCGACATGCCGGGCGTGAATGCCGCGCATGTCGACCGCCTGATCGCGTCCTTCGAGCCGCAGCAGCCGGCGATCGTCGTGCCGATGCGGCACGGCCGGCGCGGCAATCCCACCCTCTGGCCGCGCGAGTTCTTTCCCGCGATGCAGAGGGTCACGGGTGACCAGGGCGCACGCGGGCTGCTCGAAGAACATGCACACCGCATCCGCGGCGTGGCGATGGACGACGCGGCGATCCATGCCGACATCGATTCGCCGGACGACCTGCGGAGGCTCGCGCCGTGAGCTTCGACCCCGCCGAATGGCGCGGCCACTTTCCGCTGCTGGCGAATCGGCCGCAGCTGCATTACCTCGACAACGCCGCTACCGGCCAGCTCTGCGCCGCCGCGCTGCAGGCGGTGACGGCCTTCGAGACGCAGTCGCGCGCCAACGTCCTGCGCGGTACCTACCGTCTGGCCGAGCAGGCGGACGAGGCCTTTGAGAACGCGCGGCGGCAGGCCGCCGCGTATCTCAACGCCGATGCCGGCGAAGTGGTGTTCACCTCCGGCACCACGGCCGCGATCAACCTGGTCGCCCATGCCTGCGGCGAGAGCCTGCAGGCCGGCGACGAAGTGGTGCTGAGCCTGGCCGAGCACCACAGCAACTTCGTGCCCTGGCAGATGCTGCGCGCGCGGCGCGGCGTGACGCTGCGCTGCATCCCGCTGACCGCCGAAGGCCGCCTTGATCTGACGCGCCTCGATGAGATCGTCACGCCGCGCTGCCGCCTGGTTGCCGTCACCCACGCCTCCAACGTCACCGGCGCCGTCACCGAGTTGGCGCCGATCGTCCGCGCTGCGCGCGCCGCCGGCGCCCGCGTGCTGGTCGACGGCGCCCAGGCGGTGCAGCACGGCCCGGTGGACGTGCAGGCGCTGGGGGCCGATTTCTACGCCTTCTCCGGCCACAAGGCTTTCGGCCCCACCGGGGTCGGCGTGCTGTGGGGCAGGGCGGAGGCGCTCGAACAACTGCCCCCCTTCCTCGGCGGCGGCGGCATGATCGGGCGCGTGACGGTCGAGGAAACGACTTGGGCGCCGCCGCCGCGCCGCTTCGAGGCCGGCACGCCGCCCATCGCCCAGGCCATCGGGCTGGGCGCCGCGCTCGACTGGCTGCTGCGCCAGCCAGGGCAGGCAATGCACGCCCACACGGCGCGCCTGGCGCAGCGCCTCATCGATGAGATCGCCGTACTGCAGGGACTGACTTTTCTCGGGCCGCGCGACATGACGCAGCGCCTGCCCATCGTCGCCTTCAATCTGGCGAACATCCACCCGCACGACGCCTGCCAGGTGCTCGATGCGCACGGCGTCGCCGTGCGCGGCGGCCACCACTGCGCCCAGCCGCTGATGGATTTCTTCGGCGTGCCGGGCGCAGTGCGGGCCAGCTTCGCACCCTACAACACGGATGCCGATGTCGACGCGCTGCTGGCCGGGCTGGACGAGGCAAGGCGCAAACTGGGATGAGCGCGGACGAGCTTTACCAGCAGGCCATCCTGGACCTGGCGAAATCCGCCGACGGCGCCGGCCGCCTGGAGGCGCCCGACGGGACCGCCCAGGGCGACAGCCCCCTCTGCGGCGACCGCGTGCGCATCGATGTGAAATTGCAGGACGGGCGCATCGCTGCGCTGGCGCATGAGGTCAAGGGCTGCCTGCTCTGCCGCGCCGCCGCGGCGGCTATCTGGCGTCGTGCCGTCGGGCTCGATGCGGCGCAGGTCGCTGCGATGCGCGCACAAGCCGTGGCGCTGCTAGGCGGCGAGGAGGTCGCGCCGACTTGGCCCGAACTGGCCAGTTTTGCGCCGGTGCGTCCCCACCGCAACCGTCACGGCTGTGTGCTGCTGCCGTTCGAGACGCTAGCCGCTGCCGTGCGTATGGCAGGCTAGGGGTGTGGACAATCGACAATCAAGCTTGTCACGGCACGGGTTTTGGAGGCCGATCACTGGCGTCACTTGTTCGCATAATCTGTATTACTGGTTTTCTGTGGGTTATAAGCGTCTGATCCGTAAGCCGCATCAGTGGTCGGTGTCACAAATGAAGTGACGCCGAGGAGGAGGGCGACGGCCAGCGGGTTAAGGCTCGTGCTCGTCGCCTTCGTAAAAACTTCCCATAACGACTTCTGACCGGTCTTCTCGGCCCGGTCTATGCCTGCTGCCGCGATGATCGGCAGTGGGTTCTCCATGCCCAGTTCTCGGGCTATTTGAAGGCACTGTTCTTCGCTCATGACGGATACGCCTTGACGATATCTGGTCATCGTGCCTGATCCCCATTTGAGGTAAAGGGCAAGTTGCCGGTCGTTTTTAAAACCTTTTTTCTCGATCAGGGCATCTAGGTATTTAAGGGATTTCATATTGCCCCCTTGACAAATGATTTATGACGGGTATTCTCCAGCCCTGAAGAATTCTTCATGGGTGAAGAATGCTTCAAGTCGGAAGAATCATGCCCCACGTGGGGCTGTTGTGCAATAGGAGGGTATATGGCTGGTCCTGATCTTTCAGTGTTAGTAGCCGCAGTGGATTTCGAGACAATAACGATTGCTGTCTTGGCCGTCTTTGTAGCCGTGTCGTACCCGTACATGGCATGGAAAGGTGCAAAGATGGTCATCGCTGCGGTTCAGGATCGGTACGGTTCCCAGGATGATGATGGGAACTGGGAGTATCGGTTTTGGTTTTAACCAGTGCGGCTAGCTAGTAAAAGTTTGCCGGATCGTCTGAACGTCCGGCAGGTTCTTTGCCTGCCACCGGATCAATTTCACCCCGGCGGACTGCAGTGCGCGATTCTTATTCTGATCCGTTTTCTTCCTGTCTTCCCGTTCGTGCGTCGAATCATCAAGCTCGATGGCGGCGACTACCGAACAACTCTTCTTCAAGCACACCAGGTAATCAAGGCTCTTTTTGTCGATGCGATTGAGCCATTGGCGGAAGTTGTGTCCTTTTTTCACGTCAAGCACACGAGACAGTTGCACCTGGGCGAGAACGATGCATTCGGGCAAAGCCTCGACCAGGCGAAAGTACAGAACTTGTTCCTGTTTGGACATCACGCGTCGTTCGCAAAAGGGCCAAGGCTGATCGTTATCGCTCGATGTGTCTTTCCTCTTTTTCATCACTATCGCTGCCACCACTACTGCCACCACAAGCACCACAAGCACAGCAAGAACCAAAAGCCATTTCATAGCATGTCCCGTTCGCTGTTGATGAAACCGTCATTTTGACAGAAGGGGAGGGGAGAGCCAATGCGCCGTCATTCAGGCCGCCAGCAGTACAACGAAGCTTTGACCATGGCCAAAGAACACGGTCTTCGGATCATCCAGCAGCCCGGCCGCTATCTCCTGTACCGGGTCATCAAGGACGCCCCTCGCGACACCTACATCGGTTCTCGAGGATCTGTCGAAGGCTTGCGCCAGTTGGTCGAACGTGCTGCGGGGTCGCTGTGAGCGGGCCTGCTCCTGTGCAAGTCATTCCGGTCGTTTCGGTGCGTCTGGCGCTGCGTCACGCTTTCACGGCATGGAGTTCTGTGAGCGGGCCGGCTCCTGTGCAGGTCATTTCGGTCGTTTCGGTGCGTCTGGCGCTGCGTCACGCTTACACGGCATGGAGTTTTTGCTCAGTGCTGGTGATGGCTGGGCTTTGTGGTGGCTATTTTCCGGCGCCGGTCTGCGATTGCGGTGGAGAGGTTGAAGGCGACTGATGTACAGCCATCCCCACCTACTCGAAGAGCACGCCCAGGTCATGAATACCGACCTTGACCTGGACGAGATCGTCCGCTGCCCCTGGTGCGGCGCCCTGGCTTGGGACACCGACACAGACAAGCCGGCCGACTACTGCAGCCACAAGCCCATTCCTGTCTGTCTCATCGGCCTCTGATGGAACAATCTGTCTTCATCGACTACCTCTCCATGAAACAGGTACACCCTGAAGGCGGACTGCCCCTCATCAATCAAGGCTGCGTCTGGTCTGTCGACGAAAACGGCCAAGTCGAGTGGACAACTCATCGAGCGATGGAGCACGAAGGCAGCTTCGGCACCAAGCTCCGCCTGCGCTGCGACGGCTTCACCGTCGAAGCCTCCGGCAACATCGGAAGATTCCGCCGCCCCGACAACCTCTTCGGCTACAGCTACGAAGAATGCGTCAATCGCTGGAATCGCGTTCTTCACACCTTCAACCTCCCGCCCTTCACAAAGGGCGAAATGTTCTCCTACGCCGGCGACACCTACATGAGCTGGACAGGCGCCATCAACACTCGCATAGACCTGACCAAGAACTACGCCCTGTTCGGCCGCGACAACCTGGCCTGGTTCATGGGCTGGCTCGCCACTCACCAAAAAGGACGCCTCAAGGTCGGCGTTACCCCCGATGGCGGAACGATTTCATGGGGCGAAGGCAGTAAGTACATCTACGAAAAGTTCTACGACAAGCTTCGCGAAATGCAGCGCAAGGTCAAGCGCCACTTCATCCCCGAAGACGTTTTGAAATACGTCGAAGAAGTCGGAGTAGGCCGCCATGAACTCACTCTCAAAACCCGTTTCCTCACACAGAACGGCTTCCGCTTCCTCGGAGGTACCAGCATGTCGAACCTCATCGAACTCTACCGCCACCGCTCAGAACTGGTGCTCACTGACAAAGTCCCCTTCGACGACTTCAACGAAATCCCGATGCCCTACAGGGCAACGGCCAAGGACTGGCGAGACGGTGTCGATTTATCTTCCGTTCTCAAGAGAACCAAGTATTTCGATCACCGCCGCGCACTTCTCGCCTACGGCATCGACATTGCCACGAAGTGCCAGGTCGAGCACCTGCGCACGCGCATCAAGCACAAGGAGATCAACCCGACCGCCTTAGTTGCGCCGGAGTGGTACCGGCGCAAGTACGGCTGATCGTTTCGTATGCGAAACAGTTTTGCAGCAGGCGCACGGAACGGGCGACCGTGCATCAGCCTCTTAGCCCATAACTGAAAGGAGCAACAAAATGGAAATGATCGGACGCGGCAAAGTAACCGGTTTCAAGTGGTTTGTCGGCAGCATGGACGACGGCAAGGTTATCGACAGCGGTACCATTTTTCTGGAAAGCGCCCTCAAGGGCAGCGACAAGGAATCCACCGCCGGCGGCAAGGGCTATGCCCGTGGCTACGCCTCCCAGCCCTACCGCTGCAGCAACGCCCAGGTAGTAAAGAGGATTCAACACCTGGACACGCCGTTCAGCGCCGAGCTGGTCATCGAGTCCCAGACCGACGGCCGCGGCGAGAAGTCCGAAGTCCTCATCGACATCCGCCCGCTGATCGACCCGGCCAACCCGGCCGGGCGTCCTGACGAAGCCAAGGCCAGGAAAGCGGCCTGATCTACTGAGACATGTAGCCGCCATGCCGACCTACTACGCCGTCAACGACCGTTGTTACGAATCGAACGTTAAGGCGTTCGAGGCCTACACGAACAAGTTCCCGATCTGGGACAACGGCGGCTACATTCTCTATCTCAACTCCGCGACGCTCGATAACGGACGGATTGACTACACCTTCCGCAGGGTCACGATATCGTCCGGCAGCGAATCGAATTTCAGCGGGCAGTACTTCCTGAACACCTGCACCGAACTGTCTGCGCCCGCCTTTGATCCAGTGGCAGCCGGCGCGATCTGGACATTCTTCTTCGCGTTCGTCGTATCCCTCTTCGTTGTGTCGAAGAGTTCCGGCGCAATCATTGATGCAGTTCGTAAATACTGATTTTGGCGCTATGCCGAAACCGTCCGGGCGGCACCCGGTTCTTGAATGGAGGTTCTATGCGCAGCTACAAACTGTTGTTCCCGGCCCTCGTGGCTTCTTTTGTTTCCTTGCCGGCCCTGGCTGCCGGCCCCGACCTGACCACGCTCACGACTGCGGTCGACTTCGGCACCGTCACGACTGCCATCCTCGGTGTGGGCGCGGCGATCATCGTCGTGTATCTCGCCTGGAAAGGCGCCAAGATGGTCATCGCCGCTGTTCGCGGCGCGTAAGACCATGCGCGAGGGGCTACCGCCCCTCGCTCTCTATGGCCGCTCCTGACTTCTCTCAATTGGTGTCCGCGGCCTCGGATGTTGTCTATGAGGTTGTGGCCATCCTCGCAATCTCTGCCGCAATCGTAGTCCTCTACATCGCGGTCAAATCGTTGCGGCTGCTCAAGGCTGTTCTCGGGATTCCTTCATCGAGGTCTAAATGATGATTCATCAAGTAATCAGCGTTCGCCTGCTCAGCTACGCAATCCGAATGCCTGGCATTCGGATGCACCCCTACGCCGGTCGCCTGGTCGTTCTCGCCGGATGCCGGTCATGTGTTTTCCTTCCTTGCGCGGAGTAAATCATGAGCACTACCGATGCCTGGTATCTGATGATGGCTCTGTGGGGACTGATCTGCGCTTGGGCAGTCATCGAGGGGCTGAAATGACTCGATTCATTCTGATTTTTCTCCTGCTGATCGCATCGAGCGCGCATGCGGATACTCCGCTCCGCATCTCGATCTGCGGGCACAGTACTTACGATTGTCCACAATCTGATGAAGGTTCACACAACTCATTTTCGCCCAGCGGCCTGCCTCGTCCTGGCGATTCGGGCAACGGGTCTTCGCCTGGCGGTACTGGGCTTGCGCCTGGTGATTCTGTGCCGAGTGTCGAAGTCGACACAAACAAGCCTGGCTCGACCACAGAGCCGACAGTCACCGTACCCACTTCCGGCGGTGTCGGTGCAGCTTCTCCGGCTCCGCAAGTCTCTGGAACTGCGGAGCCTACCTTGCCAGGTGGTTTCGTACATCAGTACAAACTATCGGGACTCAATTGGCAGGCAACGAAGGCAGAAGCTTGTCAAGAGTGGGCGACTTACGCGAATAATAATAATGTCTGCACTGTAGACGGGCAGCCCGTCTACACGCAGTGCACTGTCACTAATTCGGAGGGCACTACATGCATAATGCATTGTGAGTGTGGAACGAATACTCCGACCAATCCTTATCAGGATTATCAAATACAAGGTATCAACACGAACCCCACTTGTCCGGCCGGCTACAGCTACAACGCCACTGTTCAGGATTGTGTCCTTGACGATGCTCGCCAAGCGCAAGCCGATGGCAAGGTCGACTTCAAGAAGGCTGCCGATGGCGGATACGAGAAGGCATCGGAGAACGACGCTGACGGCGCTGCGAATCCTCGTGTAACCACACCAGGCTCGCCCAAGCGGATCGAAGTAGCCGGCTATGACTCCGGCGGCCGGCCTGTGCAACTGAGTGTCTCCGGCGACGGCAACGGCGGAACCAATCTGCTCTACACGCAGGGCTCGAATCCGCTCTCAGTCAACAACAACACCGTCAACCAGTACAACTACAACATCAACGCTAACGGCATCGTCGTCGGCGCGTCGCGTACTGAAGGTTCCGGCAATCTCATCATCAATCAAACGACCGGACAGGCCACGATTGTTCCTTCCGGGACTGGCAGCGGATTGCAGAATTCGGACGGCACCAATCCCGGCGTCGAGCCTCGCAGTTTCCCCTCCGACTATGCACGCGAAGGCACGCTGCGCGGCATCAAGGATGCGCTGACGCAATCTGCCACAGCGCCCTCCGATCCGACTGCGCGCACTGCCACGGAGATCGAAGACCAGTTCTTCAAAACCACGTTCACCGGCCTCAAGTCGTGGTCGCTGCCTGCGCACTCTTCTTCTTGTCCTACAGCCTCTTTCGAGGCGTTCGGCGCTACACGCACGCTTAATTCGCACTGCGCACTCACTGCTGTCCGGTTAAAACGCGAACAGATTCAATTGGTTGTTGATGGCGATG
>CAYYXS010000067.1:0-13354 GCA_964475635.1 uncultured Rhodocyclaceae bacterium
TGCGTGCCCGGAACGGCCGCTCTGGATACCGGCGTTCGCCGGTATGACGATGCGGACGCAATCAGATTCAGCACGCTGCCTGGCCGCCCCCTGCTCGTCATTCCGGCGAAGGCCGGAATCCAGGATGCGGCTTGCGTGTCCGGAACGGCCGCTCTGGATACCGGCGTTCGCCGGTATGACGATGCGGGCGCCGAGCCTTGGCGGCAACGAGCAGACGCAAGCATGGCTGAGGCTCATGGGCAATCAGGAATTGCATTCGCTAATCGGCAGGCATAAGCTCACGGCATCGGCAACTCTTTCGCGGCCGACCGGAGCGGTCAATGAGCCAGTCTCCCTGCAACCGTGTTCTCGTCGTCGACGACACGCCGGAAAACCGCCGGCTGTATTCGCTCATCCTGCGCGAGGCGGGCTGCACGACGGTGAGCGCCGCTTCCGGCGAGGAGGCCCTCAAGGTCTGCGCGACGCAGGAGTACGCCATGATCCTGATGGACGTGCACATGCCCGGCCTCGACGGCTTCGAGACGGCGCGGCGCATCCGCTCCACCGAATGCTGCGCGACCACGCCCATCGTCTTCGTCTCGGCGGTGTTCACCGCCGAGAGCGACATCTTCCACGGCTACAGCCAGGGCGCCGTCGACTACCTGCTCTCGCCGGTGGTGCCGGAGGTCCTGCGCGCCAAGGCCCGCGCCTTCGTCGAGATGTGCCAGCGGCGCAAGACGGCCGAGGACGCCGCCCGCGAGATGGAACGCACCAACCGCCAGCTGCGCGCCGCCGTCGAGGAGCTGGAATCCTTCAGCTATGCCGCCGCCCACGACCTGCGCGCGCCGCTGCGCGCCATCGGCGGCATTTCCGAAATGCTGCTGGAGGACTATCTGCCGGCGCTCGACGCGCAGGGTCGCGAGCACCTGCGCCGCATCGTCGTCGCCACCGCACACATGAACGAGCTGATCGACAGCCTGCTGGAACTCGGCCGCGTCACCCGCAGCCCGCTGCGGCACGATCCGGTCGACCTCTCCGCCCTCGCCGGCGCCGTAGCGCGGGAACTGCAGGACGGTTCGCCGCGCCCGGTGGAATGGGTCATCGCGCCCGGCCTCGCCGCCCGCGGCGATGCCGCCCTGCTGCGCATTCTGCTCACCAACCTGCTCGGCAACGCCTGGAAATACACCGCGCGGCGCGACCGGGCGCGGATCGAGTTCGGCGCAGAGACGAAGGACGGAAGCCCGACCTATTTCGTGCGCGACAACGGCGTGGGCTTCGATTCCGCGCTGGCCGCCAAAAAGCTGTTCCAGCCCTTCCAGCGCCTGCACGGCGCCGAGGAGGCTCCCGGCAGCGGCATCGGGCTGGCCACGGTGCGGCGCATCGTCACCAAGCACGGCGGCCGCATCTGGGCGGAGAGCGCGAAAGACAGCGGGGCGACGTTCTGGTTCACCCTGGACCATGAGTGAGGACCAAGACCGCCCCCGCCCCGTCTTCGCCCCCTCGGGAGGGCGCGAGAAAACCTCGCCCCTCGCCTCCCTGCGCGCCCGCCTGCTGCTGCTCGCCGCCATCTCCCTGGCGCCGGCCTTCGCGCTGATCTTCTGGAACCACTACCGGAACCTGCTCGACCGCCAGGCCGAGATGCAGGCCTCGGCCCGGCACATCGCCCATTCGCGCGCCTCCGAGTTCGGCGAGAAGCTGGAAGACACGAAAAGCCTGCTGGCCATCATCGCCGGCTTCCCGACGGTGAAGGCAGACCCCTCGCTGCCCCGCTGCAGCGAGCTCCTCGCCGACATGAGGCGCGCCCTGCCCCACTACGGCAACCTGGGCGTGGCGCGCCTGGACGGACTGGTCGTCTGCAGTGCGGAAAAACTCGATCCGGGCCGGCCGGTGCGCGTCCCCGACCGCCAGTGGTTCCGCCGCGCCAGCGAGACACGCGGCTTCGCCCTCGGGGAATACCTGGTCGGCCGCGTCACCGGGCTGCACAGCATCACCCTGGGCCACCCGGTATTCGACGCCGGGGGCAGCCTCAGCGGCGTCGCCTTTGCCGCCCTCGATCTTTCCTGGCTGTCGCGCTTCGTCGCCGGCCTCTCCCTGCCGGAGGACGCCGCCCTGCTGGTGCTCGACCGCAAGGGACGCATCCTCGCCCGCCATCCCGAGCACGCCGCCTGGGTCGGCAAGCAGCACCCGCAGGCGGCACGGCTGCTGGCCGCCGCCGCGGCGCGCGAGGAAGGCCAGGTGGCCTCCCCCGGCGCCGACGACGTGACGCGCACCTACGCCTTCACCCATGTGCCCGGCACCGCCGGCGAGCTGACGGTGTTCTTCGGCCTGTCCGACGAGGCCGCCCTGGCCGCGGGCCGGCGCGAATTCAGTCACAGCCTGGGGTTCATGGCCGTCATCCTGCTGGCAAGCCTGATCCTCGCCTGGCTCGCCGCCGAAGGGCTGGTGCTGCGGCGCGCGCGGCGCCTGTCCGCGACGGCGGACCGGCTCGCCGCCGGCGACATCGGCGCGCGCAGCGGACTGGCGGCGCGGGACGAGATCGGCCGCCTGGCCGCCTCCTTCGACGCCATGGCCGAGGCGGTGGCCGAGCGCGAGCAGCGCCTGGCGCGCACCAACCGCGCATTGAAGGTCATCAACGCCTCCAACCGCGAGCTGCTGAGGAGCGGCGACGACACCGCGCTGCTGGAGGCGATCTGCCGCCTGATCGTCGAGAAAGGCGGCTTCGCCGCCGCCTGGGTCGGCCGCAGGCGCGACGACGAGGCGAAGCGCGTCGAGCCGGTGGCCGCCTTCGGCGTGAGCGCGGCGCTGGCGCAGGCTCTCGCAGCCGTGACCTGGGACGAGGGCCCGACCGGGCAGGGGCCGGTCGGCACCGCCATCCGCGAGCACCGCAACGTGGTGGTGGCGGACATCGCCGCCGAAGCCGGCCTGGCCCTCTGGCACGACAGGATGGCGGAGGCGGGCTTCGCCTCCGCCGCCGCCCTGCCGCTGATGGTCGGCGGCGAGGTGTGGGGCGCCATCGGCATTTTCGCAAGCGGCCGCGACGCCTTCTCCGGCGAGGAAGTCGCCCTGCTCTCGGAGGCGGCGGCCGACCTCGCCTTCGGCCTGACCACCCTGCGCCTGCGCGCGCGCGAGCAGGCGGCACGCGAAGCCAGCCGCCTGAAGAGCGAGTTCCTCGCCGCCATGTCGCACGAGCTGCGCACGCCGCTGAACGCCATCATCGGCTTCTCCGAGATCCTGCGCGACGGCATGGCCGGCAACGTCACCGGGCAGCAGCGCGAATACCTGAAGGACATCTACGACAGCGGCACGCACCTGCTCTCGCTGATCAACGACATCCTCGACCTGTCCAAGGTCGAGGCCGGCAAGATGACGCTGGATCTGGAATGCCTGCCGGTGGAGTCGATCCTGCGCGCGTCGCTCTCCATCGTGCGCGAAAAGGCCGCCGCGCACCGGCTGACCCTGGACCTGCAGGTGGCGGACGACGCCGGCGAACTCTGCGCCGATGCGCGCAAGGTCAAGCAGATCGTCTACAACCTGCTCTCCAACGCCGTCAAGTTCACCCCCGAGGGCGGCCGCGTCGCGCTCTCGGCGCGGCGCGTGCCGCTCGCCGCCGCGCCGGCCGGAGTGCGGACGCCGGCCGGCACGCTCGAATTCATCGAGATCGCCGTCGCCGACACCGGCATCGGCATCGCGCCGGCGGAACAGGCGCGGCTGTTCGCCGCCTTCACCCAGATCGATTCCTCGCTCGCGCGCAAGTACGAGGGCACCGGCCTCGGCCTCGCCCTGGTCAGGCGCCTGGCCGAGCTGCACGGCGGCGCGGCGGGCGTGGAGAGCGAGGCCGGCAAGGGATCGACCTTCCGCGTCTGGCTGCCCTGCCGGCCGGCGTTCGACTGCCTCACCGTGCGCCCGGCCAAGGGCGCGGCGCCGCGTCCGTCCGGCCGCCGCGCGCTGGTGGTGGAGGACGAGACGCGCGCCTTCGAGCTGCTGCGCCTGTCGCTGGAGCAGGATGGCTTCAAGGTCACGCGCGCCGCCAGCGCGCAGGAGGCGCGCGAGAAGCTCGAAGCGGAAACGCCGGACCTCATCACCCTCGATCTCATCCTGCCGGGCGAGGACGGCTGGCAGTTCCTCAACTGGCTGAAGCTCTCCGCCGCCTGGGCCCACATCCCGGTGGTGGTGATCTCCATCGTCGCCGAGGAGAGGAAGGGCGTCGTCCTCGGCGCCTCCGCCGTGCTGCAGAAGCCCTTCCTCAAGGACGACCTGAAGCGCGCCCTCGCCGCGCTGGGCTTCGGCGAAGGCGCCCACGGCCCGGCGCAGGTGCTGGTGGTCGACGACGATCCGGCCGCCGTGGAGCACGCCGCCCGCCTGCTGGAAGCCGAAGGCCACAAGGTGGCGCGCGCCTACGGCGGGCGCGAGGGCCTGGCCAAGGCGCTGGCCGCGCCGCCCGACCTGCTGATCCTCGACCTGCTGATGCCCGACCTCTCCGGCTTCGATGTGGTCGGCGTGCTGCGCACCGACTCGCGCACCGCGCTCACCCCCATCGTCATCGTCACCGGCAAGACCCTCGACGAGGCCGAGCGCCGCCAGCTCAACGGCCACGTCGAGGCCGTGGTGGCGAAGAGCGGCTTCTCGGCCGAGTCCTTTCTGGCGGAAGTGCAGCGGGCGCTGAGCGTGCGGAGGGAGGGGTGATGGTGTTTGTTGATTGCCGCACCCCCTCTCCCACGAGGGGAGAGGGGGCGTCTACTCCCCTCCCCCCTCGTGGGGGAGGGGCCGGGGGAGAGGGGGAAGGGGAGAAAGAAAGGCAGCCATGCCCATCATCCTGATCGTCGAGGACAACCCCGCCAACCTCAAGCTGGCGCGCGTGGTGCTGGAGAAGGCCGGCTACGCCGTCCTGGAGGCGATGGACGCCGAGGCCGGGCTCGCCCTCGCGCGCGCGCAGCGGCCCGACCTGATCCTGATCGACATCCAGCTGCCCGGCATGGACGGCCTCACCGCCACCCAGGAACTCAAGCGCGACCCCGCCACCGCCCCGATCCCCGTCCTCGCGCTGACGGCCTACGCCATGAAGGGCGACGAGGAGAAGATCCTCGCCGCCGGCTGCGACGGCTACCTCGCCAAGCCCTTCCGCTACCGGGAGCTGCTGGAACGGGTGGCGGGGCTGTTGCCGCCCTCTCTCCGGCCCATCGAGGAGGAGGGCGCAAACCCTCCCCTCTCCCCTCGTGGGAGAGGGAGAAAAGCGTGATGATCTTCTCCCGCAAGTTCCTCGCCGCCTGGGCGGTGCTGGCGCTCGCGCTGGCCGTCACGCTCGCCGCCTGGGCGCACACCGCACGCCTGGCCGAGGCGCGCGCGCGGATGCAGCTCGACGCCGCGGCGGACGGCATCGCCAGCGAGATCCGCCGCCGCATGGCCGCCTACGAGCAGGCGCTGCATGCCGGCGCTGCACTGTTCGCCGCCAGCGAGGAAGTGACGCGCGCGGAGTGGCGCGAATTCGTCAGGCACCTCGGGATCGAGGCGCACTTCCCCGGCATCCAGGGCATCGGCTTTTCCCGGCACATCCCGCCCGCGGAGCTGGCCGCGCACATCCGCCGGATGCGCGCCGAGGGCTTTCCCGATTACGCCGTGCACCCGGAAGGCGCGCGCGAGGCCTATAGCGCAGTCGTCTATCTGGAACCCTTTGCCCGCCGCAACCTGCGCGCCTTCGGCTTCGACATGTACTCCGAGCCGGTGCGCCGCGAAGCCATGCTGCGCGCCTGCGACACGGCCAGCGCGGCCCTTTCCGGCAAGGTGGCGCTGGAGCAGGAGAGCGAGGAGGACGCGCAGCCCGGCTTCCTGCTTTACGTGCCGGTATATGCAAAAGTCAGTTCCCGCGGCACGGCGGCCGAGCGGCGCGCGGCAATGCAGGGCTGGACCTACGCGCCCTTCCGCATGAGCGACTTCATGCGCGACCTCGTCGACCGCGACGCCTCCATCGTGGACGTCGACATCTTCGACGGCGAGACGATCGACGAGGCCGCGCTGCTGTTCGACCTGGACGGTGCGCGCGGCTTCCGCCGGCCGCCGCCCTCCTTCTGGCAACGGCAGGAGGCGCTCGAACTGGCCGGTCGCCGCTGGACGCTGGCCTTCCGCCCGCGGCCGGCCTTCGCCGCCGGCCTCGGCACGACGACGAGACTGATCCTCGCCGGCGGCATCCTCGTCTCGTTCCTGCTGTTCGCCATCGCCGCCGCGCTGGCCACCACGCGCGCGCGCGCCTACGCGCTGGCCGGCCGCCTCAACCGCGAGCTGCAGAAATCCCACGACGAGCTGGAAGGCAAGGTCGCCGAGCGCACGGCGGAAATCGAGCGCCTGCTCGACGCCAGCCCGATGGTCGTCGCCTACCTGGTCGGCTGCCGCGTCGTCCGGGTGAATGGCGTGGTGGAGGCGCTCACCGGCCATGCGCCGGCGGAACTGCTCGGGCAGACGCCGCGCTGCCTGTATCACAGCGACGAAGACTACAAGAAAGCCAGCGGCGCCCTGAACGCCCAGCTCGCCGAAACGGGGCGCGCCAAGCTCGACGTGCGCCTGCAGCGCAAGGGGGGCGGCGAGGTGTGGGCGCGCTTCCATGCGCGCCTGCTCGACCCGCTCGATCCGGCCAGGGGCAGCATCTATCTGGCCGAGGACATCACGGAACTGCGCCGCGCCGAGGAGCAGGTGCATGCGCAGATGGAGGAAATCCTGCGGCAGAACCAGGCGCTGGCCGAGGCCAATCGCGCCAAGACCGAGTTCCTCCACACCATGCGCCACGAGCTGCGCACGCCGCTGAACGCCATCATCGGCTTCGCCGAGCTGCTGGTGGAGGGCATTCCGCAGCCCCTGGCGGAAGAGCCGCGCCGCCATGCGCAGGACATCCTCGCTGCCGGCAAGAGCCTGCTCGGGCTGATCAACGAGATCCTGCAATACGCCGCGGCGGACGCGAAACGGCTGCCGCTCGACCCGCGCCCGATCGAGGTCGGCCCCTTCCTCGCCGAACGCCTGCGCAGCGTCGAAGGCGCGGCGGGACGCAAGAACCTCGCGCTCGGGCTCGACGTCGCCGAGGACCTGCCGCGCCTCGTCGCCGACCCGCAGCACCTGCGCACCCTCATCGACAACCTGCTCGACAACGCGGTGAAGTTCACGCCCGAGGGCGGCAGGGTGGCGCTGCGGGCGCAATCGCGCCCCTCCGCCGCGGAGGGGGGAGGGGATATTCTGGAAATCTCCGTCGCCGACACCGGCATCGGCATCGCCGAGGAAGACCTGCCGCGCCTGTTCATGCCCTTTGTCCAGCTCGACGCCAGGATCACCCGCCGCGCCGGCGGCACCGGCATGGGCCTGGCGCTGGCACGGCGCCTGGCCGAACTGCACGGCGGCGAGATCGCGGTCGCCAGCCAGCCCGGCGAAGGCAGCACCTTCACGCTGCGCCTGCCCTGGCATGGCAAGGAAGAGGAGGCACCTGCCCGATGAACAGCGCACGGCTTCCCCCGCAAGCATAACCGACAGGAGTCCCCGATGGAAAAGCAGAACGCCACCATCCTGATCGTCGACGACGACACGCGCAACGCGCGCCTGCTCGAAGCCCAGTTGCGGAGCGAGGGCTACGACGTCATGTGCGCCTTCTCCGGCGAGGAATGCCTGGAACAGCTCAAGACAAGGCTGCCCGACCTGATCCTCCTCGACGTCATGATGCCGGGCCTCTCCGGCTTCGACGTCGCCGGACGGATCAAGCAGGACGACCGGACGAAGACCATCCCGATCATCATGGTCACCGCGCTGGACGACCGCGACTCGCGCCTGCACGCCCTGCAAGCCGGCGCCGAGGAGTTCCTCAACAAGCCGGTGGACCGCTCCGAGCTGTGGATCCGCGTGCGCAACATGCTGCGCCTGAAGGAGTACCAGAATTTCCTCGCCAACCACAACCGCATCCTCGAGGAGCAGGTCGCCGAGCGCACGCGCGAGGTGCGCGAGGCCTACAAGGACACCATCTACACCATGGTGCGGGCGGCGGAGTTCAAGGACGAGGAGACCGGCAAGCACGTCCAGCGCATCAGCTTCTACTGCCGCGACATGGCCGAGGAGCTCGGCATGGACGCCCGCTTCTGCGAGGAGATCTTCTACGCCAGCCCGATGCACGACATCGGCAAGATCGCCATCCCCGACGCGGTGCTGCTGAAACCCGGCAGCTTCACGCGGAGGGAATGGACGGTGATGAAGGGCCACGCCGCCTACGGCGCGCGGATTCTCGAACGCGGCAGATCGCCCTACACGAGGATGGGCGCCGAGATCGCCCTGAATCACCACGAGCGCTGGGACGGCACCGGCTATCCGAACGGCAGGAAGGGCGAGGCCATCCCCTTCTCGGCGCGGCTGATGAACATCGCCGACCAGTACGACGCCCTGCGCGCGAAGCGTCCCTACAAGCCGGCGTTCACGCACGAGAAGGCGATGGAGATCGTCACGAAAGGCGACGGCCGCACGCTGCCGGGCCACTTCGACCCGCAGGTGCTGGAAGCCTTCGGCAGGTGCGCCGAACGCTGGCGGGAGATTTATGATACGAATGCGGATTGAGGGCTCTCCCCTCTCCCCCTGCCCCTCCCCTCGCGGGAGGGGGGCAAACCACATGCCCTAACCGCGCATGCCGACATGAACGGGGACGAACACATGCGCCGCCCCTTCCCGGCGGCCGAGGAGGACTGCGGCTGGAGCGTGCGCGACTGCTCGCTCCTCGCCATCCTCGACGCCCTGCCCGTGGGCATCGACATCAAGGACGCGGCGACGCGGCGATACCTCTATCGCAACCCGATCAACGTGCGATTGTTCGGAACGGGGCGCGCGGACAGCGCCGACCTCACCGTCCATGACCTGTTCCCGCCCGAGGTCGCCCGGCGCTTAGACGCGGCCGACCGCGAGGCGCTGGCGCGGGGCGGCGTGGGCATGCCCGACCAGCGCATTACCTGCAACGACGGCAGCGAACGCCTTCTGCGCTCGCGCAAGACCGTGGTGCGCGACCGCGCCGGCCGGCCGCGCCTGATCGTCGGCGTGTTCGAGGATGTCACCGAGATGCGGCAGGCGGAACAGGCGCTGCTGGCGGCGAACGCCGACCTGAGGCGAAGCATGCGCGCCCGCACCGAGGAACTGGAGCGGGCCGGCCGCATCAACCAGATGGGCGAGATGGCTGCCGGCCTCGCCCACGAGATCAACCAGCCGCTGGCGGCGATCATCTATACCCTCACCGGGGCGGCCAACCGCGCCCGCGACGGCGCCCTCAACAACGCCCAGATGCTGGCAGCCCTGCAGGCCGCCATCGACCAGGCGCACCGCTCGGCCGGCATCGTCGCCCGCATCCGCGACATGGCCAACCGGCACACGCCGCGCCATGCGGCACTGCGCCTGGACGAGATCGTCGCGGAAATGACGAACCTCTGCGTGCCGGACGCGGCCCGGCACGATGTGCGCCTGCGCGCCGAATCGTCGCCGCAGCTGCCCGAGGTGCAGGCCGACCGCGTGCAGATCGAACAGGTGCTGCTCAACCTGATCCGCAACGGCATCGATGCCGTCGTCCAGGAGGGTGGCCTGCGGCGCGAGGTGACGGTGGGCGCCGCACTGGCCGAGCGGGACACGGTCGAGGTCTGCGTGGAGGATTCCGGCACCGGCTGCGCCCCGGCAGAGCTGCAGCGCATCTTCGAGCCCTTCTTCACCACCAAGCCGGAGGGCATGGGCCTCGGGCTGGCCATCTGCCAGCGCATCATCGAGGACCACGGCGGCCGCCTGTGGGCGGCCAACCGCCCCGAAGGCGGGCTGTGCATGCGCTTCACGCTGCCGGCAGGGCGGGGTGTCCCCCGATGACGAAGGGGGAACAAGGGAATTCCTGCCGTCATTCCGGCGAACCCCGTATCGTGGTACGGGGCAGGCGCCGGAATCCAGAACGGCCGCAAACCCTGGGCCCCGGCCTGCGCCGGGGCGACGAGGCAGGGCTCCGTCATTCCGGGGCCGCCCGAAGGGTGGAACCCGGAATGACGGAGCTGAGGTTTGTCACCCATATTTACGCAGCTCGATAGGAGCCGGGAGAGCAGATGGAAGCCGCCACGGTACACGTCATCGACGACGACCCCGACGTGCGCAATGCGCTGGCCTGGCTCATCGAGTCGGTGCAGTTGCGCGTGCGCACCTACCCGGCCATCGCCGACTTCCTCGACGCCTGGCACGAAAGCGAAGGCGCCGGCTGCCTGGTGCTCGACGTGCGCATGCCGGGCATGAGCGGCATGGAGTTCCTCGCCCGCATGGACAAGCTCGGCATCGACCTGCCGGTGATCGTGCTCTCCGGCCACGGCACCATCCCGATGGCGACGCGGGCGCTGCGCGCCGGCGCGGTGGATTTCATCCAGAAGCCGGTGAACGAGCAATTGCTGCTCGACCGCATCCAGGAAGCCATCGAAAAAAGCCGCGCGCGCAGGGTGCACAGGCCCGCCGCCAGCCTGGACGGCCTCAGCCCGCGCGAGCGCGAAGTCGTCGAGCGCGTCGCCGCCGGCCGCCACAACAAGGACATCGCCCGCGACCTCGGCCTCTCGCCGCGCACCGTCGAAGCCCACCGCGCCCAGGCCATGCGCAAGCTCGGCGCCGGCACCACGGCGGAACTGGTGGCGCTGGTGTTGCGGGGCGGGCAGTAGGGCCTGGCAGGGCTTTCCAGGAAAGCCTTGGCGGGGATGGGTTTCATCGTGGAGGAGCTGCCCGGCGGCGACATCATGCTGAGGCGGGCTGTCGTCGTGCCGGTGAACGAACAATGGCTGCACGAGCCGTCCATGAAGAAAAAGTTGGCCAGGGCTGACAGATGGATGCGTGAAAACACCCCTCGGGAAACCCGTCCGGAGGAGATCGAAGCCAAGCTCGGCGCCGCTAAATGAGCGGCAACGACGAGAAAGGCATGTCTTCCCCCCTTTGCAAAAGGGGGGCAGGGGGGATTTAACGGCCGTCGGCGTACCCGCACCGCTGCAAATCCCCCTTGTTCCCCCTTTTGCAAAGGGGGAGACCTGCTAAAAATGCCAGGATTGTAGGAATCCGTCCTACGTAACACTACCCCCCCACCGCGCATTTCCACGCAATGCCATCGGTATTGCCGCGGATTTTCATTTCCTGCAGTCGGCATACCATCGGCATCCTGCATCCTTCATTCACCGCAGGGGGAAGCCATGGCCACGACGCAGCAAACGCCGCCGGAGCAGATCGACGCGAGAATCCTGCTCAACGTCCTCGACGCCTACCGCAAGGGCGATTTCTCCGCCCGCATGCCCAACGACTGGACCGGCCTGACCGGCAAGGTTGCCGACACGCTCAACGAGATCATCGACATGGCGCAGGAGACCACCGCCGAGTTCGAGCGCGTCTCGCACCTGGTCGGCAAGCAGGGCAAGGTCGGCGAGCGCATCGATCTGCCGATGATGCGCGGCGCCTGGCAGAAGCTGGTGGATTCCGGCAATGCGCTCACCAACGACCTGGTCAGCCCGATGAACGAGATGATCCGCGTCATCGGCGCGGTGTCGGAAGGCGACCTCTCGCAGAACGTGCCGATGGAAATCGACGGCCTCAAGCTGCAGGGCCAGTTCGCCAAGTCGGCGCAGATCGTGAACACCATGGTCAGCCGGCTCGGCACCTTCTCCTCGGAAGTCACGCGGGTGGCGCGCGAGGTCGGCACCGAGGGCAAGCTCGGCGGTCAGGCCGAGGTGAAAGGCGTCTCCGGCACCTGGAAGGACCTCACCGATTCCGTGAACGGCATGGCGGCCAACCTGACGACGCAGGTGCGCAACATCGCCGACGTGACGACCGCGGTGGCCAAGGGCGACCTGACCAAGAAGATCACGGTGGAAGCCAAGGGCGAAATTTTCGAGCTCAAGAACACCATCAACATCATGGTCGACCAGCTCTCCAGCTTCGGCGCGGAAGTCATCCGCGTCGCGCGCGAGGTCGGCACCGAAGGCAAGCTCGGCGGCCAGGCCGAGGTGGCCGGCGTCTCCGGCACCTGGCGCGACCTGACCGAGTCGGTGAACGGCATGGCCGCCAACCTGACCACCCAGGTGCGCAACATCGCCGAGGTCACCACCGCGGTGGCCAACGGCGACCTCTCGCGCAAGATCACGGCGGAAGCCCAGGGCGAGATCCTCCAGTTGAAGGACACCATCAACATCATGGTGGACCAGCTCTCCAGCTTCGCCTCGGAAGTGACAAGGGTAGCGCGCGAGGTCGGCACCGAGGGCAAGCTCGGCGGCCAGGCCGAGGTGGCCGGTGTCTCCGGCACCTGGAGGGACCTCACCGAGTCGGTGAACGGCATGGCCTCCAACCTCACCGACCAGGTGAGGAACATCGCGCTGGTGACCACGGCGGTGGCGAGGGGCGACCTCGGCAAGAAAATCACGGTGGAAGCCAAGGGCGAGATCCTCGACCTCAAGGCCACCATCAACACCATGGTGGACCAGCTCTCCAGCTTCGCCTCGGAAGTGACAAGGGTAGCGCGCGAGGTCGGCACCGAGGGCATCCTCGGCGGCCAGGGCCAGGTGGAAGGCGTCTCCGGCACCTGGAAGGACTTGACCGATTCCGTGAACGGCATGGCCGCCAACCTTACCACCCAGGTGAGGAACATCGCCGACGTGACGACGGCGGTGGCCAGGGGCGACCTGTCGCGCAAGATCACGGCGGAAGCCAAGGGCGAGATCCTCGAACTGAAGAACACCATCAACATCATGGTCGACCAGCTCTCCAGCTTCGCGGCGGAAGTCACGCGGGTGGCGCGCGAGGTCGGCACCGAGGGCAAGCTGGGCGGTCAGGCCGAGGTGAAAGGCGTCTCCGGCACCTGGAAGGACCTCACCGATTCCGTGAACGGCATGGCGGCCAACCTCACCGGCCAGGTGCGGAACATCGCCCAGGTGACCACCGCCGTGGCGCGCGGCGACCTCTCCAAGCAGATCACCGTCGAAGCCAAGGGCGAGATCCTCGAACTGAAGAACACCGTCAACATCATGGTGGACCAGCTCTCCACCTTCGCCTCGGAAGTGACCAGGGTGGCGCGCGAGGTCGGTTCCGAAGGCATCCTCGGCGGCCAGGCGGCGGTGGAAGGCGTCTCCGGCACCTGGAAGGATCTGACCGATTCCGTGAACGGCATGGCGGCCAACCTCACCAGCCAGGTGCGCAACATCGCCGACGTGACCACCGCGGTGGCCAACGGCGACCTGGCGCGCAAGATCACGGCCGAGGCCAAGGGCGAAATCCTCCAGTTGAAGGACACCATCAACACCATGGTGGACCAGCTCTCCACCTTCGCCGACGAAGTCACGCGGGTGGCACGCGAGGTCGGCACTGAGGGCAAACTGGGCGGACAGGCCAC
>CAYYXS010000068.1:0-12505 GCA_964475635.1 uncultured Rhodocyclaceae bacterium
GCCGAGCATGCCGGCCTCGGCCTCGATGCCGCCGACGCCCCAGCCGACCACGCCGGCGCCGTTGATCATGGTGGTGTGCGAATCCGTGCCGACCAGGGTGTCGGGGAAGAACACCCCGTCGCGGCACTGCACGCCGCGGAAGAGATATTCGAGGTTCACCTGGTGCACGATGCCGATGCCGGGCGGCACCACCTTGAAGGTGTCGAAGGCCTGCATGCCCCATTTCATGAACTGGTAGCGCTCGCGGTTGCGCTCGAACTCCAGCTCCATGTTGCGGCGCAGGGCGTCCTTCGAGCCGAAGAAGTCGACCTGCACCGAATGGTCGACGACCAGATCGACCGGCACCAGCGGCTCGATCCGGCCCGGGTCGCGGCCGAGGCGCTCGGCGCAGCTCCTCATGGCGGCCAGATCGGCCAGCAGCGGCACGCCGGTGAAGTCCTGCAGCACGACACGGGCGACGATGAAGGGGATTTCCGCCGTGCGCAGCGCGTTCGGCCGCCAGGCGGCCAGTGCGCGCACGTGCGCCTCGGACACCTTGACCCCGTCGCAGTTGCGCAGCACCGACTCCAGCACGATGCGGATCGAGACCGGCAGGCGCGAGATGCGGCCCAGGCCGGCCTCTTCCAGGGCGTGCAGGGCATGGATCTTGCCGCTCCTGCCGGTGGGCGAGCGGAACGAACGCAGGGAATTGAAAGGATCGCTTGCCATGACGCCTCCTTTTCTTTGCCCAGCCTTCCTCCAGGACCGGAGAGAGGCGATATTTATTCGATGATCTTGTTGATCGGAAGTTCGATGATGCCTCGCGCACCTGCTTCATGCAGGCGCGGAATCAGTTCGCGCACCCGCTTCTCCTCGACCACCGTGCTGAGGTCGACCCAGGCCGGATCGGAGAGGGTGGAGACGGTCGGCGTGGCGAGTGCCGGCAGGATCTTCAGCACGGCGTCGACGCGGTCCTTCGGCACGTTCATCGCCAGCAGCACGCGCGTGGCGGCGGCAATGGCGCCTTTCAGCAGCATCAGCATGCGCTCGATCTTGGCGCGCTTCCAGGCGTCCTTTGCCGCGTCGCGGTTGGCGATGAAGCGCGGCGTGCTCTCCAGCACGACGTGCATCACGCGCAGCTGGTTGGCGCGCAGCGAGGAGCCGGTCTCGGAGACGTCGACGATGGCGTCGGCGAGGATCGGCGGCTTGACTTCGGTCGCCCCCCAGGAGAACTCCACGCTGGCCTTCACGCCGTGCTCGGCGAGGAAGCGCTTCGTCATGCCGACCGCCTCGGTGGCGATGTGGCGGCCCTCCAGGTCCTTCACGCTGTCGAAGGGCGAACCTTCCTTGGAGGCCATCACCCAGCGCACCGTGCCGTAGTTGGGCCAGGGCGCGCGGAGATCCGCCAGCTCCACGACTTCGGCGCCGGTCTCCAGCATCCAGTCCAGCCCGGTGATGGCGCAGTCGAGCACGCCCTGTTCGACGTAGCGTGCCATCTCCTGAGGGCGGATGAGAATGCACTGGATTTCGGTGTCGTCGATGTCGGGGTAGTAGGAGCGGCCGGAAATGCGCAGGTCGTAGCCGGCGCGCTGGAACAGCTTCTGGGTGGTCTCCTGCAGGCTGCCCTTCGGAATGCCGAGGCGCAGACGGGGGGCGGTGTCGGTCATGTCATTCTCCAAAGCGAAGCGGCAATCCTATCACCGTTGCCCGGCGAAGCATTTCCCTGCATCATTCCCGCGACATGTTCACCCTGCCCAACACGATCACCGTCGCCCGGATCCTGCTCATCCCGCTGGTGGCCTTCCTGCTGCTCGACCACGACTACCGGCTGGCGTTCGCCGTCTTCGCCGCGGCGGCCGTCGGCGACTGGCTCGACGGCTTTCTCGCGCGGCGGCTGAACCAGATCTCGCAGCTCGGCGCCGTGCTCGATCCTGTCGCCGACAAGATGACCATGATGATCGTCGCCATCCTGATGGCGGCGCAGGGCCTGCTGCCGGTCTGGCTGGCGGTGGTGATCGTGCTGCGCGACGCCATCATCGTCGCCGGCGCCATAGCCTATCGCTTCGTCGTCGGCCACATCGAGATGGCGCCGACGCGCCTGTCCAAGGCCAACACCTTCCTGGAATTCGGCGTGCTCTCGCTGGCCATGGCGCACGCCGGCGGCCTCCTCGATGCCGAAGCCTGGCTGCTGCCGCTGTTCATCGCGCTGTTTTCCTCGGTGCTCGTTTCCGGCGCTCACTACGTCCGGGTATGGCGGCGCAAGGCTATCGAGGACGGCCGGAACGGCCCGACGCCGGCCTCCGATGCGAAGGCCGAAAACGACAAGGCCGGAAGCGCCTGATGGCTTTCCGGCCCTGAATTCTTGGTTGCGGGGGAAGGATTTGAACCTTCGACCTTCGGGTTATGAGCCCGACGAGCTGCCAGACTGCTCCACCCCGCGTCAGAGCCGTGCATTCTATGGAAGTTCTGCATCGCGGTCAATAGAAAACCGAAAAATCGGGCCCGTGAATTGGAATCCAAATCGCACTAAACTGCCCGCATGAGCAAGCTCCAGGACATGATCCGCAAGGCCGAGGCCGAGCGTGCGAGACGTGCAGCGAAGGGCAAGGCTGCGGATGGCCCGGCTGGCCGTCCCCCGCATGCAGAGCGGACGGGAGAGGAGGCGACGCGGATGCACGCGCAGGAAGAGCGCGTGGCGCTGGCGCAAGCGGAGGCTCGCGCGGAGCAGGCAGCGCATGAGCACGCATCGGCCGAAAAGCGCGCCCGGCAGGAGGCCGAAGCGGCGGCGGCGATGCGGGCCCGGGCGGATGCCGAGGCGCATCTGCAGGCGGCGGCGCGAGAGCGGGCCGTCCAGGAAGAAAAGGCGGCCGACGCGGCGCGGGCCGCCATCGAGGCGGAAGAAGCCCTGGCCCGCCAGGCGGCAGCGCGGGAGGCCGCCGAACAGTCTGCCGCAGCCTCGGCGCAGGAAAGATCCGCCGTCGAGTCGCGCCTGCAGGCGGCGGCGCGGGAGCGCTGCGAGCGAGAACGCAATGCGCTTGCGGCCGCAAGGGCACGCGAAGCGGCCGAGGCGCAGGCGCTGGAGGCCGCGTGCCAGCGTGTGCGGGCGGAAGGCGAGGCGCAGGCGCTGGCCGAGGCGCGGGCGGCCGCGGATGAAGCCGCGGCAAGCCTCGCAGGAAGAAAAGCCGAGGCGCTGGCCGAAGCGGGCCGCCTTGCCGCGGCGCGCAATGCCGCGCAAGCCAGGGCGGCGTCGACGGCGCAGTCCCGGGCCGGAAACGAGGCGCAGGCGGAGCGGGCCGCGCGCGAGCGCGCTGCGGCCGAAGAAGCCGCCGCGGTCGCAGCGCGCGCCCGCACCGAAGCGGAAAGGGCGCTGGCGCAACAGGCCGGTGCGCGTCTTGCGGCAGAGCAGGCAGCCGAACGGGCCGCGCAGGAAAAAGCTGCTGCCGACGCGCAGTTGGAGGCGGCAGCGCAGACGCGGATGCTGGCTGAGCGCCGTGTGCTTGAGGCCGCGCAGGCGCGAGAAGCGGCCGAAGCGCGGGCCGCCGCTGCGGCAGAGCGGGCTGCGGCGGGCGCGGCGCAGGAGGCTGAGCTGGAGCAGGCCAGGGCCCGGGCAGAAGCCAAGGCCGAACGCCTCGCACAGGAAAGGATGGCGGCCGAGGCGAAGGCGCTGGCCGGCGCGCAGGCGCGCGCCGAGGCGGCACGCCAGGCGCGGGAAGCGCAGGAAGCGCGCGAACGCGCCGAAGCGGATTCCCAAGCGATGGCCCGGGTGCGTACGGCAGCGGAGGCCGAGGCGGTGGAGGCGGAAGGGCCGGCTTGGCGAAGCAGGCTTTGGCGGCCCCTGGGCGAGGTGTCTCCGCGCGCAGCCCTTGCCGTGGCGCTGGCGCTGTTCATCGGCGTCGGCGCTGGCGCGATCATCTCCTGGCAGCCGGCCGGCACGGGCGCCATCGTTCCCGCCGCCGCCGGCGCTGGCGCGAGGCCGGCAGCGGGCGAGGACGGCGCGACGGTGTTGAAGCTCGACGACAACTTGGCCGCATTCGCTCAGCGGCTGAGCGGCCGCGCAACCACGGGCGGCAAGGACTGAATCGGCGGACGCCGGCGGCGATCTTGCCGTGCAGGAGGTTGTCATTCGGCTACTGCATCGAATGCAGGCCGATCATGTTGCCTTCGGTGTCGATCGCCAGCGCGATGAAGCCGTACTGGCCGATCGACATCTTGTCCCTCTGGATGCGGCCGCCGGCCTGCACGGCCTTCGCCGCCTCGACCGCGCAGTCCGCGCAGCTGAAGTAGACCAGCACGCTGTTGCCGCCGGAGGGGAAGCCCGCCATCTTCACCAGCGCGCCAGAGGCGCCGTAAGTTTGATCCCCCATGGGGAAGGCCCACATCTCCATCTCCGGGCCGCCGAGCTGGTTCAGCGTCACGCCGAATACCGACTCGTAGAATGCCCTGGCGCGCTGCATGTCCTGCACGTAGATCTCGAACCAGCCAACCGGGTTGCTCATGGTCTGTTCCTCCTCTTCTGTTGCGGGTTTCCGATGCGGTCTGTTTTGTGCCGGGATCGCCCGGAGGTCAGGGCACGAACCGGATCGACAGGCCGGGAACGTCCAGCCCCTCGACTTCGGCGCTCCAGTGCTCGCCGGGCCATACATCGTGCGCCGTCGTCACGGTGCCGGTGGTGACGAGTTCTCCCGGCTGCAGCGGCAGGCCGTCGGGCTGCTTGCGCAGGACCGCCACAAGATGCGCGATCGCCAGGAGCGGGCTGCCGAGCACGTTCGCGCCGGAGCCGGTTTCTCGAAGGCGTCCGCCCTCGAACAGGGAAAGCGTGAAGGCCCCGAGCCGCTCCACGAGATCGCTGCCGAGGCGATCGAGCGGCCGGGGCGCGCCGAGGAACAATGCGCCATGCAGGCCGGCGTCGGCGACCGTGTCCTGCGCCCGGAACCTCCAGCCGGGGAAGTGCGACTGGACAAGCTCGAATGCGAGAGCGATCCAGTCGATCGATGCCAGGATGTCCCCCGGACTGCCGTTCGCCGGCGGCGCGTCGCGAAAGTGCAGGACGATCTCCGGTTCGATCTTCGGTTCGGCGAAGCGGCCGAGACTGCAGGTGGCGCAGCCGTCCTCGACGCGGAACAGCGTCGAATCGTACACATGCGCCCAGATCGGCTCGCTCACCCCGTAGATGGCCCACATCTCCGGATTGGAGAAGCCGATCTTCCGCCCGACGGGCTTGCAGCGCTGCCGTACGCGCTCGCGATGGATGAGGCCGGCGACGGCGTAGGCGGCGGGCAGGTCGAAGTCTTCGTTGCCCGAACTGAGCGGCTCGATCTGACGGGCGCTGTCCTGCGCGTCCAGCATACGGCGGGTGAGGGCGGCGAGTTCTGCGGCTGGCAGCATCGCGGTTCTCCTGTGCTGACGAGGCGGTCGAAGGCCTTGACGCGGCATCCTGCCGTGAACCGGGTGGAACATCAAGGCGCCGGCAGGCCTGGCTGGAATGGCAAGGCCGGTCGTGCGGTCAAATCCCGCCGTCCAGGGGCGGGCTATTCAGGTCCCCGGTGGCCAGGCCTGTCCGGAACACGTCTATCAAGTTCTGGTCGGCCATTCCGCTGGTTGGCAAATTGAAGACGACGAGGTTCCGGAATGTCGCCACCGGCCGCAGCCTGGCGCCGGTGCATCCCGGCGAAGTGCTGATGAAGGATTTCATCGAACCGCTGGCGCTCACCCGCTGCAAGGTCGCCAAGCTGGCCGGCGTGCAGCAGCGCCGCATCGACGAAATCTGCGCCGGCCTGCGCGGCATCACCGCCGACACGGCGCTGCGCCTTGCCCGGCTGTTCGGCACCGACGCGCAGTTCTGGATCATCCTTCAGGCGCAATATGATCTGGAAACCACCGAGCTGGATATGCGAAAGCGCATCGAGAAGGAGGTCACCCCCTTGCCGCCTGGCCTGGCGGGCTTGGAGACCTCCGGATATTGACTACTATATTGCGCTGGATGCGGAGGTCATCTGGGAAGTCGCCACGACGCACGTGCCGAGGTTGCTTGGGCAAGCGTACAAGCTGCGGGCAAGTGCGGGCAGGTGATAGAGAAAGCGGGAAAAGTCAGTCGCGGCGATACGGCGTGGATAGCCGTGCTGGCGGGACTGGCTTACCCCTCACCCCAACCCTCTCCCCGCGCGCAGGGAGAGGGGATTTCAAGGGTCAGCCTTTCGGCTTGGCCAGCACCTGCTCGGCCCACTTCTCGTCGAAGAGGGCGCCCTCGGCGACCAGCTGGCGGTACTTGATGAAGTCGATGACATCCTTGCCGGTGACCTTCTTCGCGTCGAAGGCGTTGAAGCCGAGCCAGGCCTCGTGGTTCATGTTGGCGGCCAGCCAGTGGCGGTTGGCGAGCTTCATCTGATCCCAGAAGAACTTCTTCTTGGCGCGGATGCCGTCGATGGATTTCATCAGGCACAGGGGAAAGAGGTTGGCGAACTTCCACACCAGGCGGTTCACTTCGGCATCGAGCAGTTCGAAGTCGGTCTTGCACTCGGCCATCAGCGCCTTGGCGGCGGCGAGCTTGTCGGCGGCGACGGACTCGCCGTAGACGATCTCGCCGTCATCGACGTAGGTGTCGCTGCGCACCAGGGGGTTGCGCACCCACTGGCCGTCCTTCTTCAGCACCGGCACGACCTTGGTGACCAGGTTCTTCGCCTTCATCTTGTAGGCGCTCCAGGTCTCGCAGGAGATGCAGTTGTACATGGCGTCTTCCATGTTCAGCATCCAGGGCAGGAAGTCGGTGGAGCCGCCGTCCGGCGCCGAGCCGTGCTTGGGGCCGGCCTGGCCGAACACGGCGAGGTCGGAGGTGACGGTCAGGTCGGTGGCCATGCCGATTTCCTGGCCGCCGGCGACGCGCATGCCGTTTACGCGGCAGATCACCGGCTTCTTGCAGTTGAGGATGCCGTCGACCATGGCGTTGAAGAGATCCATGTACTCGCCGTATTCGTTCGGCCGCTTGGAATAGTAGGCCGAGTATTCGGCGGTGTTGCCGCCGGTGCAGAAAGCCTTGTCGCCGACGGCGGCGAATACCACGGCGACGATCTTGCGGTCGCTCGATGCGCGCTGGAAGCCGGCGATGACGCCCTTCACCATCTCGGTGGTGTAGGAGTTGTACTGCGACGGGTTGTTCAGCCAGATCCAGGCCGCATAGAGGCCGTCGACCTTGGCGCCCTTGTCGTCGATGACGGGACGCTCCTCGTAGATCACCGTCGGCGCGTCCTTGCCGAAGTGGGAGTTGTCGAAGAGCTGGTGGTCCTTCAGCTCATTGTCGCGGCGCAGCCATTCAAGTGCCATTTAGGTTCTCCTGGTTGATTCGTTCGGTTCAGAAATCGGGGGTGAGCACGACGCGCTTCTTCAGCTTGCCGTGGTGGGCTTCGTCGAAGACCTGCGCGATCTGGCTCATCGGCCGCGTCTCGACGAAGGGGCCGAGCACGATGCGGCCGTCGATGCACATGTCGAGCACCTGCGGGTAGGCCGCGGGCGGGCAGCCCCAGGTGCCGATCAGCTCGGCGTCGAAGGCCATCAGCTTCGACAGCATGTAGGAGGTCTCGTCCGTGCCATAGCCGACGATGACCAGCGTGCCGACGAAGGAGAGCAGGGACAGCGCCAGCTCCTGGCCGGGTTTCGTTCCTGTCACTTCGAAGATCTTCCAGCCGTAGTTGGAGGGGACGCCCTTTTCCTTGCAGATGGCCTTGAAGAGCTCCTTCACTTCCTTGGCGCTCTTGCCCTTCGGGTTGATGACGGCGTCGGCGCCGTAGCCCTTCATGAATTCCAGCTTTTCGTCGTTGATGTCGATGCCGATCACCACCTGGGCGCCGAAGCCCTTGGCAGTCTGCGTCATGAAGCTGCCGACGCCGCCGCCGGCGCCGATCACGATGACCCGGTCGCCGGCCTTGAGGTTGGCGCGCTTCGCCGCCTGGTAGGGCGTGGTGACGGCGTCGGCCACCACCGAGAGGTGCTCGAGCGGGATGTCGCCGCGGCCGTGCACCACGCAGAGGTCCTTGGCCGGCACCGGGATGTGGCTGGAGAAGCCGCCGTAGATGCCCATCGAGTTGCCCGGCATCTTCTGGTTGAGGCAGCGGTTGCCGCGGCCGGACTTGCAGATTTCGCAGTTGTTGCAGGGGAGCACGGCCGGCACGATGACTTCCTTGCCGATCATGGGCGGCTCGTCGCCGGCGACGACCACGCCGGAAATCTCGTGGCCGAGCGAGAGCGGCGGCTTCTGGATGGTCGGCACGCCCATGTAGAAATAGGACAGGTCGGTGTGGCAGACGCCGCAGCCGCGGATTTCGACCAGCGCCTCGCCGGGGCCGAGTTGCGGCGTCGGGATTTCCGTGCGATCGAGCTTGCCCGGCTCGGTCATCTGCCAGGTGTGGATGGTTTTCGGGATCATTGCTTCTCCAAATAGCTGTCTATGTCATCCCCGCGAAAGCGGGGATCCAGTGCTATGCACGAGGAACCATGGATTCCCGCTTTCCCCGGATCAAGTCCGAGGATGACGGCGGGAATGACGGAATCTTATGCCTCATTTGTTCTGCCAAACCGGTTTCCGCTTCTCCATGAAGGAGTTCAGCCCCTCGACGGCGTCGGCGGTGGCCATCAGGTCCTTCAGGTAGATCTGCTCGACGGTGAACAGTGCCTCGAAGAAGGGCTTGCCGGCGGCTTCGCGCACCGCTTTCTTGGTGTACATCAGCGCCACGCGTGAGAGATTCAGGAACTGGTCGAGGAAGGCTCGCGTGTCCTGGGCGAAGCTGGCGCGCGGGAAGACGCGGTTCAACAGGCCGAGGGCGAGCGCCTCCTGGGCGGTGATCAGGCCGCCGCCGAGCAGGAGTTCCATCACCTTCGGCAGCGGCATGATGCGCGGCATCAGGATTGCCGCGATGGGCGGGAAGACGCCGAGCTTGATCTCCGGCTGGCCGATGCGGGTGTCCTCGGTCGCCACCGCCATGTCGCAGGCGAGCGCCAGTTCGCAGCCGCCGCCCATGGCCGAGCCGTTCAACGCCGCCACCGTCGGCAGCGGGAAGATCATCAGGCGCTTGAGGATGCCGTGGAAGACGTCGATCATCTGCACCACCTTGTCCGGCGTGTGGTCCATGACGTCGACGCCGGCGGAGAACACCTTCTCGCCGGCGGCGGTGATCATCAGCATCTTGGCCGATTCCTCGCGCGCGGCGATGTCGAGCGCGCGGTTCAGCTCCTCCATCAGCGCGATGTCGAGGACGTTGTGCGGCGGCCGGTTGATGGTAATGGTCGCCAACGCATCGGCGACCGAGTAGTTCAGGAACTTGAATGCTTCCATTGTTTCCCCTAGTTAAAACAGGTCGTCCATCTCGTCGGCGCCGACGCCCTTGGGCATCGCGCCGTACTGCTCCATGTAGGCCTGCACCAGCTGGTTCTCGCGCTGGCTGAAGAAAGGAGCCTCCTCGAAAACGAAGTACTTCGCCTCGTCGGATTTGCCGATCATGCCCTGCAGGCCCTCGCGCAGGTTCTCCACGCCCTTGATGGCGAGCACCTTCTTGTCGGCGTCGAGCAGCTGGTAGACGCCGGATTCCTGCGTGACGCCGGCGACGTTGGCTTCGTTCAGCTCCAGCCAGGACTCCGGCGGCAGTACCATGTCCTCGATCTGCGCCGCCAGATTGCACTTCAGGCAGCGCAGCGCTTCGGCATGGGCGCTCTTGTCGTCGAAGCCGAGCTCGACTTCGTCCCAGTTGTTGCGCGCCGCCGGCTCGACGAAGATCGGGTGGAAGCGCTTCACCCGGTTGAAACCCTCGTCGCGGCCGATGTGCGGGTCGGTATCCCAGTCCGGCAGCAGGGTTTCCTCGATATCGCCGTTGCCGCCGAGCTGTTTGTCGATTGCCGAGGCGGCGATGCGGCCCTGGGCGACCGACTCGATCAGCGAGGAGGGGCCGAGCACGCAGTCACCGCCGGCATAGACGCCGGGGCGGCTGGTGAGCATGCTGTCCTCGCGCACGGCGACGCGGCCCTTGCCGTCGGTGTGCACGCCGAAGCCGTCGAATTTCTTCGGATACTGGCCGATCGAAGCGATGATCAGGTCGACCTCCTCGGTGAATTCGCTGCCGGCGACTTCCACCGGGCGGCGGCGGCCGGACGCGTCGGGCTCGCCCAGCTCCATCTTCACGTAAGTGATCTTCAGGCGCGAGCCGCCGTTGTCGTTCAGCTCGATCTTTTTCGGCGCCAGCAGGAAGCGCAGGTTCACACCTTCCTCCTCGCAGCCCTGTACCTCCTCGTCGCGCGCCGGCATCTCGCTGCGCGTGCGGCGGTAGATCATGTCCACCGTCTCGGCGCCGAGGCGGCGCGCCGAGCGGCAGTTGTCGGTGGCGACGTTGCCGCCGCCGATGACTGCGACGCGCTTGCCGATGACGATGTCGGTCTGCGGCGTGCCGATCAGGCCGAGCGTCACTGCGCGCAGGAAGGTCGGGCTGTCGACCACATTGGGCAGATTGTCGCCGGGGATGCCGAGCTTGTCGCCGCCCTGGCAGCCGATGCCGACGAAGGCGGCCTCATAACCTTGCGCAAAGAGCTCGTCGATGTTCTCGACGCGGCTGTTGTAGCGCATCTCGACGCCCAGGGCGGTCACCTCGGCGACCTCCCTGTCGATGACCTCGAGCGGCACGCGGTAGGAGGGGATGCCGTAGCGCGCCATGCCGCCGGCGGCGGGCAGGGCGTCGAAGACGGTGACGCCATGGCCCTTCTTGGCGAGGTAGTAGGCCGCCGTGAGGCCCGCCGGGCCGGCGCCGATGATGGCGGCCTTCTTGCCCGTCGGCGGCAGCTGCTTCGAGTACTGGCGCCAGAGGCCGGTGTCGTTGTCGGCGGCGATGCGCTTCAGGCTGCGGATCGACACCGGCTCGTCGAGATGCTTGCGCCGGCAGGCCGACTCGCAGGGCGAGAAGCAGGCGCGGCCGAGGATGCCGGGGAAGGGCAGCTTCTCGCGCACCACGGCCACCGCTTCGGAATACTTGCCGAGGCCGACCAGCTGCACGTAGCGCGGCACGTCGATGCCGGCCGGGCAGGTGTGCTTGCAGGGCACCTGCGTCTCTTCCTTGCGCGCGACGTCGAGGGTGCGGTCCGTCAGCGCGCCGGTCGGGCAAACGGTGACGCAGGCCGAGCAGAACTTGCAGCCCGACTCGATCAGCGTCGGCGCGATGGTGCCGACCCATTTGCGGCCCCCGGTGTCCTTGACTTCCAGGCAGCCGACGCCGCGCACCTCGTTGCAGGCCACCAGGCAGCGGCGGCAGTCGATGCACAGGTTGTAGTCGCGGTCGTAGAAAGGCTCGTCCTTGATGACGGGCAGCTGGATGTGCTTGTAGTTCGGCGTCGTTGCCGGGATGCCGATGTAGTCGGAAACCTTGCGCAGCTCGCAGGTATGGAAGATCGAGCAGCAGCGCTGCTCGACCGGGTTGCCGAAGGAGCAGGTGGTGCGGCTGCAGCCTTCGCGCTGCGGGCAGGTGAGGCAGTTGTGCGGGTGGTTGCCGAGAATGCGGGCGACGTTCTCCTTGCGCACCTTGTCGATGGCCGGCGATTGCGTTGTCACCGCCATGCCTTCCTCCACGGCGACGGCGCAGGAGGCGCGCAGGCCCGTGCTGCCGGCGATCTCCACCACACAGAGGTTGCAGCCACCGTCGCCGTTGCCGCGCTGGCAGGCCGGCGGCAGGTCGGGGTGGGCGCACAGCGAAGGAATGTAGATGCCGGCGGCGCTGGCGGCCGAGAGCAGGGAGGCGCCGGCAGGCGCCTCGACCGGCTTGCCGTCAATGCTGAGTTTGATCAGCGGAGCGGCCGGAACGACGCCCTGGGCGGGCTTCTTCCACCACATGACTGACTGAAGACTGCTTCCCATGTTTGAGTTCCTCGCAGCGACTTCCCGCGGATCAGGCGGGGACCACTATTTGGTATGCAACATAACGCATTGCATAAATTTAATAGGTATTAGAGTGCATTGGCGTGATTCTAGGGGAGCCGGCCATCGGTTCTATTTGATCTGCGTCAAGTGATGCCCTAAAAACCTTGTTCCGTTTATGTGTTTCGGATCGATGATAGCGAGACGTAGGGGCCTGATCCGTGAGGCGATAGCCAGGTTCGAATTTGATTGAGTTGGAGTCGTTGCTTCCAATTGCGCGCTGCCCTTGGCTTGCTCCCTCCTGCAAACATGAAGCAAATAAGAAAACCAAACATTATCTTAAGATATTGTAATTAAACAAATATAAAACCATTACGCCGGGCTGGAGGGTAAACAAACACTCGAAACAAATGTGGTTTTTGTTGACCTGGATCAAACCTCGTCAGTGAAATGGTTTCTAGAATCGCCGCAAATGCTCTATCGTGCATTTCAAATGAAAGAAATGAACGATAATGCATATTTCGAAACCGGCAGCGAGAACCAGCCTGGCTCTCAGCCATATCGGGGGATCGACGATGAGTGGATTGTTTAACCAGTTCAAAGAGTGGTACGAAAAGCGCCACGACTACGCCCGCGCCTGGAAGGCGC
>CAYYXS010000069.1:0-12141 GCA_964475635.1 uncultured Rhodocyclaceae bacterium
AATGCGAAACGCGGCAGTAGCTCCCGCTACCACCGCGTCAGCGGTTTAGTTCAACAGTTATTTGTCGGACCCGTGGGGTCCGGATATGAATTAAATCCTGTCAAAAGTATGCGCTTGTAATGCTCTGATGTGCAAGGCATCTTGTTTGAAGGAGTCCGTATAACAACTCCAATATCCCGGACAGCGGGAACCGGCGGTATCGGTCCGCTTCTGGCCGAAAGCACGAATACAAGCCATTACACCGCCGTATCCCGGTGACTGACTTTTCAGAAACCCCGAAGAGTCAGCCCCGCAAGGACGGCTTGCCGACCCGGAAGTTCAAGCGGCAATGAAGCCGGGCAGCCTTGCGGCTTTCGCGGCGAAGGTTGCCGTTGCCCGGCATCCCAGTCGCCGGTTCCGGGCGCCGATCAGGCAATCGGCGAAATCGGCCGGGGTGTCCTTCCAGACGAAGAGCGCTTCCTCGACGGCCGGCTCGTCCTCGAATCCGACATCGGTCGCGTCGAGCAGGCCCGAGAAGGCGCCGGCGATGCGGCTCTTCGACAGGCCGTAGCGGCTGCGCAGCACCCATTCGGTTTCCATGAGCACCAGCTGGCTGACGAAGACGCGGCGTCCGGCGGCGATTTCGCGTTTGATCAGCCTGCGCGCCCGCTCGAACAGGGCCTCATCGTCGCGCACCAGGAAGCGGACGAGGACGTTGGTGTCGATCCCCAGCATCAGCGCGACAACTGCTCGACCGGCAGGGGTTTGCGTCCCTTCCTGTGCAATGCGCCCGCCAGTTCGGCGACGCTCCGGCGCTTCACGCGCATGACGACCGTGCCGTCCGGCATCAGGGTGAACGTCATGCGGTCGCCGGCCTTCATGGCCAGGCTGTCGCGGATTTCCTTGGGGATCGTCGTCTGCCCCTTGCTGGTCAGCGTGGCTTCGTTCTGCATGGCCCTCTCCGTGTGTCCTTACGATTCACATTCAAGTAAAGAGGCGGCCAA
This sequence comes from uncultured Rhodocyclaceae bacterium, assembly GCA_964475635.1. Lineage (GTDB taxonomy): Bacteria > Pseudomonadota > Gammaproteobacteria > Burkholderiales > Rhodocyclaceae > Desulfobacillus. The sequence continues at coordinate 984 of CAYYXS010000069.1, forward strand.
TTGGCAACGCACGGCTATGCGGGGGCGTCCAGATGCCGGGTTGCGGATTCGTTCGGTGGCGTTCGCTTCTAAGGAAGTTCCTTGAGCCACCGCACGACCTCCTCAATCGCCAGAGCGGGTACTTGAACGTGATCCGCATCGATGATCACACGCCGGTGAAGCGGATTCGGGGGAAGTCGGCTTGGCACGTAGTCGGCATAGGATTGCCCCGCGTCATTCAGGAGCTTGAATATGACGTCTCGTTTGCCGAACACGAGCAGGACAGGAGTGCCGGTCTTAACGTTTGCCGCGTTGCCTGCCATGGTCCCAGGCCCATCCGGATCGAAATAGCTCAGGTAGATGCGAGGGGTGGTCCTGAAGGTTTGATAAAAGACGCAGCATTGAGCCGCGGTGAAATTCGTCTGGACGTCGCCTTCGCCCGCCGCCAGTGCTTGCCGGGTCTTTGCTATCTGTTCCGGATAGAAATCCGGATACATCGCCGGCTGCAACTCAGGATGGTGGCCGGGCGCCAGCCCGATAACACCCGACAAGCCGTCGCGGCGTGCAGCGTAGGCGAGCGCCATGGGGGTTCCCATGCTGTGACCGGCAATAACGATCTTCCTGGCTCCTTCCGACCTGAGCCTTGCGATCTGCGCGTCGATTTCCTCCATTGCCTTGTCCAGCGACCCATCGATAATCCGATTCGGACCCCAGGGCAATTCTTCCTGCAGTACGCGAACCCCCTCCTGTCGAAGTGCGTTTGCAAGCGGATCGTTCCAGCGATGCGGATACACGCGGCCTGCGGGCTGGTTTCGCTGCAGGCCCCAGCCATGCATCAGAACGACACCAATCTCCCGCGGATCAGCCGCTGCAGCCGGTGACCCGAAAATAGCAATAACAAGTGCGATAAGAACGGGCGTTACATGAATCATGGTCGCCTCCTTCCTGGAGCCTGCTGCCCAACGTGGGATAAACGAGCAACGACGGCATGGTTCTCTCCGTGTGTCCTTACGATTCACATTGTAGTAAGGACAAGGGCGGATGGCAACGAACGGCTAGGCGGGGACGACTGGATTCCGGGTTCCGCTTCGCGGCCCCGGAATGACGGGGTGGTTCGCGTGTGCGAATTGCGTTCCGGCGGCGCGCAGACGCTCGCGCACGGCGCGGAAGGCGGCGGGATCGAGGGCGGCGTTGCGGTCGCCGGCGCAGAGGGCGCCGCGGAAGCCGAGAACATCGGCGCCGGTTTCGGCGAGCGCGGCGATGTGCTCGGCGCGCAGCGAGCCGGCGAGGCCGGCGAAGCGGCCGGCGGCGCGCACCGTGGCGACGAAGCGCGCGAGCTCGGCCTGCGCGAGCAGCTCGGGCAGGCTGCCGCGCGACTTGGCGGCGGTGTCGAGCATGACGCCCGCCACGTTGCAGTCGTCGATGGCGCGGCGGGCGAGGTCGAGGATCTCGTCGAGGCCGCTTAAGTGATCGGCGGGCAGGACGGCGACCAGCGCGCACGGTTCGCCTTGCAGCGCGCGGCCGAGGGCGCGCAGGCCGGCGGCGGCCTCCGTGCCGCGCGCGAAGACGCCGAACTTGACGAGGTCGACGCCGGTCGCGGCGGTGGCGCGGATGGCGGCGGCGAGGCGCCTCGCTTCGAGCGGCAGATCGCCGACGGTGGCGGAGACGGTGGGGCGGTTGGCGCCCAGCGCGGCGAGCACGGCGCGCTGCTCGTCGTGCGCGACGGCGCCGAGAGCGCCGTCGCGCGGCTCCTTGAGGTCGATGACGTCGGCGCCGAGGGCGGCGGCGAGCAGGGCTTCGCGGCGGTCGCGGACGCTGGCTAGAAGGCGGGGGGGCGTTTGCGCTCTCATGGCTTTTCAACCGTTCGGAGCTTACGGTTGTTCCTCTCACCCCCCGCTCCTCTCCCCGCAAGCGGGGCGAGGGGAGATCTGGCGGACGCCACGGCTTCCATGAGCCAGCCCCAGGCTTCGATCTCTTCCGTGCCGGCGGTCTTGTCGAGGGCGATGCGCAAATACTCGATCTCGCGCACGACCTTGTCCGGCGGCAGCAGGTGCAGGCGGCTGACGAGGATCGCCGCCTCGATGACGGCGGCCTTGGCGCGGTTGAAGCCGGGAAAGGGGGCGTGGCTGGCGCGCGCGAGCAGGCGCAGGACGAAGCGCGGGCGCTGCGGGTCGGCCTCGATGCGCTCGACTTGCAGCTCCTCGTGGGCCAGCGCGCATTCCAGGCGCGCGCAGGCGATGCGCTCGGCGGCGCAGGCCGGCCAGTCGCGCCGGCCGGTGAGGCAGCCGGCGAAGAGGCGCACGTCGTCGACGTGGTTCAGCGTGGCATACGGCCAGCGCAGCAGGTTGTCCAGCGTGGCCGAGGGGCGGAAGGGCTGCAGCAGCACGCCTTCGGCGCCGTCGGGCAGCGTGACCGATTGCGCGCCCATCGGCGCGACGTGGGCGCCGCCGTCGGCGCGGCGGGTGACGACCAGCGTCTCGCGGATCATCGGCATGCGTCCTCCTTCTCCGCGCCGCCGCGCAGGTCGGCGACGCGCCATTCGAGCGGGGCGTCCTGCACGTAGCGCTTGCCCAGGCGCCAGGCGATCTCGGCGCGGGCGACCTCGACACCCATGTAGAAGGCGTGGGCGCCGTCGCCCTCCAGCTTCAGCTGCGGGAACAGGCGGAAGGGATCGGCGGCGCTCCAGAAGCCGTCGCGGTTGTAGACATGCACGCCCTCGGCGCTGGTCTGGATGCGGAAGCTGGGGTCGCGCACGCGCGCGGCAACGGCCTTGATCTCCGCCAGGGCCTGCGGCCAGGGCCGCTTGTCGTGGGTGGTCATCAGGCCGCCGCCGTAGCCGCGCGGCAGCGCGCCCTCCGCGCGCGCGGCGAACATCAGGCGGCGCGCCAGGTCCGCCTCGCGCACGGCGGCGCAGGCGTGGCCGCTGACGCTGGTGGTGAGCACGGCATCGATGCCGAGCTCGGAAGCCAGGCCGAACAGCAGCGCGTTGATGCCGGTGGTGTCGGCGTCGGTCAGCTCGGTGACGTTGCCGACGCCCATCAGGATGGCGAGGTCGGGGAACTGCCGGCGCAGGCGGCGGTAGCGGTGCAGCGAGTCGGCCAGGCCGAAGTGGATCGGCTCGAGGATGGGATCGGCGAGGAAGGGCCGGCCGCGCTTCTGCATGGCGCGCACGGCGCGTTCGAGCGAGGCGTAGGAACCGCGCCGCGCCGGGATCAGCACCGGGACGGCCGGGCCTGCGTCGGCGATGTGCAGGGTGTGCTCGGTGAGCGAGAGCAGGTAGTCGGCGCCGCAGCGCGTCGCGCGCGCGAGCTCGGCTTCATCGACCGAGTCGACGCTGACGGCGTGGCCGAGGCGCTTCAACTCGGCGACGGCCTCCTCCAGGTGCGGGAAGGGCGTCTCCGGCAGGCAGCCGAGGTCGATCACGTCGGCGCCGTCGGCGGCGAGCGCGCGCGCGCGGGCGACGATGGCCTCCACCGGCAGGCGCGGCGCATCGACGATCTCGGCGAACAGCTTCACGGCGTAGCGCGAGAGGTCGCGCCGGCGCGGCTGCTCGCCGAAATGTTCGGGCAGGTCGGCCAGCTCCTCCGGGCCGCGCCGGAAAGGCACGCCCAGCTCGCGCGAGAGCGCCTCCAGGTCGCCGCGGCAGCGCCCCGGCACCATGACATAGTCGAAGCCGCGCGGCGGCGCCAGGCGGCGGCGGATAAGCTCGGCGGTCATCAGCGCCGCCACCTGCAGGCCTATCTGCCGCACCTCCCACTCGAAGCGGCGCGGCGCAATGCGCCCGAGCACCTCGCGCAGGGCCGGCTCGGCCAGCCGCCCGGTCAGGAAGAGGATGCGCTGCATGCCTCTTCCCATTCTTCGCAGCGCGCGCGCAGGGCGGCGGCGAGCTCGGCCGGATTGGCGACCACGGTGGTGGCTTCGAAGCCGCGCAGCCGCTCGCTGTTCTCCAGGTCGATGCGGCGCGGATAGAGCACGACGCGGCCGCCCGGCGCGTCGGTGACCACCACCGGCTCGGTGTCGCAGGCGAAGACGATGCAGGGGATGCGGCACTTGCCGGCCTGGGCGAACAGGTTGGTCGCCAGCGTGTCGGAGAGGCCCTGGACGCATTTCGCCACGGTGTTGGAAGTCGCCGGCGCCAGCACCACGCTGTGGTAGCGGCCACGGTAGAGCAGGCCCACCGGCGCCGAGCTGTAGCTGGTCTCGCGCAGCAGGCGCCCGTTGTCGCCGAGCGCCTTGCGCAGCACGCCGAGCGGCCAGCCGTACATGGGCAGGATTTCCTCGGCGGCGCGGCTGAGGAAGAGGTCCACCGCCGGCAGGCCGAGGGCCAGGTCGAGGGACTCGCGCAGGTAGTGGCCGGAGCCGGTCAGCACCCAGGCGCAGCGCCGTTCGGCCGGCGGCAGAAAATCGGCCTGCATCAGGGCGGCGATCTCCTCCTCGGTCGTGAAAAGGTCTTTCTCAGCCATGGCCGCTCTCCAGCGAGATGAGGATGCCGAGGCGATGCATGCGCCGGTACAGCGTGCGGCGCGAGATGCCGAGGCGCCGCGCCACGGCGGAGAGGTTCCAGCGGTGGCGCTCGATGCTGTCGAGCAGCGCGCCGCGCTCGTCGCCCGGCGCGCAGGGAGCCGCAGCGCCGGCAGCCCCGGCAGCTATGGCCGGCGGCAGATGTTCGGGGCGGATGATGTCGTCGGCGGCGAGGGCGAGGGCCACCTTCACCGCGTTGCGCAGCTCGCGGAAGTTGCCCGGCCAGGCGTAGTCGTCGAGCAGCTCCAGCGCGGCCGGCGCGAACACCGCGCGCCCCTGCGACTCCTCCGAGAGCACCTGCAGCAGCAGGGCGCGCCGGTCGGCGCGGCGGCGCAGCGGCGGCAGCTCGATCCGCATGCCGCACAGGCGGTAGAAAAGGTCCTCGCGGAACAGGCCCTCGCGCACGCGCGCCTCCAGCTTGCGGTGCGTGGCGCTGATCACCTGGAGGTCCACGTTCACCGCCTGCTCGCCGCCGAGCGGCGTCACTTCGCGCGTCTCCAGCACGCGCAGCAGGCGCGCCTGCAGCGGCAGCGGCATGTCGCCGATCTCGTCGAGGAACAGGGTGCCGCCGTCGGCTTGCAGGATGCGGCCGCGGTAGCCCTCGCGCGCGGCGCCGGTGAAGGCGCCCTTGCGGTAGCCGAACAGCTCGGACTCGATCAGCGTCTCCGGGATCGCCGCGCAGTTCACCGCGACGAAGCGGCCGGCGTAGCGCTGCGACAGCTCGTGCAGGGCGCGCGCGAACACCTCCTTGCCGCTGCCGGTGTCGCCGGCGAGCAGGATCGGGATGCCGCGCTGGGCGAGGTGCTGGGCGAGTTCGAGGTTGTGCTTCATCGCCGGATCATTGCCGCAGGCGCGCCCGGCGGCGCCGAGGCGGGCGCGATGCGCCGCCAGCTCCGGCCCCTCGGCCGGCCGCGCCGTGCCGGCCAGCGCGGCGCGGTAGGCGAGCAGGCGCGCGGCCATGCGCGCCAGCGCGGCGGCATACAGCGAGGCCGCGCTGGAGCGGCTCAGGACCGCCACCGCGGCGGCAGCCTGGCCGTCGGCGCCGGGCACGGTCTCGGCATGGCAATGGAACTTGTCCACCAGCTGGCTGCGGCCCGGCTGCCAGCGCTGGCCCGGCCGCAGGTCGGCGGCGAGGTCGCCGGCCATCGCCTCGCCGATATGCGAGAACAGGATGCGGCCCTCGGCATCGGTGCACAACAGCGCCAGGTCGGCTGCGCGCAGGTCGGCGGAGAGCTTGTCGAACTCGTCGGCGCAATGCGGCGGACGCATGGGCTCAGGCGCGATGGCCGCGCTCCAGCACGATGCCGACTTCGGCGCCGGGGAAGGGCGCCAGCTTGGTCAGCGTCAGCCGCAGCCAGGGCACGCCGAACTCGCGCTGCAGCAGCAGCGCCATCGCCTCGGCGAGCGCCTCGACCAGCTCGAAATGCCGCGCCACGGCCAGCTCGCGCAGGCGCGCCACGACTTCGGCATAGTCCACCGTGTCGCCGAGGCGGTCGGTGTGGCAGGCGAGCATCGAGGCGAGGTCGAATTCCAGGTCGATCAGCAGCGGCTGCGGCTCGGCCTTCTCCCAGTCGTACACGCCGATGCGCGCCTCCATGCGCAGGCGGCGCACGAACAGGCTGCTGCGCGTCGGCTGCGGCGACGGGTGGGCCAGCACCTCGCCGCGCGGCGCATGGCCGGCGGCGATGGTCAGCCAGGCGCCCGCCGGCTGCGCCGTCCGCCGCGGTTCCTGCAGGGCTAGGGCTGCTTCATTGAGGTTCATGGTTCGTCTCCCCGGTTCGATGGGGAGGGACTAGCATGTCCCGTGCCTTGTTGTACGCGCGAAGCGCGAATTAGCCGGTCTCCCCCTTTGCAAAAGGGGGAACAAGGGGGATTTCTGCGGCGGTTGTCGATATCACGGCGGCTGTAAAATCCCCCCTGCCCCCCTTTTTGAAAGGGGGGAGAACATCGGCTGTTGCACGAACGGAACACTCTGTGCCGCCCTGTCACGGATTTCGCCCGCTGCGCTGCGCGCCAGCGGCGGCGGAAACCGTGGCCCGCTCCTTGCTCGGCTGCGGGCATGAACCCCAAGCATGCCTACATCGGGCTCGGCAGCAACCTGGACGATCCGGCGGAACAGGTGCTGCGCGCCCTCAGCGAGCTTTCCATGCAGGAAGGCCTCGTCCTGCTGGCGCGCTCTTCGCTCTACCGCAGCGCGCCGGTGGGCTTCGCCGCGCAGCCGGACTTCGTCAATGCCGCCGCACTGGTCGCCACCACCCTGCCGCCGCGCCGGCTGCTGGAGGTGCTGCAGGCCATCGAGGCGGCGCACGGGCGCCGACGGGAATTCAGGAACGGCCCGCGCAGCCTCGACCTGGACCTGCTGCTCTACGGCGGGGAAATCTCCGCCACGGCCGAGCTCGTCCTGCCCCACCCCGCCGCCCACCTGCGCGCCTTCGTGCTGGAGCCGCTGCTGGAGCTTGCGCCCGACTGCATCATCCCCGGCCGCGGCCCGGCGCGGGATTGCCTGGCGGCATTGCCCGAGCGCTGTCTCGGCGTGCTGGAAACGGTTACCATCGCGTGATTTTTCGCGGCCGAAAAATCCCCCCTGGCCCCCCTTTTGCAAAGGGGGGAACGACATCATGCTTCCTGCCTTCGATCCCGCCCAATCCTTCGCCCTCTTCGACGACAGCCTGAGCGCGCCGGCCGAGGCGCAGAGCCGGCTGTACTGGGCGCTCGAGGAGACCATCGCCTGCCACGCCCCCGAAGAGCTGGACGAGGCGCTGGCGCGCATCGAGGCGGCCTCGCGCGCGGGCGGGCGCGTGGCGCTGACGGCGGATTACGAGCTGGGCGGCTGGATCGAACCGCGCGCGGGCGGAGTCGCGCCGTTGCGTCCGCCGCTGGTCGCCTGCGTCTTCGGCCAGGCCTGCACGCTCGACGGCGATGCAGTGGCGCAACTGCTGGAAGTGCATGTTGAGCGCCTGCCGCCGCGCAGCCGCATCTGCGGCGTCGCCGACCTGCAGCAGGACATCGCGGAAGACGACTACCTCGCCGCGGTGCGGCGCATCCTCGGCTACATCGTCGCCGGCGACTGCTACCAGGTGAACTTCACCTTCCCGCTGCGCTTCCGGCAATACGGCGACGCGCTGGCGCTCTACGCCCGCCTGCGCCGCGCCCAGCCGGTGCGCCACGGCGCCTTCCTGCGCCTGCCGGGGCGCGACATCCTCTCACTGTCGCCCGAGCTGTTCGTGCGCCGCCAGGGCGAGCGCCTCGTCACCCGGCCGATGAAGGGCACCGCGCGGCGCGACGCCGATCCTGCCTTCGATGCCGCGCTGCGCGACGCCCTGCGCGCCTCGGAGAAGAACTGCGCCGAGAACCTGATGATCGTCGACCTCATCCGCAACGACCTCGGCCGCATCGCCGCCTGCGGCAGCGTGCGCGTCGACGAGCTGTTCGCCGTCGAGGCCTATCCGACGCTGTGGCAGATGACTTCCACCGTCAGCGCCGCGGTGCCCGGCGCCTCGCTGGCACAGGTGCTGCGCGCCCTGTTCCCCTGCGGCTCGGTCACCGGCGCGCCGAAGATCCGCGCCATGCAGATCATCGCCGAACTGGAACAGGCGCCGCGCGGCCTCTACACCGGCGCGCTGGGCTGGCTGCAGCCGGACGGCGACTTCGCCTTCAACGTGCCCATCCGCACCCTGAGCATCGAGGCCGACGGCGCCGGCACGCTGGGCATCGGCAGCGGCATCGTCGCCGATTCGGACCCCGCCGACGAGTACGAGGAATGCCTGCTCAAGGCCGGCTTCCTCACCGGGCTTCCCGCCGACTTCGAGCTGATCGAGACCCTGCTGCTCGACCCGCGCGACGCGCGCCTGTATCCGCTGCTGGAGGACCACCTGGCGCGACTGGCGGCCTCCGCGCGCACCTTCGCCTTCCGCTGCGACCCGGCGCACATCGCCGATGCGCTGCGCGAGCACGCGCGCGCGCAGCCCGCCGCCGGCCGCCGGCGCACGCGCCTGCTGCTGGCCAAGGACGGCAGCCTGCGCATCGAATCCTTCCCCCTGCCCGAAGCCGCCCCGCCCGGACGCGTCGTGCTGGCGCAGGCGCGCATCGACTCGCGCGATATCTTCCGCCGCCACAAGACCACGGTGCGCACCGAGTTCGAGGCCGAGCTCGCCCGCCTCGCCGGCCGGCCGGACATCTTCGACGCGATCTTCCGCAACGAGCGCAACGAACTCTGCGAAGGCGCCCGCACCAACCTCTACCTGGAATTCGACGGCGTGCTGCACACCCCGCCGCTCGCCGCCGGCGTGCTCGACGGCGTCCAGCGCCGCCGCCTGCTGCGCCAGGCCGCCCGCCCCGTCGTCGAGCGCAGCCTGACCGCAGACGACCTCCGCCGCGCCGACGCGATCTACCTCAGCAACGCCGTGCGCGGCCTGTGGCGCGCGAGCCTGGCCGACGCCGAAGCGCCGCAGCCGGCGTGACGCCGTATCGCGCAGACTGACTTTTCCGGAAGGGCGCTCTGCTATGATGACATTCGATTGCCGGTTTCCAGGAGAATCCGAACAATATGAACCGCCGCATTGCGTCTGGCAAAACTGCCGGGAAGAAACTCGCCACGCCGGCCGGCTACGGCGACATCCATACCGACATTGTCGATCTGCTGGAAGCCGCACGCCGTGCTGCCGCCCGCAGCGTCAATGCCCTGATGACCGCCAGCTACTGGGAGATCGGCCGTCGCATCGTCGAGTTCGAGCAGGGCGGCAAGGGGCGGGCGAAATATGGGGAAGCCCTGATCGAACGGCTGGCGGAAGACCTGCCTCAGCGGTTCGGGCGTGGCTTTTCCAGGCGAAACATCGAGCAGATGCGCCAGTTCTTCCTGTCCTGGCCAATTGCGCAGACACTGTCTGCGCAATTCACGGCGGCCCAAATTGCGCAGACGCCGCCTGCGCAATCTCCCCAATCCGCAATTCTCCAGACAGCGTCTGGACGATTGCCAGATCTCGCCACGCTCGCCGCCCGCTTCCCGCTCCCCTGGTCGGCCTATGTCCGCCTTCTGTCCGTGAAAAACGAAGCGGCCCGCGCCTTCTACGAAACCGAGGCCCTGCGCTGCGGCTGGACGGTGCGCCAGCTCGACCGGCAGATCGGCAGCCAGTTCTACGAGCGCATCGCCCTCTCCAAGAACAAGGCGGCGATGCTGAAGAAAGCCGAGAAGGCCGAGCCGCAGGACCTGATCTCCCCAGAGGAAGCCATCAAGGACCCCTTCATCCTGGAATTCCTGGCCCTCAAGGACGAATACTCCGAGAGCGATCTGGAAGACGCCCTGATCCAGCGCCTGGCCGATTTTCTGATGGAACTGGGCGACGACTTCACCTTCCTCGGCCGCCAGCGGCGATTGCGCATCGACGACACCTGGTTCCGCGTCGACCTCATCTTCTTCCACCGGCGCCTGCGCTGCCTGGTGATCATCGACCTCAAGGCTGGCCGCTTCGGCTACGCCGACGCCGGCCAGATGCACCTCTACCTCAACTACGCCCGCGAGCACTGGATGAAGCCCGGCGAGAACCCGCCGGTGGGCCTCATCCTCTGCGCCGACAAGGGCGCCGCCGAGGCCCGCTACGCCCTCGACAACCTGCCCAACAAGGTCATGGCCGCCGAATACAAGACATTGCTGCCCGACGAAAAGCTGATCGCCGGGGAACTGGAACGCTCGCGGCGGATGCTGGAAGCACGGCGGCCGGCTAGGTCGAAGACGAAGGGAGCGGCGTGATCTTCGTTGCAGTATGACCTGTCTGGCGCCGTATCGCGCAGACTGACTTTCCGGCCGGGCAGCGCTCCACCCTATTTCCAGCTCAGGTTCAGCTTGCGATGCGACGCCGCGCAGTCGCGCAGGTACAGGTTGATGAGGCTTTGGTACGGAATGCCGATCTGCCCGGAAATCGCCTTGAAGTAGTCGATCGATTCCCCATCGAGGCGAAGTCAGACAGTGCCTGGCAAATCTCGGGATTGCATGGCGCCGTACCACGCAGACTGACTTTTCCTGCAGGGACGACGAGTTGGCATACCGAGCATTCGCGGCAGCCGACGATCAGGCGGCAAGACGTTCGCCGGGTTCCACCGACAGCCGCATGCCGACGGCCTTGAGGACGGCGAGGATGGTCTTCAGGGTCGGATTGCCCTTGGCGGACAGGGCGCGGTAGAGCGATTCCCGGCTGATGCCTGCCTCGACCGCAACTGCGCCGAGTCCGCCGTAGGCCTCGGCCACCGTGCGCAAGGCGAGCAGTCCTGCCGCGCGATCATCAGGATCGTCGAGGGACTCCATGGCGGCCTTGAGATATTCCACCGCCAGTTCGCGATCCGCGCGAAGTTCCGCAACCTCGCGCGCGTGGTGGGCCACTGCCGCTTTCACTTTCCTGCTCATGCCTGCCTCCGTTTCCAGTCGGCCCAATACTGCTAGGCTGTCTTGATGTCCGACGACTGGGTTTTCTTGCTGCCGCCGCACAACAGGATCACTTCAGGCGGACACGAATCTTGGCTTGCGCCCGCTTGTCCTGCAGCGACTGGAGCCACTCCGTCACCGGCTCGCGCCAGGACTCGGCCACGTAGCGGAATACTTCGATCATCCTAAAAACCTGAGTTGGCGCTGTGCCAACCAAACGGAAATCAGGCAGGCTGAGGGTTT
>CAYYXS010000070.1:0-12082 GCA_964475635.1 uncultured Rhodocyclaceae bacterium
CCAGTGTCGGCAGCACCGCCGTGCAACCCGGCGCCGCCGGATTCGTCGTGCAGGTATTGAGCGAAGGCAGCACGGCGGTGCAGCCGGAGGCCGCCGGGTTCGTCGTGCAGGTTTCCAGCGTCGGCAGCACGGTCGTGCAACCCGGCGCCGCCGGGTTCGTCGTGCAGGTCGTCAGCGAAGGCAGCACCGCCGTGCAGCCGGACGCCGTCGGGTTCGTCGTGCAGGTTTCCAGTGTCGGCAGCACCGCCGCGCAACCGGGCGCCGCCGGGTTGGTCGTGCAGGTCGTCAGCGTGGGCAGCACCGCCGTGCAACCCGGCGCGGCCGGGTTGGTCGTGCAGGTGTCGACGGACGGCAGCACAGCGGTGCAGCCGGACGCCGCCGGATTCGTCGTGCAGGTTTCCAGCGTAGGCAGCACCGCCGTGCAGCCCGGCGCGGCCGGGTTGGTCGTGCAGGTGTCGACGGACGGCAGCACGGTCTCGCATCCGGGCAGGGCAGGATTCGCCGTGCATTCGTCCACGCTCGGCGGCGACGTGCTGCCTCCGCCTCCGCCTCCGCCTCCGCCGCCGCCGCCGCCGGCATTTCTGTTGTAGCTGCCGCTGAAGAAAACGTTCGTGCCGGAAACGTCCCCGACGATCTCGTTGCCGGCATTCAACGTCACATCGCCGCCTGCGGAGACATAGCTGTTGGGCGAGCTGCCCGTAAGGGTGATGCTTCCCCCCGGCGCCGACACCGTCACGTTGCCGTTGGCCGCATTGACGATGCCGCTGATGGTCACGTTGCCCGAATTGGCGGCCGTCAGGATGGCGTTGCCGTTGAGCGAACGGATGCCGCCGCGGTAGTTGACGGTGAGCGGGCTGTTGGCGGAAATGGACACGTTGCCGTCGGCGCTGACGGCATACGGGCCGTCGCTGGAGCCCATGTCCACCGTGCTGACGGCGCCGTAATTGATCAGGGAAATGCTGCCCGTCGAACTCGTCAGGCCGTAGCAGTTGTCCGGGCAATCGCCAACGACCAGCGGACCGGGCGCGCCGGCGTTATTGACGATCCAGACCGAGGAACCGGCGCCGGTGACGGCAGCCCGGAGGATGCCGGTCTGGGTGGCGAGCGGCGCGGCACTCTGGCCGATATCGCCCGTCGCGCTCAATTGGAGCTTCGCGGCGGTGATGCCGCCGGTGCCCGTGATGGTGCCGGCGCTGGCCGTGAGCGCAACCGCTCCTGCGCTGCCGGCATCGATGGAATTCGAGACGGTGATGTTGCCGGAGGCGGTCGTCAGGTCGATCGCGCCGCCCGTCGACCTGATGCCGCCCAGCGTTTCAGTGGTTCCGTTCCACTTCAGGCCGGAGCTGCCGACGGCGAAGCCGCTGCCGAAGACCAGGCTGAGCGAATCGCCGTGGCGCGCCTCGGCCACCACTGTGCTGGCGGTGATGCCGCTGCCGGAAACATAGTCGCCGGAAGACACCGCCAGCGTCCCGGTCGGGATGGAAATGCTGGTCAGGTCTATCGATTTGCCGGATTTCGTGCCGAAACCGATCGTCGATGGCGCAGTCAGGAAGCTGCTCGCCGCGACGCCGTTGGCCGTGATCGCGCCCGCGCCGTCGCTGTCGTCCTTCGAGCCGAACAGCATGTGGGTGGCGCTGATGCGGTTGAGGCTGGTTTCGATATCCACCTGCAGGCCGCCGCCGGACGGAATCGATGCAATGTCGATGGCCGTGCCGGCCGAGTAGGTGCCGATATGGACCGTACCCGAAGTCGTGCCCGTCAGTCCGGTCACGGTCTTCCCGGCGTTGATCGTCACCGAGCTGTTGCTGAGCAGGGAGATCCAGCCGCCATCGACGTTCTCCGAGACCGACAGCGCGGCGGGGGTCGCCAGCAGGACGCGCTTGTCCGCAACTGCCGTCACGGCGCTGCCGACGGCCAGCGTGCCGGAAGCATTCGTGTTCTTGATGGTGATGTCGCCGTTCGCCGCGCTGACGCCGGCCACGCTGTCTATGGTGCCGACCGCCAATGCGGTCTTGCCGCTCTGGCTTGCCGAGACATCGCCGCTCGCCGTGGATGCCAGTGCCAGCGTGCCGATCGCGTTCGAGGAATCGTTCAGGGCGATGCCGTTGGCCGCGGAGACCATCAGATAGGGCGCGCTGACCGGGGCATTCTGGCCGACGGCGGCGCCCGAAATCAATTTGACATAGCTGGCCGAATTGACGCCGCTGATGCCGGCGGACTGCGGAAAGCCGCTTCCGCTGCCGACCGTCTCGACGCTGATGCCGGCCGCGGCGGAGGTGGTGTACCTGAAATCCCCGCCGTAGCTGGCCGAACCGGCCGAGCCGGCGATGACGCCGGTGGGATTGCTTTGCGTCAGCAGCACGTTGCCCGCCGCGCCGCTGGCATCGGCCAGCGCGCGCACGGCCTTGCCGGAGAGCAGTCCGTTGCTGTCCTGGGCGATGTCGCCGTTGATTGCCTCGAGATGGATGACGCCTTCGTCGGTGCCGCTGCCGTAGGAGCCGGAAATGGCGACGCTGATGCCGTTGATGCCGCTGAAGCTGCCGTTGCCGGTCAGTCCGCCGCTGACCGTGAAACCGTTGTTCTCCTTGAACAGGAAGTTCTTGTTCTCGTAGCCCGTGCCGCCGACCTGCGCGGCCAGGTAGGCGGCCTTGTTGCTCGTGTTGTCCAGCTTGACGTAGCCCTGATCGGCCCGCACGACCAGGTTGTTGGCCTTCAGGAAACCGCTCTGGGTCAGGTTTCCCCCGGTCAGCCAGAGGCCGACGTCGCCGTAGCTGCTGCCGTTCCAGGTGTTGAGGCCGTCGCTGCCGATGTCCAGGCTCTGGCTGTTCTTGAGAAACACGTTGCCCGCACTGCCGGTCGTGTCGGCCTGGAAGGTCGACACCGCATTGCTTTCCAGCAGGGTAACGTTGCCGGTGCCGGCCGTGGCATCGAGCGTGCCGGCCGTGATGGCGCCGCCCGAATTCTGGACGACGCTCGCGCCCGCATCGAGGGTGACGTTCTGGCCGCTGACGGCGGCGGAGAGCTCGACATTGTAGGAGGCCGGCGCCTGCAGCGTGACGGTGCCGGTTCCCGCGGAAACGGCACCGCTTGCAAACAGGTGCCCGCCGAGCGCATAGAGGCTGACCGCGCCGTCGTTGGCGCTGACCCCCGGGCCGATGCCGCCGATGGCGCTTGCGCTGACCACCAGGGCGCCGGGATCGGAGACGGTGATCGTCGAGCCCGACCCCGTCGTCGCCGCGACGAAGCTGCCGTCGAGCTTGTCGATGCTGATCGGGCCGATCGACTTGAGGGCGATCTTGCCCTGCAGGAAGGCGCCGCCGGCGCCCGTGCCGGTGCCGGTCGTGTCGATGCCGCCGCTGCCGGCGAGCAGCTTCGCCACGCCCAGGCCGCCGGTGGTGACGCTGGCGTTGCTGATGCTGATGCCGCCGCTGCCGGTCGCGGTGGGCGAGGCGGTGCTGCCGTCCCAGCCGGAGACGAGGGTGACGTCGGCATTGGCGGAGGCGGCGATGTCCGCCTCGATGGACAGGTTGCCGTGTGCGAGCAGCGTCAGGCTGTTCGTGGTCGACCAGCTGATGCCGCTGGACACCTGCATGTTGCCCGGCTGGCTGCCGGTCGATCCGGTGGTGACGGTGACGTTGCCCGAGCCGAGCTGGCCGGAGATGGTGGCGGCATTGATGCTTTCGTCGTCGCCGGTCGGCTCGAAGGGCGTGCCCGCCGTCACCGCGCTGCCGGTGCCGGTGATGACGACGTTGCGCGGGTCGAGCAGCCATTGCCCGTTGCGGCCCAGCGGCGCGCGGGTGTCGACCCGCGTGCCGTTGACGGAAAGGCGCTCCCTGCCGGAAGTCTCGACGAAGCCGCCGTTGCCGCCCTGCGCCCCGCCGCGCGCGCTGATCGAGCCGTAGGCGCGCGTCGTGCCGTCGGCCCAGACGATGACGGTGCCGCCGTCGCCGCTGTCCGTGGCGTCGGCCGTCAGCGCGGCCTCGGAGCCGAAATAGGCCATCTGTGCGTTGCGGACGTCGGCATTGCCGCCCTGGTAGTCGCCGCCGACGAGGATGCGGCCGCCGCCGGCGGCGCCGGATGCATCGATCCGCGCCTGGTCCGTCACCGCGACGCGGTTGCCCAGCACCTCGACGCGGCCGCCGCGGCCGCTGCCCCCTGTCGCCCCGATGGCGCCGGAGACCAGGGCATCGCCCCCGCCCGCATCGACCGACACCGTGCCGCCCAGCGCGCCGTTTGCCTCAGTGCGGCTGCCCGCGGCCAGCGTCGCCTCGCGCCGGGCGCGGAAGACGATGCGGCCGGCCTCGTCCGTCCCGACGCTGTTGGCCGAGACGACGCCGCGCTGCTCGAGCAGCGCGCCGAACAGGCTGGCACGGCCGCTCTCGACCAGGACGCGGCCGAGGTTCACGACGCGGTCTGCCGGAGCGGAGACCACCACCTGGATGTCGGGATGGCCCGCCTCGACGAGCTGCACGCTGCGCCCGGCCGCCAGCATCACCTCGCCGCCGGGGGCGTGGACGAGGCCGCTGTTCTCGATGTCCGGCGCCACCAGGTACACCGTGCCGCCCGAGGGCGTGCGTATCTCGCCTTCGTTGCGGATGCCGCCGGCCCCCGCGCCGGCGTTCAGGTTGAGCCGTCCGGCGAGGAAGTCGCCGTCGCCGATGGCCAAAGTCGAGGCGACGAGGCCGGCAACGTCGACCCGCGCGCCCGGCCCGATCAGAATGCCGTTGGGATTGACGAGCCAGACCTTGCCGTTCGACTGCAGGGCGCCGAGGATGCGCGAGGCGTCGCTTCCGACCACCCGGTTGAGCACCGAGGAAAGGCTGGTCTGCTGGACAAAGCGGGCCGTCTCCAGCGGGCCGATGGAGAAATTCTGCCAGTTGATGATGGTTCCCGGCGAATTGGTGACGCTGAGCGTGCCGCCGCTGCGGCTGAAGCCGGCCTGGCCGGCGACCACCTGCGGCCCCTCGGGCAGCGCCCAGGCCATGCCTGCGCCGAAGCAGGCGGCCAGCGCCAGCAGCAGCGGGCGCAGCCGGTGCGCCCGTACGCCGTATCGTGCAGACTGACTTTTCATGGCAATCTCCGCTCGCCCCGGGGCATCAGATCAACAGGCCGATGCGCGCATGCAGCATCCAGTCTCCGCGATCCTGGCTGGCGCCGGACTGCAGCACCCTCGCGTAATCGACCTGCACCGCAGCCTGCCGGCCGAGCGACCAGCGCAGGCCTGCGCCGGCCGAGGCGACCCCCTCGCGTTTCTTCTCGCCGGGCAGCGCCTTCAGGCGCGCGGCCGCCCCGACATCATAGAACAGCAGCGCGCGGCACTGGCCGGCCAGCCCCGCCGCGTCGCACCATTCCGGCGTATACAGCTCGAAGCTGGCCTGATGGCCGCGGTCGCCCGACACCTCGCGCTCGAGGAAGCCGCGCACCGAGGCGGCGCCGCCGATGCCGAACTGCTCGCCCGGCACCAGCGGGCGATGCGCCCATTGCGCGCTCGCCGCCACGCGCCACTGCCAGTCCCCGGCGAAGGCGCGGCTCATCGTGGCCGCCGCCTTGGCCAGGACGTAATCCTTGTCCGAGCCGCTGCGCACGCGGTCGAAGTCCACCTGTGCGGCCTTGCCGCCGCCTGCAAGGTTGCGGACCAGGCCGAGCGAAAGGCTGTTCTCGCCGTCGGCCTGCGCCAGGCGGCCCGAATACAGCAGCGAGAACGGCCGCACCACCAGCTCGTTGCCCAGCTGCACGGCGCCGGCGAGAATGCTGTTGTCGAAGTGCTTGCGTTCCAGGCCGAAGGCCAGGCTGTGCTCGTAGTCGCCGCGGCGCTTCAGGTTCAGGGTGTAGCGCCCGCCGAAGACGGAGCCGCGGCCGGTGATGGCCAGGTCGATCGCGCCGGCGGCGATGGTGCCCGCATTGACGTTCGAGCGCGTCGCGTAGAAGTCCAGCGCATCGCCCAGGCCGTAGAGCGGCAGGCGGTAGATCGCCGCATAGACCTTGACGTCGCGCGGCTTCTCCGGCGAGGTCTGGTGCTGCAGGGTGAGCACGTGGTCGCGGTTCCACAGATTGGAATGCTGGTAGGTGAAGCCGAGGCGGCGGCGCCCGGTCTGCGGGGTGCCGGTGTTGTCCAGCGTCAGGCCGGCCAGCCAGGGCTTCTCGTCCTGCACCTGCACCTTGGCGACGAGGTCCGCCTCGGTATCGCCGGCGGCCAGCTGCAGATTGAGCTTCCGGCTCGGGTTCTCGTTGGCCACGCGCAGCGAGGCGGAGACGTCGGTCACGCGCGGCACCTCGCCCACCTTCAGGGTCGGCAGGCTGGCGCGCACATTGTCCTCGTCGCGCAGCTCGTTGCCTTCGATCTCGATGCTGCGCACGCGGCCCTCGATCACGCGCAGCTGGATGGTGCCGCGCTCCAGCGCCTGCTCGGGCAGCAGCACCGAAACCGTGGTGTAGCCGGCATCGCGGAAGGCCGCCTCCAGCGCCTCGATCGCGCCCTGCACGTCGCCGAAGTCGCGCTTCTCTCCGGCAAACGGCAGCAGCGCGCGCTGCACGTCGTCCGCCGGCAGAAGCGTGTTGCCGGAAACTTCGAAGCGCTCGATCGCGAAGCGGGGGATGTCCTGGGCGATGGCCGCGCCGCAGCCCGACAAGGCGGCGAGGCAGACAGCGAGAATGGCCCTTTTTTTCATCGCAACACGGCGGAATGACTCGGATTTGCCCGGCGCCCGCCGCGTCGTCCGCTGCGGCAGCGCTCTTCTTGAACGCGGCCGAGTATACCCTATTACAAGGGCATTCCCTGCCGCCGGCTATCCGGCCAGTCGCTCCACCCAGGCCAGCTGCCGCGGCAGGCAGATCGTCTTCAGGTCGTAGTTCGCCTGCGCGAAGGCGCGCGCGCGCGCGCCCAACCTGGCGCGCGCCGCGGCGTCGTCGAGCAGCGCGCAGACCTCCCCGGCCAGGCCGGCGACATCGAAGAAGCCGACCAGCCGGCCGTTGTCGTCGTGGCGGATCGTCTCGCGCAGCGGAACCGTGTCGCTGGCGACGATGGCGCAGCCCGCGCTCATCGCCTCCAGCAGGCTCCAGCTCAGCACGAACGGATAGGTCAGGTAGACATGCACCGTGGAGAGCTGCAGCAGCGGTATGAAATGCCGGTACGGCACCTTGCCGAGGAAATGCACCCGCGACCAGTCGGCGTCGCCGATGCGCGGCCGCACTTCCGCCGCGAAGATGTCCTTCCAGCTCCTGCCGTCCTCGGAACGGGCGCCGTAGCTGACGCCGTCGCCGCCGACGATCAGCACGCGCGCGGCGGGGCGGCGGCGCAGGATCTCCGGCAGCGCGCGCATGAAGATGTGGTAGCCGCGATAGGGTTCGAGGTTGCGGTTCACGAAAGTGACGACCTCGTCCCCCCTGCCCAGCGTGATGCCGCTTTTCAGCGTCAGGCCGGCATGCGGGTTCGGCGCGACCGCCTCCGTGTCGATGCCGTCGTGCACCACCGCGATGCGGCTGCGGAACGGTTCGGGATAGGTGCTCGCCTGCCAGTGCGTCGGCGAGATGCCGGCGTCGGCCATCCCCATGTGCAGCAGGTTGTTGAGGTTCTTCAGGCGGATGCGGCAGACTTCGCCCGGATCCCGGGGCGGGAACTCCGGATCGAAGCCGACGTCCGCGCCCGTCGCGTGGTAGAAGAACTCGCAGTAGATGCCCAGCCTCGCCTTCGGCCAGACGTCCTTGAGGAACAGGCTCTCGCCCCAGGCCGGATGCGCGATGACGAGATCGGGCGTGAAGCCCTGCTCGCGCAGGCCGAGGGCCGTGCGGAAACAGGCTTCGCCGCGGATGGTCTTGGTCTCGAAATCCCGCACCCAGGGATGCACGTCGGGCGATGTGCCGCGCACCGCCGAATACGGCACCAGCTTCACGCCCTCCCATTCGGGCGCTTCGGGTTTCTGCAGGGTCAGGGCGGCCACGTTGTGGCCCTGCCGCGCCAGCGCCGGCGCCAGATGCCTGAACTGGCCGGGGAAGTTCTGGTGGATGAAGAGGATGTTCATGCGGCGAGCCTGAGTATCCCCAGCTTGAGCAGCCAGGCCAGCGCGCGGAAGACGAACGGCCGCCGCGCAGCAGGCAGGGCTGCCACCAGTTCCGCGGCCGGCCGCGCGCCGGCGGCCGCGGCCTCGATCACGGCGCGGATCTCCTCATCGGCCGGCAGCACCGCCCTGGGAAAATTGACCATCGCCAGGCCCATCAGGCGGTCGAGGCGGCCAAGCGCCGCCGGGGCATCCCCGTCCGCCAGCCCCAGCACGGTCTGCGGCGTCAGCGTCGCGCTCGGATAGGCGGCGAAGGCGAGGAACGGGTCCATGCGCGCCGGCCAGGGATTCGGCAGCGGCTTGGGGTTCGGTGCCTGCGCCTGGCGCAGCGCGGCGAGCCGTTCCCACAGCGCCTCGTACTGCGGAACGATGGCCGACCAGTCGTACAGGCTGCGGGCGCGCTCCCGTCCGGCCTCGCCCATGCGCCGGCGCAGCTCGGGCGAGGCGAACAGGCGCGCGAAAGCCTGCGCCGCCGCCGCCGCGTCGACCGCCACCAGCGAGCAGGCATGGCCGCAATACATGTCGTAGGTGTCGACCTCCAGCGCATGGCGCGCGGCCAGGTCGCCGCCGAGGCCCGCCTGCGGCATCAGGGTCGGGACGCGGAAGCCGTCCACGCCGTCGCGCACCGTATCCCGGTAGCCGTCCCAATCGCTCACCACGACCGGCAGCCCCGCCGCCATCGCCTCCACCGGGGCGATGCCGAAGGTTTCCTGGATGTTGTCGGAGAGCGAGCAGAAGATGTCCGCACCCGCCCAGGCCGTCCGCCGCGACGGCGCATCCCGGCCGTCCAGCGTCGCCACCCGCACGCCCGGGCAGGCCAGCGCAGCCGCCTCGGCGAAGGCGCCGCGGATGCGCTCGTTGGCATGCCAGCCGCACTCGACCAGCAGCACCCGTTTTCCCGTCTCGCGCGCGGCCGACTCCAGCGCCTGGTACATCGCCAGCGGGTGCGCCTTGGCATGGAAGGACAGGCGGCCGAGGAACAGCACGACGAGGGTCTGCGCATCGGCGCCGAGCGACCGGCGCGCGGCGGCCCGCTGCTCCGGGGTGAAGTCGAAATCCCGCGCATGAACGCCGAGCGGTATCACCGGCAGCTGCGGCAGCACCGGGCGGACGGCGCCGAGCCGCTGCCGCAGGTAGTCCGCCTGCGCCGCCAGCAGCCGCTGCACGTTGTCCCGCACCGCCGCGCTGGTGCAGATCGCCGCGTCCCAGGGCTGCACCGGCGCCGTCAGCCATTCCGCGATGGCGTCCATCGCACCGGCGCTGGAAGTCGTGTGGGTGATGCCGCACAGGCTCCAGGCGCCGTGTCCATGGGCGGCACGCTGCCAGGCGGGCGCGCCGATGCCGGGGCCGGGGTGATAGACGGCGCCGGGCTGCGACAGCGCGGCGAGCGCGCTGCGCTCCACCACCCTCACCGGCTCGCTGCGCCCGGCGGCGCGCACCGCCGCCGCGAAATGGCGGGCATGCTCGGGCCTGAGCACCTGCACCCAGAACTCGCGCGCCCGGCTGTGGGCAAGGTGGCCGCGCAGGAAGGACTCCCCCGCCGCATGGCGCCCCATCAGCCTGGGGCCGGCGGTGGAATACGCTTCGGGGTGGTAGAAAACCGCGGCGCTCAAGGGGCTTCGAATATTCCGCGTTCCCGCAGCAGGGCGAGCACTTCCTCGACGCATTCCTCCAGCTTGCGGCTGCCGGTGTCGACGGCCAGCTCGCTGGCGGCCGGCTCTTCGTAGGGCGAGGAGATGCCCGTGAACTCCGGCACCTCGCCGGCGCGCGCGCGCCGGTACAACCCCTTGGTGTCGCGCGCCTCGCAGACCTCGACCGGGCAGCGGCAGTAGATCTCGAGAAAGTCGCCCGGCATCATCAGCCCGCGCACCCGCTCGCGGTCGGCCCGGAAGGGCGAGATGAACGCCGTCAGCACGATCACCCCGGCATCGACGAACAGCTTGGACACTTCGCCGATGCGGCGGATGTTCTCGCTGCGGTCGGCATGCGAGAAGCCCAGGTCGCCGCACAGTCCGTGGCGCACGTTGTCGCCGTCGAGCACATAGGAGCGGCAGCCCATCCCGTGCAGCCTCTCCTCGACCGCATGCGCCAGCGTAGACTTGCCGGCGCCGGACAGGCCGGTGAACCACAGCAGGGCGCTGCGGTGCCCGTTCAGGCGCTGGCGGTGGGCGCGGCGGATCACGGCATGGTGCCAGACGACGTTTTCGCTTTTGTTTTCCATGGCGATGCAATAAGCCCGCCGCGACGGGCGGGCTGAGGCCATTGTAATACGGCTTGCCTGCGGCCGCAGATCGCAACTAATCTGTAGGCAGGAACCGTCACAAGGGATGGGAGCGATCGATGCTGGTCACCGGCTTGCCTACGAACTGGGCCGCGCAGGCGGTCTACCAGGGCGACCTGGGCGTCTACCCTGGCTCCATCACCGAGGACGAGGCCGGCAACATCCTCATCTACGACCGGGGCACCCGGCTGCTCATGCAGTTCGATGCGTCCGGCGCGATCAGCACGCTGGCGGATCTCTCCACCGGCATCGCGCTGGGCGAGGTGCGCGAGATCGCCTACCAGCCGAGCCATGACCGGCTGCTGCTGCTGACCACCCTGGGCGGCCTGTACGCCTATTCCGGCGGGCAGCTGACGATGATCCGGGCATTCGGCATCCTGGCCAGCAAGTTCATGGTCGATCCGCGCGACGGCAGCATCTACGCCGCGATCGAGGAAGACGGCACCCCCATCCGCCATTACGACGCGAACGGCGGCCTGCTGGCGACGGTGGCGACCGGCGCGCGCGGCCCGTTCCAGTTCGCGCTCGACACCGCCGGCAACCGGCTGTACTACAGCGAAACCTATGCCGGACGCGTCGCCATGCTGGACCTGTCTACCGGCGCCGTGAGCGTCATCGCCGAAGGCGTCGGCATCGCCGGCACCACCGAGCCGATCGGCGTGGCCTTCGACGGCAGCGGCCGCCTGCATTACTACCACGTCCAGGGCAGCGCGACGGGCGACGGCCTGCTCCGCTACGATGGTGCCGGCAGCGTGCAGGTGACGCCAAGCATCGGCGGCGCCGGGCAGATCATCTGGTCTTCGGCACGCGGCGTCTTCGTCAATGCCCAGGGCGTGGGCGCCAACCTCGCCGCCTACCCCACGGACGGCACGCCCGGCAGCAACCTGACGCCCTATGTCAACGCCTTCGCCATCGGACAGCTGGCGGACGGGCGCATCGTCCTGCAGCATCCCGACACCGGCCTCCTGGTGCTGGCCACCGCCGACGGCTATGCCGCCTTCGGCAGCGAGGCGCTGCAGCAATGCAGCGACTTCGTCGCCGACGCGGACGGCGCGCTGTACGTGGCGGCGGGAGAACAGATACTCCGCGTGAATGCCGACGGTTCGGTCAGCGAGGCCGGCCTGCTCCCGGGAATGCACCTCCTCAACCTGGCCTACGACGCCTCCACCGGCGAGATCGCCTATGTCGGCACGACCTCCTCCGACGCGACCTCGGTCGCCGTCGGCCGGATGACCCTGGAAGGCCAATCGCGCACCGTCGCCACGCTCGATCAGGCAACCACCGGCGCCAACATCCCCTCCCTGGCGGCCGATGCCTCCGGAAACCTCTATCTGCTCGAACGCTCCGCCAACACCATCTACCGGATACAGCCCGGCAGCGCCGCGGCCGAACCCTGGGCCACGAACGTCCTCGACAGCGACGCCATCTCGGTGCCGGGCCTGGCCTACCTGGCCTCGGAAGACGCGCTGATCGTCTCCACCATCGAGAACTACGAGCTGTGGCCCCTCGACGGCTCGGCGAAGCGGGTGTTCGCCGAAAACGACGGCGCGGTGGACAACTTCGCCACCTTCGTCGCCAACGACGGCGACATGATCGCCATCCACAGCGGGGAAATCTTCCGTCTCACCCCGACCCGCTATGCCGGCGGCGCCGGCGCGGAATCCCTCAGGGGCGGCGCCAGCGACGGCAGCTTCACCGGCGCGGCCGGCGACGACACCCTGGACGGGGGCGCGGGCAGCGACACGGC
>CAYYXS010000071.1:0-11788 GCA_964475635.1 uncultured Rhodocyclaceae bacterium
ATCGCCCCCAAGTTCAGGATTCTATCGAGGCGACAACTATTCTGACGCGGGGGGCTCCCGGCGAGGGCAAGACGAAGACGGGGCGCCTGTGGCCCTACGTGCGCGATGATCGCCCGGCCGGCGACCCGAGTCCGCCGGCGGTGTGGTTCGCCTACTCGCCCAATCGCAAGGGCGAGCACCCGCAGACGCATCTGAAGTCCTTCAGCGGAATTCTTCAGGCCGACGCCTTCGGCGGCTACGAAGCCTTGTACGCCGACGGCAAGATCGTCGAGGCGGCCTGCTGGGCGCATGCCCGCAGGAAGTTCTTCGAGCTGCACAAGGCGCACGCCTCGCCGATCGCCGCCGAGGCGCTCTCGCGCATTAGCACCCTCTACGCGATCGAGGCCGAGATCCGCGGGCGCCCACCGGCGCATCGATCGAGCGTGCGCGAGGCCCGGGCCGGGCCCTTGCTCGAGGACTTGCGCGTTTGGCTGTCGGACACGCTGTGCAAGATCTCGCAGAGATCGGCCTTGGCCGAGGCGATCCGCTATGCGCTCACCCGCTGGACGGCGCTCACCCGGTATGCGGCCGACGGCCGCATCGAGATCGACAACAATACAGCAGAGCGGGCGCTGCGCGCCGTGGCGATCGGCCGCAAGAACTACCTCTTCGCGGGCTCCGACGCCGGCGGCGAGCGCGCCGCCGCCCTCTACAGCCTGATCGGCACGGCCAAGCTCAACGGACTCGACCCCGAGGCCTACCTGCGCCATGTCCTTGCGCGCATCGCCGAACATCCGGTCAATCGCATCGAGGAGCTGTTGCCTTGGGCGGTCGCCGATCAAATCGCCACCTCCACCGCACTTCCCGCCGCCGCCTGACACACCGTCAAGACGGCCTCGGCCGGACGCTTACCGAGTGGGAGTGGGTGGGTTGAGAAAAATAGCTATAAAAACAACAAGCTGCCTCGCTGCTAAATAACTCGAATCGCGACATAAACGGCATATTCATGCGCTGCAAGTATTGGAAAAATAGAGTTAATTTCATAACGTCCCACCAATCTATTGGTCGCAAAGGCTCCTTGTTCTGACGGTAAACGAGACGGCAAAATCTGAGTCTGTCTTCCGGCGCATCCGTTTACCGTCAGAGCCATTCCTAGCGGTTGCACCATCCCTTTCCCTCGCGGCTTCACAAGAGCTTCGGCATTATCGTGTCTCAGTACGTGGTACGAGACAGGTCTCAGCAGGCAAGCCCTGCGGCAGTGGAGAAGCCGGCCAAAGCCGGCGCAGCCTATATAGTAGAACCCGGAGGAGAATTCGGCCGAACGCCGAGACGCCCTGAGAAGCTGACCACCCGAGGCATAGGCTAGAGGCGCATATTATTTTCTGCGCAGTAAATATTGCTAACTGGCCGAATATTCAATATGATGGCCATATTTACTGAACAGTAAACCATGCCTTCGCGCCGTGATGCTTGAGTCCCTCTTGACCGAACGACAGTTGATCGCCCGCTTCGTTGATGCCCTGCGGGAGCTTCCGGAGGTAGATGCCGACATCGAGCATTGGGAGCCCGCAAGTAAGCACGGTGACCGAGGGCATGACGCCCAGGTCGATCTCCACGTCGCAGGCAAGTCCTTCGTCCTGCTCATCGAAGCCAAGAAAACTGTTTTTCCCCGGGATGTCCGTCAGGTGATCTGGCAGTTTCGGGAAGCAAGCCATGGACGGCCAACAGGACAGGGAGAGCCCTTGTCGCTCTTGGTTGCCGAATCCATTTCCCCCGGGGCAAAGGAACTGCTCAGAAGCGAGCGCATCGGCTACTACGATAGTGGCGGCAGCCTGTTCCTGCCGGCGCCAGGCGCATATCTCTACATCGACCGGCCACCACCCAAGACCCTTGCGAAGTCGGTTCGCGCGTTATTTTCTGGACGGCGCGCGCAGGTGCTTCACGCCCTGCTGGTACAGCACCGGGACTGGTTCGGCGTCACGGAACTGGCGCAACAGGCGATGGTGTCGCCGGCCACCGCTTCGCAGGTGCTGACCGAGCTTGAGCGTTTCGACTGGCTGGAGTCGCGCGGGCAGGGGCCGAGCAAGGAGCGCCACCTTCGCGAGCCCGCAGCCTTGCTGGATGCGTGGGCCAAACAGCTCACTTCCGTTCGGCCGCCGACCCTGCGTCGCTACTATGTGCCGTCCGCGAAGGCGGACACATTGCCGATGCGGATCGGCGAGGCCTTCGACGCGCATGACGTCCAGTATGCGGTCAGCCACGAGGCCGCCGCGCAGCGCTATGCGCCGTTCCTTTCCAGTGTCTCCCAAGTACGCATACGGGTGTTGATCGGCGCCGACGCCGAGGCCGCGATCGGCGACTTGGGCGCACGGTTCGTCACTGAAGGCGCCAACCTGGCGATCATTGAAGCCAAGTCACCGGGCGAACTGTTGTTTCGCGAGAAGGTCGGCGGCCTGTGGTTGGCCAGCCCGATTCAGATTTATCTCGACCTGTTGCGCGGCGAAGGCCGCTCCAAAGAAATGGCCGAGCACTTTCGCAAAGAAAGGATCGGCTTCTGATGGCCAAGCCCGCAACGCTCGACGGCTACAGCGACCAGTACACGGTGGATTGCGAACGCGTTCTGGTGACCCTGCTGCGTGGGCTGGGACCGTGGAAAGAGTCGGTGTACCTGGTCGGAGGCCTCGCGCCGCGATATCTCGTCGCCGCGCGTCCGCCCATAGTTCCGGTGCACGCCGGCACTCTAGACGTGGATGTCGTGATCGACTTGCAGATCCTGGCCGACACCGAGGCGTACCACACGCTGGAGGACAACCTCAAGAAGATGAGCTTCGAGCGCGCGGAGAATGAGAGGCAGCAGAAGCTGTCCTGGCGATGGCAAACCCGCACCGAACACGGTGCGCTAATGATGCTGGAGCTGCTGGCCGACGCACCGGACATCGCGGGCGGCAAGGTTCAGCCGCTGCCGACGGAAGGCACGATCTCGGCGCTGAACATCCCGCATTCGTCGATTGTTTTCGACTTGCACCAGGTCACCGAAATCCAGGCCGAGCTGTTGGGCGGCAATGGGATTGCGACCGAAACGATCAAGCACGCCAATCTCGTCAGCTTCACCTGCCTGAAGTCCTTTGCGTTCGACCAGCGCTTCGAACGCAAGGATGCGCACGACCTGATCTATTGCATCGAACACGCACCCGAGGGAATGGACGCCGTGGCCGAGGCCTTCCGCAAGGAGTGCGGCGGCAAACACGGCGCAGTCATTGAGGCGTCGCTGGCGATCCTGCGCGGACGTTTCGCGGACGACGAGAAGACTGAAGGCTACCGCAAGGATGGCCCAGTATCGGTCGCCAAGTTCGAGCTGGGTGAGGGCGACGAGCCGGAGCAACGGGAGGCGAGGGCGTTGCGCCAGCGCCAGGCCAGCGACGTGATCGCGCAACTCCTTGGTCGGATCGGTTGACGGGGAGACATGGCATGAGTTTTCCCGCCGACATCAAAGGCTGCATGAAGGACTGCATCCTGTCGCTGTTCTGGCCTCGCAAGGACATCGTCGGCTTCTTCGAGAAGCACGGATGCACCAAGGCCGAAGTCGCGTCTCTGCAGATCGAAGGCGAGAACGCGCTCAAACGTCATGAAGTCGTCGATGCGCTGTTCAAATCGCTCGCGGCACGCCCCGACTACGGTCTCGGTCCGTTTCGCGCGATGCTGCAATCACTATTGACCTGGTCGCATTTCGACCCGTACTACTTCGACAAGCTCGGCAAACTGGATCGCACCGCAGCCAACAAGAGCCTTGAGCATCTCCGCCAATTGCAGGAGATCCGGGACGCCAAGATCAAGGCGGATCGCGAGCGCCGGGCAGCCCAGGAATCTGTGCGCCAGCAACCCACGGCGTCGCTCGATCAGTTGCGTGGCGAATACCTCGATCTGCTCGCCAACAAGACTTCACGGCAGCAGCGCGGCTACGCGCTGGAGCGCATCCTTGCCGAGCTTTCCCGTCTTTCGGGCCTGGAAACCACGGAAGCGTTCCGCGTGAATGGGGAACAGGTCGATGGCGCAGTGAAGTTTGACGGAGAGCACTACCTCATTCATCTACGTGCATCCGATCTCCGGCGCGGAGAAGAAGTTCTAGTGAGTGTCGGCCGAAGACCATGCCATCTATGAAACTGTCAGCGACCACCCAAGTCCTCGAACGCAAGGTTCGCCGAGCCGCTAAAACTGGCTCGACTTTCAATCGCATCCGCGAAATCTTTCCTCACTGATCGGGAGGAAGAGCGTGGCCTATTTATGCTTGCATGGAAAAGCGACCCAGCACATCCCGATTCTCGACCTGCCGCTACCCACTCCACTGCCGGCTGGAGCGGAGTGGATCGAGGCGTACCGCCGCTGGTCGGAGAATCGGGTTGGCCTGGTGGACGGCCAATGATGTGATCGTACAACTACTCGAAGCCATCGGATAGTCATGCTGTTTTTCGTCCCGCCCCGCGAGCACTTCTTCCGGCCCCTTACGCACGAGAACCGCGAACTGGGCGCGGCGGTGCTGCGGGCTTTGCACGAGCGGGTTCACGGTCCGAACGCCGACTACGCCGAGGCCCTGACGCGGGAGGTGGTGCTCGATGTGATCGGGCGGCTGCTCGCCGAACCTGCCATGCGGGCGCTGGCGTTCATGCCAGGGCGTTCGATTTCCGCAGAGGAAGAACGTGCCTATGCCGGCGAACTGCTGCGCAAGCTCAGGGAGCACGGCTGGCTGGAGGACTACCGAGACCCGATCGACCTCAAACCCACTCTGAAGTTTACCCGGGCAGGTAAGGCCTTCAGCGAGACTTTCGCCGACCTCGACGACTCGCGCGCCAAGACCCGCCAGCGCAATATGCGCTCGGCGCGCAAGGCATTGGCTGCGTTTCGGGAGAGCCGTGACGCCGACGAACTGCTCGACGCGCATGAGTTCGCCAGCCGCGTCGTGCAGGATCTGCAGGACGACATCGAGTATTTCCGGTACCTGATCCAAAGCCTGACCCGCGAGGCGCTGGCGCAAAAGGTGGCATGGAGCGAGTTCAACGAGTTCATCGAAAAGCGCTTCGTTCGAGAGTACGCCGTTCGTCTGGTGGCCGATTCAGTCGAACGCCACCGCAGCCAGATCATCGAGGCGTTGGACGAAGTGCGCGCGCTGGATGGCGATGTACGTGCCCAGGTCGACGGCCATCTGATGCAACGCGCCCCCTGGCTGGAGCATGAAGTGCAGCGCTGCAGCCCAATGCTGTGGCTGGCCGATCGCATCGAGAACATGGTCGAGGCTGCCTGCACCCTGAAGCTGCCGATGCTGCGCTCGGAGATGAACAACTACGTGCGGCGCTTCACCAGCCTGTTGCGTCAGGCGCTGTCGCTCGACTACGGCGCGGAATCGGCGTTGGGCCGTACGATGAGCTGGCTGAAGGACAGGCCGGAGGAAGAACATTGTGCGCTGCTCGATGCTTTGGCAGGGAGGCTGGCCACCAGCGAGGTTCGCCTTCCCGGCGGCGTATTGCGCTGGGCAGTGCGCGAGCGGGAGGGCGGGCACGCCGATCCCGCACCTCTCGCGGTGGACGACGCCAGCCGGCTCGAAGCCGCCATGCGCCGCGCCGAAGCCGAGTCCTTCGCGTTCAGTGACCAGGACGTGCTGGCCGGCTTGCTGCACCATCTGCATTCACACCAGAATGATGGAACGCTGACCCTGGCTGGGCTGCCGGTTGGCAACGCGGAGGAGGCCGTGCGTGTGCTGCACGCGATCGGCGCGGCGCGGTCCGCCGAAGGGCGGCGGTACATGAGGGCGAAGAAGACCGGCGGCCAAGTGGCAAACGAGTACTTCATCGCCGACGACTACGAGCTTGCGGTCGATTTTCCTGCGCTTGACCGCGAGATGCGCGGGCAGGAGGCGTGATCATGCAGTCGCTCGCCCAGGTCATCGAACAGCGTCTGACCACGGAGGGGGCAGGCAATGTCAGACCGGCGCGCTTCGCCGAGCTTGCCGGGCGCCTTCTGGCGAGCGGCGTGCTGTGGCGTGACTGGTCGCGGCCGGAGGCGGCGCTGTACGATGACGCCGCCCAGTGCGAGCAACTGTTGCGCGAGTGGTTCGCTTGCATCGGTTTCATCCTCACGCATGATCCGGATGCACGCATCTTCCGGCTGTATCCGCCGGGTGGATACGGCGCAGCAGGCGACGAGGACGAGGAGGGCGTCAAGCGCTTGAAGAGCCGGTTGTCACGGGATTTCATCGCGGCGGTCATCGCGCTGCGTTTTCTCTACACAGAGGCCCTCACCGGCCGCCGCCCGCTGGTCGACGAGCGGCTGGCGATCAGCCTGGAGGAGCTGTCGCAAGCCATCGTGTCATTGCTTGCCCACAGGCTGCCGGCCTCGGCGACCGAGCGTATGGCGCTGCTGCGCGAACTGCGCAAGCATCGCGTCGTGCATTTCGTCGAAGCCGACGACGCCGGCAGCATGGAAATGGGCCTTGCCGTCCTACGGCCGGTGATGAGTTTCGTCAGCGACGAGGCGATGGAGGAGGCGATGCGGCTTGCCGCAGGCAAGTCGCCTGCGGCAAGCCCGGAGAGTCCCGCATGAAGATCGTCAAGCTGCTCACCTGGCACTGGGGCTCGCTGGAAGACCGCGAGTGGCTGTTCACGGACACCGTGCTGCTCACCGGAGAATCGGGCTCGGGCAAGTCGACCCTGCTCGATGCGATCCAGACCGTGCTGACGGCCGCGCACCAGCATCTGGTGCAGTTCAACATCGGCCAAGACGAATCGACCCAGAGCCGCCGCGGCGGCAAGGAACCGCGGACGCTCGAAGCCTACGCACTCGGCCAGCAGGCCGATGGAGTCTTTCTGCGGCCCCGGTCCACCAGCTACGTCGGCATCGTCTTCGACGCCTCAGAAGGGGTGGGCGAAGTGGCGATGCCGTTTACCGCGCTGGTCGGCGTTGAAGCCTTCGAGGACGGCAAGCGCGCTGTTCGCTCGGGGGCACCGCTGTTTTTCATCGTCCGGCGCTCGCTCTCCTTCGATCATCTGGCGCGGCGCGAGGGGGATATCGTGGGGCGCGCCCCGCTACCTCTGAAGGAACTGTATCTCCAACTCCAGCACCGCCTCCAGGCCGGTCCGGAAACCGTCCAGCGCTTTCCGGACAAGGGAAGCTACCTGCAGCACCTCTATGGGGCGATGATGGGCAAGACGGCGGTGGGCGATGCCGAGTCGGCCCGCGCCGCCAAGTCCATCGTCAAGGCCATGGCCTACAAGGAGCTGGGCAACGTCAACGACCTCGTGCGCGACGAAATCCTGGAAGTGCACGACTTCAGCCGCGACCTGGACAAGATGCGCGAACTGATGCGTTCCATGGCCGCGCTGAAGGCCGAGGCCGAGCGCCTCGAACTCAACCTGAAGCGGCTGGATACCGCCGCCGAGAGCGCGCAGCAGGTGCTGGACGAGACACGCCGCTTCGTCGTAAGCACCATCGCCCACGCCATGCGCGCCCGGGATGATGCCCAGGACGAACTCGAATCGGTACGGCGCCAGATCGCTGCCCAGAACAAGCGGCAGGGCGAATTGCAGGCGAAATTGGAGTCGCTCGACGCCCAGGAACAGCAGCTGCGCAATCAGTTGGATATCGTGCAGAGCAGCGATGTGGTACGCCAGAAGGACCGGTTGGACAACGACATCCGCCAGTATGCCGACCACTTCCGCCTTCACTGGGCAAACGTTCAGAAGGCAGCGCGAGGCATCACGGCGATGGCGGAGCGCCTTGCGCAACTGCTAAACCTTGATCTGACCGCTGTGCCGGAACTCAAGGCCGCGGTGGATGCCCTGCGGCCGGCCGCTGCGGGCTTGCTCAAGCATTGGCCGGCGATGGCGGCTGCCTACGCGAGGGAGGCCCGTCTAGACACCGAGCTACCTGCCTTCGATCTCGAAAGCTTCGATGCCGACCTCACGCGCGTCGAGCACGGCATACGGGGCAGCGAGGACTCCGTGCTGGGGGCGGTCGTGCAGGCGCTTGCCAACGTCGGCGAGAAACTGAACAAGCTGGCAGACGAAAAGAAGCAGCGCGATGCCGAACTGCGCCTGCTGCAGGGCGGCCGGCCGCTCGGTCCTCCCGATGCCCACACAGCCGTCGATCTGATCGAAAGGGAACTACCGGACGCCCGCCCGCACCTCCTCGCTCAACTGGTCGAGCCGACACCCGGCGGCGAGTGGCAGAACGCCATCGAAGGGTACATGGGCAACGACCGCTTCGCCCTCATCGTCGAAGCCGGGTGGGAGGCGCGCTGCGCCCGGCTGGTCAAGCGGCAGTTCCCGGTGCGTTCACCGAAGGTCGTGCAGGGGCGGAAAGCCATTGAGGATACCGACGGCCGCCAGCTCGACGCCCGGGCCATCCTGCACGAACTGAAGTGCACGCACTTGGTCGCCAAGGCCTTCCTGATGGCCCAGTACGGCCGCGTGCGCAAGGTCGACAGCGAGGACGAACTCGCACGCACGCCGCAGGGGTTGATGAAGCACGGCCTCGGCAGTCGGGGCTACGGCATGTTCGCCTGCCGCCTGCCCGACGACGAATTGGCGTTCGGCGATGCGGCGCGCGAACGCCGCAGGAAGTGGTGCGAGCGCGAACTGGCGCGATTGGAGGGTGAGATCGGTACCCTGGGCGTGCTCCGGCAATCGCTGAACGCCGTGGCGCATATGTTCTCCGGTGCTGGCTTCGCCCCGCTGGCGCCGCTCATGCTGGCGGTGCTGGAAAGCCAAGTCCAGCATGCCAATGCCGCACGGGCATTGGCGGCATTGGATTTGTCCTCGGTCGAGGCGCAGTTGCGCGAGCGTGAGGATCTGCATTCCCGCATCATGGGCATCAAGGAACAGTACAACGAGCACAGGGAGCAGATCGGCGCCATCAAGAAGGCGCTGACCGACTTGCAACGCCGCGAGAACGATCTAGCGGAGCGGCTGCCCCTCCTGGAAAGCGACGCCGTGAACGCCGCCGTCTGGGCGTCGCGCTTCGCGGCGGCGGTCCCGGAACTCGCAACCGCGCCTCAGTTGGTCGCCGACGCCGGGGAACAGGTCGCCAGTCCGGAGGTCACCGTCGACGCGCTGCGTCACCGCGCGCAGGCGTCAAGGGATAAGCTCCCGTCGATGCTGCGTGAGCTGGTGCTGGCAGTCGGCACCTATCTTACGGGAGCGCGCGACGACGCCGAACGCTTTGCCTGGACCGACCCGCCGCGTAGCTTCGAGCGGCTCGAAGAACTTCTGGCTGTCGTTTTTGCGGCACACCGGGCGATCGCCGAACAGATCGAGCGCCAGCGCGGCAATGGGCTGGCAGAGAATGCCAGATCGCTGCGCGAGGCGGAAGCGAGCTTCAATCACGTGTTTACCGCCAGCTTCTGTTTCAAGGTGCGGGACGACGTGAGGCAGGGCGCTTCGACGCTGCAACGCCTGAATCGCCACTTGCAGGATATCCGTTTCGGCGCCGACACCTTCAAACTGGAGTGGGACTGGATTCCGCGCATGCAGAAGGTCTTCGAGTTCTTCGAGGCGGTGGAAACCGTCGCCGAAGGCTTAGAGCGCGACCACGGCTCGATCTTCGAATCCCCCCTGCTGACTGACGAACAACGCGCCACGGCCGAGAACATCCGCAAGCTGCTGCTGGCCAACGACCAAGGAGCGAGCGAACGTGCTCTGAGGGAGCTGGCCGACTACCGCAACTACCGACGCTATGACATCGTGCGCACCAGCCCGGTCGGGCAGACGAAACTGTCGACCTGGGGCACCGGCTCCGGCGGCGAACTGGAGACGCCGTTCTACGTGGTGCGCTCGGCGGTTCTCGCGCACGCGCTCGGGCACTTCGGCCGCGACCGGCGCGAGGCGCCGGCCCTGCGCCTGATGCTCAGCGACGAGGCGTTCTCGAAGATGGACGAGTCTCGCTCGCGCAGCGTGCTGCACTTCCTGTCGCACACACTGGGACTCCAACTCGTCGTGGCCATGCCCACCTCCAAGTCGGGCGCCGTGAAGCCGGAGTTCGACAAGGAATTCACCTTCTCCAAGGTTATTGCCCGGCGCGATGGACGCGAGCTGTTCATCAGCGAAGCGCAGGAGAAGATCCTGCACCGCGAGGCGCTGGCACGGCTGTGGGAGGCCCACGCCGAGCGGGCGCGCGAGGCGGCCCGCCTGGCCTACGAGGCGAAGCGGGCGGCGGCAGCTTCCGGAAATGCGGGCGGACATGACTGAGCTTCCAGCGCGCCATTCCTTCCTGCAACGGCTGGCAGGGCGCCTGCTCGCAAAAGCGGAACGCTCGACGGGCGGCGGGCCGGTCCGTCTCAAGCTGGACCGCCGCGAGGCGCCGGAGCTGTATGGCCAAACCGACGTGGAAGAGCTCCAGCGCCGGATCATGCTTCTTGAGGACCTCTGCGCCACCGGCTGGGCTTCGCTGAGGCTTGCTCCACCTCGGGAATTTGCAGGCTTCGTAGACCGAAACCCCCTGATCGAGCTGCGGGACTTTGACGCCCTCGCGGCCTGGGCCGGCTATACGCCACAAGCCGGGCGCTGGCAGCGCCGCTGGCTGGACTACCTGACGGCCCGTTGGCGCCAGCCCGGAGCTGGTTTGCCGCCCGATCCGCAGACGCTACTCGATTATCTGGCGCGCAATCCGATGACGGCGCTGGAGAACGTGCCGATCGAGGAAGCTGCGGAGAGCCTTGAGGCTTTGCGCGCGCTATGCGCATCGGGTCGCCAGATGCCGCTGCGCGAGGCGTCCGCGCAGGTTTTCCAAGGCCGCTCGAAGATCCTGGACAATCGCGAGGAGCTGCTGCGTCTGCTGGGGGCCGCATCCGGGCAGTTCCACGAAGCGCCGATTCAGTTGCTCGTCGACGTGCCGGGCGCGGTCGGTGAGGTGTTGTTCGTGGAGAATCTCGTCACTTTCGAGCGTATGGCCGACTACCGTCTCCCGACCTGGCGGCACAGCGTTCTGATCTATGCAGCCGGCTTTAGGGGAAGCGCCCAACGGTTGCGGTCACGACAAGGCTGCCGGCTCTATGTGCGGGTTCCAACATCCGCGGGGGATACCATGTCGATGCTCGGAGGCGCGGGCTTGCGGGCTGTAGAAAACTGGCTGTTTAGCGCCGCAGACCTGCCCGTATGGTTTTTTGGTGATCTCGACTACGCCGGCATGCAGATTCTTGGAAACCTGCGTGAAATTTTCCCCGATGCACAGGCATGGATTCCAGGCTATGGCGTCCTGGCCGACGCTTTGGAGCGCGGTCATGGCCATGCCCCCGACCTTGCAGCCAAGGAATTGCAGACCGACCCCGGCTATACGGGCTGCACCTACTCGGACCGACGGTTGTTGCCACTGATGCGCCACCATGGCCGCTTTATGGACCAGGAGACGTTCTGTCCTGTATCTTCGCCCTTCAGTTCGGACTTCTCCATTATGGCCGGAAGTGGGCCATTCTCTGACGGTAGAAGTGACGGTAAACGATCGAATGAGTGAACAAAAGGCTAGCTGTCATGCGGGCTTCAGGCCCTCGGAAATGATCGAGTGGAGTGAGTGGCATGCGGAGCGACAGTGTTTTATCAAGTATTATCATGGAGTTGCATGTTAATAAAGGGCGCTACGGACATATCATCAATTACACAGGTTTTAGGCGGTAAACGATTGATGAAAGGCCTCGTGTTTGTCGCCCTTGAGCGCCGCGACTGCCACTTGGGCCTTGAAGCCCGGTGAGTGGTTCCTTCTCTTCCTTCTTGCCATGCCCCCCGCGTCAGAATAGTTGTCGCCTCGATAGAATCCTGAACTTGGGGGCGAT
>CAYYXS010000072.1:0-11506 GCA_964475635.1 uncultured Rhodocyclaceae bacterium
CAAGGCGCTCGTACACCCGCTGCAGGCCGCGGGCGTGGCGGACGGACCAGAGGCGGAGCGAATACATCTCGATCGCCCCCCTGCCTAGACGCCGCGGTAGCGGGTATCGAGCACGACCCGGCCGCCGACGGGCCGCGAGACGCAGGCGCACAGCCTGCGGTTCCCGGCCTTCTGTTTTTCGCTGAGGAAGACGTCGCGGTGGTCGATCGGCGCATCGCAGGACAGGATGTCGAGGGCGCAAACGCCGCACTCGCCCCGCCGGCAGCCCGAGAGCGTCTCGATGCCGGCTGCTTCCAGCGCTTCGAGCAGGCTCTGTCCGGCCGCCACCTCGATCTCGCGGCCGTGCTGCGGCAGAACGGCGGTAAACGCCTGGCTGGCGTGGTGCCCGCCCGAGGCGAAGGATTCAAAGCGCAAGGACGCCGGCGGCCTGGCCGCCGCCTGCCAGGCCGCGCGCGCCGCTTCGATCATCCCGATCGGGCCGCACACGTAGAGTTCGCCGCCCGGCCCGATGTCTGCGACCAGTCCGGCAAATTCGAGCCGCCCCGCCTCGGCGCTCACGTGCAGCGCGTAACGATCTCCCAGCCATGTCCGCAGGAGGCCGGCAAAGGCAGCCTCCTCGCGGCTGCGTACCGAATGGATGAAGCGCAGCGAACGCCCCTCCGCAGCTAGGCGGCGGGCCATGCCCAGCAGCGGGGTGATGCCAACGCCGCCGGCGACAAGGGTGTAGGAAGCCGCATCCGGTGCCAGCCCGAACCGGTTTTCAGGCGCGGCGATGTCGAGGGCGTCGCCCGGCCCGAGCGCCCACAGGGCGCGCGAGCCTGCGCCGCCGAGCTTCACGGCGATGCGGACAAGTCCATCGTCGCTGCCGTCGTCGATCAGGGAATAGCTGCGCTGTTCGCGGCCCGCGCCGATGGACAGGCGCACCCGGATGTGGGCGCCGGGCGACCATGCCATGGCGCGGCCGGCTGGATCCAGATCGAAAAGCCTGATCGTCGGCGTCACGTCGCGGACGCGCCGCAGCGTGGCCGGGCGCCAGTCGTCGAGGGATGTCATATCGGGCAGCATGGCGCTCAGGCCCCGCGCCGGATCAGGCGCGCGCCCGGCAGGTCCTTCAGGACCTCCGTGTCCTTCAGCACGAGCAGCAGGTTCTTGTGGGCGATGCGCGCATGCTCCTTGACGAGCGGCTCGACGCGCGCGCTCGAGCGCGCCTCGATCGCATCGAGTATCTCGCGATGCTGGTGCTGCGCCAACCTGAGGATTTCCAGCGAGCCGGCGATGCGGCCCTGTATGGAAACGAAGGCATTGTTCGCCGCAAAAGGCAGTGCGCTGGCGCGGGTCAGCGCGCGGGCCACGATCTCGCTGCCCGACGCTTCCACCATCAGGCTGTGGAAGCGCCCGTTGAGGCGGCTGTACTCCTCGAGGAAACCGCCGCCCGGCTCGGCGCCGGCCAGCACAGCGTCGATCTCGTCCAGGCAGCCGGCCATCGCCTCCAGATGTGCGCGCCGCACGCCGCGTTCGGCCGCCATGCGCGCGGCAAGCGCCTCGAGCGTGCCGCGCACCTCGATTGCATCGGCGATCTCGGCTTCGCTGAAGCCGCGCACGATGTAGCCGTTCGGCTGCGCAGGTTCCAGCAGGCCCTCTTCGGCCAAACGCTGCAGCGCGGCGCGGATGGGCGTGCGCGAGACGCCGAGCAGGTCGACCAGGGCCAGTTCCGGCAGGCGTTCGCCGGCCTTGAATTCGCCGCGCAGGAGCATGTCCCGCAGGCCCAGCACGGCGCGCTCGGCCTGCGACCTGTCGCGCTGCAGGGGAATCGCGGCTGTCGTCATGGTTGCCACCTCCTCAATGGGCCGCGGCGGCCTGCGCGCTTGCGCGATGGCCGCCCTGTTCGCCGGCCACCATGCGCTCGATGATGCGGCGCGCCCACATCGAGCCGGCATCGATGTTCAGGTTGTAGAAGGCCCTGTCCGGATGATCGAGCAGCGCCTGCTGCTGGGCTTCCAGGATCGCCTCGTCCTCGCCGAAGACGCGAGAGACCCCGTCGCGCAGGGATTGCGTCAGGCCCTGGTCGCGGATGGCGTAGTTGCGGCAGAAGGCCCAGAAATAATGGCAGCTCGTCTCCGTCTCCGGGGTGATGGTGTTCAGCACGTAGCCGTTCACCCCCTGGGAACGGTCGCCCTGCGGGGCGCCGGTGCCGGCGCGCGCCACGCCGACGTCGATGGTGACCGTGCTCGGCGCCTGGAACGTGATGATCTGCCAGCGGTCGGCCCGGACCGCTTCGCCCAGGTTCCTGCGCATCTGGAAGGCCCAGAAAGGCGGCGGATCGATGCCCAGCATCCAGCGCGTCACGGTCGCTGTCGTTTCGGTATGCGTCACATCGAACGGCGACTCGGCCACGGCGCGGTCGCCGATGCTGGAGCCGTGCACGAACGTCTCGTGCGTCAGATCCATCAGGTTGTCGATGACCAGGCGATAGTCGCAGTTGACATGAATGACCTTGCCATCCCCCGCCCAAGCCGGGTCGTCGTTCCAGTGCATGTCCGGTATCTTGCCGGGATCGGCAAGCGCGGGGTCGCCCATCCAGACCCAGATCAGCCTGTGGCGCTCGACTGCAGGAAACGCGCGAACGCAAGCTGACGGATTGAGCGTTTCCTGCGAGGGCATATGTATACAACGCCCCGAAGGATTGAAGACAAGACCGTGATAGCCGCAGACCAGATCATCCCCCTGCAGACTCCCCTTGGAAAGCGGCAGGAGACGATGCCAGCAAGCATCCTCAAGCACGACGGGATGGGTGTCGGCACGCCTATAGATTACTAACTTCTTGTTACATATGGTGCGCGGCATGAGTTCCCGCCTGACTTCAACATCGTAGGCGGCGGCATACCAAGCGTTTTCCGGAAAAGACTGTTTCGAAGGAACCCTGGTCATCGCCATCTCCAATCATTTCCCATCGAGAATTGATGAATACAGATTGTATACAGCTTTTTTTGAATGTCAAGCCATCCTTCTGTCGCACGAATCTCTTGGCGTCGATTAGCGGGGTTCCCCTTGCAAAGGGGACCTGATTACCAATGAAACTCCGCCGACAATGCGCGAACGGTGCCGTTCATTTTCGCTTGAGCAGTGTGGCCGGTCTCCCCCTTTGTCCCACAGGGATTTCCTTCAGTCAAAAAAGGGGGATTTTGGACGGTGGCCTGTGCGCGCACGGCTGAAAATCTCCCCTCGCCCCCCCTTTTCAAAGGGGGGAGCAGGGGCGGCTGCAGCCCCTGACTCAAGCTGAGCGTCATTGGTCATCAAGAAAGGGGAAGACCTGCCAATCCGCTCTCGTAGTCGTTCGAATTGCATTGCTGCGATTGCCCTGAGCCGTCCTTGAAGACATCTCCACTCCGGGTTTATTCTCAGTCCTCGAATGGCAGCCCAACGTAGTTCTCCGCCATCGTCGTGCGCCCGGCCAGCGAATGCACGACGTAGTCCAGTTCTGCATCCAGTGCCCTCTGCTCGAAGGGATTCGTGTCGGGGAAGGTGTGCAGCAGCATGGTCATCCACCAGGAGAAGCGCTCGGCCTTCCAGATGCGGCGCAGGCAGCGCGCCGAATAACGGTCGATGCCCGCCTCGCTGCCGGCGTAGAACTCGATCAGGGCGCGCGACAGGTAGCGTACATCGCTGGCGGCAAGATTGAGGCCCTTGGCCCCGGTCGGCGGCACGATGTGGGCCGCGTCGCCGGCAAGAAACAGCCGGCCGAAGCGCATCGGCTCGGCGACGAAGCTCCTCAGCGGGGCGATGCTCTTCTCGATCGACGGGCCGGTGACGAGCCGCCCGTTCGCCTGCGGGTCGAGGCGCTTGCGCAGTTCGTCCCAGAACCGGTCGTCCGACCAGGCCTCGGCCTTCTCGGTGAGCGGCACCTGCACATAGTAGCGGCTGCGCGTGTGGGAACGCATGCTGCACAGGGCAAAGCCGCGGTCGGTCTTGGCGTAGATCAGCTCCTCCGACACCGGCGGCGTTTCCGAGAGCAGCCCGAGCCAGCCGAAGGGATAGACGCGTTCGAAGTTCGCGATGGCGTTTTTCGGCACACTGGCGCGGCAGACGCCATGAAAACCGTCGCAGCCGGCGATGAAGTCGCATTCGATCTCGTGTTCTGCGCCGTCCTTTTCATAGCGCACGCGCGGCCGCCTCGTGTCGAAGTCATGCACGCTGACGTTTTTCGCCTCGTACATCGTCTTCAGTCCGGCCGCCGCCCTGGCCTGCATCAGGTCCCTGGTGATCTCGGTCTGGCCGTACACCATCACCCGCTTGCCGCCGGTGAGCCCTTCGAGGTCGATGCGGTGGCGATTCCCGCCGATGAGCAGGTCGAAGCCGCCGTGCGGCAGGCCCTCGGCATGCATGCGGCTGCCTACGCCGGCCTCGTCGAGCAGATCGACGGCGACCTGTTCCAGCACGCCGGCACGAATGCGCCCGAGCACGTATTCGGGCGTGTGCACCTCGAGGATGACGGCGTCGATGCCGGCTTTGTGCAGCAGTTGGCCGAGGATGAGGCCCGAGGGGCCGGCGCCGACGATGGCAACTTGGGTTCTCATGCAAATCTCCTGTAAGTATCAGTATCGGTCGCGTTCAGGCGACGATGACGGCACAGTCCGGCACGGCCTCGAACAGGCGCGCGACCGGTTCGGCGCGGCAAGCCAGGACGGCACGCTGGTTGATGCTGCCCTTGTCGGTGACTTCGCCCCGGTCCAGGCTGGGCGGCTCCTGCAGGAGCATGGCGCGCCGGATGGTCGTAGAACCGGCGGGGTGTTCCCGGTTGTGCCGCAGCAGCCGCCGCCCGATTTCGGCCTGCAGACGCGCCAACGGCCATTGCGCGCGCGGCGAAGCGGCCTCCACGCCGAGAAAATCCACGCAGGCACGCCAGTCGGGAAAGATCAGGATGCCCAATTCGTCGCGATTCAGGCCGGCGATCACCACGTCCTGCGCAAGGGGATTCAGCGCCGCCAGCAGCCTGGCGCGCAACGGTCCGACGCTGACCCAGGTGCCGCTCGACAGCTTGAAGTCTTCCGCGATGCGTCCGTCGAACATCAGGCCCCGTCCGATATCCTCTTCGTCGATCCAGCGCACGGCATCGCCGAGCCGGTAGTAGCCCTCTTCATCGAATGACGCCGCGGTGGTCTCGGGCTGCCGCCAATAGCCCGGCGTGACATTCGGTCCCCTGACGCGCATCTCCAGCTTGCCTTCCGCCGGCGCGAGCTTGACGGCATTGCCGGTCGCGGGCAATCCGATCGCGCCTGCCAGTTGCGTGCCCGGCGTGGTGAAGCACACCGAGGGCGCGCACTCGGTGGCGCCCAGCCCGGTGATGACGGGCATGTCCGCGCCGCGTTCCTGCTGCGCCAGGGCGTTCAGGGCATCCCAGGTGTGCTGCGAGAGGCCGGCGCCGGCGAAAAAGCAGGCCCTCAGGCGGTGGAAGAACTTCCCGCGCAAGGCCGCGTCCCGCTGCAGCGCCAGCACCAGCAGCTCGAAACCCTTGGGCACGTTGAAATAGACGGACGGCGAAATGTCCCCGAGGTTCCGCAGCGTCGGCTCGAAGCCGCCGGGCATCGGCCGTCCGTGGTCGATGTAGAGCGAGCCGCCGTTGAACATCGCCAGGTTGACGTTGTGGCTGCCGCCGAAGGTGTGGTTCCAGGGCAGCCAGTCGACCAGCACCGGAGGCTCTTCGGTGAGAAAAGGCAGGGCCTGCAGCAGCATGATCTGGTTGCTGCACAGCATGCGATGCGTCGTGATGACCGCTTTGGGATTGCCGGTCGAGCCCGAGGTCAGCAGGAACTTCGCGATGGTGTCGGCATTCACCTCCCGGCGTGCCCACTCAAGCGCGGAAGGGTCGGCTGCGTCGGCCAGATCGTCAAGGCGGGTACAGGAACGGCCGGCCAGTTCCCGCACATCCGACACCAGCTCCACGTCCGCCGCGACGGTCTGGCGGATGGCTGGCTCGAAGGCCTGCGCGTCGAAGGCCGCCACCATGCCCGGCGTCACCAGTTCGAAGACATGGCGCAGCCTGTTGAGATCGGATTTGCCCTGTGCGTAGGCCGGCGACACCGGAACATAGGGCACGCCCGCATGCATCGCCGCCAGGGCCAGCAGCAGATGCTCGACGCTGTTGCCCGACAGGATGGCGACCGGCCGCTCGGCCGACAGGCGTCCCGAGCGCAGGCGCCCGGCGAGGGCCGCGCCGATCCTGCTCACGCGCCCGAGCGTCTCGCGATACGTGAGGGACTGCCATGCACCGCCGCGGTCTCGCTGTGCGACGAAAATCCGCTCGGGCGCCTGTTGCGCCCAGTATTCCAGCCGGTCGGTGACGCGGACGGGATAGTCCCCCAGCGGCTGCGTCGGTTCGATCAGCGTCGCGCCGTCACGGCGCTTCTCCACCCTGACCTTGAACTCCCCGGACTTCCAGCCGAATCCCCCACTCATGACTGCTGCGCTCCGCTATCCGAGCTTGAGGGCCCTGACGGCGTTCTGCTTGAGGATCAGGTCGTGCACCTCGGGCTTGAAGCCTGCATCCTTGAAGTCACTGATCCAGCGGTCCGGCGAAATCAGGGGATAGTCCGAACCGAACAGCATCTTGTGCTTGAGCTGGCCGTTGGCGTATTGCACCAGTTGCGGCGGGAAATACTTGGGCGACCATCCCGACAGGTCGATGTACACATTGGGCTTGTGCAGGCACACCGACAGCGCCTCGTCCTGCCAGGGCCAGGAGGGATGCGCCAGGATGACGGTCATGTCGGGAAAGTCGGCCGCGACGTCGTCCAGATGGATGGGGTTGGAGTACTTGAGCCGCAGGCCGCCCCCGCCCGGCATGCCGGTGCCGATGCCGCTGTGGCCGGTGTGGAAAATGGCCGGCAGCTTGTGTTCGGCGATCACCTCGTAGAGCTGATAGGCCATGCGGTCGTTCGGCATGAAGCCCTGCACGGTCGGATGGAACTTGAAGCCCCTGACCACGCCGTCCCTGACCAGGGCGCGCGCCTCGCGCACGCCCATCTTCCCCTTGTGCGGATCGATGCTGGCGAAGGCGATCATCATGTCGCTGTTCTCGCGGGCGGCATCGACCACCTCTTCGTTGGGAATGCGCTTGTTGCCGATCTGGAACTCGGAGTCGACCGTGAACATCACCAGGCCGATCCTGCGCTCCCGGTAGTAGGCGACGGTCTCGGCGATGGTCGGGCGCTTGCCGGCCTTGAAATACCTGCCCGAGGCCTCCTCGTAGGGCTTCCAGGCCGGGTCCGGCTCCTGCCGGCAGGACACCTCGGCGTGGGTGTGCACATCGATCGCAATCAATTCATCCAGGTTCATGGTTCCTTCCGGTCGCCGCCGCGCTCAGACGCCTTCCATGACCAGCAGGCCGGAGGCGGTGTTGGAAATCGGGATGTGGTAATTCGAATGCACCTGCGCCACCTCCCCGAGCAGGGCCCCGCGCGCGGCCAGCCACATCAGCAGCTCGACGCCCTGCGTGCCGGTCATCTCGACCAGATCCGTGATGGAATAGCGCGTCACCCAGAGCGGATCGTCAATGAGCCTTTCCATGAACATCAGGTCGAATTTCTTGTTGATGAAGCCGGCGCGTTTGCCGTCGAGCTGGTGCGACAGGCCGCCGGTGCCGATGACCACCACCCGGGCGTCCGGCTCCCAGGACTCGACGGCGCGGCCGATGGCCTGGCCGAGCTTGAAGCAGCGCGTCAGCGAGGGCAGCGGATGCTGCACGGTGTTGATGCACACGGGCACGATGCGCACGGGACAGGGGTGCTGCTCCGGCCAGAGCAGCTCCAGCGGCAGGGTGAAGGCGTGGTCGACCTTCATTTCCTGGCAGGTGACGATGTCGAACTCCTCGCCGACCAGCGATTCGATCAGGTGCCAGGAGAGGTCCTGGTCGCCACGGTACGGCGGCAGGGTCGGGATGCCCCAGCCCTCGTCGGCGTTGCAGTATTCGGGCGCCGCGCCGACGGCGAAGGTCGGCATCCTGTCGAGGAAGAAGTTGAGGCCGTGGTCGTTGTAAATGACCACGGCGACGTCCGGCCTGGTTTTGGCCAGCCACTCGCGTGCCGGCGGGAAGCCGTCGAAGAAGGGTTTCCAGTAGGGGTCTTGCTGCAGGCCCTTGGCGATGGCGCCGCCGATGGCGGGCACGTGGGTGCAGCCGATGCCTCCGATGATTTTGGCCATACGATTATCTCCCCGCCTCGACCAGCTTCGCCTTGAAGGCGTCCTTGCTCATGCCGGTCTGCTGGGCGCCGAGATCCTGCACGTCGAGGCCGAAGATGCCGGCGAACTTGGCGAGGTAATACACGTTGCCGCCGGCCGCGATGAGGCCGAGGACGTTGCGCTTGCGGATGGCCTCGCGCTGTTGCGCGTCGAGGCCGAACTTGCCGCAATAGGCCTCCTCGTCCCTGAGGAACTCGGCGCGGTTATCCGCCGAGTTGAACGAGTAGCACATCTTGTTGAGCGCATAGCCCTTGCGCGCCTGCACACCGTCGAAGACCGTCGTGCCGGGGATTTCGCGTTTCCTGCTGCCGGAATTCATGCTGTCCTCCTCCATTGAAATTGGAGGCATTTTCGCCCGGAGCGGGCGGCCCAGACAGCCGTCGGGCGCTCTAGCAGCTATCGCATTCTGCGATATGAACTATCGTTCAGCAGGGAAGACTTCGGTGTCGATTTCCGCCTGCGTGGCGGTGTTGTAGCGCGGGCCGGAGACGGTCTGCGCGTTGATGAGGGCGTCGAGACGGGCGACGAGGCCGGCGTCGAGCCGCACATCGGCTGCCCCGGCGTTCTCGTCGAGATGCGCCGGGCTGCGCGTGCCGAAGAGCGGCAGGACGTGCTCGCCTTTCGCCAGCAGCCAGGCGAGCGCTAGTTGCGCAGGCGTGCAGCCGGCCTCGGCGGCAATGCGGCGGTATTCGAGCAGCAGATCGAGGTTCCTCGCGTAGTTCTCCGCCTCGAAGCGCGGCATCTGGCGGCGGATGTCCTTCGCCTCCAGCTCCCGCTCCGGATCGGTCAGCGTGCCTGTGAGGAAGGCGCGTGCGAGCGGGCTGAAGGCGACGAAAGTCACGCCCAGTTCGCGGCAGGCGCTCAGCGTGGCGATTTCCGGGTTGCGCGTCCACAGCGAGTACTCGGACTGCAGGGCTGCAATGGGATGCACGGCGTGCGCCCGGCGCAGCGTGGCTGCGGAGACTTCCGACAGGCCGATCGTCCGCACCTTGCCTTCTCGCACCAGTTCGGACAGCGCGCCCACGCTGTCCTCGATCGGCACCTGCCTGTCCCAGCGGTGCAGGTAATAGAGGTCGATGACTTCCGTCTGCAGCCGTCCCAGGCTTTCCTCGCAGGTCCGCTTGAGGGTTTCGGGCCGCCCGTCGATGACGCGCTTGCCGCCGACACCGGTCATGCCGCACTTGCTGGCGAGGTAAATTTTCCGGCGATGCGGCTTCAGCACGCGGCCGAGCAGCGCCTCGTTGGCGCCGAAGCCGTACAGCGCCGCCGTGTCGAAATGCGTGATGCCGCGCTCCAGCGCATGCAGCAGCAGCGCGCCGGCCGCTTCCGCCGCCGGCGGCGTGCCATAGGCGTGGCTGAGGTTCATGCAGCCCAGCCCGAGACTGGAAACGTCAAAGGGGCCGAGGTGGCGCGGCTTCACAATCGATCAGAGTCTCAGGACGAACAGGGTGATGGAGGGGAACATCACCAGTATGGTCACGCGGATCAGGTCGCTGGCGACGAACGGCATCACGCCGAAATAGGTGGCGCGGATCGGCACGTCGGGCGCCA
This sequence comes from uncultured Rhodocyclaceae bacterium, assembly GCA_964475635.1. Taxonomy (GTDB): domain Bacteria; phylum Pseudomonadota; class Gammaproteobacteria; order Burkholderiales; family Rhodocyclaceae; genus Desulfobacillus. Next base: position 9,787 of record CAYYXS010000072.1, read on the forward strand.
TGGACTGGATGACGAACAGGTTCATGCCCACCGGCGGCGTGATCAGCCCGACCTCCACCACGATCAGCACCAGGATGCCGAACCAGATCGCCAGCTCTTCCGGCGGCAGGCCGAAATCCAGGCCGGACACCATCGGGAAGAAGATCGGGATGGTCAGCAGGATCATGGATATCGAATCCATCACGCAGCCGAAGATCAGGTAGAAGACGATGATCGCCCAGAGAACGGCAAATGGGCTCAGGCCCAGCCCACCCACCCAGTTGGCCAGTTCCTGCGGCAACAGCGAGATGGCGAGGAAGTTGTTGTAGGCCGCCGCGCCGAGCACGATCATGAACACCATCGCCGTGCCGCAGGCGGTGGCTTCGAAGGCGCGCAGCAGGTTGCCTCCCCCCAGCCCGCCCCTGCGCCAGGCCAGCAGCCCCGTCAGCGCCGCGCCCACCGCCGCGCCCTCGGTCGGCGTGAAGATGCCGCTGTAGATGCCGCCGATGACGACCACGAAAATCACGATCACCGGCCAGACCGCGCGCAGCACCTTCATCCGTTCCGGCCACGGCATGGGCGGCACCTGGCCGGCCGAGCCGGGCACAAAGCGGACATAGAGGTTGATGACCAGCATGTAGCCGAGCGCCGCGAGAATGCCCGGCACGAAGGCGGCGGCGAACAGCTTGGCGATGTTCTGCTCGGCCAGAATGGCGTAGATGACCAGCACGATTGAGGGCGGAATCAGGATGCCGAGCGTGCCGCCGGCGGCCAGGGCGCCGGTGGCCAGGCCGCCGGAATAGCCGGCACGGCGCAGTTCGGGCAGGGCGACCTGGCCCATCGTGGCGGCCGTCGCCATCGAGGAGCCGCAGATCGAGCCGAAACCCGCGCAGGCGCCGATGGCAGCCATGCCGACGCCGCCCTTTCTATGGCCGAGGAAGGCCTCCGCCGCCTTGAACAGGGCCTGCGACATGCCGCCCAGCGCGGCAAACTGGCCCATCAGCAGGAACAGCGGAACGATCGAGAGGGAATGGTTGGAGAACTGGCCATAGGCCATGAGTTTCATCTGGTTCAGCAGCGGCGCCGGGTTGCCATAGACCACCCAGGAACCGACGAAGCCGCACAGGAGCATCGACAGGCCGATCGGCATGCGCAGGAAGATGAGGCCCATCAGGACCGGAAGCGACCAGGCGGCCAGGGTCAGCGAATTCATCAATGCACCTTCTCTTCGGTAATCAGGTTGCCCTGCGCGGCCGCAAGGCCCAGGGTTTCGAGCAGGCGCAGCAGATACACCATGCAGCCGAGCACGGCCGGCACCATGGAGGCGGCATAGCCCCACCAGACCGGCATCTGCAGGATGAAGGTCAGTTCGTCGTTCTGGAAATAATCGTGCAGGGCCAGTCCCATGCGCCAGGTCAGCAGCAGCCAGAGCGCCAGCATCAGGGCATCGGCGAAGATGACCAGCAGGCGCTTCATCGGCGCCGGATAGAAACTCCAGAGCATGCCGACGTCGGCATGGGCGCGCTTCAGGTGGGACCAGGGCAGGAAGCAGAATATGGCGAGGGCCGTGCCGGCCTCGACCAGTTCGAAGTCCCCCGGCACGGGGCCGAGGCCGGCAAAGCTGAGCGCGCGTCCGGCGATGCTGAGCACGCTGAGGCCGGCCAGCAGCGTCAGCACGGCGCCGCCGATCCAGGCCAGCCAGCGGCTGAGGTCGTATGCGATTTTATTCATGACGGAAACC
>CAYYXS010000073.1:0-11232 GCA_964475635.1 uncultured Rhodocyclaceae bacterium
TACGGCTTGCGTATCCGCGACGGCCGTCTGGATTCCGGCTTTCGCCGGAATGACGAGCAGGGGGCGGCCAGAATGCGTGCCGAATCGCATTGGCAATCAGGTGTGGCTTGTGCGACTCCAAACCTTGTCCAATCCGCATGACGAAAGGCGGTTACTTGGCTTGTCCCTGGGCCGGCTTGTCCTGCACCGCTTCGACGACCAGTTCTCCCGCCTTCGCCACGCCCTTGCCGACCAGCACCGCGCCCTCGACGGCCAGGCCCGCCGCGGCGAAAAAGGCCAACCGAATGCAGCGCAGGGCAAACCGGCTCAGCGGAGGGGCGGGCAACGACGTGCTGAACGGCATGGGCGGCGCAGGCGGATTTTGACGCGGCGGCCGATGCGGCCGGCCAACCGATCCGGCTGGCGAACCTCGCCAACACCTCGGCCACTGCGCTCGGCGATTACGTGTTCGTCGCCTGGAAGTCAGCCGCCGCAGGACGGCGAACGATTTTCCCGTCTTCCCCATCTAAAATAGAAGAAACATTGCCGCCCGCGGACACAATCTGCGGGGCGGTGCTTGACGGGAGACTCACCATGTCCGCCCAGAATCGAAAAGAAGCCCTGTTGCGCCCCATTCTTTGCCTCGGCGTGGCCAGCGACCTCGGCGCCGGCCAGGCCGGCTGTGCCGAGGCGCCCCAGGCGCTGCGCGCCGCCGGCCTGGTCGAAACCCTCGGCCGCCTCGGCCGCAAGGCCGAATGGCGAGAAACCCTGCTGCCGCCGGCCGAAGGGGAAACCGTCGAGCGCCTGGCCGCCCTTTGCCACCGCCTGGCGCAAGCCGTCCGCAGCGGCATTGACGAGGGCGCCCTGCCGCTGGTGCTGGGCGGCGACCATTCCTGCGCCATCGGCACCTGGCGCGGCGCCGCCCGCGCCGTGGCCGATCGCGGCCCGCTCGGCCTGATCTGGATCGATGCCCACCTGGATGCCCACACGCCGGAAACGACGACGAGCGGACGCCTGCATGGCATGCCGCTCGCCTGCCTGCTCGGCCGCGGCGATGCGCGGCTGGCGTCGGTGGCGCCGCTCGATCCGCGCCATGTCTGCCTGATCGGCGCGCGCAGTTGCGAGGATGGCGAGGCGGCCCTGCTCGCGGACCTCGGCGTGCGCGTCATCGGCGCCGAGGAACTGGCCCGCCGCGGCCTGGAGGCGGCGCTCGACGATGCATTGAGCATCGCCCGCGGCGGCACGGCCGGCTTCGGCGTGACGCTGGATCTGGATGCCGTCGATCCGGCCGACGCGCCCGGCGTCTCGGTACCCGAAGCGGGCGGCCTTGCCGGCGACGCGCTGGCGGCGGCGTTCCGGCGCCTGCGCGGCCTGGACGATCTCGTCGCGCTGGAGATCGCCGAGTACAACCCGCGCCGCGACAGCTACTTCCGGACTGCTCACCTGGTGACGGAGCTGGCCCGCTCGGCGCTGGCGCCGGACGCCGCGCAGCTCATCGCAGCCGAACGGCGCTTCGGCGCCGCCAACTACCATCCGCTGCCGGTGGTGCTCTCGCGCGGAAAAGGCTGTTTTCTTTGGGATGTCGACGGCCGCCGCTATCTGGACATGATGGGCGCCTACTCGGCGGCGAGCTTCGGCCACTGCCACCCGCGCCTGGTGGCGGCATTGACGCACCAGGCGCGGCGCCTCGCCGTCACCTCGCGCGCCTTCCACAACGACCGCCTGCCGCTGCTGCTGGCGCGGCTGACGGGATTGTTCGGCTATGACCGCGCGCTGCCGGTGAATACCGGCCTGGAGGCGGTGGAGACGGCGCTCAAGGCTGCGCGCAAGTGGGCCTACAAGGTGAAGGGCGTGGCGCCCGAGCGCGCCGGGATCGTCGCCTGCGCAGGCAACTTCCACGGCCGCTCGATCGCCATCGTCGGCCTCTCCTCGGAGGCGCAGTACCGCGACGGCTTCGGCCCCTTCCCGCCCGGCCTGGAGATCATTCCCTACGGCGATGCGGCGGCGCTGGAGGCGGCCATCACGCCCGACACGGCGGCCTTCCTCGTCGAGCCGGTGCAGGGCGAGAGCGGCATCGTCGTGCCGCCGCGCGGCTACCTCGCCGCCTGCGCCGAGATCTGCCGGCGCCACCGCGTGCTGCTGATCTGCGACGAGGTGCAGACCGGGCTGGGCCGCACCGGCCGCCTGCTTGCCTGCCAGCACGAGGGCGTGCGGCCGGACGGCGTCACCCTGGGCAAGGCGCTCGGCGGCGGCTTGCTGCCGGTCTCGGCCTTCCTCGCCGACGAGGAAGTCATGGGCGTGTTCCGCCCGGGCGACCACGGCAGCACCTTCGGCGGCAATCCGCTCGCGGCAGAGGTGGCGCTGGAGGCGCTCGACCTGCTCGTCGAGCTGGACCTGCCGCGGCGCGCGGCGACACTGGGCGAGCATTTGCTGGCACGCCTGCGCGCGCTGCGCAGCCCGCTGCTGCGCGAGGTGCGCGGGATCGGCCTGTTTGTCGGCGTCGAGCTGGACGCCCGCCGCGTCTCGGCGCGCGAAGCCTGCGAGCGGCTCGCCGCGCGCGGCGTGCTCACCAAGGACACGCACGAGACGGTGCTGCGCTTCGCCCCGCCGCTGGTCATCGAGCGCAGCCAGATCGACTGGGCGGTCGATCAGTTCGCCGCGGTGCTGGCGGAGCTGGAAACGCTGGTGATGGAGGCTGCCTAGGATGAACAGCCCCCACGCCCACTGCGTTTGCTGTCCCCCGAGGGGGCGCTGAGTGGATACGCAGAACCTGCTCCGCGATCTGGGCCTGGCCGCCGACAACCCCGCGGCGCACTGCGGCGACGGGCGCTGGCTGGAAGGCAGCGGCCGCTTCGCCTCGGTCAACCCGGCGACGGGCAGGCCGATCGCCTCCTGCGGGCGCGCCGGCGCTGCGGAAATCGATGCGGTGGTGGCCGCCTCGGCGCACGCCTTCGGCCACTGGCGCAGGACGCCGGCGCCGCACCGCGGCGAGATGGTGCGCGCCATCGGCGACGAATTGCGGCGCCGCAAGGACCGCCTCGGCAGCCTGATCAGCCTGGAAACCGGCAAGATCAAGTCCGAGGGCGACGGCGAGGTACAGGAAATGATCGACATCGCCGACTTCGCCGTCGGCCTGTCGCGCACCTTCGGCGGCCGCACCCTGCCCTCGGAGCGCCCGCACCACCGCCTGTTCGAGCAATGGCATCCGCTCGGGCCGGTGGCGGTCGTCACCGCCTTCAACTTCCCGGCGGCGGTGTGGGCCTGGAACGCCTTCATCGCCGCAGTCTGCGGCGACACGGTGGTGTGGAAGCCCTCGCCCAAGGCGCCGCTGACCGCCCTGGCGGTGGAGAAGATCGCCGACGACGTGGCGCTGGATTTCGGCCATCCGGGCGTGTTCTCCCTGCTGCTCTCCGACGAGGCGGCGCTCGCCGCCCGCCTGGCCGCCGACCCGCGCCTGCCGCTGGTCTCCTTCACCGGCAGCTCGGCGGCCGGGCGGCAGGTGGCCCAGGCGGTGGCGGCGCGCTTCGGCCGCTGCCTGCTGGAATGCTCCGGCAACAATGCCGTCATCGTTGACGAGACGGCCGACCTGAAGCTCGCCGTGCCGGCCATCGTGTTCGGCGCGGCCGGCACCGCCGGTCAGCGCTGCACGACGACGCGGCGCCTGATCGTGCACGAATCGCGCGTGAAGGAACTGGTCAGGCGGCTGCAGCGCGCCTACGAAAACCTGAAGGTCGGCGATCCGCTCGACTCCGCCACCCTGCTCGGCCCGCTCATCGACGAGGAAGCGCGCCAGGCCTTCCTGCTGGCAGTGGCCGAGGCGCGCTCGCTCGGCGGCGAAGTGCTCTGCGGCGGGCATGCCCTGCCCGGCCCGGGCTATTTCGTCCAGCCGACGATCATCCGCGCCGAGAACCACTGGCCGCTGGTGCAGCGCGAGACCTTCGGCCCGATCCTCTACCTGATGAGCTATCGCGAGCCCGACGAGGCCATCGCCCTGCAGAACGCCGCGCCGCAGGGCCTCTCCTCGGCCCTGTTCACCAGCGAGCTGCGCCGCGCCGAGCGCTTCCTCTCGGCCACAGGCAGCGACTGCGGCATCGCCAACGTAAACCTCGGCACCTCCGGCGCCGAGATCGGCGGCGCCTTCGGCGGGGAGAAGGAAACCGGCGGCGGCCGCGAGGCCGGCTCGGATGCCTGGAAAGCCTACATGCGCCGCCAGACGGTGACGATCAACTCGGGCAGCGGCCTGCCGCTGGCGCAGGGGGTGCGGTTTCTGGAGGAGCCGTGAGCGGTAAAACCATCTCTTGATTACCCATGAAGCTCAGCATCCCATCGTGCCAGCCCCACACTCGTCATGCCGGCGCAAGAGCGTCACCCCGGAATGCTTGAATCCGGGGCCGGTATCCAGAACGACCTGTCTCGAAACGACAGCCGCATCCTGGATTCCGGCTTACGCCGGAATGACGATCTGATCTGTCTCATGGGCGTCCTGCCCGGGCATGCGCCAGCCGAGCACGCCCAGGGGCCGCCGGATTCGAACGCGGCCCTGGCCTGGCACGGCGGGCGGGAGGGTTCTCCTTCCCTCCGGTTTGCAGAATAATGCGCGGCATCGCCATGCAATTTCGCCACCACATGACCGCGCTCCGCCTCTTCCTGCCGCTGGCGCTCGCCCTGGCGGGCGGCGCACAGGCGGCCGGGCTCGAAGCCGCGCCGCTGTTCGCCGGCTACGAGCGCGGCTGCAACCTCGCCAAGGCTGCGGCCGAGCGGCTCATCGTCTGGGCGAACCCCGACGCGAAGGGCAGGCTGGCCGCGACGGACGCCCTGCCGGCGCCATGGCGGGCGCATGCCGGCACGCCCGTAGTCGCCGACAGGCAGGATCACTGGCACGTCACCCTGCCGCTGCGCGGCGTGCGCTTCCATGGCCTGCCGGTGAGCCGCCTGGAACGCTGGTACGGCAAGGGCAGCGGCATCAGCGGCTGGTCGCTGCGCCTCGCCGCCCCGCTCGCCGAAGCGCGCCGCCGCATCGACCCGCGCCGCTTCCGGCCGGGCGAGGGCGAATTTCTCGACGAGTTCATGCCCGAACTGATCGCCGACGAAGACGACGCCCGCTTCAGCCAGCTCGTCTGCGACGTTTCGATGTAACGGCGCGCCGCCGACCCCCTATCCCTCCTCCCCCAGCAGCCGCGCATTGCCGCCAACGGCGGCGGTATTCACCGTCAGCGTCCGTTCGGCGCAATAGCGCAGCAGGGTGTGCGGGCCGCCGGCCTTGGGGCCGGTGCCGGAGAGGCCTTCGCCGCCGAAGGGCTGCACGCCGACGACGGCGCCGATCATGTTGCGGTTCACGTACACGTTGCCGGCGCGCAGGCGTGCGGCGACGCGCGCGACGAAGGCGTCGATGCGGCTGGCGATGCCCAGGGTCAGGCCGTAGCCGGGAGCGTTGAGGGCATCGAGCAGGGCCTCCAGTTCGACGGCGCGGTAGCGCACGACATGCAGCACCGGGCCGAACACTTCCTTCTGCGGCAACTGATCGGGATCGATGGCGAAGGCCAGCGGCGCGAGGTATTGGCCGAAAGTCAGTCCCTGCGGCACGGCGCATTCGGCGATCAGGCGCGCCCTCGGGCGCAGCGCGGCGACGTAGCCGCGCAGGGCGGCGGCGGCGCCGGCATCGATCAGCGGTCCGACATCGGTGGCCGGATCGGCCGGGTCGCCTAGGGTCAGTTCCGCCATGGCGCCGGCGAGCAGCGCCTCGACGCGCTCGGCGATGTCCTCCTGCAGCGCCAGGATGCGCAGCGCCGAGCAGCGCTGGCCGGCCGACTGGAAGGCCGAGGCCATCGCGTCGCGCACCACCTGCTCGGGCAGCGCCGAGGAATCGACGATCATGGCGTTCTGCCCGCCCGTCTCGGCGATCAGCGCGGCGATCGGGCCGTCGCGCGCGGCCAGACTGCGATTGATCGCCCGCGCCGCTTCCACCGAGCCGGTGAAGGCCACCCCGGCGAGCCCCGGCTGCGCCGTCAGCGAGGCGCCGACCGTTTCGCCGTCGCCGATGACGAGTTGGAGGACATCGCGCGGGACGCCGGCCTCGTGCAGCAGTGCGACGGCGGCTTGCGCGACGAGCGGCGTCTGCTCGGCGGGCTTGGCCACAACGCTGTTTCCGGCGGCGAGCGCCGCCGCCACCTGGCCGGTGAAAATGGCGAGCGGGAAATTCCACGGGCTGATGCAGGCGAAGACGCCGCGCCCGTGCAGCGACAGCGTGTTCGCTTCGCCGGTCGGCCCGGGCAGCGGCTGCGGCGCGCCGAACAGCCGGCGTGCTTCATGCGCGTAGTAGCGGCAGTAGTCGACCGCCTCGCGCACTTCCGCCAGCGCATCGGGCAGGGTCTTGCCCGCCTCGCGCACGCACAGTGTCATCAGCGCTTCCAGGCGCGCTTCCATGAGATCGGCGGCGCGCTCCAGGCAGCGCGCGCGCATCTGCGCCGGCGTGGCGTTCCAGGCCGGCTGGGCGCGGCTCGCCGCCGCGACCGCCGCGGCGATTTCTTGCGGGGTCGAATCGCGCACATGGCCGACGAGGCGGCGCCGATCGGCAGGTTCGACGACGGCGCGGCCGTCGCCCGCAGCCGGTGTATCCGCGCGCGCCGCGGCGACGGACGAAGTCAGCCGCGCCAACACGGCGGCGTCGGAGAGGTCGAGGCCGGCTGCGCTGCGCCAGGGCAGCAGCTGCACCGACGGCGGCGTGCGCGGGTTGGGCGCATAGGGCTGCGGCGCTTGTTCGAGCGGGTCGGCCACCAGGCGCGCCAGCGGCACGGCGGGATCGGCGATCTGGTGCACGAAGGAACTGTTGGCGCCGTTTTCCAGCAGGCGCCGCACCAGATAGGGCAGCAGCTCGCGGTGGCCGCCCACCGGGGCGTAGACGCGGCAGGGCCAGTCCTCGGTCTCGGTCACCTGGCGGTAGAGCGCGTCGCCCATGCCGGCGAGTTTCTGAAACTCGAAGTCGCGCCGCCTGCCGTTACGCTGGGCCAGCTCCAGCACGCTCGCCAGCGTGCGGCAGTTGTGCGTGGCGAAGGCGGGGTAGATCGCGTCGTCCGCGGCGAGCAGCGCCTGGGCGCAGGCGAGATAGGACAGGTCGGTGGCGGCGCGGCGGGTGAATACCGGGTAGTCGAGGCCGCGCGTCTGCGCCAGCTTGATCTCGCTGTCCCAGTAGGCGCCCTTGACCAGGCGCACGACGAGGCGGCGGTGCGTCCCGCGCGCCAGCGCGATCACCCAATCGACCACGGCGAGGGCGCGCTTCTGATAGGCCTGCACGGCCAGCCCCAGGCCATCCCAGCCGGCCAGCGAGGGCTCGCGCGCCAGGCGCTCGAAGAGTTCCAGCGAGAGGATCAGGCGGTCGCTTTCCTCGGCGTCGACGGTGAGGCCGATGCCCGCCGCCTTCGCCAGCCGCGCCAGCGCCAGCAGGCGCGTGGCCAGCCTGGCTTGCGCGCGTTCGCGCTGCGCCGGCTCGTAGCGCGGATGCAGGGCCGAGAGCTTGACCGAGATGCCCGGCCCCTCGACCGGCCCGCGCCCGCCGCCGGCCGCGCCCACCGCGGCGATGGCCTTGGCGTAGGCGCGGGCGTAGCCTTCCGCATCGGCCTCGCCGAGGGCCGCCTCGCCCAGCATGTCGTAGGAAAAGCGGTAGCCCGCCGCCTCCGCCCCGGCGGCGGCGGCCAGCGCCGCCTCGATCGTCTCGCCGCGCACGAACTGGCCGGCCAGGATGCCCATGGCCTGGTTCAGGGCGGCGCGCGCCAGCGGCTCGCCCAGGCGCGCCAGCAGGCGGTGCAGCAGGGCCTGAGGCGCGTCGCCCGGCTCGTCGTGCCAGGCGGCCAGGCGGCCGGTGAGCAGCAGCCCCCAGCTTGCCGCGTTCATGAGGAAATCGTCCTCGCCCGCCCGCGCCTCCCAGCCGGTGCCGGCCAGCTTGTCGCGGATCAGCGCCTCGGCCGTGCCGGCGTCGGGAATGCGCAGCAGCGCCTCGGCCAGGCACATCAGCAGCGTGCCCTCGCGCGTGGATAAACCGTAATGGCGCAGGAAAGTCTCCGCGCCGAAGCCGGCCGGCGCCTCGCGCACGCGCCGCGCCAGTTCGAGCGCCCGCGCGCCGATGCGCGCATTCGCCGCCGCGTCGAGGGTCAAACGCTGCCGCAGGCCAGCCACGGCGGCGGCTTCGTCGATGCGGCAGGCGGCGTCGACGTTCTGAAGATCCATGGAACCTCCTGATGTCAGGATAGCCTCAATGCCATGAAATGCTATCAAATAACGATTGCTTGTGATTGCAGAATCAGCTAGCATTCCCGGCATGAACAGCAGGCACCGCAAGACACTCGCCGCGGTCTTTGCCAAGCCGACGAGCGGCACGATCGAGTGGGCGCGCATCGAGTCGCTGCTGGTTGCCGCCGGTTGCGGGATGGTCGAAGGAAGGGGGTCGCGCGTGCGATTCGTGCATGAAGGGCGAATCGCCAGCTTTCATCGCCCGCATCCGGCCAAGGAGGCCAAGCCGTACCAGGTCGAGGATGCGCGCGCGTTTCTGGAGTTGATAGGAGTCAGGCCATGAATGCCATGATCTACAAGGGCTACGCCGCCCGCATCGAATTCGACGGGCGGGACAATATTTTCGTCGGCCGCATCGCCGGCATCCGCGACATCGTGAGTTTTCACGCCGACACGGTGGCGGATCTGCGCAAGGCCTTCGAAGAAGCGGTGGAGGATTACCTTGAAACCTGCGCGGCGGTCGGCAAGAAGCCGGAGAAGCCCGCCAGCGGAAAAATGATGCTGCGCGTGCCGCCGGAAGTTCACCGCGCCGCGCTGGTTGCCGCCGAGACTTCCGGCATCAGCCTCAACCAGTGGGCAGCCGAGGTGCTGTCCGAGGCCGCGCATCTCGATTGAACCGCTGCTGGCTTTTTGCATTCACTCCATCCTGTAGCCCGCTTCGCGCTGGCTGTGCACGGCCAGCACGAAGACCATGTCGATCTCGGCGACGCAGCGGTTGAGCGCCGCATAGCCGTGACCGCGGCGCCCGATCAATAGTCAGTCCCCGCGATACGGCGGTAATGGATCGCCTCGGCAACATGGGCGCTCGACACGCGCTCGCTGCCGGCCAGATCGGCAAGGGTGCGCGCCACTTTCAGCACGCGATGGTAGGCGCGCGCCGAGAGGTTGAGCCGCGCGATGGCCTGCTTGAGCAACTGCGCGCCGGTCGCGTCCGGTGCGCATAGCCGTTCGATCTCCTTCGTCGCCAGCCGGCTGTTCGGCTTGCCCTGGCGCGCCAGTTGCGCTGCGCGCGCCGCCGTCACCCGCGCGCGCACCGCCGCCGAGGATTCCCCCTCTGCCCTGCCCTGCAACTCGCCCTCGGCCAGCGCCGGCACCTCGATATGCAGGTCGATGCGGTCGAGCAGCGGGCCGGAGAGCTTTGCCCGGTAGCGCGCCACCTGGTCCGGCGTGCAGCGGCAGCGCGCCGCGCCGAGGTGCCCGCAGGGGCAAGGGTTCATCGCCGCGACGAGCTGGAACTGCGCCGGGTAGTCGACGCGGTGGGCGGCGCGGGCGACGCGGATGTGGCCGGATTCGAGCGGCTCGCGCAGCGCCTCCAGCACGCGCCGCTCGAACTCCGGCAGCTCGTCGAGGAACAGCACGCCGTGATGGGCCAGCGAGATCTCGCCCGGGCGCGGGTTGGAGCCGCCGCCGACGAGTGCGGCGGCGGAGGCAGTATGGTGCGGATTCTGGTACGGACGCCGCATCCAGTGGTCGAGGCGGAAGCCGCCATTGAGCGAATGGATCGCCGCCGCCTCCAGCGCCTCCACCTCGCTCATCGGCGGCAGCAGGCCGGGAAAGCGCGCGGCGAGCATCGACTTGCCGGTGCCGGGCGGGCCGGTCATGAGCAGGCTGTGGCCGCCGGCCGCGGCGACTTCCAAGGCGCGCTTGGCCTGCGCCTGGCCCTTCACTTCCGCCAGATCGGGGTAGTCGGGCGCCGCTGCCGCCGCTGCGCCGGCATAGGGCGCCAGCGCCTGCTGCCCGTTGAGGTGCGCGCATACTTCCAGCAGCGATTTCGCCGGCAGGATGGCCGCCGCGCCGACCAGCGCCGCCTCGGCGGCGCTCTCCACCGGCAGCACGAAGCTGCGCGCCTGCCCGCGCGCGGCCAGGCACATCGCCAGCGCGCCGCGGATCGGGCGCAATTCGCCGGTCAGCGACAGTTCGCCGGCGAACTCGTGTTCGGCGAGGCGCTTGCCGTCGATCTGGCCCGAGGCGGCGAGAATGCCCAGCGCGATGGGCAGGTCGAAGCGGCCGGATTCCTTCGGCAGATCGGCCGGCGCCAGGTTGACGGTGATACGGCTGGCGGGGAATTCGAAGCGCGCGTTCTGGATCGCCGCGCGCACGCGCTCGCGCGCCTCCTTCACCTCGGTGTCGGCCAGCCCGACGATGGTGAAGGACGGCAGGCCGCGGCCGAGGTGCACCTCGACGGTGACTTCCGGCGCAGCCATGCCGGCGAGGGCGCGGCTCCTGAGGACGGCGAGCGACATGATGGCGGCAAGTGTAACCGACCGCCGGGTTCAGCCGGTGAGCCGGCAACCATGACCTTACTCCCCGACCGGTCAATAATGGTTCTTCAGGGTCTCGTGTGGGTAGAAAAGCTGAAAGACGCACCGCACTCGCCCCCTCTCCCGCTGGCGGAAGAGGGCTGGGGTGAGGGTGGATCGGCCGTTGGCCCCTCACCCCGACCCTCTCCCCGCAAGCGGGGCGAGGGGGAAAACCAACCCTGACCCACAGAGAAGTCCGAAGAACCACGAATAGAAGTGAGCGGACCTGCGTGGCTTTTCGCGCAGGTCCGCTCGACTGCCGGGTTGGGCAGCGGGTTCAGCTTCACGTAGCGGTTCCTTTGCGAAGTCGCCTCTTCAGGTAGAACACACCAGCCCTTGCGTGTGCCGCAACTTCAGAGTTCTCATGGGAAGTGAAACGTGCAAGGCGTTTGAGTTCACTGTCGGAGCCAACCACCGACGCAACCTTTGTGGCACGACACAGGAAATTCTGATCGGTAGATGACAAAGCCAGTTCTGCAACATGCATGGCTCGGGTGACGAACGATGGATCAAACTGCATTCGTTCAGCAACGATGGACTGAAGGTGCTCAACACCAACGTAGCCAGGCGGCTCACCACGAGTTTGGCCGAGAGGTCGGGCCTCTGTCACTCATAGTGAGCTTCCCTCTGTTTTTCACCTTCCAACCCATCGGCATTATGCTGCCAATTG
>CAYYXS010000074.1:0-11086 GCA_964475635.1 uncultured Rhodocyclaceae bacterium
CATCATGTCGAAACTCCAACGACTTTGTCTAAGAATCAACGGGACAGGACACTAGAGTACATACGTCGTACATCCTTGCTGGAGTTTGCAATGCATACCACTCGCGCCTTCAAGAACGGCAATTCGCAGGCTGTTCGCATCCCTGCCGACTTGGCCTATGAGCGCACCGACATCGACCTGGAAATCGAGCGCGAAGGCGATGAAATCCGGATTCGGCCTGCCCGCCGCTCGCTGTCCGGCGTGCTGGCCAAGTTCGCCCAGTTCTCCCCGGACTTCATGGCCGAAGGCCGTGGCGACCAGGAACAAGCTGAAAGGGATGCCCTGTAATGCCGCGCTACATGCTCGACACCAATATGTGCATCTACCTGATGAAGAATCAGCCGGAGGAAGTTGCCCGGCGCTTCGCACAGTGCTACGTCGGTGATGCGGTGATGTCGGCGATCACCTACGCAGAACTGGAGTATGGCGCAGTGACGGAGAACTGGCTGATGCCTTCGGCGCAATAACTCCGACATTGCGCACGCTGATTCGTCAGCGGCCTGTCGATCCTCGATGCAACATCGGCCTCAATTGGCCAGGATGCACAGGCAGTTCGCGTACTGGTCGAGTCCGAAACGGAAATTCGTCTTGATCGGCGGCGGAAGCTGTACCCATAGCGCCTGGGCTTCCACCTCCCATTTCCGCTTCATGCTGCCGGCCAAAAAGAACAGCATCGCCTTCGCCCGCCCGTCTATCATCACCGCGGCCCCCGGCGACAGGCGGTCCTCCAGCAGGCAGACCTCCTCTGCCCCCAGGAATTCCGCCCCCGCCGGCGCGCCGTCCAGGTAGATGAAGTCGGGCACCACATCCGGCATTTTCGCAAAGCGCCGGGTCTCAACGCCGTTGACCCGGCAGGCCGCGGAAGGCGAATAGCCTACCTCGCAGAGGCCGGCAAGCTCGCCGGGCAGCAGGCGGCGCGTCTCGGCCTCCCATTCCTCGGAAGGCTCCACGGAATACAGCCGCCCGCCCTCGCCGTTCTGGTGAAGGGCATGCGCCATCGCCAGGGTGGAAATGCCCGATCCGAGCTCGAGGACGCATCGCGGTCGCCGCTGGCGGATATAGCGATGGAGGTTCCACAGATCGACGTAATCGGGCGCGTAGGCGTCGTCCTTGCGCTGCGCCAGAATCGGCCCGAGCAGCGCGCAGAAACCGGTTTTTTCGAGTTCCCGCAGTGAAGAAAGCTGATTCCTGCGATCCAGCGCGACGATCGCCCTGATCAGTTCTTCCAGGAAGGCGTAATGACGGGGGTCGTCGCTGTTGAAATCCTTGAACAGCGTCACCCCCGACTTCCATGCTTCAAGACAGGCCAGCACATCGCCTGGCACGGTCCGGCTCAGTTGCCGGGGAATGCGGCGGGTCAGGCCGAAACCGTCCTTGTCCTTCGACCGCAATGTCATCGAGGGGGCCCTTATTGGGCTTCGTAAATTCGCAACCCGCCTATGCAATACAAAGAATTCTCGCGTTCGAGAACTGGTCGAACCCGAAGGGCGAGTAATGGCGCTGCCCGGTGCCAGTGTTGACAACATCCACTGCCGCGCACTCCACCTTGTATCTGGAAGAGCGCAGCGGGTTGTTGAAGTAATTCAGCGCCTGCCGCCGTCCGTCGATGAAGATGGCGGCGCCATTCCCGACAAGCCCCTCCTCCAGCAACTCGATGTTCTCGGCGCCGGCATAACAGGATCCCTCGGGGGCGCCGTCGATGTAGACCATGTCGGGATCCTTCAGGGGCTGCTCGGCGAAGCGTACCGTCTGCCTACCGTCAAGTTCGCAGGCGACGCCGGCGGAGTAAATGACCTCCGCAATCGCACGCAGGCGCTCCGGCAGGCAGGCTTGCGTCAGGCGCGCCCATTCCGCGGAAGGTTCCAGGGAGACCAGCCGCCCCTCGCCGTTCTTCTCCAGCGCCAGGGCCATCACCAGGGTAGACACCCCGCTGCCGTATTCGAGCACCCGCCGGGGCCGGTGCGTCCTGACATGCGTGTACAAATAGAACAGGTCGACATAATCGGGCGGATACCCCCGTTTCAGCTTGCGGCGGGTCTGGAATTGCTGGATGTCGGCCGCTATTCCCTGCTTTTCGAACAGGCGGTAACAGGCTCGCTGTGCCCGGCGGTCCTCCTGAATAACGGAAGTCAGGACTTCCCGCAGCCCATCCAGGTGTTCCTTCTCGTTGAAATCGACCCAAAAGTTGTAATGGCGGAAATTGCCCACGGCCATCCTGAATGGCAGGCTTGCCGGACCCATCCTCTGGATGCGCTGATTGGCCCGGAAAAAATCCGCTTCCATCAGAACATGCCGGCAGCGATAGGCGTTCCGGCAGGGATGTTGCCAAGGGCGGTGCGGCCCGCCACCTCGCCGATGCGCGAGGCGGGCAGCCCGCTCCCCGGCCGCTGCGCAATCAGCATGCTTTCGGCAATCACGGCGCCGGCGGGAATGTCGACCGCCGCCGTCAGGCTCTTGCGCGCCCACAGGATCGACTTCCGTTCCTGCTCTGAAAGCTTCTTCGGCCCCCCGCCCACGGCCTGCCCGATGGCGCGGATGTCGGCGACGAACGGCGCGAAATTGGAGGGATCGCAGGACACCTTCCAGTCCTGCGCGTTGGGCACGTCGCGGTCGATGGTGATGTGCTTCTCGATGATGTCGGCGCCGAGCGCCACGGCGGCGAGCGGGATGGCGGTGCCCTCGGTATGGTCGGAGTAGCCGACGGGGCCGGGGAAGAACTCCCGGATCTGATCCATCACCCTGAGGTTGATGAGGCGCGGATCGGCCGGGTAGCTGGTGACGCAATGCAGCAGCGCCAACTGGGTGCCGCCGGCATCGGCGATCACCTTGACCATGTCCTTGATCTGCGCCATCTCGTACATGCCGGTCGACACGATCAACGGCTTGCCGCGCCGCGCCACATCGGCGAGGAAGGGCCAGTTCTCGACCTCGCCGGAACCGATCTTGAAGGCCGGGATGTCGAGTTCCCTGTCGAGGAACTCCAGGGCGATGTCGTCGTGGGGCGTGCAGAGGAAGGGAATGCCGCTCTCGCGGCAGCGGTCGCGCATCTGCCGGATGGCCTCGTCGGGCAGCTCCTTGCTGCGCAGGCGCTCGCGCCACTCGGGCGCCGAAGGCCCGACCAGGCGGTCGGTGCGGTAATGCTGCCCCTTGTACACATCGGCCCTGGCCGAGACGGCGAGGTCGATGAGCTGGCGGGCCTTGGCCATTTCGCCGAAGTGGTTCACTCCGCCTTCGGCGATGACGTAACACGGTTCGCCGGGGCCGATGCGGCGCCCGGCGATTTCGATGTGGGCGGGGAACCCGCTCACCGGTGCTTCCACTTGACGTTCGGCACCAGCACTTCCGGATCGATGCGCTCCTTGTTGATGCTCGCCACTTCCAGCATGTGGTCGATCACCTCGTCGTTGAGCAGGTGCGGCTTGAGGCCCAGCGCCGGCAGCGCGGAATGGACGGCCTTGTAGTAGTGCTCCTCCATCTCGACGCGCGGGTTGGCGATGTGGTCGACCTTGGCGTTCAGGCCATGGTCCTTCGCCACGCGCGCCACCATCTGCGCCAGATCGTTCACCGAGAACTGCTCGGTGAACTGGTTGAAGACGCGGAATTCGCCGCGATCGGCCGGGTTCAGCAGCGCCAGCTCGACGCACTGCAGGGTGTCGCGGATGTTGAGGAAGCCGCGCGTCTGGCCGCCCTTGCCGTAGACGGTCATCGGCATGCCGTGCACCGCCTGCACCACGAAGCGGTTGAGCACCGTGCCGAACACCGCGTCGTAATGGAAGCTGGTGCCCAGGTCCGGGTGCATGCGCGTCTCGTCGGTGTTGATGCCGTACACCACGCCCTGGTTGAGGTCGGTGACGCGCATGCCCCAGATGCGGCAGGCGAACTCCAGGTTGTTGGAGTCATGCACCTTCGACAGATGGTAGAAGGAGCCGGGCTTCTTCGGGTACAGCACGCGGTCCTTGCGGCCCTTGTGCTCGAGTTCCAGCCAGCCCTCCTCGATGTCGATGTTCGGCGTGCCGTATTCGCCCATGGTGCCGAGCTTCACCATGTGGATGTCCGGGTTGGTGTGCTGCATGGCGAACATGACATTGAGGGTGCCCATCACGTTGTTGCGCTGGGTATGCACGCACTTGTCGCGGTCGATCATGGAGAACGGCGCCGACGGCTGCTCGGCGTAATGCACGAGGGCATCCGGCTTGAACTCGTCGAGGAACTTGTAGACGAAGCGGTGGTTCTCGGCGATGTCTCCGACATAGGTCTGGATGGTCTTGCCGGTCAGTTCCTTCCAGCGCTTGACGCGAACGTGCAGCGGCCGGATCTGGGCGAGCGGCTCGACGCCGATCTCCGCCTCCCAGTAGTGCTTCAGCATGTTGTCCACCACCGCGACATCGTGGCCCTTGTTGGACAGGTACATGGCGGTGGGCCAGCCCAGGTAGCCGTCGCCGCCGAGAATCATTACGCGCATGATGAAGTTCCTTGCTTGATTGAAAAATGAGGTCAGAGATGGCCCAGCGTCACCAGGCCGGACGCGAGCAGCGCCTCGGCCAGCCGGAGGTCCTGGGGCGTGTCCAGGTCGAGATTATAAGGCCATTCGATCGCCACGCCGGCCGACGGTTCGGCGAAGAAATCCATGCCCGCCAGCAGGGCGCGCGGCCGGGCGGCGACCAGGTTGCCGAAGCTGAACAGCTTGGGCTTGCGCTGCTTGTTGAAGGCGGAGCGCCGCTCCTCGGCGAACATGAAGCGCACCGCGCCGTCCTCGAACAGGCGCTGGTTCCAGGCATGGAAGTTGTGCGGCGTCGGGCAGATCGTCTGGCCGGAATTGCAGTCGGGGCGCCCGTCCATGGCCGCCACCAGCGCCTGCACGTCGGCCGGCCGCAGGAAGGGGCTGGTCGGCTGGATCAGGGCAAGGATGTCGGGCTGCACGGCATGGCGGGAGAGGAATTCCCGCGCCACGTCGGCCACCGCCGCCTCGTCGGTGGCCAGTTCCGCCGGCCGCCAGTCCACCTCGATGCCGAGCGCCTGCGCCCGTCCGGCAATCGCCTCGTCGTCCGTCGAGCAGACGATGCGCGCGAAGCAGCCGCTCGCCTGCGCCGCCTTCACCCCGTAATCCAGCATGGGCCGCCCGCCGAGCGGCACCACGTTTTTTCCGGGAATCGATTTCGACCCTCCCCGGGCGGGCACCAGGGCCCATGCAGTTGTCTTGTTTGTCATATGATTCATGTCTCACACAA
Source organism: uncultured Rhodocyclaceae bacterium (assembly GCA_964475635.1). Lineage (GTDB taxonomy): Bacteria > Pseudomonadota > Gammaproteobacteria > Burkholderiales > Rhodocyclaceae > Desulfobacillus. The sequence continues at coordinate 5,268 of CAYYXS010000074.1, forward strand.
AGACACGAAGACACGAAGAAAAACAAAATCTTTCGCGATTAGCCATGAAGTTCAGCCCGTCATTCCGGGGCCGCGAAGCGGAACCCGGAATCCAGGAAATGCGGCCGGAAAACCCCTGGATTCCGGGTTCTGCCCTGGCGGGCAGCCCCGGAATGACGCCGTTGGGAGATAGCTGAACATAGTGGCTAACCAGAAAACTTTTTGTCTTGGCTGTTCTTCGTGCCTTTGTGTCTTCGTGCGAAACCTTCGTTTCATTCATTCCGCCGTAACGCCGAACACCTGGCACGCCTTGACGATCACGCGGCGCTCGGTTTCTGTCCACGCATCCACCGTCGAGCCGCCGATGTGGGGCGTCAGGATCAGGTTGTCGTGGCTGCGGGCGTAGCGGGCGATGCGGCTCTCCGCGAAGGTTTCGGAAAAATCGAGGCGGTATTCGCCGTCGATGGTGTCCAGCGCCGCCGCCCACAGATGGCCGGTCTCCAGCAGGTCCAGCAGCGCCTCCGTATCCAGCAATTCGCCGCGCGCAGTATTCACCACAATCGCGCCCGCTGGCAGTGACGACAGCACTTGACGGTTCACGATACCTCGTGTACTCGCGTTCGCCACGGCATGCAGGCTGAGCACGTCCGACTGGCGCGCCAGCTCGATCAGTTCCGCCACACCGCCCGGCACCTTGGGATCGTACCAGGCGGTCTTCATGCCCATGGCCTGGCCGACGGCGGCCACCTTCCGCCCGAGGCGGCCATAGCCGACGATCCCCAGGCGCAGGCGCGACATCATGCGTGGCGCCCCCCACGGCCGGCGGTCCCAGCGCCCGGCTGCCGCCGCGGCATGCGCCGCCGGCAGCCGGCGCGCGGCGGCCAGCATCAGGCCGATGCTGTGCTCCGCCGTGGGCGTGATGGTGTCGAGGAAGGCCTGCTCGTTGTGCAGGGCGCACACCGCGACGTCGCGCTGGGCCGCCTGTTCGAGGTCGATGTGCGGCACCCCGGTCGTGTTCGAGGCAATCACCTTCAGGCGCGGACAGCGGTTCATGCAGGCCGCATCGACGTTGAAGCCGAGCGGGGCGAACAGCAGCTCCACCTGCGACAGGATCTCGTCGGTGTTCTCCCCCGGATGCTCCAGCTCCAGCACGCGAAAATGCCGCTCCAGCAGTTCGCGGTTGGCGGGCTGGTATTTGAGGATGCGGTAATAGAGGGCGGTGGGTTTCATTGTTCCTGCATGTTACCCATGAGGTTCAGCCATACTTGCATCGGTTATCTGTCGGCCGGGGCATCGATCGGATCGTCATACCGGCGAAAGCCGGTATCCAGAATACGGCTGTCGTTTCGATAGCGGCCGCACTGGATACCGGCTTTCGCCGGTATGACGAGTGAGGGGCTGACGTGATGGAGTGCTGAACTTCGTCGGTAATCAAGATCTTCTTTGTGTCTTCGTGTGAAACGATTTTTCAATAAGTCATCCGCTTGACGATCAGGCGGCGGTCGATGGGGGTGGCGCGCAGGATGTCGGCCACGCGTTCGCCGGCCCTGCCGTCGCCGTAGGGCTGGCGGCAGTTTTTCACGGCGCGGCGGAAATCCTCGTCGTGCAGCGTCCGCTGCAGGGCCTGGCGAATGGCTTCGCGCTCGTGGGGCACGTGGATGACGTTCTCGGCATGCAGGCGACCCTCCTGGCGGCGGCCGACGTTGACCGTCGGCAGGCGGAAAGTGGGCGTCTCGACGATGCCGGCGGAGCTGTTGCCGACCAGCACCGAAGCGAGGCTCAGCAGCCCCCAGAACAGAGGGGCGTCGAGGTTCACCCGCACACGGAACTGCGGGCCAACGGCCAGTTCTTCGATGGCCTGGATGATGCCGCCGTAGCCCACGTCGGAACAGGGATGCACCACCACCGTCTGCGCGCCCAGCTCGCGCACCGGGATGAGGGTCTCCACCATCTGCGCATGGGAATCGTTCGGGGCTGTCGTCTCGGAGTGCTGCAGCACCACCACCACGGGCTTCGAGAGGTCGAGCTCCAGCGCCTGGGCCACTTGCTCGCGGCCGGCATATTCGCCGACGACGATCAGGTCGATGTGGTTGTCGCCCACCACATGGATGCGCCAGGGCTCCTCGCCCATGCCGGCGATGCGCTTGCCGCTTTCTTCGGTCGAGGGAAAATGCAGATGGGCAAGCTTGGTGACGGCATGGCGCACCTGCTCGTCCACCGAGCCCGAGAGGTCCCCGCCCTGCAAATGGGCGATGGGGATGCCCATGGTGGTCGCCGCGGTGGCCGTCGCCAGCACCTCGCCGCGGTCGCCGTAGAGCACGCAGAAATCCGGCTTCAGCCGCTCCAGCACGTCGCTCATGCGGGTGAGGCAGACGCCGAGGGCCTTTGCGCGCTGCCAGGGCGCATCGCCCTCCTGCTCCATGTCCACCGCCGCCGCCACCTGGAATTCCTGCTCGACCTCGCGGATGGTGCGCCCGAAGCGTTCGCTCACATGCTGGTCGGTGACCACCAGCTGCAGTTCCATGTCATCGGCATCGCGGAGCAGGCGCAGCATGGGCTTCATGGCGCCGAAGCCGCCGCGCTTGCCGGTCAGGACGAATATCTTCCGCTGCTCCGCCATGTCAATCCTCGCGCATCGCCCGCTCGAACAGGGCCTGCACCGGCGCGACCAGATAGTCGAGCAGGGTGCGCTCCCCGGCGCTGATCAGCACCTCGACCGGCATGCCCGGCACGACGGTGAGGGTGCGCAGCTTGGCCATTTCTCCCTCCCGCACCTCGATGCGGGCCAGGTAGTAGGTTTCCTTGGTGGTCAGGTCCGACAGGGTGTCGGAAGAGACCGATATGACCCGCCCCTTGAGCAGGGGCGACTGCCGCGGCGGCAGGCTGCTCAGGCGGATTTCGGCGGGCAGGCCGGCATGCACCACGTCGGCGTCGACCGGACGCACCCGCGCCTCGATGATCAGGCGGTCGTTCTCGGGCACGATTTCCATGATGGGCTGCCCCCCCTGCAGCACGCCGCCGACGGTATGCACCGCCAGCCCGATCACCTGGCCGTCGACCGGCGCCGTGATGGTCGTGCGCGACTGGATGCTGGAGGATGCGGTCAGCTGCTGCGCGGATTCCTCCAGGCGCGCCCGCGAGGACTGCAGGTCGGCCACCACCTGCCGGACGAAGGCCTGCCGGGTCTGGATCATGTCGAGCTCCGCCGCCTGGATGGAGGCCTCCACCTCGGCGATCTGCGCCTCGCCGGCGGCAAGCTCCGAGCGCAGGCGTGCCCACTCGCGCTCGATCTCGCGCACGCGGCTGGAAGTGGCGAAGCCCTTCTGCTCGAGCTCGCGGTTCGCCGCGAGCTCGGTGTCGATCAGGGCGACCTGCTCGCGGTAGGCCTCCATCTTCCGCGCCAGGGCCGCCGCCTGGCGGCGCAGATGGACGGCGCGCTCCGACATGGCGCGCACCTGGCCATCCACTTCGCGCCGGCGCGCGTCGAATATCGACTGCTGGTCCGCCACAGCGGCGCGGATCTGCTCATCGTTCCGGTGCGTCTCGATTTCCTTAGGCCAGGCGATGCGCTTCTGCCAGTCCCGTTCCGCCACCAGGCGCGCCTCCAGCACCCGCTCCTGCAGGTGCCGACTGCCGACGATCTTCAGGTTGGCCAGAACCTGGGTCTCGTCGAGCACCAGCAGGATATCGCCTTGCCGGACCCGGCTGCCCTCCTGCACCCGGATGTCCTTGACGATGCCGCCTTCCAGGTGCTGGATGGTCTTGCGGCTGCTGTCCACGACGATCTGGCCCGTGACATGGGCGCCGCGCGCCAGCGGCACCCAGGCCGCCCAGATGCCGAATCCGCCGAAGGTGATGGCGACCACCAGCAGCCCCCAGAAGACCAGCGGTCCCGGGTTCGAGGCGGCGCGGATCGGTTCTACGTCCTCGACGGCTTGCTGCCGCCAGAAATTGAACAGCTTTCTCATTGGCCCGTCTCCAGCGGAGCGGTTTCCTCGGCATCCGCCTCGTCTTCTTCATCGCTCGCGCTCGGCAGGAGTTTTGCGGGCTGTCCGCCCAGCCGCGCCAGCACCGCATCCCGTTCGCCGAAGGCGGCCACCTTGCCCTCCTTCAACATCAGTATCTTGTCCATGTTGCGCAGCACGCGCGGGTTGTGCGCAATCAGGATGACCGTCTTCCCGGCCGCCTTCAGCTCGGCCAAGGCCTTCACGAGGGCCAGTTCGCCAGCGCGGTCGAGGTTCGAGTTCGGCTCGTCGAGGATGATCAGGCAGGGATCGCCGTACAGCGCGCGGGCGAGCCCGAGGCGCTGGCGCTGGCCGCCCGAGAGCGCCCCGCGCAGGCCGCGGATGGCCGTGTCGTAGCCCTCCGGCAACCGCAGGATGATCTCATGCAGGCCGACCAGCTGCGCCGCCCGGATGATCGCCTCGTCGTCGCGCGGGCCGAAGCGGCAGATGTTCTCCGCCACTGTGCCGTCGAACAACTCGATGTCCTGCGGCAGGTAGCCGATGTGCGGCCCCAGGTCGTCGAACTCCCAGGAATGGATTTCGGCGTCGTCCAGCCGCACCGCGCCGGAAGCCGGCGGCCAGGCGCCGATCAGCAGCCGTGCCAGCGTCGACTTGCCCGAGCCGCTCGGCCCGACGATGCCGAGCGCCTCGCCCGCCTCCAGCCTGAAGCTGACGCCTTTCAGGATCATTGCGTTGCCGCCTGGCGCGGGCACCATCAGCTTTTCCACGTTCAGGCGCCCCTGCGGCGCAGGCAGCTTGAGGTATTCCTTCTCCTCAGGCTGGGTAGACAGGAGTTTTTCCAGGCTCTGGAAGGCCTCGCGCGCGCCGAGAAAGCCGCGCCAGGCGCCCATGGCGTGCTGCACCGGGGCGATGATGCGCGCCACCAGTATGCTGGAGGCGAACAGCACGCCGGGCGTGGCTTCCTGCAGGATCACCAGATAACAGGCCGCGCCGAGAATGACCACCTGGACGATGAAGTTCGACGCCTTGATGGTGCCCATCAGCGTGGCCATGGTGTCGGCGGCCTTGCCGTGGCTGTCGATGGCGGTTTCATGCACCTTCTGCCAGCGGTTGCGGATGTTGCCGACCATGCCCAGCGCCGCCAGCACCTCCGCGTTGCGCAGGCTGTTGTCGGCGAAGAACGAGGCGCGGCGCGAGGCGGCGCTGCTCTGCTGCAGGGGTTTTTTGCAGAACCATTCGATCGACAGGCCGAGCACCACCATGACGACGGTCATCAGCAGGGTGATCAGGCCGAGCAGCGGGTGCAGGAGATAGAGCACCAGCCCGAACAGGGGAACGAAGGGGATGTCGAAGAAGCCGACCAGGCCCTGGCCGGTGAGGAAGCTGCGGATCTGGTCGATCTGGCCCAGCGTGCCGCCGCCGACCGGCTGCTGCAGGTTGGCGCGGAACAGCGCGTCGAAGACATGCCGGTTGATGGCCTCGTCGAAGCGCGCCGCCAGCCGGTTGAGCAAGCGCGAGCGGATGACTTCGAGCAGGCCCATGCTCAGCAGCAGGAACAGGGTGATGCCCGTCAGCGCGACCAGCGTGGGGATGCTCAGGCTGGTCAGCACGCGGTCGAACAGGTTCATCATGTACAGCGGCTGCACCAGCATGAGAATGCTGATCAGCGCGCTGAACAGCCCCACCACCGCGACGGGGCGGCGCAGCTCCTCGATGACCTTGCGGGTTACGGGCGGATGGGCGCCATCCGTCCGCAACATCTTGATTCTTGCCATGGATGCCTGCTACCTGGAAGGTTTCACACGAAGATACAAAGGCACTATTGAGCGTCGTGATAGTGCCTGTCGCCGTCGCCCCTCACCCTAGCCCTCTCCC
>CAYYXS010000075.1:0-10265 GCA_964475635.1 uncultured Rhodocyclaceae bacterium
GAGCAGCTGATTTGTAATCAGAAGGTCGCGGGTTCGATTCCTGCTGCCGGCACCATGCCCGATATCGCCAAGCGACCGGCATCCTGGAAAAGGGCCGGTTCGGCGAAATCTTATCTGGCGCCCAGCCCGCCGAAGCGTTCGTAGAAGTAGGGTGCGGCTTCCGGCAGCCGTCCGCTGGCGGTCTCCAGCGCCGACATCAGGTGGTTTTCCGCCTGCTTCTGGGTAAGGACGTAGAGTTCCTGGCAGAGCTGGCGCGCGGCATTTCCATGCCAGTCATGGGGCAGCAGTTCCTCCGGCAGTTGCGGATCGCGCAGCAGGGTCCGGCGGAATTCATGCATGAGCAGGGTGCGCACGAGAAAGCACTGCTCGGGATCGAGGTCGCGCGCGCTCTTCAGCGCCTTCAGGACGGGCCGGAAGCGGTCCAGGAAGGTTTTGTAGTCCTGCGAGATCGAGCTCAGATTCCAGCACTCCCTCACGAGCTCCCGCGTCGGCTTGCTGACCAGGGCGCCCAGGCTTTTCGCGCGCAGGACGACCACCTTGTCCTGCACGCCGTTGCCCTGGAGGATGTCCAGCAGCGGCTCGAGATTGGCGGAGGGGTGCGCCAGCACGCCCGACGCGATCTGTCCGAAACCTTCCCACTGCAGTTCCTTGCGCACCTCGTCGCGCTGCGCGGGCGCGAGATCGCCTCCCGCGGTCAGCACGAGCTGCCAGTCGCCTTCCCATCGCATCCTGGGCTGAAAGTAGATGCGGCGGTAGGCATGCTCGAAGCGCCTTCTGCCCGTGGCGGTCAGGCCGTAGAAACTGCGGCGGCCGATATGCTCCGAGGTGAGCCAGCTGTCCTTCGACAGGCGGAAGACGCTGGTCCTCACCAGACGGTCATTGATGCCGAGGGGCTTGACCAGATTGATGAAGCTGCCCAGCCAGACGGAGCCGCCATGGGGGGCGATCGAGTCGCCATAGATGGTGATGATGAGGGAATTGGCCCTGACGGGCCGTTCGCGCAGCAGATCCTCGATCCACTGGCTGACAAATCGGCTTTTCATTTTGCCCTAGGGAAGCCCGATTGCTTCGGTTGGAGTTTCGAATAACATAACGATACCAGATCGCATATTTATTGGTAATTCTTGAATCGCAACGGCGCCAGCCGGTTTTCGCGCGCATGGCGCGCGTTCGCGGGATGCCTGCCCATCAATCCTGCGGAAGCAAATCGGCCATGGCCCGTCGCAGGATGCTGCCCTCGGGCCAGTTGCGCAGGAAGCGGGCGCGATCCTTCGCCCATGCCCTGCGCCAGGCGGCCTCGCTGTCGTGGCGGCGCATGGCGTCGAGGTCGAGGACGACCAGTTCATTTCCGCGCCAGAGGAAGTTGGTGGCCTTCAGGTCGCCGTGGCTGATGCGCGCCTCGGCGAGCTGGTCAAACAGCCGGCGCACGGCTTCCGCAATCTCGGGCGGCAGGTCGTTCTCCGCAGCCAGGCGATCCTGCAGGTTCGGCCCTTCGCAGTATTCGCTGATCAGCCAGGCGCGACCGCGCAGGGGCCCGAGGCGGCGCTCGATGAGCGCCAGCGGGCGCGGCGTCGGGATGCCGAGGAAGCACAGCCGGTGCGCAGCGACCCAGGCGTGCCAGGCACGGCTCGGCCGCCAGGCGCGCGAGAGGGCGTGGCCGGCGCCCTTGATGTTGTAGCGCTTGATGACCAGCCGGCGGTCGTCCAGTTCGACTTGTGCCAGGGTGGCGCTGCGGCCGCGCTTGAGCGGGGTGCCCTGTTCGAGCCAGGCATCCGGATCGGCGATCAGGGGGGCGAGGAAATCGGCCTCGTCGCGCACCAGCGAGAAGTACCGGTCGACGCGCCGGGCCGACTTGAACAGGCTGCAGTCGCGCAGGCACTTGTCGAGGACGTCGGCGAGGCGCTTTTCCCGCGCGCGGGCGATGGCTGCCCTCAGCGGCCCGGCATCGACGGCGAGGCCAGGATTGCCCTTGCGGTAGGCGGCGAGCAGTTCCGCCTGCAGCGTGCCGCATACCGCAGGATCCAGCTGGGCGAAGAGCAGCGCCAGGTTGTCCAGGAACGCATCGGCCGATTCCCGCCGACGGATCGCGTCGCCGTCGATCACGTACAGGTTCGCCGCCCAGATCAGGAAATTGCCGAGGTGCACGTCCTCCTGGAGAACGCCGCGCGCATGCATGCGGCCGACTGTTTCGAACACCTGGGCAAGCGCTGGCGGCGAGTTCGCGCCCGGCGTGCCTGCGCCGTCGAGGTATTCGGTGAGCACGAAGCGTCCGGCGCCTTCCAGCCTGCCGCTGGCCAGCAGGGCCGGCGTCGGCAAGCCGTGCGTCTTCAGGCTGTCGATGCCGCGGCACTCACGCTGCCAGTGGCGCTCGGCGCCGCGCGCCGCGACGAAGAGCTTGGCCAGCACGATCCGTCCGTTCCAGCGGCCGACGCCGGTGAGCCGCTTGCCGGGCAGGATGCGCAGCCAGCGCTCGATCGCCAATTCGCTGCCGTCTTCGAGCGCGACAGTGCAGGGCGCCAGCAGCCGGCGACCGCCGGCGCGCAGTGTTTCGGCGGATTCCTGCTCCTCGTCCCGTCCTTCGAAGAAGCCGACAACGCGGCGGATGCGCCGCTTGTCGGCCTGGTCGAGCGTTTTCTTCTGCGCGTAGTCGAGGTAGAAGCGCAGGCGCCGCGTGCGCGAGAGCTGGCGCTTCGCCACCTTGTCGAGGCAGGCGAGGTCCTTGACGATGCGGTACTCCAGGAAAGGCGGCCACCAGAAGCCGCCGCTCGGGCAGTCGATCAGGAAGACCTTGCCGGCCGCGTCCACCAGCAGGTTGCGCCACTTGAGGTCGCCATGCACGAAGCGGCGGCCGTGCATGCGGCGCGCGATGTCGGCGACCTGGGCCGAGACGCCGTGCCACCAGGACTGACTTTTGAGTTTCGGGTCGTCGCTGCGGGCGAGCTTGCCCAGATCGGCCGTATCGGGAATCTCCGCCGTGATCAGCGCCCCGCGCACGAAGCGCCCGCCCTGGCTTTCGAGGCCGCAGGCGACCAGTCGCGCGGTGGGGATGCCCCAGTCGGCGAAGCGCCTCAGGTTCTCCCATTCGAGCTGCACGCGCGGCGTGCCGAACCAGCGCCGCAGCGGCTTCTTGCCGAGGCCGTGGTAGCGTTTCACGTAATAGCGGCGGCCGCCGACCTCGACGCGCACGGTGCGGGTGGTGGAATCCTTGGCGACAATCTCGCCTTCGAGGGCGAAGACGGCGTCCAGGTCGGCGAATCGTTCGGCCGCTGCGGCATCCGCCCCGGGCAGGACCTGCCACCTGCTCATACGCTTGTCTCTGGTGAGAATTTGCGCCGGTAACGCTCCATCAGGCGCCTGCCCTCGCGTTCGAGATAGGCGAGGAGCTCGGCTTCCCCGGCGAGTATCTCTCGCAGCGGGCGCTCGAAATAGGCGCGCAGGAAGCGTAGCCGGTCGCGCGCGGCGAGGCCGATCTCCAGGCTGGAGAAGTGCAGTGCGGCGAGGTCCTTGTCGCGCCAGCGGCGCGGCGCGGCGCCCCGGCGCACCTGGGCGCGGTGCAGGTCGATCAGCGACAGGCGCAGCCGCGCGGGCGTCGGCGCCGGTTCGGTGTGCAGCAGGAAGTGGCAGAGGTAGCAGTCGCGGTGGTTGACGCCGCCCTGGTGCATGCGCCGCGCCATTTCCGCCACGCGCGCGATCAGCGCGCGCTTCAGCGCCGGTGCGGGCGGCCGAACCGGCCAGTCGCGGCAGAAGTCCTCCAGGCTGACTGTCGGGGCGAGTTCCTCGGTGACGATGAAGGATTCCAGCTTGGCCGGATTCGCGCCGCGCCGGCCGAAGGCGACCGCCTTCATGGTGCCGACGCCGAGCTCGGTCAGGCGATTGATGGCCAGCCATTCGTGCTCGGCGCCGAGCACCGGCAGGCGCGCCGTGACGAGGTTCTTGAAAATCTCGCCCCAGCCGACGCCGCGGTGCAGCTTGACGTAGTAGCCGCGCCCGGCGACCTCGGTGCGCAGGGTGCGGCGGCCCTCCAGTTCGCGCAGCACCTGGCCCTGCAGGGCGGCGGCGGCGCGGAAGGGGTCCTGCTTAGCCCACAGAGAGCGGAAAGGTTCGTCAAGAAATAGCACGTCTGGGCGGCTCATGGCTTGAGGATGATATCCGCCGCACGCTCGGGCAGGCTGTAGATGTCGGCTTTCTCCGCCCAGGCCAGGCCGCTGGCGCCCCACTGCCTGCGTGCCGCCTCGTCGCCCAGCATGACGGCGAGGATGCCGTTGAATCCCGTCTGGTCGAAGGGCAGCGGCACCACGCGCCCGGCGCCGGCCTCCTCGACGTAGTGGGCATAGCCGCAGGCGGCGGCGGTCAGCACCGGCAGTCCCGCGACGACAGCCTCCAGCAGCACCGTGCCGGTGTTCTCGTTGTAGGCGGGATGGATCAGCAGGTCGGCGCCGAGCAGGAAGCGCGGGATGTCGCTGCGCCCCTTGAGGATGCGCACCTTCTCGCCCAGGCCGAGGGCGCGCGTCTGCGAGACGAAGGGCTTCGGATCGTCCTGGCCGATGGCGATCAGGCGCGTGCGCCGCTTCAAGGCCTCGGGCAGGGCGGCGAGCGCCTTGAGGCTGCGGTCGAGCCCCTTGGTCTTGAAGCCGGAGCCGATCTGCAGCAGCAGCAGATCGTCGTCGGCGAGGTGGAACTCGCGCCGGAAGTTCGCGCGGACCTCGGCGGCGTTGGCCGGCGCGCGGCGGTCCGGCGCGATGCCCGGCGGCAGCAGATGCAGCCGCGCTGCCGGCGTGCCGTAGTGCTTTTCGTAGAGGGCCTGCTGCACGGCGGAGATCATGAGGATTTCGGTGCGCGTCTCCGGTGCGAACACCGCCCGCTCGTAGGCGGCGAAGTGGCGATAGCGGCCGGAGAGGCGGTACATCGGGCCGCGCAGGGTGCGCGCCTTGTCCTCGTAGCAGGGATCGGCGCAGTAGTAGACGTCCAGCCCCGGCATCTTGTTGAAGCCGACCAGGCGGTCGGCGGGCCGCGCGGCGAGATCGCGCTTTACCCAGTCGGCGAACTTCTCGTAGCGGCGGTGGTTGGAGAGCGCCTTCACCGGCGCCTTCACCACTTCGAAACCGGGCGGAACGTCGCCCTGCCACTCCAGGGTGTAGACGCGGACGGCAGGGCCGCGCGCCTGGCAGGCCAGGGCGATGCGCAGGAAGTCGCGCTGCAGGCCGCCGAAGGGGAAGTACTTGAAGAGGGTGAACGCCAGCCGCATGCCGGGCGTCTACTCGGTCACGCCGGGCCTGGCAGCGAGGGCGAGCGCCTGCGGCTGGATGCGCTTCTTGCGGCCGGAGCGCGCGGCGACGGTGCGCCACAGCCACTTGGCGAAGGGCGTCAGGCGCTCGACCTGCAGGTAGGCCTTGAAGAACCACAGGCGGTCGCTGCGGCTCCACATCTGCGAGTGGTAGTTGAGCGTGTACAGGTCGCGGAGGGCGCAGACCGTCTTCGACGGGCGCCAGCGCGACTTCTCCAGGTCGATGACGCGCGCCTCGACGCTGCCGTCCGCATTCACCCGGACGAAGACGTGCTTGGGGAAGAAACAGTTGTGCTGGATGCCGTGGGCGTGCATGTCGCGCAGCAGTGCGGCGACCGCGGCCAGCATGTGACGGCGCATCGGCCGGGCCGGCGCGCCCGCCGCAAGCCAGCGCTGCACGCGGTCTTCCATCGAGACGAAGCCGGCCAGTTCCTCGGTGACGAGGATGGCGCGCTCGTCCTTGCCGGCCTTGTGCATGGCGAAGTACACCGGCTCCAGCGTCGGGATGCCGCAGGCGCGGTAATGCTGGATATGGCGGAACTCGCGCAGGAAGGTCGGCGCGCCGTGCAGCGGGTGGGTCCACAGGCGCGCCTTGTGGTTCTCCTGGCGCTTGAGGAAGACGGCGCGCGTGCCGCCGCCGGGCAGGGCCAGCTCGCAGCGCGAGACGCCGCTCCAGCCGCCGCGGCGGTGATTGGGCTCCTCGAACCAGTCCGCTTCGAGTTGCCACAGGGCGCCGAAGTCGGTCAGCCCGTTGTGCGTGAGGATCGGCCGCCAGCGTTCGTTGATAAAGTCCTTCATCGCTTCTTCACGCGCAGCACGTAGGCGCGCCACTTGTCCCAGTGCTTGATGAAGTCGCGGTGGCCGATCAGTTCCAGGCCGGCGGCGGCGAAGTCGCGCTCGATCTCGGCGCGCTTGAAGACGAAGCGGTCGCGCGGGCGGTCTGCGCCGCGGGTGCGCGCCTTGCGCGCCTCGTTGATCTCGTGCCGCCAGGCGCGGAAATTGCCGTCCACCCAGAGCGAGACGATCACGGTGCCGGAGCTGATGCGGGCGAATTCCTTCAGCATCTTGACGCGGTCCTCGCTCTTCTCGATGTGGTGCAGAAGGCGGATGCTGAAGACGCACTCGACGAAGTTGTCCGGCAGGCCGGTGTCGAAGGCCGAGCAGCGGAAGGATTTCTCGATGCGCGCGACGACCTCGCGCGGGCGCAGTTCGAGGCCGGCATCGATCATGTCCTGGCTGTTGTCGGCGACGAAGATCCTGCGCCCCGGCTCCTCGGCCAGCATGGCCCAGAAGCGGCCGGTGCCGCAGGGCAGGTCGAGCACCGAACCCGGGCGGCCGGCGAGTTCCAGGGCCTTGCGCGCCATGCCGACCTCGCGCCAGGTCGACAGCTGTCGCCAAAAGCCGGTGTTGTGCTTGTGGAAATACTTCCGCGCGTGGTCGGGATCGTATTTTTCCGAGAACTCGTAATGCGGGGGGGGATTGCCTTCGTCAGCCATGCCTGAAAACACCTGATTTGAAGCGCGTTATCATGCCTGAAAACATCAAAAAAGTCATCAACTTATGACGTAAATCCGACGTCCGGCCGTATAATGCCGGACGCACCCTGCCGGAACAGCCGAAATGAAGAAAACCGATCTGGAAAAACTCAAGGGATTGAAAATCGACAGCCGCATGAAGCAGGCCGGAACCCCGGGCCGCTTCGGCGGTGCAGCGTCCGAGACTTTGAGCCGGCGCGAACAGCGCGAGCGCGAGCGGGCCCAGGGCCTGGTGCCCTTCGCCGTCAAGCTGAAAGGCGGGTTGGTGAAGCGCATACAGTCGCTGGCGGCGGAACGGCAGAGCGGGCTGAACGAAGTGGTGGCCGAACTGCTGGAGAAAGGATTGCGGGGTTGATGGTGAAGGCACAAAGGGCCTGCAATCCAATCGCTTGCAGGCCCTTCGCATTCTGTTCTGGTGGGCGGCACAGGGTTCGAACCTGTGACCCCTGCCGTGTGAAAACTGGAAACCCCCGCGCCGATACTAGGCCGCAGCCCGATTGTGGCGTGAACTTGTGGCGTAGTTGTTCGCGAACCCGGCCAGATGCTCCGGCGCCAGGTGCGCGTAGCGCAGCACCATGCGGATGTCGGACCATCCTCCCAGCTTCTGCAGCACTTCCAGCGGCGTGCCGGCCATGATGTGCCAACTGGCCCAGGTGTGGCGCAGGTCGTGCCAGCGAAAGTCGGTCACGAATTTCCGCTGCTCCCCTTCCCCTATCCATTCCCCCAGCCCGGCGCGCTGTAGCGCCTTGGCCCACGCCGTCTTGATCTTCCCGATTGGTTTGCCCCGGTAGGGGAAAACCCACTTGCCCGGATCGTCTCCGTCGCCCCTGCAGACGGCTTCCTGCGCCGTCAGCACGGCGATCGCTTCGTCGGACAGGGGGATGCCCAGGGCCTTGCGGCTTTTGGCCTGGTCGGGGTGGATCCACGCGACGCGCCGTTTGAGGTCGACCTGGCTCCATTCCAGGTGCGTGACATTCTTCTGGCGCAGGCCGGTGGCGACGGCGAAGAGGGCGAGCGGCTGCAGGTGCGCCGGCAGGTGCCGGTAGAGGGTGTCCCATTCCTTGCGGGTGAGCCAGCGGATGCGGCCGGCGGGCGGTTTCTTGCTGGCAGGCTTCGGCGCCTGCTCGATCCAGCCGGCGCGGCGGGCGCCGTTGAGGACGGCGAGGATGAGATTGCGATAGCGCTGGTAGTTGGCGGCGCGCTTGCCGGCGAGCTTTTCTTCGATGAGCGGGGCGTCGATGCGTTCGAGCGGGATGTCGCCGATGCCCAGCGCCCGCAGCCGGTAGCGGTCGGCCTCGTCGCGCGGGGCTTCGTCTAGCCAGAGGCGGATGGCGTCGTGCCAGGTGTGGCCAGCGGCACGACGTTGCCAGAGTTCGGCCTTGAGCTGGTCGTGGATCTGCTGCGCGCGACGCTTGTCGGCAGTCCCAGTAGATTGTCTAATCCGTTCGCCTTGGTGGGTGATGTAGATGTACCACGTGGCCCCGACTTTGTAGAGCGACACGTCTCCTCCGGTTTTTGGTTTGACGGGTACTGTGCCCGAAGGTAGTCGGCGAGGTCAAGGTCGAGGAATCGCCATTTCTTGCCGACCTTGGCGCCTGGCACCTGGCCGGCCTTGGCCCGCGCCTGCAGCGTGTGCGGGTGCAGGCCGAGGAAGGCGGCGGCTTCGGTGAGGTCGAGGGTGCGCATGGTCAGGCCTCGCAGCTCCCGAATACCTTCTGCTCGATCCCCTGCAGGATCTCCCACTGTTTTTCCGTGAGGAAGTTCCGCTCTTTCCATTCGCGCAGCCGCTGCCGTTCCCAGTCGGTGACGCCGGACTGGGCCCAGACGCCGCGGCATTCGTCCTCGATCTTCTCGGTGCGGGTGCGGTGGGTCATGTCCGCCCCCAGTTTCGCCGCAGCCACGGATGCACCCGCATCGCGCAGACGATGGCGAGCGGGCCGCCGGCCAGGTAGGCGGCGATCTCCACGCCGCCGGCGTCGGGGGCGAGCTTGTAGAGCGCGAGTTGACTGAGGCCGATGAAGAGGCTTGTGGCGGCGGCCGCGACCTGGTGCCCGTGCTGGACGTTGAGCTGCTGGACGCCGAGCAGGAAGACCAGGGCGAAGGTGCTGGCGAAGAGGGTGAGTGCGGTCATGCTTTTATTCTCTCCGCGAGATCATAGAGGCGGGTGGCGAGTGTTTTCCAATCCGCATATAACTGCTGCGTCGCTTCTTCGCCTTCCGGCCATTCTCCCAGTACGGCTCCGGTGTGGCAGTGGCGCAACAGTCCCGACTCTTCGTCGAGGATCTGCGCCGCCTGCTCGATGAGTTCTATATCCGCTGGTTTCATGCCGTCACCCGATCCAACGGGCTCACCACGCCGCGCCCGCCGCGGTTGAGGACGTGGGTGTAGATCATGGTCGTGCTGACATCCGAGTGGCCGAGCAGCTCCTGCACGGTGCGGATGTCGTAGCCAGCTTCGAGCAGGTGGGTGGCGAATGAATGGCGCATCGTGTGCGGATGCACCAGCTTGTGGATGCCGGCGGCGCGCGATGCCTGCTTGACGGCGCGCTGGATGTTGCGCTCGCACCAGTGATGCCGCCGCACGACGCCCGTGCGCGGGTCGGTGGAGTAGGTTGGCGCTGCGAAGATGTATTGCCAGGCCCATTCCAGTCCGGCGCGCGGATACTTGCGGGCGATGGCATCGGGCAGTTCCACGTCGGCGTGACCAGTGGAGAGATCGATGTCGTGCAGGCGCCGCCTTGCGGCGATCTGCTCGCGCAACGCCGGCACCAAGGCGGCCGGCAGCATGGTGATGCGGTCCTTGCCGCCCTTGCCTTCGCGCACGACGATCTCGCGCCGGTCGAGATCCACGTCCTTGATGCGCAGCCGCAGGCATTCCTTGATGCGCATGCCGGTGCCGTAGAGCAGGCGGACGATGAGGCCATTGGTGCCGCTGACGTGGCGCAGCATGGCCTGGACTTCCGGCACGGTGAGCACGCTGGGCAGGCGTTTGGAGACCTTCGCGCGGGTGACGCCGTCTAGCCAGGGCAGATTGACGCCGAGGACTACTTTGTAGAGGAACAGGATGGCGTGCAGGGCCTGATTCTGGGTGCTGGCCGACACTTCCAGTTCGGTCGCCAACGCCGACAGGAATGCCTCGACCTCTGGTGCACCCATGTCCGCAGGATGGCGCTTGCCATGGAAGAAGATGAACCGCTTGACCCAGTGCACGTAGGTGCGTTCGGTGGCCAGGCTGTAGTGCTTGACCCTGAGCGCAGCGCGCATGCGGTCGAGCAGCCTGGGCTGTTGAACAGACTGCGGCAGTGTCGCGGTTTGGATTTCGATGGCCAGCATTGTCAATGTGTTAGCGAAAAGCGGTGGAGTTAACCGACATCGTGAGTCGTAGAATTTAAGTTGGGGGCCTTGAGTGCCGCACGATCCAGCCGCTCAATTTCAGCGATCAGCAGC
>CAYYXS010000076.1:0-9029 GCA_964475635.1 uncultured Rhodocyclaceae bacterium
TGCCGGCACAGCTCGTCGCCGCCGCCGATGCCGCCCTCTACCGCGCCAAGCACGAAGGGCGCAACCGCGCCGTGCTGGCCGTGTATCAGGCGTCCTCGGCCTGACCGCGCCCTCGGCGCCGCTTCGGCCCGCTTCATCGCGCCATCGCCGTCGGGAACGGTGGGCGCATTCTACTGCGCATGCCGGCCGACGCGCAGGACGGTGAACACCGCCACCCCCTGCAGCAGCGCCACACCGACCAGCACCTCGGCAAAGCGGCCCCCATCCATCAGCGGGCCGAAGAGCAGGGGCGAGGCCGCCAGGCCGATGTCGAGGCCCGAGTAGACAAAGCCATAGACGCGGCCGTAGGACTGCGGGCCGAGGTGCGCGCTCGCCGCGCGGCGCACCAGCAGATCGCGCGAGGGACCGGCCAGGCCGCCGCAGAAACCCATCGCGGCCATGGCCGGCAGGATGCTCCATGCCGGCAGGGCGCCGCTGGCGATGAGGATGGCGGCGAGCGCCGCCGCGCATAGCGCCGCGGCGATCTGGCGCTCATGCGCGGCGCTGCGCACGGCAAGCACGCCGCCGGCGGCGATGCCGGCCGCGCTGCCGAGCAGATAGGCCGTCAGTGCCCCCGCCGCGGTGGCGACGCCCAGGCCATACACCTGCTGCAGGATCGGCGTGGCAAAGTTCTGCAGCGCGCCGAAGGCGGCGGTGAGGAACAGGAAGAAGAGGAAGCACAGCCACACGGCGCCGATGCCGAGGAAGCCGAAGGTCTTCGCCGTGCCGGGCGGACTGACTTTTGCGCCGCCGGCGGACAGGCCGGTGGCGTCGCGCGCGAACCAGACCACCGCCCAGGCGAGCGCGCCGAGGGCGGCGGCACCCAGCGCCGCCATGCGCCAGCCGGCCGCCGCGGCGATGCCGGCCAGGAACACCGGCGCCAGGGCCCAGCCGAGGCTGCCCGACAGGCCGTGCGCGGAAAAGGCCAGGCCGAGCCGGGCAGGACTCACCTTGCGGTTGATCAGCGTGAAGTCCGCCGGGTGGAACACGCTGTTGCCGAGGCCGGCGAGCGCGCCCACGGCAAGCAGCGCGGCATGGCTGCCGGCAGCGGCGAGCAGCAGGCCGGCCAGCACGAAGCAGGCGATGCCGGCGAGCAGCACGCGGCGCGGACCGACGCGATCGACGAAAAAGCCGGCCAGCGCCTGGCCGACGCCGGAAACGACGAAAAACACCGTCATGGTGGCGCCGACCTCGGTGAAGCTCAGGCCGAACTCCGGCATCAGCCAGGGGAACAGCGGCGGCAGCAGCAGGTGAAAGATGTGCGAGGTGCCGTGGGCAAAGCCGATCAGCGAAATGACGCGCAGGTCGGCGCGCGCGGCGGCGACCGGGTTGGAAACATCCATGCCGTGACTCGTTGAAACCTGCATTATTGCATTTAGGATGGAATTGACGAAGAATGCAGGCGCCGGCCGCCGCGGCCTGATCGGCACATAACAAGAGCGGCCGGCGCACATCCGGGAGGACGGACATATGGAACAGACGCTCGGCATGGCACGGCTGCGCACGCGCAGCATCGCGCGCTTTCAGGAAGGCGTGCAGGACAGCTTCCTGCCGCTCGAATTCGCCGCTCCGCGCAACGACGCCTTCCTCGCCACGCTCACAACGCGCCAGCTGGGCAGCGCCCAGCTCGCCTGCGTCAGCGCCGACGCCCATCGCGTCACCCGCACGCGCGTGCTGGCGGACCGCTCCGAGCACGGCTACTTCAAGCTGTTCTGGCAGCTCGCCGGCGGCAGCCGCATCGAGCAGGCCGGCCGCAGCGGCGAACTGAAGCCGGGCAACTGGACCTTCTACGACACCTCGCGCCCCTACGACATCGAGGTCGGCGAAGCCAGCCGCTTCGCCGTCATGCTGATGCCGCAGGAACTGTGCCCGAGCTGGCACACGCCCGCTGCCGAGCGCTCAGCCCATGTCTTTCGTTCCAGCGGCGCCGCGCGCGTGGCACTGGCCTCCGTCATGACCGCGCTGCGCGACCCGGGCGCCTACGACGCCCTGGCGGCGGACACCGTTGTTGCCTCGATCTCGGCGCTGATGCTGACGGCGCTGAAGAGCGAGGCCGACAACGAGCGCCAGCCCGGCCTGCAGGCCCGCCTGACCCAGGCGCGTCATTTCATCTGCAGCAGCATCGACAACCCTGAACTGACGCCCGACGACGTGGCCACCGCGCTGCAGGTCTCGCGGCGCACGCTCTACGCCTGGTTCGCCCAGACCGGCCAGTCGCCCTTCGCCTTCATCCAGCAGACCCGCCTCGATCGCTGCCGCCTGGCGCTGATCGATCCGGCCGCGCGCAGCCAGACCATCACGCGCATCGCCTTCGACAACGGCTTCAGCGACATGGCCCACTTCAGCCGCCTCTTCAAGACCACCTACGGCGCCAGCCCGCGCGAGTACCGCAAGCGTTTCCTGGGGTGAACGGCGCAGTTGGGCTGCACCCTCGATCAACTCCCCCGCACCCAGCGCCAAGCCGGCGGGACGGCACTCAGGCACGATGCCCACCGTCGCGGAAAACCTCCGCGGCCGGGCGCGCCGCAGCATGCGGCATCTCCGTCAACAAAGACCAGAGGAGGCGACAGTGAACCCATTCAATCTCCGCAGCGGCGCCGCCGCCGTCGCGGCCGCGCTGCTTCTCGCAGCCGGCGCGGCCCGGGCCGACACCATCAAGATCGGCTACATCAGCCCGCTCACCGGCAGCCACGCCGAGTTCTCCGAGACCGACCCCTTCGTGCTGAAGAAGATGAAGGCGCTGCTCCAGTCCGGACTGACCGTCGGCGGCAAGAAGTACGACGTGAAGATCATCGAGAAGGACAGCCAGTCGAGCACCGACCGCGCCAGCAACCTCGCCGCGCAGCTGATCCTCAAGGACAAGGTCGACCTGCTGCTGGTGCAGGACAGCCTGAGCTCGATCACCGCGGCCGATCAGGCCGAGCTGCATGGCGTGCCGGCGGTATCCACCATGATGCCCTGGCAGGCCTGGATGTTCCCGCGCAAGGGCGACCCCAAGGTCGGCTTCGAATGGACCTACCACTTCTTCTGGGGCCTGGAGGACGTCATCGCGGCGTGGACCGACATCTGGACCTCGGTGCCGACCAACAAGACCGTCGGCGCCATCTACTCCAAGGACCCCGGCGGCGAGGCCTTCGGCAGCGAGGAGTTCGGCGTGCCGGCGGCGCTGAAGAAGATCGGCTACAAGGAGGTCAAGACCGGCTTCTTCCAGGAAGGCGCCGCCGACTTCTCGCCGCAGATCGGCAAGTTCAAGGCCGAGCAGGCGGACATCGTCACCGGCCACTCGCACGTGCCCGACTTCACCACTTTCTGGAGCCAGGCCGGCCAGCAGAAATACAAGCCCAAGGTGGTCACCATGGCGGCGGCCCTGCTGTTCCCCTCCGGCCTGAAGGCGCTCGGCGAGCGTGGCGACGGCCTCACCACCGAGGTGTGGTGGACGCCGGCCTTCCCCTACAAGTCCACGCTCACCAACCAGACGGCCAAGGAGCTGGCCGCCCAGTACGAGCAGGAAACCGGCAAGCAATGGACGCAGCCGCTCGGCTATGCCCACGCCATCTGGGAAGTCGGCGTCGAGGCGCTCAAGCGCGCCGGCAATCCGCATGACCGCAAGGCCGTGCGCAAGGCGCTCGCCGAAATGAAGATGGGCACCATCGTCGGCACGGTGAACTGGGCCGACACGCCGATCAAGAACGTCGCCAAGACCAGCGTCGTCGGCGGCCAGTGGCGCGCCGCCAAGGGCAAGCACAAGTACGAGCTGCTGATCACCAACAACGCCTCTGCGCCGAACATCCCGGTGCAGGACAAGGTGAAGCTGCTCAACTGATCTGCCCCTCACCCCGGCCCTCTCCCCCGGCAAGCCGGGGGAGAGGGGGTAAAACATGCTGCAACTGCGCAAGCTGAACAAATCCTTCGGCCGCCTGAAGGTGGTCGATGAGCTGTCCCTCGATCTCGCCGCGGGCGAGAGCTTGGGCATCATCGGTCCCAACGGCGCCGGCAAGACCACGCTGTTCTCGCTCATCGACGGCCAGCTCGCGCCCGACGGCGGCAGCGTGCGCTTCCTCGGCGAGGACGTCACCCGCCTGCCGCCGCAGCGGCGCTGCCGCGCCGGCATCGGGCGCACCTTCCAGGTGCCGCGGCCCTTCCACGGCATGACCGTGTTCGAGAGCGCGCGCGTGGCCGCCTGCTTCGGCGCCGGGCTTGCCGGCCGGCGCGCCGACGCCCTGGCTGTCGACGCCATCGACTGCTGCGGCCTGATCGACCGTATCAACACGCCCTGCGCCGCGCTCACCCTGCTCGACCGCAAGCGCATGGAGCTGACGCGCGCGCTCGCCACCGACCCGCGCCTGCTGCTGCTCGACGAGATCGGCGGCGGCCTCACCGACCCGGAGCTCGCCGAACTCGACGCCATCCTGCGCGGCATCCGCGCCCGCGGCGTGGCCATCGTCTGGATCGAGCACATCGTGCATGCCCTGACCGCCTTCGTCGACCGCCTGGCGGTGATCAACTTCGGCGCGCTGATCGCCGAGGGCGCGCCGCGCGAGGTCATGGCGCTGCCGCAGGTGCATGAAATCTATCTCGGGGTGGATGTCGATGAAGCTGCTTGAGGTCGAACGCCTGCGCGCCGGCTACGGCCCGATCACGGCCCTCTTCGACATCGACCTCGATCTCGGCGAGGGCGAGACCCTGGCCCTCATCGGCGCCAACGGCGCCGGCAAGACCACGCTGCTGCGCGCGGTGACGGGACTCAATCGCGCCGCCGCCGGCGCCATCCGCCTGGCGGGCGCGGCGATCCACGGCCTGCCCGCCCATGCCATCGCCGCGCAGGGCATCGGCATGGTGCCGGAGGGCCGCCGCCTGTTCCCCTCGCTCAGCGTCGAGGAAAACCTGCTGATGGGCGCCTGCAGCGGCCGGCGCGGGCCGTGGACGCTGGAGCGCATCTATGGGCTGTTCCCCGTGCTGCGCGAGCGGCGCGGCCATCTCGGCAGCATGCTCTCCGGCGGCCAGCAGCAGATGGTCGCCGTCGGCCGCGCCCTGATGGCCAACCCGCGGCTGCTGCTGTGCGACGAGCTGTCGCTGGGCCTCGCCCCGGCGGTGGTGAAGGACATCTACCGCACACTGGCCGGCGTCGCCGCCGAGGGCGTCAGCCTGATCGTCGTCGAGCAGGACGTCTCGCAGGCGATCCAGGCAAGCGACCGCTACCTGTGCATGCGCGAGGGCCGCATCGTGCTCGGCGGCGTGCGCGAACAGGCCGACCGCGCCGCCATCGCCCATGCCTACTTCGGGAATTGAAATGATCGAATGGCTCGACACCCTGGTGCAGGGCATCCTGCTCGGCGGCTTCTTCGCCCTCTCCGGGCTGGGCCTGTCGCTCAGCTTCGGCATCCTGCGCATCGTCAACATCGCCCACGGCGACTTCCTCGTCGTCGCCGCCTACCTCGGCCTGGCGACGGTCGCCGGCAGCGGCGTCAATCCGCTGGCGGCGATCCTCGTCGTCGTGCCGGCCATGGCCCTGCTCGGCTGGCTGCTGCAGCGCGGCCTGCTCAACCGCGCCGTCGGCGCCAACGAACTGACGCCGCTGCTGATCACCTTCGGCCTGTCGATCATCCTGCACAACCTGCTGCAGGAGCTCGCCTCGGCCGACTACCAGAGCCTCGACGCCGGCCCGATCGAGATCGCCAGCCTGGCGCTGGGGCCGCTGCAGCTGGGCTGGCTGCCGCTCGGCATCCTCGCCGCCGCGCTCGCCGTGTATGCCGGCCTCGAGCGCCTGATGGCGCGCACGCGCTTCGGCCGCATCGTCCGCGCCACGGTGGACGACCCGGAGATCACGGCGCTGATGGGCGTCGACACGCGCCGCATCTACGCCCTCGGCATGGCCCTGTCGATGGCCATCGTCGGCTTCTCCGGCATGCTCTACGGCATCAAGTCCTCCTTCAACCCGCAGACCGGCGGCAGCCAGCTGCTGTTCGCCTTCGAGGCGGTGATCATCGGCGGCCTGGGCTCGATCTGGGGCACGCTGGCCGGCGGCATGGCGCTCGGCATCGCCCAGACCGCCGGCTACAAGCTGCACGCCGGCTGGGGCGCCTTCGCCGGCCATGTGGTGTTCTTCGCCTTCCTCTTCCTGCGCCCTTCCGGGCTGTTTGCGCGCGGAGCCAGCCATGGCTGAGCCGCGCCGCTGGCGCCACGCGCGCCCGATCGCCGGCCCGGCGCTGCTCGCCCTGGCCACCCTGCTGCTGGCGCTGGCCCCCGGCTACGCCGAGGCCGACACGCTGCGCCTGATGGTGGAATTCTTCGCCCTGCTGGCGATGGCGCAGGCCTGGAACCTGCTCGCCGGCTACACCGGCTTCGTCTCGGTCGGCCAGCAGGCCTTCATCGGCATCGGCGCCTACGCCCTGTTCCTGTTCTCGATCAAGGCCGGCGTGCATCCCTTCGCCGCGGTGCCGCTCGGCGGCCTGATCGCCGCGCTGGCCGGGGCGCTCAGCGCGCCGGCGCTGTTCCGCCTGCGCGGCCCGCACTTCGCCATCGGCACCTGGGTGCTGGCCGAGCTGTGCCGCATCGCCGTCGGCAACCTGGACTGGTTCGGCGGCGCCAGCGGACTGACCCTGGCGCGCGTGCTGCGCGGCATCCCGGCCGAGACGCGCGCCCACGGCACCTACTGGCTCGCGCTCGGCCTGGCGGCGGCGAGCGTCGCCGCCATCTACCTGCTGCTGCGCTCGCGCTTCGGCCTGGCGGTGCGCACGGTGCGCGACAACGAATCGAGCGCGCAAAGCGTCGGCATCGACGTCGGCCGCGTCAAGTTCGCCGTGTATGTGCTGGCTGCCTTCATCACCGGCTGCGCCGGCGCCGTGGCCTACCTCAACACCCTGTTCGTCAGCGCCGACGCCGCCTTCACCGTGGACTGGGTGGCGCTGATCATCTTCGTCGTCATCATCGGCGGCATCGGCACCATCGAGGGGCCGATCCTCGGCGCCCTCGTCTACTTCGCCCTGCGCGAATGGCTGGCCGACTACGGCACCTGGTACATCATCACCCTCGGCCTCGTCGCCATCGTCGCCATGCTCTTCGCGCCGCAGGGCCTGTGGGGCCTCGTCGCCGGACGCTTCAATCTGCGCCTGCTGCCCGCCGACACCCGCCTGATCCTCGAAGAGGCACCCGCCGCCACACCAGAAAGGGAATCCCATGCCTGCCCGGAAATCCACGCCGAGCACCGTTGAGCGCACGCTGCGCGAACTGACCCTCGAAGCGGCGCTCGAAGCCGCCCGCGGCGCCATCGACAAGGCGCTGGAAGCCGAACTGCGCGTCTGCGCCGCCCTGGTCGACCGCGGCGGCAACCCGCTCGTCACGCTGC
Source organism: uncultured Rhodocyclaceae bacterium (assembly GCA_964475635.1). Classification (GTDB taxonomy): domain Bacteria; phylum Pseudomonadota; class Gammaproteobacteria; order Burkholderiales; family Rhodocyclaceae; genus Desulfobacillus. The sequence continues at coordinate 7,385 of CAYYXS010000076.1, forward strand.
GCCATCCCGGCGCGCCGCTGCACTGCGTCGCCCTGGCCGAGGACAAGGCCTACACCTGCGCCAGTTTCGGCTTTCCCAGCGCCGAGTGGCGCGCCATCCTCGACGCCTCGCCCGCCCTCGCCCGCGGCCTGCCGCAGCGCCCGCGCTGGGCACTGATCGGCGGCGGCCTGCCGATCCGCATCGACGGCGAGCTGATCGGCGGCATCGGCGTCTCCGGCGGCAGCGAGGAACAGGACGCGCTGTGCGCCATGGCCGGCCTGCACCGCATCGGGCTGGCATAGGAAGGCCGGAAGATGAACATGCTCGCCGCCGCGACCTGTTTTCGCCCGATTTCGCGCCTGCTTGTCGCCGCCAGTCTGCTTGCCGCCGCCGGCCTGGCCGTTGCGCAGACACGCGGCGCCCCCGCGACCGGGGCACCCATCAAGGTCGGCGCCATCAGCTCGCTCAGCGGGGGCGCCGCCTTCCCCGAATCGGCACAGGCGGTAAAGGCCTATTTCGACCTGATCAATGACGAAGGCGGCATCCAGGGCCGCAAGCTTCAGCTTGTCGTCGAGGACGACAGGAACGATCCGAAAGCCGCCCGCGAAGCGGCCCGGCGCCTGGTCGAGCGCAATGGCGTGGTGGCCCATGTCGGCAGCGCCAGCACGGTGGAATGCGGCGTCAATGCCGACTACTACACAGACAGGGGCCTGGTTTCCATCCAAGGCACAGGCATAGACCCGGCCTGTTTCCGTTCGCCGAACATCTCGCCGGTGAACACCGGGCCCTACGTCGGACTCGGCATCGCCCTGCGTTTCGCCACCGACCTCCTGAAACGGCAGAAAGTCTGCGCCGTCATCATGAACATCCCGAGCCTGTTGCCGGGCTACGACGAAGTGTTCGCCGCCTGGAAGGCGCAGACCGGGAAGTCGCTGCATCACTACGACCCCGGCTACCCGCCCGGCGCGCCGACCGCGCCCTTCGTGGCCAAGGTGCGCGAGGCAGGCTGCGAGGCGGTGATCTTCACCGGCGTCGAGCCCTTCATCATCGACTGGATGAAGAACGTCCGCGCTCTCGGCATCGCGAACATCGACTGGATCTTCCTCACCCCGGCCTATACCGCCGGCGTCGCCAAGGGCTTGGGCGCCGCCGGCGAAGGCATCTATTCGATGTCCGAATTCATGCCCTGGTCGAGCCGTTCGCTCGACCTGAACGACTGGCGCGACATCATGAAGCGCGGCAGGGTGCCGCTGACCTCCTTCTCCCAGGGCGGCTACCTCTCGGCCCAGGTGTTCGTCTCCGTCCTCCGGGGCATCCGCGGCGAGATCAGCCGCGAATCGGTCGCCCGGGCCTTCCGCGAGATGAAGCACTTCGATTCGCCGCTGATCGGCACCCCCTACAGCTTCGGCACGGCGGCGCGCCACAATCCGAATCGCGCCATCCTGCCGATGGTGCTGCGAGACGGGCAATGGCGCATCGCCCACCCCGACTGGATCGTCGCGCCCGAGTCCTGATTGCACCCCAGGACAAACCGGCCGCACGCGGGATCAAGCCCAGTCGCGCCCGGCAGCGCAGTATTCCTGAACGATGCGACAACCTACGGGAGCCCATACATGAACACCTACCTGAACACCCTCAACGGCAAGCCGGCCGGTTCCGAGAAGAC
>CAYYXS010000077.1:0-8464 GCA_964475635.1 uncultured Rhodocyclaceae bacterium
CCCTCGCCGGTGCGCATCTCGGCGATCTTGCCGTCGTGCAGCACCATGCCGCCGATCAGCTGCACGTCGAAGTGGCGCATGCCCAGCGCGCGCTTGCCCGCCTCGCGCACCACGGCGAAGGCTTCCGGCAGGAGTTCGTCGAGCGTCGCGCCGGCGGCCAGCTTCTGGCGAAATTCACCGGTCTTGCCGCACAAGTGCTCGTCGCTGAGCGCGCCGATGGCCGGTTCGAACGCATTGACGGCGCGAACAGCTTGGCCGTACTGGCGGATCAGCCGGTCGTTGCGGCTGCCGAATATCTTCTTGAGGAGGCCGGAAATCATGCGGAAACGCGGTAGGCACCGGTAAAAAAGGCAAATTTTACCATGCCGCCCCAGCTAGAACCCCGCGCTTGCGCTGACGGCGCCGGGCCGTCGGCGCTAGCGCGGAAGAGATATCGACACCCCCACCCTGGCTTCTCCGCCAGGCAGGGGAAAGGTCCGCTATCTGCGTTTGGCGAGGGACAGCTTCTGCTGCTGGGCGTTCTGCAGGAAACGGTTGGGGTTCTGCGCTGCGCCCTTGAAGCGCACTTCGAAATGCAGGTGCGGCCCGGTGGAGCGTCCGGTCGAGCCCACCTCGGCGATTTTCTGCCCGCGCTTGACCAGGCTGCCCTGCTTTACCATCAAACTGGAGGCGTGCGCATAGCGCGTGATCAGGTCATTGCCGTGGTCGATCTCGATCATGTTGCCGTACTGGGGATGGCGCTCGGAAGTCACCACGATGCCGGCCGCCGCGGCAACAATCGGTGTGCCTGCTTCGGCGATGAAGTCGATGCCCTCGTGCATGGCCTGCTCGCCCGTGAAGGGATCGATGCGCCAGCCGAACCCGGAGGCGTTCCACTGGGCTTCGACCGGCAGGGCCGTAGGCAGCAGGTTCTTCTTCACCCGCTCGTCCATCAATTCGCTCTCGATCAGGCCAAGGTAGTCGCTTCTGCTCTCCAGCTGGCGCGAGAGCTGGTCGAGCTGCCGCTGCAGATCATCCGCCGTCAGCGGCCTGGTCGGAACGATCAGCGGACCGCCCTGGCCGGATTTGTCGAGCGGCTTCGCCTCGGGCTGCCTGATGCCGGAGAGCTGTCCCAGCCGCTCGCCGAGCGTATCGAGCCGCATCAGCTGGGCCTGCATCTGGCCCAGGCGGGAAGCCATGGCATTCAGGTTTTCCCGCATGAATTCCTGCGTTTTCTGGGTTTCCTGTTCCCGCACGCTCACCAGCAGGCTCTGCAGGAACGGCAGACGGACCTCCGCGGCGTGGCGGACGGTGACGTAGGAAAAAAGCGAGGACAGGGCCAGCACCGTCAGAACGAGACCGACGACGGCCAGCGCCAGGTGGCGGATCGTGAGCGTGACGGTCCTGGCGGTTGCAAGCCGGTCGGAGACGAGAATAATATGCACGCCGTCCCTCCTATAGGTTCCAAAATGGCAGCGCGTTCTCTCGACGCTTACCTGAATTCCGCCGGCGGTCTGGCGCGCTTATCGGCGCATGCCGGGCGGCTGGTCAAACTGCAGCGCGTCTATGAGGAAATCGCGCCTTCCTATCTGGCCGCGTCGAGCCGCGTGGCCAATTTCAAGTCGGGGAAAATTATCATCCACGCCGATTCCGGCGCGGTCGCCGCAAGATTGAGGCAGATGCTGCCGAGTCTGCTCGACGAATTCTTATCGAAGGGTGCAGAGGTTACCGAATTACAGGTCAAAGTGCAACCCGGCCTTGTTGCGCCGCAGCATGATCGGCCGCGCCAAGCTCCCGCAGTGGGGGTCTCCGCAAAATCGCAGCTGCATCGGCTGGCCCAGGCGTTGCCGGCCGAATCTCCCCTCAAGGAGCCGCTGGAGCGGCTGGTGAAGCGCTCGCGTTAAAGGACAATCACCCGCTCTAGGAACATCAGCGAAAGCACCAGCAGGATGAACAGGCCGGCGTACTTGGCCACCTGCCAGGACAGCGCCAGGTAACGGCGATCCCGCGTGAGAAGGAAGGCAAGGATGCCGGCGCCGACGGTGATCGCCACCAGCACCCCGACTATCCTCAGAAGAAGCACGGGAGCCTAGGCCGGCTGGGCAAACAGCCGCGCCACCGAGGCGGGAGCGTCCTCGATGCGCTCGAAGCTCACCATCTCCCAGGCCGTGCCGTCGGCCAGGAGGGCACGCAGCAGCTTGTTGTTGAGGGCATGGCCGGACTTGTGCGCTGAGAAGGCGCCGAGCAGCGGATGGCCGAGCAGGTACAGGTCGCCCACCGCATCGAGCACCTTGTGCTTGACGAATTCGTCGCCGTAGCGCAGCCCGTCGGCGTTGAGCACGCGGTACTCGTCCATCACGATGGCATTCTCCAGGCTGCCGCCCAGCGCCAGCCCCTGCGAGCGCATGGCCTCGACATCCTGCATGAAGCCGAAGGTGCGCGCGCGCGCCACCTCCCGCACATAGGAGTGTTCGGCGAAGTCCACCGTCACGTTCGGCTTCGACCTGTCGAATGCGGGGTGATTGAAGACGATGGAGAAGGCGAGGCGGAAGCCGTCATAGGGGGCGAGTTCGGCCCACTTGTCGCCGTCCTCGACGCGCACGGCCTTCGTCACGCGCAGGAAGCGCTTCGGCGCGTTCTGCTCCTCGATGCCGGCCGACTGGATGAGGAAGACGAAGGGCGCCGCGCTGCCGTCCATGATCGGGATCTCGGCGGCATCGACATCCACCCAGGCATTGTCGATGCCCAGCCCGGAGAGGGCCGACATGAGGTGCTCGACAGTGGCGATCCTGGCGCCGCCCTTCTCCAGGCAGGAGGCGAGGCGCGTATCGCCGACGGCGAAGGGATCGGCGCGCAGGTCCACCGGCGGATCGAGATCGATGCGCCGGAAGACGATGCCGGTGTCGGGCGCCGCCGGGCGCAAGGTCATGGTGACCTTCACTCCGGAATGGAGCCCGACGCCGGTGGCGCGAATCAGCGATTTCAGCGTGCGCTGCTGCAGCATGATGGCGATGCCATGACAAAGTGGCGAATATTAGCATAGCGGGCTCGGTGGGAGCCGCGCCCACGTCGCGAACGGAGGCGTATCCCCCAGGAGGACTTCCCTCGGGGCGTCGCGGCCGGAAGGCCGCTCCCACAGGGGCGTCGCATCAGTCGGCCTGCTTGCGGAGGAAGGCGGGAATGTCAAGCTTGTCCACCCCGCTGGCGGCCATGGCTTCGACCTGGGCATGGCGTCGGCCGCTGCGCATCACCGCCGGCACTTCCAGTTCGCCGTAGTTGATGGTCTCGATCACGGGGGAATTGTCCGTGCCGGTTTTCTGCGCCACCACCTCGATGCGCGGCCGGAACTGCTGTGCCGCCGCACCGAGGCCGGTGGCGACCACCGTGACGCGCAGGTTGTCCTCCATGGCATCGTCGAACACCGTGCCGAAGATGATGTGGGCGTCCTCGGCGGCATAGGCGCGGATGGTGTTCATCACCTCGCGCACTTCCTTCATGCCGAGCGCGCTGTTGGCGGAGATGTTCACCAGCACGCCGCGCGCACCGGAGAGCTCGATGCCTTCCAGCAGCGGGCTGGCCACCGCCTGCTCGGCGGCGAGCCGCGCACGATCCATGCCGGAAGCCATTGCCGAGCCCATCATGGCCTTGCCCATCTCGCCCATCACCGTGCGCACATCCTCGAAGTCGACGTTCACCAGGCCCGGCACGTTGATGATCTCGGCGATGCCGCCCACGGCGTTGCGCAGCACGTTGTCGGCCGTCTTGAAGGCCGCGATCATGCTGATGTCCTCGCCAAGCACCTCGGTCAGGCGCTCGTTGAGGATGACGATGAGGGAGTCCACATGCCGCGACAGCTCGGCCAGGCCCTGCTCGGCGACCTGCATGCGCTTGGCGTTCTCGAACTCGAAGGGCTTGGTCACCACCGCGACGGTGAGGATGCCCAGCTCGCGCGCCACCTCGGCGACGATCGGCGCCGCCCCGGTGCCGGTGCCGCCGCCCATGCCGGCCGTGATGAAGGCCATGTGGGCGCCGCGCAGGGCGTCGGCGATGCGCTCGCGCTCCAGCTCGGCCAGGGCGCGGGCCTTTTCCGGCTTGCCGCCGGCGCCCAGTCCCGGACCGAACTGCAGCTTCTGGTGCGCGTCGCTGCGGTTGAGCGACTGGGCATCGGTATTGGCGCAGATGAACTCCACGCCCTGCACCCCTTCGCGGATCATGTGGTCGACGGCGTTGCCGCCGGCGCCGCCGACGCCCACCACCTTGATGACCGTGCCGCTCGGTTCCTTGTCGATGATTTCAAACATGCTCGCCTCCTTGTAGTAACGACTGCAAAACGAAAACAATCTCAAAAATTCTTCTCGAACCACGACCTCATGCTGCCGAGCACCTGCTTGAAGGTGCGCGTGCGGTGCGCCTGCAGGCCCCGCCTCTTCTGTGCCCTGCCCTCCAGCAGCAGCCCCATGGCGGTGGCGTAGCGCGGCTGCTGCACCACTTCCGCCAGGCCGCCGGCATATTTCGGGACGCCCAGCCGCACCGGCATGTGGAAAATCTCCTCGCCCAGCTCGACCATGCCGCGCATCACCGAGCTGCCGCCGGTGAGCACGATGCCCGAGGACAGGAGCTCCTGGTAACCGCTACGCCTGAGCTCGGACTGGATCAACTCGTAGAGCTCGGTGACGCGCGGTTCGATGACGTCCGCCAGGGCCATGCGCGACAATCGGCGCGGCCCGCGCTCGCCGATGCCGGGCACCTCGAACAGCTCGTCCGGATCGGCCAGCTGCTGCAGGGCGACGCCGTAGCGCACCTTGATCTCCTCCGCCTCCGGCGTCGGCGTGCGCAGGGCGTGGGCGATGTCGTTGGTAATCTGGTCGCCCGCCACCGGAATCACCGCGGTGTGGCGGATGGCGCCCTGGGTGAACACGGCAATGTCGGTGGTGCCGCCGCCGATATCGACCAGGCAGACGCCGAGCTCCTTCTCGTCCTCCGTCAGCACGGCGATGCTGGAGGCGAGCGGCTGCAGCACCAGGTCGACCACCTCCAGTCCGCAGCGGCGCACGCACTTGACGATGTTCTGCGCCGCCGAGACGGCGCCGGTGACGATGTGTGCCTTCACCTCGAGGCGTACCCCGCTCATGCCGATCGGCTCGCGCACGCCGTCCTGGCCGTCGACGATGAATTCCTGCGTCAGGATGTGCAGGATCTGCTGGTCGGAGGGGATCGGCATGGCGCGCGCCGTCTCGATGACGCGTTCAACGTCCAGCGGCGAGACCTCCTTGTCCTTGATCGCCACCATGCCGTTCGAGTTGAAGCTCCTGATGTGGCTGCCGGCAATGCCGGTGTAGACCTCCTTCACCTTGCAGTCGGCCATCAGCTCGACTTCCTGGACGACGCGCGAGATGGCGTTCACCGTGGCCTCGATGTTCACCACCACGCCCTTCTTCAGCCCGCGCGATTCCTGGTGGCTGCCCAGGCCGAGGATATCCAGCCTGCCCTCCGGCGTGAGCTCGGCGACGACGGCAACGATCTTCGAGGTGCCGATGTCGAGGCCGACGATCAGGTTCTTCACTTCCTTGCTCATTTCCTTCCTTCCCCTGCCCGGGCCACGCGCATGGCGAAGCCGTTCGGATAGCGCAAATCGATGACGTCGGCCCGCGCGCGGAGCCGTTCGGCGGCCTGGCCGTACACGGTCGCGAAGCGCTGCAGGCGCTCGTTCACGCGCGACTTGGCCTGGTCGCGCCCGAGGTCGAGCAGCAGGCCGTCGTCCAGCCTGACTTGCCAGGCCTGGCGCGCACTGAGCGCCAGGCTGCGCGGCAGCCGGCCGATCGGATCGAGCAGCGGGCCGAGCTCGCGATAGCGCTCCAGCATCGCCGCTGCCGAGCCCTCCGGGCCGACGAACAGCGGCAGCTCGGCGTTGCTGGCGGCGGCGAACACCTCGCCCTGGCGGTTGACCAGGCGCGACTCGGCCCCCTCGGCCTGCTGCCAGCGTGCGGCGGCGACATGCTCCTCGATCGTGAGCTCCAGCCCGCCGGGCCAGCGCCGCCGCACCTCGGCCTTGCGCACCCAGGGCAGCTTCTCGAAGGCGGCACGCACGGCTTCGATATTGACCGTGAGGAAGTTGCCGGTGACGGTATTGCGCGCGGCATACTCGATCTGGGTCGGCGTCACCTCGGCCAACGCACCGCCCACCAGCACCTCGCGCAGCGGGAAGAACGGCAGGCGCGCCACGGCCAGCGCGGCCGCATAGCCCAGCGCCAGCGCGGAAGCGAAGAACAGCAGATCGGCGATCAGGTTCATCAGCGACGGCCTGTCCCAGAATCCCGCGCTGTCATTGTTTGTTTTCCTTGTCTTAGCCAAGCGCCGCCTGCTCCAGGATCCTCAGGCACAGCGCCTCGAAACCGATGCCGACGGCGCGCGCCGCCATCGGCACCAGCGAATGCCCGGTCATGCCCGGCGAAGTGTTCATCTCCAGCAGCCACGGCTTGCCCGCGGCGTCCAGGATCAGGTCGGCGCGCCCCCAGCCGCGGCAGTCGAGCAGCTGCGCCGCCTCCAGCACCAGGTCCTGGATCGTCTCCTCGGCCGACTCGGGCAGGCCGCTCGGGCAGAAATACTGCGTCTCGTCGCTGAAATACTTGTTCTGCCAGTCGTAGTTGCCGCCCGGCGCGACGATGCGCACCAGCGGCAGGGCTTCCCTGCCGAGGAAGGCTGCCGTCAGTTCCTCGCCGGCGACGAACTGCTCGGCGATCACCAGCGGATCGTGCCGCGCCGCCGCCTCGTAGGCCGCGCGCAAATCGGCAGCGCGCGTCACCTTGCTGGCACCAACGCTGGAACCTTCGCGCACCGGCTTGACGAAGACCGGCAGGCCGAGTTCGGCCGCCACGGCGTCCCAATCGCTGTCGGGCCTGAGGATGTGCCAAGCCGGCGTCGGCAGGTGCTCGGCGTGCCAGACCATCTTGGTGCGCCACTTGTCCATGCACAGCGCCGAAGACATCACGCCGCTGCCGGTATAGGGAATGCCCATCAGTTCCAGCGCGCCCTGCACCGTACCGTCCTCGCCGCCACGGCCGTGCAGCGCGATGAAGATGCGATTGAAGCCCTCGTCCTTCAGCGCCCACAGCGGGCGCTCGGCCGGATCGAAGACACGCGCATCGACGCCGCTCTTCTGCAGTGCGGCCAGAACCGCATTGCCCGACATGAGCGAGATTTCCCGCTCGGCCGAGGTGCCTCCCATCAGCACCGCCACTTTTCCGAATTCCTTGTTCACGCTTTTTCTCCGACTATCCGTACTTCCCGCAGCAGCTCGACGCCGAACTGCCCGCGCACGGCCGCCTGCACCCGCTCGATCAATGTCTCGATGTCCGCCGCCGTCGCCCGCCGCTCCGGGTTGACGATGAAATTGGCGTGCTTCTCCGACACCCGCGCGCCGCCGATCTGCAGGCCCTTCAACCCGGCCGCCTCGATCAGCCGCGCGGCATGCTCGCCCGGCGGGTTGCGGAACACGGAGCCGGCGTTGGGCTGCGCGAGCGGCTGGCTGGCGATGCGCTTTTCCAGCAGTTCTCGGATGCGCTCCCGCGCGGCCGCGCCGTCGCCCGCCGGCAGGCGGAACCAGGCGGCGGCGAAGAACTCGTCGCTCACCTCGCGCAAGCCGACATGGCGGTAGCCGATCTCGAAGTCGGCAGCCGTGCGCTCATGCAGGCCGCCGCGGCGGTCGAGCGTCAGCACCCTCTCGACGATGGCCCAGGTCTCGCCGCCATAGCAACCGGCGTTCATGGCCAGCGCGCCGCCCACCGTGCCGGGAATGCCGGCGAGGAATTCCGCCCCGGCCAGGCCGCGGTTGGCGGCAAAGCGCGCCAGCTTCGGGCTGGCGACGCCCGCCTCGGCGTAGATGAGGCCGTCGGCAAAAGTCAGTCTCCCCAATACGGCGTGCAGGAACACCGCCGTGCCGTCGAAGCCGCCGTCGCGCACCAGCAGGTTGCTGCCCAGCCCGACGAACAGCAGCGGCTCGTCGATGCGCGTGGCGCGCAGGAAGGCGGCCAGATCGTCGAGGCCGGCAGGAATGTAGGCGCGCGCCGCCGCGCCGCCGGCGCGCCAGCTGACGTGCTGCGCCATCGGCTCGTTGAACCGCAGTTCGCCGCGCAGGGTGTGCGCCAGTCGGTTCATCTCAGACAGGTCCATGCGACAGCTTCCCCGGCACGGCGCCGATCGATCCGGCGCCCATGGTCAGCACCACGTCGCCGTCGCGAGCCATGTTCAGAATCTGCTGCGGCATCTCGCCGATGTCCTCGACAAAGATCGGCTCGACCGCACCGGTGACGCGGATCGCCCGCACCAGTGCGCGCCCGTCCGCCGCGACGATCGGCGCCTCGCCGGCCGGATAGACCTCGGCCAGCAGCAGCAGATCCACGGTGGTCAGCACCCGGACGAAGTCCTCGAAGCAGTCGCGCGTGCGCGTGTAGCGGTGCGGCTGGAAGGCCAGCACCAGGCGCCGCCC
>CAYYXS010000078.1:0-8030 GCA_964475635.1 uncultured Rhodocyclaceae bacterium
TGCAGGCCGAGGTGCAGGTCTGGCAGCCGATGCACTTGTTGAGGTCCATCACCATGGCGAGCTGGCGCCTAGACATGTTCACCCTTCCCGTCGCAACACTCCCCCCTTTGAAAAAGGGGGGCTGGGGGGGATTTAGCAGCCGCCAACCCACCAACCACCGACAAAAATCCCCCTTGTTCCCCCTTTTTTGACCGAAGGAAATCCCTGTGGGACAAAGGGGGAGACCTTCTAAGCGGCGCCAGCACCGACTGGCCGGCCTCGTACTGGTGCAATCGGCAGGGGTTCATGTTTGTCGGACCTTCGCCACGTCGACCGACGACTCATAGGCCAGCTGGTTGCCGTCCCACTCGGCGCCGAACTGGAGATGTCCCCAGCCGCCGGCGAGTTCCAGCGGCGAGACGAGGCCCGCCACCGGCTCGTCCATGCCGAGGCGCTTCATGAACTGGTGCGGTTCCCAGGCGTGGTCCATCATCAGCGTGCCGGGGCGCAGGCTGGGCATCAGCTTGGCCATGGCGCGAAACTCGCCGACGTTGTTGAACACCCGCACCGAGTCGCCGTCGCGGATGCCGCGCGCGGCGGCGTCCTTCGGGTTGAGGTTCACGTGCGGCACGCCGCGCTGCTGGCGCAGCATGTGTTTGTTGCTGCGCCAGGTGGAGTGGATGCCCCAGCGTGTGTGCGGCGAATAGAACTTCAGCGGAAATTTCGCCGGATGCAGTGGCTCGCGCGCCGTCGGCACGGCGCATTTCAGCCTGAGGAACACTTCCTGGTCGATGTAGAACTGCTGGCGGCCGGAGAGTGTCGGCCAGGGCTTCTTGAGATGGAACTGTTCCTCGAAGGAGCGGTAGGGCTTGTCGGCGTAGAGCGGCGAGGTGAGGCCGGCGCTGCTGTTGAGCGTGAGGTAGCCGTTGCGCACGACGTCCTCGAATTTCCACGGCTGGAAGGACGGCACGTTCTCGATCAGCCACTTCACGACATCCTTGTCGGTGTTGATGCGGCCGAGCATGGTGAACTCGTCGTGCAGGATGTCGAGGTCGCGCGTCACCGGCTCCCTCTTCCCCTGCCGCTCGACGGTGAACTCGGGGTCGGCAATGGCGGACAGGCCGCGCCGCTTCGCCACGGCCTGGATCTTTTCCGCCAGCAGGCGGCAGATCTCCCACTCCGACCTGGTTTCGCCGAGCGGCTTCAGCCCCGGCGGCGGCATGGTCAGGTTGGCGTAGCGGTGGTAGCCGACCTCGCCGCGGATGTCCCAGGCCTCGTAGTGGCTGGTCGCCGGCAGCACGTAGTCGGCGTACTCGGCCGAGGAGTCCATGCGGAAGTTGACGTTGACGTAGAGCTCGGTGGCATCCAGCACGGCCTTGCGGTAGTGCGCCGTCGACTTGTTGCGGCGGAAGATGTTCTCGGCGAACAGGAGGCGCACTTTCGGCTGGCCGTGGTAGGTCGTCCATTTTTTTTCGCGCGCCGTCTCGGCCAGCTTGACGAGTTCTTCGGGCGACAGCCCGGCGCGGCGCGCGAACTCCGGCCCCTCTCCATAGTGCTTGCGGAAGGTCTCCCACATGCGCCCGCCCATCCACTCGCCGTAGAAGCCGGAGCCGAAGCGCCCCGGCTTCGGGTTGGTCAGCGGGCCGATGCCGCCCAGGCTCCACTGGTGCTCGGTGTCCACCACATCGTGGCCGGTGAGCGCGCAGAACAGCGCCTGGCCCCAGCAGGCGAGGATGCCCCAGGCGTACTTGTGCAGGGAGAAGCCGATGGTCAGCCCGGGATCGTGCGCCGCCGCGTACTCGCGCGCCAGGCGCCGCACCACGTCGGGATGGATGCCGGTATGCTTCTGCGTCGCTTCCGGCGTGAACTTCGCCGCCTCGGCGCGCACTTTCTCGAACACGGTGGTGACGTGGATCGTCTTGCCGTCGGCGCCCTTCACTTCGTAGCGGCCGGTCAGCGCCGGCTTGAGCGCGCCCAGGCGCAGTGTCTTGCGGAAGTGGCCGCGCGTGCCGGGCATGGCCTGCACCTTGTTCGCCGCCTCGTCCCAGCAGTAGAAGATGTCGTCGCGCCCGCCCGCGCGCAGATCGGACAGGCGCAGCAGGCGGCCATCGTCTTCCCGCACCAGGAAAGTGAGGTCGGTCTGCTCGCGGATGAAGTCCTCCTTGTAGAGTTTCTCGGCGAGCACCACCTGCACCAGCGACAGGGCGAGGAAGCTGTCGGTGCCGGGCTGGATGGGAATCCACAAATCGGCGTGGATGGCCGTCGGGTTGTAGTCGGGCGAGATGACGACGATCTTCGCGCCGCGCCACTTCGCCTCCCACAGGTAGTGGGCGTCGGGGATGCGCGTGACGTTCGGGTTGAAGCTCCACAGCACGATGTAGTCCATCTCGAACCAGGCATCGAGCGAAGTGCCGACGTTGGGGATGCCGTAGGCGAGGCTGGCGCCGGTGAACATGTCGCCGACGGCGCTGGAGGGATACAGGCGCTGCGCGCCGAGCAGGGAGCCCAGCCGCAAGGGGCCGGCGCGCTTGCCCTGCGAGACGATGCCGGTGCCGGCATAGACCATCAGCGCGCCGGGTCCGTCCTTCACCAGGGTGTCGACCATCTTTTCGGCGATGTCGCCGAGCGCCTCGTCCCAGGAGACGCGCTGCCATTTGCCCTCGCCGCGGCGGCCGGCTCGCTTGAGCGGATGCAGCAGGCGGTCCTTCTCGTGCATCGCCTGCGAGTGGATGGTGCCCTTGTTGCAGCCGCGCGGATTCGGATCGGGGATGTTCGGGTTGAGCTGCGGATATTCGGCGAGCTGCTCCTCGCGCGTCACCCTGCCGCCCCGCGCGAAGACGCGGAAGGCGCAGTTGCCCTGGCAGTTGGAGCAGTGGAAGGCCCAGCCCTGGCTGTCGCCGCGCGTCTCGGCCAGTTCCTTGCGGTAGAAGTCCTCCCATTCGCGGTAGGGATAGGCGGAGAGCGGATCGCCCGGGTCCTGGATGCGCGCCAGCAGTTCGTCGGGCAGGCCGGCCATCAGGCCGCAGGCGCCGCCGCTCTTGATGAAGTCGCGCCGCGAGACCATTTATTTCCCCGCCTCGTCGAGCAGCAGCTCGATGGCGCCGTGCGCCTCGCGGCCGTCCCAGTCGTACTCGCCCAGTACGCGGTAGGCGAGCTGACCGTCGTGGGCGATCAGGAAGGAAGTCGGCACGCCCGGCACCTGGTACTGGCGGCCGGCCGCGCTGTCGCGGTCGTGCCAGACGGGAAAAGTCAGTCCCAGCGAGACGGCGAAGCGCTTGACCTCATCGAGGGGCGCGGCGTCCTGTGCGGTGACCGCCAGCACCACCAGGCCGCGGCTGCGGTAGGCGCGGTGCAGGCGCTCCATCGAGGGCATCTCCTTGCGGCAGGGCGGGCACCAGGTGGCCCAGAAGTTGAGCAGCACCACCTTGCCGCGATACGTCGAAAAACGCACCGGTTTGCCCTGCAGGTCCAGCGCGGCGAAGTCTTGCGCCGTCCCTGAATGCGGCTTCAGCTCGTTGGCGGCGAGGGCCGTGCCCGACAGCAGCACCAGCAAGGCGCAGGCGAGGATAGGTCGCAGTGTCATCACCTACTCGTCATGCCGGCGAAAGCATCGCTGAGTCATGTGGAATCATCATCTTTCCAGCGGCAGGCGCGGATCGGCCGACCACTCCTCCCAGGAGCCGGGATACTCGACGACATTGTCCCAGCCGATCAGCTTCATGGCGAAGGCGACGTCGGTGGAACGGCCCAGTCCGCCCTGGCAGTAGGTGACGACCTTCGTCTCGCGCGCGATGCCGCGCTTCTTCAGTTCCGCCTCGATTTCGGCGGCGCTCTTGAACGACGCGGTCCCGGCGGAGAAATTCGTCCACTCGATGTGGATGGCACCGGGAATGTGGCCGCCGCGTGCCGCGCCCGGCGGCAGCTCGCGGCCGATGTATTCGTTGAAGGAGCGCGTGTCGGCGAAAACGGTGCCCTTGTTGCCGAGGTTGCGCTTCACCCACTCGCGCGTGACGATCTTTTCGGGCTGCGGCGCGGGCGCGAATTTCTTGCGCTCGATCTTCGGCACCTCCTGCGTCACCGGGCGGCCCTCCTGCAGCCACTTGCGGAAGCCGCCGTTCAGCACGCGCACCTGCTTGTGGCCAAAGAAGTCCAGCACGAACCAGACGCCGGAGGCCGGCGCGCCCTCGCCGCCGTCGTAGACCACCACCAGCGTGGCGGCGTCGATGCCGGCCTCGCCGAAGATGCGCTCGGCCTCGAAGTTGCTGGTGGGGTGCCCGGTGCCGCGACGCTCGTCGATGCGGGAGAGTTCCAGGTAGGGAATGTTCGCCGCGCCGGGCAGGTGGGCGCGCTTGTAGGTGACGGCATCGGCGGCATCGACGAGGCGCAGGTTGGGCTGGGCAAGGAGGCGCGCGAGTTCGTCGGTCTCGATCAGCAGTTCCGGCCGCGCATAACCCTGTGCCTGCGCCGACAGCGCAAAAGTCAGTCCCAGCAGGACGGCGAGCCACCGCATCGGCCTCATCTTCTTGTTCTCCTCATCCGGCCCCGCACCGGGGACGCGAACTCACAGTCAGCCCTTGAAAAACTCTTTGCTGCCCGGCGGCTTGACGATATTGAGCTGGGAAACGGCGACGCGCGCGCCCTGCCTGTCGCGCAGCACCTTGCCGTACAGCTCGACCTCCAGGCCGTAGGCCTCGTCGAGGCGCTCCTGCCTGATGCCGCTCGCCGCGAGGTCGATGCGCAGGATCTCGCCCGCCGTGCTGCGGAACACCACGTCGTCGGCCCACTTCAGGTAGCACTCGCCGATGCGGCCTGCCTCCGCGCATTGCCGGCCGAGGATATGGCCCTGCAGGCGGTTCGGCTCCTCGGCCAGGGCCGACAAGGCCGGCAGCGCGGCCAGCAGCCACCACCACGTCCTGATTGACATCGCCCGTCCTCCTGGGCGAATATTCAAACAAATACTTGAATACTGTCAAGAGGCCCGTCCGGGCCGTGCGAAGGAGGAATACATGATTATGAAACTCGCCAAGCCGTTTGCCGCACTGATTGTCCTCGCCACGGCAATTGCCGGCACTGCGTCTCCCGCCTGGGCCGGCCCGCCCGGCGCGACCAGGCTGGGCAGCCACAAGGTGCTCACCCTGGTGGTACGCGACCCGCCCTGGGTGCGCTGCAACAACAACATGCAGGTGGCCGCCGAGCTGACCAACATCTACCAGATCCCGGTACAAATCGTGCCGCATGGCTTCGCCGGCGCGGGCGCCAAGGCCCCGGCCGTCTATTACGGCGACGAGCTGATCGCCGAGGACGGCGGCAAGGGCAACGGCATGGTCAGCTTCACCGAGTTGGCCGACATGATGGAGGTCGAGGGCGTGCCTAGGCACAAGCAGGAGGGGCGGCTGATGGCCAAGGAGCCCAAGCCGCAGCACGAGGCGCTCAAGGCGGCGATCAAGGACGTGAAGTAGCGCATCGCCAGCCGGCCGCAGGCCGCTGCCGCCGCTGCGCCCATTCTGCCGCCCGATTGGGTATGCTTCCTTCAGGCGATTGCGCAGCGGGAGGAAGCATGCTGGAAAACGAAGCCAAACAGGCCCCCCTGGAGGCGGTGCTGGAGACGATCCGCGCGCGCCTGCCCGGCGCGGAAGCGGCGCAGTGCGAAGCCTTCGCCCGCGGCTACTTCAGCCAGATCGATCCCGAAGACCTGCAGGAGCGGGAACTGGCCGACCTCTACGGCGCCGCGCTCTCCCACTGGCACTTCGCCCGCCGCTTCGTCCCGGGCGCGCCCAAGCTGCGCGTGTTCAATCCGCACACCGAAGAGCACGGCTGGCAGTCGACCCACACCGTCATCGAGATCGTCAACGACGACATGTCCTTCCTGGTCGACTCGATCACCATGGAAGTCAACCGCCAGGGCCTCACCCTGCACCTCATCCTCCATCCCGTCATGAGCGTGCAGCGCGATGCGGAGGGCAATCTGATGGCCGTGGCCGAAATGCCCGGGCCTTCCGCCGCAGCGGCGGCCGAAGGCTGGCGCCACGAGTCCTTCATCCACGTCGAAGTGGACCGGCGCACGCAGCCCGAGCAGCTGCAGGCGCTGCAGCAGGGCCTCGCGCGCATCCTCGGCGACGTGCGCGCCGCGGTCGAGGACTGGGGGCGCATGCGCGAGCGCATGCTCGAAGTGCTCGCCCTGATGGAGCGCCACCGGCCGCCGCAGGACCCCGCCGAGACCGAGGAGGAACGCGCCTTCCTGCAGTGGGTGGCGGACGACAACTTCACCTTCCTCGGCTACCGCGAATACGAGCTCGCCGTGGAGAACGGCGACGACGTGCTGCGCATCGTGCCCGGCTCCGGCCTGGGCGTCCTGCGCGAGACCGGCCAGGAGCGCTCGACCTCCTTCGCCTCCCTGCCGCCCGAAGTGCGCGCCATTGCCCGCCAGCCGCGGCTGCTGGTGCTGACCAAGGCCAACGCGCGCGCCACGGTGCACCGGCCGGGCTATCTCGATTACCTGGGCGTGCGGCGCTTCGACGCCGACGGCCGCACCGTCGGCGAATGGCGCTTCCTCGGGCTGTTCACCTCCACCGCCTACAGCGCCAATCCGGCCGACATCCCGCTGTTGCGCCGCAAGATCGCCACCGTCCTCGCCCGCGCCGGCTTCCTGCCGAAGAGCCATGCCGGCAAGGCGCTCACCACCATCCTCGATCAATACCCGCGCGACGAGCTGCTGCAGATCGACTCCGACGCACTCTATCCCATCGCCATGGGCATCCTGCGCCTGGGCGAGCGCCAGCGCACGCGGCTGTTCATGCGGCGCGACACCTTCTGCCGCTTCTACGCCTGCCTCCTCTACGTGCCGCGCGAGCAGTACAACACGGCGCTGCGCGAGCGCATGCAGGCGGTGCTGCTGGAAGCGCTCAACGGCGTCTCCGCCGAATTCAACGTGCAGCTCTCCGAGTCGGCGCTGGCGCGCATCCTGTTCGTCGTGCATACCCGGCCGGGGACGCAGCCCGCCTACGACCTGCGCGAGATCGAGGCGCGCCTGGTGCGCGCCGCGCGGCGCTGGGAGGACGAGCTGCGCCAGGCGCTGCTCGATCGCTGCGGCGAGGAGCGCGGCAACCTGCTCTACACGCGCTACTGCGCGGGCTTCCCGGCCGGCTACCGCGAGGCCTACGCCGCGCGCGCCGCCGTCGGCGACATCGAACTGATGGAGCAGCTGCCCGGCGCCTGCGGGATCGCCATGAGCCTCTACGTGCCCCTGGAAGCGCCGCCCGGCAGCCTGCGCTTCAAGATCCTCTGCCTGGACGAGCCGGTGCCGCTTTCGGTGTCGTTGCCGATGCTGGAGCACATGGGCGTGCGCGTGCTGGAGGAGCGCCCCTACGAACTCCGCCGCGATTCCGGCCAGACGGTGTGGCTGCACGATTTCGGCCTGAGCTATGCGGGCACCGAGGAGCCGGACATCGACCGCGTGCGCGAGGTGTTTCAGGAGGCCTACGCGCGGGTCTGGAACGGCGAGGCGGAGAGCGACGACTTCAACCGACTGGTGCTCGCCGCGCAGCTCGGCTGGCGCGAAGTGGCCGTGCTGCGCGCCTGCGCCAGATACCTGCGCCAGACCGGCTTCACCTTCAGCCAGGCCTACATGGAGCAGACCCTGGCGGCGCATGCGGACATCGCGCGCCAGCTGCTGGCGCTGTTCCTGGCGCGCTTCGACCCGCGCCGCGAGGAAGGGCGCGAGGAGGCCGTGGCGCAGCTCGAAGAGGGCATCCGCGCCGGCCTGGACCGGGTGGCCAACCTGGACGAGGACCGCATCCTGCGCCAGTTCCTGGCGCTGATCCAGGCCACGCTGCGCACCAATTATTTCCAGCAGGCAGGCGGGGCACCCAAGCCCTGGCTGTCCTTCAAGCTCGACCCGAAGCGCGTGCCGGGGCTGCCCGAGCCGCGGCCGCTGTTCGAGATCTTCGTCTATTCCCCGCGCGTCGAGGGCGTGCACCTGCGCGGCGGCCGCGTGGCGCGCGGCGGGCTGCGCTGGTCGGACCGCATGGAGGATTTCCGCACCGAGGTGCTGG
>CAYYXS010000079.1:0-7618 GCA_964475635.1 uncultured Rhodocyclaceae bacterium
CTTACGGCAGGACTTTCACCTGCAAGAGTGCGCCCGTGCCGGGCGCACAGAAAAAAGGCCAACCGAGAACGGTTGACCTTTTGGTATTGGTGGCCAGGGGCGGAATCGAACCGTCGACACGCGGATTTTCAGTCCGCTGCTCTACCAACTGAGCTACCTGGCCTTTGAAACCTTTACGCCTTCACCACCGGCCGCGAATGCGTCGTATTAGCCTGTCCTGGCCGGCTGGAAAAGAGGCGCGATTATACTGGTTCCGGCCCGAATCGCAAAACCTGCGATGGCCGGGCGCGGAACGTTCTTGCATCCGGAAAGGATAACTTTCGTCAGCTTCGCTGCGGTGTAGCAATTACTATCCGCAGACTTCCGCAGCAGTATAGCCTGCAAGGCAAATCCATGTTTTTGCATTGCACCATCCGCATTCCTCTGGAAAGTGCTTTTCCAATCATCTGACTTCCTGTAAGCAATCTGTCAGTTTAGCCCGACGATAATGCATGCAACCCGGAGAATTCTGCTCGTACGGCTTCTGGGTGAGGAGAGCGGCGCGGCAAGAGGGGTAGGCCCCGGTTGCGCCGATTCGTGGCAAGGAGAATGCGTCTGCGCGGGCGATATAGCTCAGGCGCCCTTTCAACAAGGAGGAGTCGCTTCCATGCAACTTACCGAAAAACACAAGGAGTATTGGCAAAAGAACCTGAAGATGACGAGCTTACTGCTCTTCATCTGGTTCGTCGCCACCTTCGTCGTGGAGTGGTTCGCACGTGAATTGAATGCCATCACCTTCATCGGCCCGCTCGGCTTCTACATGAGCGCCCAGGGCTCGCTGATCATCTACGTGCTGATCATCTGGTACTACGCCAAGTACATGAACAACCTGGACCAGGAATACGGCGTCCATGAAGGGGAGGAAGACTGATGTCCCAGGTAACCCAATCGCAGTTCTACGCCAACCTGAAGAAGTACTACAGCTTCTACACGGGTGGCTTCATTGCCTTCGTCATCGTCGTCGGCATCCTCGAACAACTGGGCGTGCCGAACAAGATCCTCGGCTACATGTTCCTGTTCGCCACCATCCTGCTCTACGCCGGCATCGGCTTCATGTCGAAGACGGCGGAGGTGGCGGAATACTATGTGGCGGGGCGCCGCGTGCCGGCCTTCTTCAACGGCATGGCGACCGGCGCGGACTGGATGAGCGCGGCCTCCTTCATCGGCATGGCCGGCACGCTCTACCACGCCGGCTATGACGGCCTGGCCTTCGTCACCGGCTGGACCGGCGGCTACTGCCTGGTGGCGCTGTTCCTCGCGCCCTACCTGCGCAAGTTCGGCCAGTTCACGATTCCGGACTTCCTCGGCGCCCGTTTTGGCGGCAACATCCCGCGCCTGATCGGCGTCATCGCCGCCATCACCTGCTCGTTCACCTACGTGATCGCGCAGATCTACGGCGTCGGCATCATCACCAGCCGCTTCACCGGCCTGGAGTTCGGCATCGGCGTGTTCGTCGGCCTCGCCGGCATCCTGGTGTGCTCCTTCCTCGGCGGCATGAAGGCGGTGACCTGGACTCAGGTGGCCCAGTACATCATCCTGATCGTCGCCTACCTGATTCCGCTGGTATGGCTGTCGGTGAAGCAGACCGGCGTGCCGCTGCCGCAGATCGTCGCCTACACCACGGTGCTGCCGAAGGTGTCGCAGCTCGAGAAGGAATTCAACGACAAGGCCACGCCGAAGGGGGCCAAGGAAGAAGAAGTGCGCGCCATCTTCCGCGACCGCGCCGCCGCCGCCGATGCCAAGCTGAAAGGCCTGGAAGCGGGCGGCGCAGCCTTCATCGCTGCCGAGAAGGACAAGCTGGCCGCCAAGGTCGCCGAGCTGAAGGCCGCGCCCGCGCCCGACGTGAAGGCCGTCGAGGCCGCCGAGAAGGCCGTCAAGGACTTCCCGGCCGACCCGGCTGCCGCCAAGGCCGCCTGGACCAAGGACAAGGCCGGCAATGCCGCACGCGCCGCGCCGACCAAGATCCATGCCCAGCCCTATGCCGGCAAGGACGAGGCCGCGCAGAACAAGGCGCGCAAGAACTTCCTCGCCCTGGTGATGTGCCTGATGGTCGGCACGGCCGCCCTGCCGCACATCCTGATGCGCTACTACACGACCCCCTCGGTCAAGGAGGCGCGCGTCTCGGTGTTCTGGTCGCTGTTCTTCATCTTCCTGCTCTACTTCTCGGCGCCGTCTCTGGCCGTGCTGGTGAAGGGGGAGGTGTACGGCAACCTGGTGGGGTCTTCGTTCTCGGCATTGCCAGCCTGGGTCAGCAACTGGGCCACGGTGGACAAGACGCTGATGTCGATCACCGACATCAACAAGGACGGCATCATCCAGCTGGCCGAGATCGTCATCGGCGGCGACCTGGTCGTGCTGGCGACGCCGGAAATCGCCGGCCTGCCCTACGTGATCTCGGGCTTGGTTGCGGCCGGCGGCCTGGCGGCGGCGCTGTCCACCGCCGACGGCCTGCTGCTGACCATCGCCAACGCCCTGTCGCACGACGTGTATTACAAGATGATCGACCCGAACGCCCCGACGGTGCGCCGTCTGGCGGTGTCCAAGGGCCTGCTGCTCGTGGTGGCCGTTCTCGCCGCCTACGTCACCAGCCTTAAGCCGGGCGACATCCTGTTCCTGGTCGGCGCGGCCTTCTCGCTGGCGGCCTCGGGCTTCTTCCCGGCCCTGGTCTGCGGCGTGTTCTGGAAGCGCGCCAACAAGCTCGGCGCCATCCTCGGCATGGCGGGCGGCCTGGGCACCTGCGCCTACTACATGTACATGACCTATCCGTTCTTCGGGGTCAATGCGCCGCTGTGGTGGGACATCAACCCGATCTCCGCCGGCACCTTCGGCATCCCGGTCGGCTTCCTCGGCGTCATCGTCGGCAGCCTGATCTCTGCGGCGCCGTCGAAGGAAGTGCAGGAACTGGTCGACCACGTCCGCTACCCGAACCTGGCGGGCGACATCGACACTTCGGGTCGCTAAGAACTACGAGGAGGGGGGAAACCCCTTTGGAGCCCGCCGCACGGCGGGCTCTTTTTTTGAGGGTTCTGGCCGGCTGTGAAAAACCTGCTAGCGCGAGCCCTCAAAAAAACGCTGAACTTCTTCTGAGATGAGATGCTTCAGATCGGCGCGTTCGGCGTCCTTGATCAGCTTGAGCGCGCGCTTGGGATCGAAATCGGCAAGCTTGCGGACGATTTTCTTCACTTCGTCGGGCTGGTTGGCGTGATGGCAGGCCATGCCCCATTGGTAGAAGCCCTCGCCGTTCATCGGCTGCAGCTCGGCGCACCTGGCGAAGGCCGCCGCCGCCTCGGCATGTTCGCCCAGGCGGGCCTGCGCCATGCCCATGCCATACCAGGCGCGATCGAGGGCGGGATTCAGGCGCGCCGCCTCGGCGAAGGCGGCAACGGCCTCGTGCTGGCGCCCGCCCTGCTCCAGGACGAAGCCGCGATTGAAATGGTTGTTGGCGTCCTCGGGCACCAGGCGCAGGGCTTCGGCGAACCATTTGTCGGCGACATCGTACTGCCTGCGGCGCGCGGCAATATGGGCAAGATGCCGCGCCGCCTGGGCGTCGTTCGGCTTCAGCCGGTAGGCGGCCGCGTATTCGTTGAAGGCTTTTTCTTCCTGGCCGAAGAAATGCAGCAGCCAGCCGCGGGCATAATGGCGGAAATGTTCAAAATCCATTACAGCACCTCGAAAACGAAGGCAGGAACAATACCATGAGTAACCTCGATCTGTTCATCGTCTCCCTGCTGCGGGCGCTCGTCGAGGTAGCCTTGCTGGCGCTGCTCGGCCAGGGCGTGCTGGCCCTGCTCGCCGGCAGCCGGCGCCACACTAATTTTGTTTACCGGCTATTCATCGTCATCACCGGGCCGGTGATGAAAGTCAGCCGCTGGATCACGCCGAAAGTGATCATCGACAAGCACCTGCCCTTCGTCGCCTTCTTTCTGCTGTTCTGGCTGTGGATCATGCTGGCCTGGGTCAAGCGCGAACTGTGCGCGCTGAGCGGCCTGGCGGGCTGCTGACGGACAGCGACTTCCACTGCCCCCCGCTCTCCCATCTCCCGCGAGGGGAGCTTCGCGAGTCGCTGGCGCGACGAATACGCCCTATAGCGTCGGCTGGAACTTCTCCGGCTGCTGCGCCAGCAGGGCCGCGACGGTGAACCGGCGGCGCGGAAACACCGCCTGGACCAGAGTGCCGCGGCCGGCGGGACTGGGCTTCAACTGCACGCTGCCCAGGTGCAGCTCGGCAATCTCCCGCACGATGGCGAGCCCCAGGCCGCTGCCCGGCGCCTCGTTGCCGAGCACGCGGTAGAAGCGTTCGAAGACCAGCTCGCGCTCGTTTTCGGAGATGCCGGGCCCGTCGTCCTCGACCTCGAACACGGCGAATTCGATTGCACGGGTGCGCACGGTGACGCGGCCGCCTGCCGGGGTGTATTTCACGGCGTTGTCGATCAGGTTCACGACCAGTTCGCGCAGCAGGAGCGGATTGCCGTTCACCTGGAGCGGCCAGCCGGTGCCCTCGAAGCCGAGGTCGATCTTCTTGGCCATGGCGGCCGGCACCCATTCCAGCGTCGCCTCGCGCGCCACTGTCTCGAGGTCGACGCGCTCGATGGCATGCGACTTCTCGTGGCTCGACTCCGCTCTTGCCAGCGCCAGCAGCTGGTTGATGAGGCGCGCGGCACGGTCGGTGCTCTCCGCGATCTGCTGGAGCAGGATGCGCATGTTCTCCGGATTGGTCTCGGTCAGCGCCAGCTCGGTCTGCATCTTCAGGCCGGTGAGGGGGGTGCGCATCTGGTGCGCCGCGTCGCCGATGAAGCGCTGCTGCGCCTGCAGGTTCTGCTCGAGCCGCGCCATCATGTCGTTGAAGGCATGGATGACGGGCTTCACTTCCTCCGGCACGCCGGCAGTGGGGATGGGCGAGAGATCCGTGGGCAGCCTGCGGCGAATGGCGCTGCCGAGGCGGTTGAGCGGGGCGATGCCGCGCGAGAGGCCGAACCACACCAGCAGCACGGCGAGCGGAATCACGGCGAACTGCGGCAGCGTCACCCCGGAGATGATGCGGCTGGCAAGGGCATTGCGCTTGTTGCGCGTTTCGGCGACCTGCACCAGGATCGGCTCGCGCTCCGGCAGCGGCTTCAAATAGAGCGAGGCGACGCGCACCGGCTCGCTATGGATCTCGTCGTCGCGGAAATAGGCTTTGCCGAACTCGATCTTCAGCGGCGGCTCGGCCCAGCGGATGGCCACCTCGCCGGCCACCAGCTCGTTGCGCAGGCCGAGCACCTGGAAGTACACGGTGTCCAGCTCGTCGCGCTGCAGCAGGCTGCGCGCCTGCGGCGGGAGGTCGGCCCGGATGCGGCCCTCCTTCACGCTCACCAGGCCGGCGATGGCAAGGGCTCTCTCGGCCAATGCCTTGTCGTAGGGATCGTCGGCTATGCCGTTGGCCACGCCCTGGATGAGGATCACGCTGAGCGGCCAGATCAGCAGCAGCGGCATCAGCATCCAGTCCAGGATCTCGCCGAACACCGATTGGCGTTCGGCATCGTCCTGCCTGGGTCGCAGCAGCCGGTCGCTAAGCGCCATCCGGCCGGTCCAGGCAGTAGCCGAGGCCGCGCACGGTGCTGATGCGCACTCCGCCGGCCTCCAGCTTCTTGCGCAGGCGGTGCACATACACCTCGATGGCGTTGGTGCTGACTTCCTCGCCCCAGCCGCACAGATGGTCAACCAACTGTTCCTTGCTCACCAGGCGGCCGGCGCGCAACAGGAGGATTTCCAGCAGGGCCAGTTCGCGCGCGGAGAGGTCCACCGCATGCCCGTCCAGCCGGGCGCTGCGCTCGGACTGGTCGTAGGTGAGCGGACCGAACTCGATCCTGGTCGGATTGCCGGTGCCGCGCCGGGTGAGTGCGCGCACCCTCGCCTCCAGTTCGGGCAAGGCGAAAGGCTTGGAGAGGTAGTCGTCCGCGCCGGCATCCAGGCCGCGCACGCGGTCTTCCAGGCCATCCTGCGCAGTCAGGATCAGCACGGGCAGCGGCGACTTGCGCGCGCGCAGGCGCTTCAGCACCTCGATGCCAGGCAGCTTCGGCAGGCCGAGATCCAGGATGAGCAGGTCGAATTCCTGCGAAAGCAGGGCGGCATCGGCATCCGCTCCGTTGCCGACATGGTCCACCGCATAGCCGGACTTGCGCAGGGCGCGCACCAGGCCGTCGGCAATGATGGGGTCGTCTTCGGCAAACAGGATATGCATGCAGGATGGCGCGTGTAAGCCAGGTGTAAGCCGCCGGGTCTAACCTTGACGCGCTGTTCTCCTTTTGATCGGTCCATGGGGGCCGCGCGCATTGCGCCCGGTCCCGGGGAGCGGACAGGATTCCTTGGCGCCGCTCCCCGCCGTCTTTTTCTCAGCTGCTCTCAGGTCGCGGTTCACGCAGCCGGCAGTCTCGGCTTGACGCCCGTCCAGAATTCCTCGGCCTTGCGTTTCAGGCCGCCCGAAGCCAGCGCCTCGCGCGTCGCCTCGATCCTGGCGCGCAGTTCCGGCAGCGTCCTGCAGTTCTCGATGGCTTCGACCAGCATTTCGGCATCCGGGCCAAGGGTGTCGTTGAGATAGCGCCTGGCAAAACGCACCGCCTCCTGCATGGAAGGCTGCGGCGGAGCCGCCGGAGACTGAGGCGCTGCGGCAGGAGCAAGCGCCGCGGGTGGCGGCGCAGTTGCGGCAGGGGGCGGCGCCGGCGAGGGCAACGCCTTTCCCTCCAGCAGCGCCTGGGCGGCCGCCCAGAATTCCTCGGACTTGCGCTTCTTGCCCATTCCTTCTATGGCATCGCGCGTCTTTTCCAGTCTCGCGCGCAATTCGGGGAGCGTCCTGCATCTGTCGATCGCTTCCGAAAGCATGTCGGCCTCAGGTCCGAGCACCTGATCGAGGAAATGCTCGGCGAAGCGCATCGCCTCTTGCATGGCGCGCTGTTCCTGGGGTGTGGGCCCTGAGGGCAGGGCGGCAGGCGCCGCCGCGGGTGCGGCTTTCTCTGGCTCGATGAACCCGCCATCGATCAGCCTGGCCAGCAAACCGCCTGGATCAGGCATGTGCTGCGCCCGGGCAAGCAGATCGGTGGCACTGGTCTTGCCGTCGACCATGACCAGGAGAGTGCGCTCGCGCATGCCGAGCACCGTCCTGCGAGCCATCTCCTCCTGACCTTTCTGGGTTTTCCTGTAAACGGCATTCAGATCCATTTACTCCCCCGATTGGTTCTACTTTAGTGATATCAATATATCACGTCGACAACAGGGGAAAGCGGGTCTGTCGCGCAAACGACAAACCCCGCCGAAGCGGGGTCTGTCGTGATTGGTCAGGAAGGGGGCAACGGGGGGAACCTGGGTTCCCCCCGTTTTTTCCTGCAGGGGCGGATACGAATACGGCTGCGCCGAATTACATATCCATCCCCATGCCACCCATGCCGCCCATGCCGCCCATGCCGCCGGGCATGCCGCCGCCGGCCGGCTTGTCTTCCACCAGCTCGGCCACCATGCAGTCGGTGGTCAGCATCAGGCCGGCCACGGAGGCGGCGTTCTGCAGCGCGGTGCGGGTGACCTTGGTCGGGTCCAGCACGCCCATCGCC
>CAYYXS010000080.1:0-6465 GCA_964475635.1 uncultured Rhodocyclaceae bacterium
GATACCGCAACTGCATGCATAATATATGCCAATTATTAACGGGACAGGACACTAGGTCATGCTGAAATAAAAGCAAATTCACGGATGTACGCTGCACCGAATTTGTCATCATGTCGCTGCCAGGGCAGCCACGTTCAGCGCAACCGGACTGAAGAAGCTCTGCGGGCAGGCCTGACTTTTCGACAGGAAACTGGAAAAAAGTCTTGACTATTTTCCATTCGCATGAAAAATAGTCGGCATGCAGCGCACCCTCACCCCCCTCATCCAGGCCGACCTGCGGCGCAAGATGGTCTTCCTGTCCGGCCCGCGGCAGGCGGGCAAGACCACGCTGGCGCTGAAGCTGGCGGGCGAGGCGCGGCGCGGGCAGGCGCTCAACTGGGATGTCGCCGCCGACCGGCGTGTGCTGCTCGACCAAAGCTGGCTGCCGGATGCCGACCTGCTGGTGTTCGACGAGCTGCACAAGATGGCCGGCTGGCGCGAATGGCTGAAGGGGGTGTGCGACGGCCGCCCTGCCGGGCAGTCGCTGCTGGTGACGGGCAGCGCGCGCCTCGACGCATTCCGGCAGGCCGGCGAATCGCTCGCCGGCCGCTACTTCTCGTGGCGGTTGCACCCGGTCACCGTCGCCGAGTGGGTGGCGACCTCCGGCGCGGCGCCGGAAGACGCGCTTTCCCGCCTGCTGGAACGGGGAGGATTCCCGGAACCCTTTCTCGCCGAGACCGCCGCGGATGCACAGCGCTGGCGGCGACTGTATCTCGAAGGCATCGTCCGCGACGACATCCTCGAATTTTCGCGCATCGGCGAAGTCCGGGCCATGCGCGTCTTCATCGACCTGCTGCGTTCCCGCGTCGGGTCGCCCGTGTCGCTGGCCTCGCTGGCGCGAGACCTGCAAATCTCGCCGACAACGCTGGGCAGATACCTGGAAATACTTGAGGCGCTCTACATCGTCTTCACCGTGCGGCCCTATCATCGTAACATCGCGCGCGCCCTGCTCAAGGAACCGAAGGTGTATTTCTTCGACACTGGCCTGGTCGAGGGCGACGACGGGGCGCGCTTCGAGAATGCCTGCGCGGCGATGCTGCTGCGGCATGCGCATTTCCTCCAGGACAGCGCCGGGCGCGACGTCACCCTGCACTACGTCCGCGACAAGGAGGGCCGGGAAATCGACTTCGCGCTGTGCGAAAAGGGCGAGCCGGTCGGGTTCGCGGAAGCCAAGCTGGCGGACCCGGCCGTGCCGCCTTTCCTTGCCGCCGTCGCAGAACGCTTCCCGCAGGCCGGCGCCATGCTCCTGGTGCGTCACTTGCGCCAGCCGGAACTGCGCGGCCGCGTCGCGGTGGAACGCGCAGCCGACTGGCTGGCACGACTGTCGACCTGATCGCGCGCCAAACCATCTTCACCAATTCCCCGAGAAAGTCAGTCCCTGCAGCACGGCGAAGCCGGGGGGCTGCTCCTGCTTACGCCTCGAACCAGAAGCTGAAGAGGTCGCATTTCTGCATCTCGAACGCCAGCACGACATCCTGGCCGACGAAGGGTCCGAGCACTTCCAGCGCGGGCTGCAGGGCGACGTTGTCCTGCTTGCGGATGGCGGGGGCGCGGGCGAGCACGCGGCCGTCTCCGGGGTCGAGCACGAGCAGGGCGAGGGAGCCGTGGCGGCAGTCGGCGTTGACGCGGATGCGCGGGCCGGTTGCCTTCACCGGCCGCGTCTTCAGCCAGCCGGTGAAGTAGCCGGCGCGCATGGCGGCGAAGCCGTCCAGGCGCAGCGTGGCCAGGCCGATCGACCATTCCTTGTAGCGCATGTCGTCGTGGCGCGCGCTGATGCCGCTGTAGTAGAGGCGGATTTCGTCGGGGGCCCTGGGCGGGGAGACGAGCGGCGCGGAGGCGACGTAGATGCCGCCGCCGTCCCAGCTGCCGCGCGGGCCGGTGGGCAGCAGCACGGCGCGCTCGGCGGCGCGCGCCCAGCGGCCGGCTTCCTCGCCGGCGGCAAGCTGGATGTCGAGGCTCTTGTTGTCGGGGCTGTTGTGATAGACGCAGACGAGGCCGAGCAGGTTGCCGAAATACTCGAAGGCGCTCATGCCGTAGAACTCGGTGCCGGGCGGATCGCGCCAGTCGGGCTCGAGGACGATGCCGTGCCGGCGCCAGCGGGCGCCGTCGCGGCTCTCGGCGGTTTCGATGACGCGGAAGTGGCGGTAGGGGCAGTTGCTGGTCTTGTAGGCGGCGAGCAGGCGGCCGTCGGCCAGTTGCGACAGGGCGGCGACATCGTTGGGGCCGGGGAAGGCGGGGAAGACCGGGCGCTGCCAGTGGATGCCGTCCGGCGAGGTGCACACGAACATGCCTTCGCCCTCGACGGCGCGCCAGCCCGGCACGCTGGCGTCGGGCGGGAAGGGGCTGCCGAAGGCTTCGAGATGCTCGGCGGACATGGTGTCGTAGAACATCATCTTGTAGCGCCGCGCCGGGTCGGGGTCGGTGTCGTCGCGCACCACCGAGGGGCTGCACAGGTGGGCGCGGCCGGCGCTCAGCATGACGAGGTTGGTGGCGCCGTGCACCGGATGCGTGACGCCGCAGCGCGGCTTCTTCCAGCGCAGGCCGTCGCGGCTTTCGGCATAGCCGACGCCGGTGGCGAAATGCGGGCTGGCGGCATGCCAGAAGTGCAGCATCTGGTACCACATGCGGTAGCGGCCGCCGTCGTGGAGGACGCTGCCGTAGAGCTTGAGGCCTTGCTCCCAGGGCACGTCGGCCTTGAGC
Organism: uncultured Rhodocyclaceae bacterium; assembly: GCA_964475635.1. Classification (GTDB taxonomy): domain Bacteria; phylum Pseudomonadota; class Gammaproteobacteria; order Burkholderiales; family Rhodocyclaceae; genus Desulfobacillus. The sequence continues at coordinate 2,740 of CAYYXS010000080.1, forward strand.
AGCGGATTGCCGGGATGCTTCTGCGGCTGGCCGACGGCGCGATGCACGGCGTGGCTGCGGTCGATGACGCTGTCGTCGACGAACAGGTGTTTTTTGATATGGCTTGTCATGATTGCCGGGTTCGCGGTTCGGGTGGGCCGATGGTAGCATCGCGCTCGTGGGCAGGCGGGGCGAATTCGTTCCGCCGCCGTCTCGCGGAGGCTGACTTTCTCTCGTGTTTTTTCTCGCACAAAGAAAGGCTGTCAGGGGGCGGGCTGTCTTGATTTCTTGTGGGACGCAATGGTGAATAGACTGGTCCGGCGCCACCCTGCTCCCCGCCGGCAGGCAAGTTGGGCGCATGCCGCCGCTTGAGGGCTGGGTCCTGCTCGGGCTGGGCTGCGCGCTCGGCACGGCGGCGGCGGATGTGCTGACCAAGCGCTCGGCGCCGCGGCGCAGCCAGCCGGAGGCGCTGTTGCTGCGCACGCTGCTGCCGGCGCTGCTGCTGCTGCCCCTGCTGCCCTGGACCGGCCTGCCGCGGCTCGACGCGGCGTCGCTGCCCTGGCTGGCGGCGGCATTGCCGCTGGAGGTACTGGCGCTGCACTGGTATCTCGCGGCGATCCGCGGCGGCATGCTGGTGCAGACCCTGCCCTTCCTGGCGCTGACGCCGGCGGCTTCGATCGGCGCGGCCCATCTCCTGCTGGGCGAGCGCGTGTCCTCGATGGGGATGGCGGGCATCCTGCTGATCGGCGCCGGCTGCTATTTCGCCTCGCGCATCGATGCCGCCGTGCCCGGCGTGGATGCGTCCGGGGCGGGAAGGCGCGCGCGACGGCTGGCGATGGCCCGCATGGCCGGCGTGGCGCTGGTGTATGCGCTGACGCCGGTGCTGGCCAAGGGCGCCATGCGGGACGGCCCGCCGCTGGCCTTCGGCATCGCCTATTACTCGGCGGTGGCGGCGCTGACGGCGGCGCTGATCCTGTCGGGCAGGCCGGATTCCTGGCGCGCCGTCCTGCGGCCGGCGGCGGCGGATTGGGCGATCGGGCTGTGCATTGCCGCCGTGGTGCTGATGCACTATGCCGCGCTGCAGCTGGCGCCGGTGCCGTATTTCATCGCGCTGAAGCGCCTGAGCATCTTCTTCGGCGCCGCCATCGGCGCGTTCGTGCTGAAGGAGGGGGCGGGCAGGGCCGGCTGGCTGCCGGCGGCGCTGGTGGTGCTGGGGGCGGCTTTCATCGTGCTGCGATGACCGCCGTCACATCGCCGTACCGGCGACATGGGGCTATAATTGCCCGTTTTCCAACAGCTTGCGCGGGATCATGGGCGATCAGCCTTCGGAAGAAAAGCCTGCCGGCCTGCCGCAGCCGCCGGTGCGCAGCGGCGACCTGTTCCATGCGGTGTTCGTGCTGTCGCGCTCGGCAGACGCGGAGCCGGGACAGCAGGTGGTGGCCGAGGCGCGGTCGTATGGCGCCTATGTGCAGCAGCTCGGCCTGCGCCTGGAGGCAGAGTCGCGCCGTCTTGCCGCGCGCGCGGGCGACGAGGCGACGCTGGCCCGCGCGGCGGGGGAGTTGATGCAGGCCGAGCGGCAGCGGAGCACGGCCATGCAGACCTACCTGGCCGCGCCGGCGGAAGGGGCGAAGGGCGCCGGCTGGCCGGTGCTGATGGCCAGGCTGCGCGACGACATGGCCCGCGAGCTGGAGGCTTTGCGCGATGCCCGCCTGCGCCTGGAGTTGCGCCGGGCGGAACTGGTCAACCAGCACAAGGGCACTCAGGTCCGCATCGTATTGCGCGGCGGCGCCCAGGTCCGGCTGCACTTTGGCCGCCGGACGGGACATGCAGCAGAGAAGGGTTGAAATCCTTCCGTCCTTCGAGGCGGCCTACGATGCGCTTCCCGCCGACATCCAGGAGCGCGCGCAGGACGCGCTCGTGCACTTCTCGGAGCGGACGGCGGACAACGCCCTGCGTCCCGAGCTGAAGAACGGCTTCGACAATGTCTGGAGCATCCGCATCACCAAGGGCTATCGCGCCTTCTACAAGAAGCTGCGCGACAGCGAAGGCGCGATTTTTTGCATGTTCCATATCGGCCACCACGACGATTACCGCGCGCTGAAAAAGCTCTCGGCGCGCGTGTCCGTGACGGCGCACGGGCATACCGCAGAGGTGACGGCCGGCGCGGGCAACCTGCGGGTCATCCTGCAGGCGCGCGGCGGCCCACAGAAACCCCCGAAACGGTAAATTTCTCGAATGAACAATTGGAAGCGAATCGTCCTGCTGGGCGCGCTCGCCGGGACGCTCTGGCCCTTCGGCGAGGCCTGGTCGTTCGATAGCATGATGGCGGCGTATTCGTCCGCCCTGCAGGCGGACCGGGCCTACCAGGCCGCCGAGGCGCAGCACCGCGCCACCCTGGAGAAGGTGCCTCAGGCGCGGGCCGGCCTGCTGCCCCTGGTGACGGCCAACGTGAATCGCATGAAGAACGATGCCCAGGTCGACTACGAGTCGCCGCAGTTCCAGGACATCGACCGGCGCTTCAGGGTGAATGGCTGGACGCTCAGTTTCAGTCAGCCGCTGTTCCGCCTGGCCAACCTGCTGCAGTACGGCCGGGCGCAGCTGCAGGCGGAGCAGTCCCACGTCCAGCTGCAGGCGGCGCGGCATGACCTGGCGCTGCGCACCGTCAGGGCCTTCCTCGACTGGCAGGCCGCCCTGCGCACCAGCGAGGCGGCGGAATCCGAGCGGCGCTACCTGGAGGCGCTGGCGGCCCAGGCGAGGAGCAGCCGCAGCGTCAAGCTGATGACCGTGCCCGACCAGCTGGAGGCCGAGGCGCGCCATTCCAGGGCAGTGGCCGACGCGCTGTATGCCGTGCGCAATCTGCGGGTGAAGGCGGCCGAGCTGGCGCGCGTGGTCGGCATGGCTGCGCCGGACCGGCGCTTCGAGTTCCGCAGCGTGCCGTGGCCGGAAGTGAAGGGGGCGGTGGAGCAGTGGATCGAGCAGTCGCGCAACATGAGCGTGGATGTCCGCTACCAGGTCCTGCAGGAGGCCATTGCCGACAAGGATGTGAGCGTGGCGCGCGCCGGCCACCTGCCGACCCTGAACCTGGTGGCGAACAAGAGCCGCACCTTCAATTCCGGCAGCACGGACATCGTGGCCGGCTCGACCGCCAACCTGCAGAACCAGCTCAGCCTGGGCCTGCAGATGGAGGTGCCGATATTCGCCGGCGGTGCGGTGAATTCGCGCGTCGACGAGGCGGTGGCGCTGCGCGACAAGGCGCGCGAGGACCTGGCGAATACCCGGGATGGCGCAGCCATCAGCGCGCAGACGCATTTCTTCAAGGCGGAAACAGGCGTGGCAAAGGTGGAGGCCGCCGAGCGGAAAGTGGAAGCGGCCGAATCCCAGCTTGCCGGCGCCCGGGCCGGCGCGGCCAACCGGACGCGCCTGGATCTCGATGTGACCGGCGCCGAGGCCGCCCTGCTGGCGGCCAGGCGGGACCTGTTCCAGGCGCAGGCCGAGCGGCTGATCGCCGTGCTGCAATTGCGGCAGACGGCCGGCGAGCTGAGCGACGAGGACGTGGCCGTGTGGTCCGCGCTGATGTCTCCCGTTACGACGGAACTGGCTTCGGGCGCCGGCAGGCAGTAGCAGCCGCCGTCCTGCGGAGGCTGACTTCCGGCTCTGCGTCATGCGAGCCGTCGGTTGGTCTCGCACGAAGGCACAGCCACACCTGATTGCCAATGCGATTCAGCACGCTTTCTGGCCGCCCCCTGC
>CAYYXS010000081.1:0-6016 GCA_964475635.1 uncultured Rhodocyclaceae bacterium
CACACCCCACTGGACCAAGATCGTCCTCACGTATCGCGCCGCGCATGAGCCAGCCGGCGATGGATAGGTCGTTTACACCAGTCGGCATACGATCATTTGAGCTTTCGAACTTGTCTGCTCTGCGCTCTCTCACCTCATTGCCAGACACGTCGAAATATATCTCACCGAACGCATTCACGTTACCCGCATCAATGCCAAGATCTTCCGAAACCTTGGAGTCCCTAACCAGGCTTGACTGCTGGTATGCAAAATAGGTCAGTCGTCCATGAGTAGCAAGTTCATAACCATACGAAACAGGTATGAAGCTGAAGTAAACAAGAATCAGAAAAATCGATTTCATCGCAATTCCTCAAGCCGCTTGCGCCAATTCCGCCAGGCCTCGTCCTGTCCCAGTTCCATCTCTTCCAGCTCCCGCTGAAGTGAGACGGCAGCACGTTTCTCCTCAATAGTTGTCGCTACGCTCATCGCTTCAGCAACTACCAAACGGTAAAGCGGCAACAACGATCGAGAATAGTTTTCCCAGTGACCACATTGCATCCCGGTAAATCTGGACAATTGATCCATCCTCTCCCCCCGCGTCCCCCTGAACGGCCGCATGACGATGTTCTCTTCTGCGGACTTCGGTCTTGCCGCGGCCAATGGCACTTCCTCGTAGCCGGCCTTGTAGGGCGTAAAGTAATGAACCGTCTCGCCGAACAGCGAGAAGGTCGAGCGGCCGGGCACTTCGAATCGCCCCTGCGCATCCGTCGTCGCCGTCTCCACATGGCGGCAGCTGGTGCGGCTGTCGACCAGTCCGGCCGAGCCGTAATGCACCCAGCGAACGACCACAATGGCCCCCTCGACGGGACGGCCCGTGCCCTCTTCCATCACCGTGCCTTTTACCGGCGGGGCTGCCATCGAGCACGACGCGAGCAGCGGCACGACCAGCGACAGCACGAGCAGTTTGGCGATGGCGTTAGGCATGCGCATCCTTGCGGTTGTCTTGCCACGTCTCACATTGCGCTGATGCGCCAAAGCCCGGCCGGATCCTGCATGAAATAGATCAGGAACCCCTTGTTTCCCTCGGTTGTCTCGCGGACGATGAGGTATTCGGCAAAGCCCGCCACGATGCTTCCGTGCGCGAGCGTGCCGATTCGGTCGACGGCAGTAGGCAATTCCGCACCGAGTTCCGTGAAAACAGGGCGGTATTTCTCTGCCGCATCCTGCGTGAAGTGGATTGCCGCACCATCGATGTCCCCTTGGCGCAAGCGGTTCATCGCCTCGCCGAAGACGGCGCGTATCTGACTGTCGATGGCCATGCCGTCTTGCACCACCACGGTGACGGTTCTTTCGCTGGCCTGGTTGAGCGTGTCGGTGAGCCTGAACCTGGCCTGATAGGTGCCCGGGGCGGCATACAGGTAGTAACGGATCGCGTCGAGCCTGGTCGTGTAGGTAAGATCATAAGTGCCGTTGCCGTCGAAATCGGCCTCGATGCGATTGAGCGTCTCGCCAGAGCTGACCGTGAAGCCGATCTGCGTGCCGGTGATTGCCGGATTCGGGTTGGCCTGGATGCGTACAGCCGGAAGATTGGCCGTGACGGTGACTGACTTGGTGGTACTGAGACCCTCAAGGGTGGTAACGCTGACGGTGATGAGATTCTCTCCCGCCTGCAGCGGCACCACAGCCTGGAAGCGATTGCCGGCTAGGGCGGCCAGATTGCCGTTGATGGTAATGCCGATGGTGGACGGCCCCTCGAAGCTGCCGCTGACCAGCACGGCATGTTCGTTGATGAGCGCGCCAGCGATCGGGCTGTCGATGGTCAGTCTGACTCCCGGCGGCACATAGGAGACCGACAAATTCTGCGTTGTGCTGTTGCCGGCGCGATCGACGGCAGCCAATCGCGCTATATTCGTTCCAGGTTTGAGCGCCACGTTCCAGGCAAAGAGGGTGTCCTGCGGGTTGGCGCCTTGGGCGTTGAACTCTGCAGCGTTCTCGAAAGCCACGCCGGCCGCCTCGTCGGTGCGCCCCTGAATGGTGAGCGCCGGCTGTGTGAGCACACTGCCCGTGGCGGGGATCAGTTCGACAAAGCTCGGCGGCACCGTATCGATATTGAAGGCTGCCGTCAGCTGTGCGCTTTGCCGGCCGAAGCGGTCGGTGAGCACGGCACTCAGCAGGTTGCGCCCTTCAGGCAGGCGGTCGGCCGGAGTGTAGGAGGCGCTTCTGCCCGCTTCATCGGACACAAAACGGGCGCCGACGGCGGCAGCGTTCAGGCTCACGTCGAGTCGCGCGCCGCGATACAGGCCTGTGGCCAGCGTGCAGGCCTGGGCATTACAGCGCGGTTCGATGCCGAGTTGGATAAGGGGGCGCGCCTCGCTCAGCAGCGCATCCTGTACGGGCCGGAGCAGCGTGAGCTGCGGCTCGATGCGCAGGGCAGGCACACCGAGCGCCTCGTCGCCGTCACGGGCGGGCAGCACTGCCTGCAGTTGCGCATCGCTTCCAAAGCGTGCCAGCTTGCGCTGGAATCCTGCCCACAGGTTGCGTCCAACCGGGTCAAAGGCGAGCTTCTCCGGCCGTCTCAGGTCGTAGGGAGCGAGCTCGACGCGCCTCTGGAGTACGCCTTGCGCGTCGACCTTGAGCAAAGCGCTGTGGGTGGCGAGCCACAATTCGCCCGCGTACGGATCGAGGGCGGCGGCTTCGATTTCTTCGTCGATGCGGGTGAGCAGCCGCGGCTGCGCCTGCGGATCGGACAGTTCGAGCTGCACCAGACGGTGGCGGCCGACAATCCAGAGACGGTCGTGCAGATCGTCGACGAACAGGCGGCGCGGCTCGGCTGTGAGCCCGGCCAGCGCCACCCGGCGCCGCTCGGTGCCTTCGGCATCGAACTGCAACAGCCGGTTTGCGCCGAGCAGCCATAGGCTGCGATCCAGTCCGACAGCGATCCGCCGCGGAGCAAAGGGCAGGCTGACGATGCGCTGCAATTGCCCGCTCGCGTCAAGTCGGGCAAGCCAGCGGTCATCGGCCAGCCACAGGCCGCCGTCGGCGGCATCGAGCGCGCTGTGCTCGGCCTCGCCGATGCGCTGGTCGATCTCGCGCAGTCGAATGCGCCGATCGAGCGCGCCGTCCGGCCCGTAGCGCAAGAGGACGCGATCATGCCGGTGCAGCACCCATACGCCGCAGTCCTCTCCGTTCATGTGCAGCCTATGCGGATCGCGCAGGTACACGCTGCTTCTCACCAGATTGGTGACAGTATCCACTTGCCGTACGCTGTCGTCATCGACATACCACATGCAGGTCTGCACATCCGCGCGCAGAGGCAGCGCTGCAAGTGCCAGGATCAGCAGCAGGCATATCCTGCCGCCGTGGCTAGCTGTGCGGCAAGCGGCTGCTGTCAAAACGGATGGGCCCCTGCCGACCCAATGCGCGAAAAAGACTGCGGCTATCCATCTGGGCGCGGAAGCCGCGCACTGGATGTCGTACGACATGATCGATCCACCTCCCGCGTTTTCGTTGCATCTGCGCTGCCGCCGCCGAAGCTACAGAGGGTGTCATAGCCAAATTTGGCAATCTCGTGCTGACGGAAGCTGCGGGTTGGCGCGTGCTGCTATTCACGCCCGTGGAGAATGGCGCTGACCTGAACTTGATCGCGATAAACCGCCATACACACAGGCAGGCATTCGGATGGCGAATCCGCTGCAGCTACCTTATGTGCCCCCCCCCTTGTGCAGCTTGTGCCCTTGCTTCTTCAGCGCGCGCATTTCTTGGGCGGAGCCCAAGGGGCGTCATGCTGTAATGCTCGACTTACATTTATTATGACATTCTCACCCATGCATAATAAATATGCATAGTGTCATGACATCATATACGTTTCATTTTTTAATGCAAGCGTTGATTCATTTTGCATTGATGCGCCGGGGAGCGGAGACGGATATCTGTTTTTTATTGTTTTATATGGGAAATATTTAAACAGGGAGATAGGTAATCCGATTCATTCCTGTATTTCTACTGACGTCCCTGCCGGCGTCAGATCGAACAGCTCGATGATGTCGCGGTTTCGCATGCGGATGCAACCGATCGAACCGGGGCGTCCCAATTCCTCGCCGTCCGGCGTCCCGTGTATATAGATGAAGCGGTGCATGGTATCCACATCGCCGAGCCGGTTGCGGCCAGGCTCGCAGCCAGACAGCCAGAGAATCCGTGTCAATATCCAGTCCCGGCTAGGCTGCTTGTCGGCCAACTCGCGCGAATAGATCTCCCCGGTCGGGCGCCGGCGGATAAACACGGTGTTTTCCGGAGTCCCGGCGCCGATTTTGGCGCGCACGATGTGACGGCCGCGCGGCGTGCAATTGCTACCACGCTGCTCACCGGCTCCCATCCTCGAGGTTGATACCGCGTAGGAGCGCAGACACCCGCCGGAATCGTCGAACAGATCGAGCGCCTGGCGAGCCAGGCTGATGCGGATCTTCACTTCAGGCTGCCTCCGTCCGCCCTCTCCTGGCCGCGAAAAAACCCGAGAGCAGCGCGGCGCACTCGTCAGCCAGAACGCCTCCCGTCACCTGCGCATGAAAATTCAAACGCGAGTCGGCAAACAGATCCACCACGCTGCCGCAGGCGCCCGTCTTGGGGTCGTTTGCGCCGTATACCAGCCGGGCGAGGCGCGCATGGATGATCGCACCCGAGCACATCACGCAGGGTTCCAGCGTGACATACAGCTCGCAACCGGGCAGCCGGTAGTTGCCCAGACGAAGAGCGGCGTCTCTCAAGGCGACGATTTCTGCATGGGCCGTGGGATCGTGGCGAGTAATGGGTGAGTTGAACCCGCGGCCGACGATTTCCCCCTCTTTCACCACGATTGCGCCAACCGGCACCTCTCCTGCGGACCCGCCCTCGCGCGCCAGATCAAGCGCGGCCTGCATGATGACGATATCCGCAGCGTTCACTCCCATTCGATTATTTCCGGCTGTTGTAAACCCACGCGAATGCTCGATTTGTTTGACATAGCCATCATACTTTACCGTCACTTTTACCGTCAAAAAACGATCGCTTTTGCTGGTGCGGGAGATGGACTCGGTTTGCGCGGTGGCTAATCGATCTCATGCAGGTCGGCGGCGCTGCGTTCGAGCTTGTGCTCAATCACGCGCCGCCCCCAGGCATCGGGGCCGGCGTCCCGCACCGCGCCAGGAATGCCTTTGAGCCGGGTGAACTCGAAGACCTGTTTAGCCAAGGGCAACTGGAATGGGTCGAGTGCGACCGCCTCTTGCCGCTGAAGATAGCGGTCGCCATAGCGAAAACGCCCAATCTGCGTGCCGTCGGGCAGCGTCTGCACTCTGAGCAGTGCTGCCGTCACTGTCTCCAAGGTGCCGGGGAGCTGAATGTAGATATAGGCTTCGCGCTCAGAAGTCATAGTCGTCGCTCGTCTTCCTGGATTTGCCGGCACGCATGGGGCGGCGAGATGCTTCGAGAGCCTTGCCGTGCAGATCGGTATCGGGATCGGCGACGGCGTCCAGGGTCTTGTCAAGGCCGAGCGCCCACAGGACTGTGATGCAGACGCCAATCGCGGTGCCTGGCTTGCCCTGTTCTAACGCGGTGAGGGTGTTGCGGTTGATACCGGCCTTGGCGGCAAGGTCGGCTACCGCCCAGCCGCGCCGAATCCGTGCCACACGGATGCGCTGGCCTAGTTGGGCGATCCACTGGGCCACCTCCATCGACATCTCGAACTTGCTCATAACATTAGGCATTAAACGATGTTAATGCCCAATATAATAGGCTAACTATCCGAATGACGCCAGTCGCCAAGGAAACAGCCGCTGGTGTAAGTATCCCCCGGCAAAGCCCTGAGGTTTACCCGCAGCTCTACGGCCATGATTCACTCGTTCTGCCGGAAGATGCGGTACAGAGCCGGCCCCTGAAATCCGGACAGCGGGATAAGTGTTAGCCTTGCCCACCCACTGGCCTCGTAGCGGCCCTGAAATGGAGCAAGAGCATGCGGCGCGCGTCAAGGTAGTTGTCGCCTCGGTCATGCAGCCAACGGCTGAATAAG
>CAYYXS010000082.1:0-4939 GCA_964475635.1 uncultured Rhodocyclaceae bacterium
CTCAAAACGATCAGGCAGTTACGCTTCAACTGCCCGGCCGGTTGAGAAAGATGGGGTAGTGCTGGCGCTGGCGGCATGGACGCTGGTGCTCAACTTCGATTATTCCGGCGCGGCCGGTGCCTGGAAATACGTTCCCCTGCTCAATCCGCTCGATTTCGGCCAAGCGCTGGTGCTGGGTGTGCTGTACGCCTGGCTGCACGAGCAGTCGCGCGCCAGGGGGCTACTCTTCGCCGTGCTGGGGGGACTGACTTTTGTCTGGGTCAGCGCCGGCGCCGCGCGCACGGTGCATCACTGGCTCGGCGTGCCTTTCGTCTGGCACAGGCTGGTCGACTCGGTGGCGCTGCAGGCAAGCTGGTCGATCCTGTGGACCCTGCTCGCCCTCGGCCTGATGATCCAGGCCACCCGGCGCGGTCTGCGCAGACAGTGGTTCGCCGGCTTCGGCCTGCTCGGCGTGGTCGGCCTGAAACTCATGCTGGTGGACACGGCCCATGTGAACACCCTGGGCCGCACGGTGTCGCTGCTCGGCGTGGCGCTGCTGGTGATCGCCGCCAGCTACTTCGCGCCGACGCCGCCGAAAGCAGAGAAGAACTAGCGTAGTTTCTCGAGCAGCCCGTCGAGCTGATCGAGACTGGAGAAGCCGATGGCGATCTGGCCGGCGCCCTTGGCGCTCATTTTGATCTTCACCTGCGCGCCGAGAATGTCGGCCAGCTCCTCCTCCAGGCGCGCGACGTCGCGGTCTTCCTTCTGTGGCGCGGCCTTCTGCTTGGGTGGGTTGAGCTCGTGCTGCACCAGGCGCTCGGCCTCGCGCACCGAGTAGCCCTTGGCGGAAATGCGGTGGGCAAGCTGCACCTGGCTGGCCTTGGCCAGCGGCAGCAGGGCGCGGGCGTGGCCCATGTCGATCTCGCCCGCCATGAGCAGCTCCTGCACCGGCTTGGCCAGATGCAGCAGGCGCAGCAGGTTGCTGGCGGCGGGGCGCGAGCGGCCGACCGAGTCGGCGGCCTGCTGGTGGGTCATGCCGAATTCGTCTATGAGGCGCTGGATGCCCATCGCCTCTTCCAGCGGATTGAGGTTCTCGCGCTGGATGTTCTCGATGAGCGACATGGCGAGCGCCGCATCGTCGGGGATCTCGCGCACCAGCACCGGCACCTCGTGCAGGCCGGCCAGCTGCGACGCGCGCCAGCGCCGCTCGCCGGCGATGATCTCGTAGCGCCCGCCGTCGACCGGGCGCACCAGGATCGGCTGCATGACGCCCTGGGCCTTGATCGAGGCGGCCAGCTCGTTCAACGACTCCTGGTCCATGTGGGTGCGCGGCTGATACTTGCCGGGCTGGAGATAGTCGACGCGCAGGCTGTCCTGGCGCTGCGGCTCGGCCACGTTGCCGGCCAGCAGGGCGTCGAGTCCGCGGCCGAGGCCTTTCGGTTTGGCTGCCATTTATCCCTTCTCCCTTAAAACGTCTTGACGCGTTCGATCAACTCGGCGGCGAAGGCCAGATAGGCCTGCGCGCCCTTGGCGACGCGATCGAAGATCACGCCGGGCATGCCGTAGCTCGGCGCCTCGGCCAGGCGCACGTTGCGCGGCACGATGGACTTGAAGACCTTGTCGCCGAAATGCTGCTCCAGCTGGGCACTGACCTGGTTGGACAGCGTGCTGCGCGTGTCGAACATGACGCGCAGCAGGCCGATGATCTTCAAATCCGGATTCAGGTTGGCATGCACCTTCTTGATGGTGTTCACCAGGTCGGAGAGGCCTTCCAGCGCGTAGTACTCGCACTGCATCGGGATGATGACGCCGTTGGCGGCGCACAGCCCATTCAGGGTCAGCATGCTGAGCGAGGGCGGGCAGTCGATGAGGACGAAGTCGTAGTCCCCGTCGTGCTGGGCGAGCGCGTGCTTGAGGCGCGCCTCGCGGCTGTCGAGGTCGACCATCTCGACCTCGGCGCCGGCAAGATCGCGGTTGGCCGGCAGGGTGTCGTACTTGCCGGTCTCGGAAGCATGGCGCGCCTCGGCGAGCGAGGCGAGGCCGAGCAGCACGTGGTAGACCGAGGTCTTCAGCGTGCGCTTGTCCACCCCGCTGCCCATGGTGGCGTTGCCCTGCGGGTCGAGGTCGACCAGCAGCACGCGCTGGCCCTGGGCGGCGAGCGCCGCGGCCAGGTTCACCGTGGTGGTGGTCTTGCCGACCCCGCCCTTCTGGTTGGCAACTGCGAATTTGTAAGACACGTTATCCCTTTTTATCCTCTCACCACGCGCACCAGATGGCGCGCGCCCGCAACACCCGGCACCGCGAGCGGCGCCACTTCCGCCACGCGCCAGCCGGCCGCAAGCCCGGCGATTTCCTCGTAAGGGTGTACCCCCTTCATGGCGAGCAGCGCGCCGCCTTCGGCAAGCAGATGGCCGGACAATTTGACGAACTCGGCGAGATCGGAAAACGCGCGCGAGATCACCGCGTCGAACTTCTCTTCCGGCCGCCAGGCCTCGACGCGCGCGCAATGCACCGAGACGTTGGCCAGATTCAGCTCGATCTTCGCCTGCTGCTGGAAGGCCGATTTCTTTTGGTTGCTCTCCACCAGCGCCACCTGCAGTTCCGGCCGCGCGATGGCGAGCGGGATGCCCGGCAGGCCGCCGCCGCTGCCGATGTCGGCCAGCCGCCTCGCTCTGCCCAGATGCGGCAGCACCGCCAGCGAATCCAGCAGGTGGTGGCTGACCACCTGCTCCTCGTCGCGCAGGGCGGTGAGGTTGTACACCTTGTTCCACTTGCCCAGCAGCGCAGCGAAGGCGAGCAGTTTCTCCTGTGCGGCGGCCGGCAAATCCATGCCCAGCGCCGCGAGGCCGCCAGAGAGCTGCCCGGCCGGCGTCATGCGCGCCTGCGGCCTTCGCGCACCGGAGAGCCGCGCCGCTTGAGATGCACCAGCAGCAGCGAAATCGCCGCAGGGGTTATCCCTTGTATGCGCGAGGCCTGGCCGACGGTTTCCGGCCTGTGCTGGTTGAGCCTCTGCTGCACTTCGATCGACAGGCCGCGCACCGTGCGGTAGTCGAGATCGCCTGGCAGCGGCGTGTCTTCCTGCTCGCGACTCTTGGCGATCTCTTCGGCCTGGCGGTCGATATAGCCCTGGTACTTGGCCTGGATCTCCAGCTGCTCGATGGCCTGCGCGTCCGCGATGGGCTCGCCCGCACCGGGCAGCGTCATCAGGTGGGCGTAACTTACGTCCGGCCGGCGCAGCAGCTCGGCCAGGCTGTATTCGTGCTCGAGCGGCTTGCCGAGGACGCGCTCGGCGTTCGCAGCATCGACGGTCTTCGGATTCACCCAAGCGGTTTTCAGTCTTCCCTGCTCGCGGGCGATGGCGTCGCGCTTGCGACTGAAGGCGTCCCAGCGCGCGTCGTCGACGAGGCCGAGGCGGCGGCCCGCTTCGGTCAGACGCAGGTCGGCATTGTCCTCACGCAGGCTGAGGCGATATTCGGCGCGACTGGTAAACATGCGATAGGGCTCGGAGACGCCGCGCGTGATGAGGTCGTCCACCAGCACGCCGAGGTAAGCCTCATCGCGGCGCGGGCACCAGGCGGCCTCGCCCCTGGCGAAGAGGGCGGCGTTCACGCCGGCGAGCAGGCCTTGCGCGGCAGCTTCTTCGTAGCCGGTGGTGCCGTTGATCTGGCCGGCGAAGAACAGGCCCTGAATGGCCTTCGTCTGCAGCGAAGACTGCAGGCCGCGCGGATCGAAGTAGTCGTATTCGATGGCGTAGCCGGGGCGCAGGATGTGGGCGTTCTCCAGGCCGGGAATGGAATGCACCAGTTCGAGCTGCACGTCGAAGGGCAGGCTGGTGGAAATGCCATTAGGATAAATCTCGTGCGTCGTCAGGCCTTCCGGCTCGAGGAAGATCTGGTGGCTCGTCTTGTCTGCAAAGCGGTTGATCTTGTCCTCGATGGACGGACAGTAGCGCGGGCCGACGCCCTCGATGACGCCGGTGAACATCGGCGAGCGGTCGAGGCCACCGCGAATGATGTCGTGCGTCTTCTGGTTGGTGTGGGTGATCCAGCACGGCAGCTGTCGCGGATGCTGCGCCGCGCCGCCAAGGAAGGAGAACACCGGCACCGGGTCGTCGCCCGGCTGCACGGCCATCACCGAGAAGTCGATGCTGCGGCCGTCGAGGCGCGGTGGCGTGCCGGTCTTCAGGCGCCCGGCGGGCAGCTTGAGTTCGCGCAGGCGTGCCGCCAGGTTGATGGCGGGCGGATCGCCGAAGCGGCCGGCGCGGAAATTCTCCAGGCCGACATGCACCAGGCCGTTGAGGAAGGTGCCGGCGGTCAGCACCACGGCCTCGGCCTCGAATCGCACGCCAAGCTGGGTCACCACGCCGGTGACGCGGTCGCCACTGACGGTGAGATCCTCGGCGGCCTGCTGGAACAGCGTCAGATTGGGCTGATTCTCCAGCCGGCGGCGGATTGCCGCCTTGTACAGCATGCGGTCGGCCTGGGCGCGTGTAGCGCGCACCGCCGGGCCCTTGCTGGAATTGAGGATGCGAAACTGGATGCCGGCCTCGTCGGTGGCCGCTGCCATGACGCCGCCGAGCGCGTCGACTTCCTTGACCAGATGCCCCTTGCCGATGCCGCCGATGGAGGGATTGCAGGACATCACCCCCAGCGTCTCGATGTTGTGCGTCAGCAGCAGCGTGCGGCAACCGGCGCGCGCCGCGGCAAGCGCCGCCTCGGTGCCGGCATGGCCGCCGCCGATAATGATAACGTCATAGCGCGTGGGGAACAGCATGGCTCAATGATCGCCGTGAAGAGGCGCCATCATACGCGAGGACAGTGCAAAAAAACAGGGAAATGTTTCACGTGAAACACTTCCCTGTTTAATTCTTAAGTTACAGTTGCTTACTGCTTTTTCCCGCCTAACCCCAGATAAGTCTCGACGACTCTGGGGTCGTCGGCCAGGGCGCGGCTGTCGCCTT
>CAYYXS010000083.1:0-4530 GCA_964475635.1 uncultured Rhodocyclaceae bacterium
GCCGCCGGCATCCGTCCGGAAGGCGGCATCCACACCCTGAGGCACTGCTTCGCCAGCCAATGTGGCGCTGCGAACGGCCAGGCCGGCGGCTGTCCGCTCGCACCAAAGCACCGGGCACAGGGACACACCGGCAGCAGCTTGCGCCCCTCGCCACCCGAGGCCAGCTTGCGGACACCACCCGGCCACCCCATCTTGCCCACCCGCCTTCATGCCAAACGATTGACTCCCGCCATAGCCCGCTTACAATCCCCATAGCCACCGCCCGCACGGCGGTTCAGTCCAACAAGGTTTATCCGCCGCCATGACGCCGCGCCCTCATCAACCGCTTCCGCTGCGGCGGATAAACGCTATTCGTTAGGCGTCATCAGCCATGGCGCGCTACAATTCAATACATCCCATACCGGAGATCAATCATGAATTTCAGCATCGAATGCGAGGAAGAGATTGATGGCCGCTGGATCGCTGAGGTTCCGCAGCTTCCTGGCGTCTTGTGCTATGGCAAGACCGCTGACGAAGCCATGGCAAAGGCCGAAGTGCTTGCTCTCCGCGCCATGGCCGAGCGCCTGGAGCAGAACGAGTCGCGTCCCGTCGCAATCAATATCTCTCTCCCTCTCGCCGCATGAGTCAATGGCCTTCCATCAAGGCCAAGCGTTTGCTTGCGGCACTGTTTGGCCTTGGGTGGAAAGTCAAGCGTCAGTCCGGTTCTCACCGTACCTTGTCCCGCGAAGGGTGGCCAGATGTTGTCTTCGCATTTCACGACGGCGAAGAAATTGGCCCACGAATGCTTGCGCGTATTGCCAAGCACACCGGCATTACTCCAGAAGACTTGTAGCCTTTCCGGTATTTCCCGTGACGCCGAACCCGTCGTTCCAGGGGACGCTGCGCGATGAAGCTGCGCATCGCCCCTGAACTTCGACGTTCGGCCCCTTCCGTAGGCGATTTCCGGAGTAGAACATGACAAAGAAGATCACCGCCAAACAAAGGAGGGAAGCGCTCGCGCCAGAGGCAATGAAAAGACGGGAGTTTCTAACGCATGTCGCAGCACACACCCTGGCTGGTGTTGCTCTCAGCGTTGGGGGAGCTGGGATTCTTGCCGTAAGACATCTGGTCCAGGATGCCCCCGCTAGAAGTCAACGTTCCCTTCTACGACACTTCGTCGACATTGACCATTCAGTTCAGATATTTGCTGGCAACACAAACAAGCTCGCGGCTCTTTCTGGAAAGTCAGGAATCCGTGTGCGCACGATCTTCATCGCCGCCCCACAGCAGGCGCAGACGATGGGTGCGCGTTCCCGCACCCACGCCGAGGCCAGGGGCGGAACGAACTTCAGCAGCACATGCAGCAACGCGATCAAGCGCTTGCAGTTCGGATGCAGGAAGCCGAAATTGCGCGCCCGGCGAAACCCCTTGGGCAGCACATGCTGCAACACCAGCCAGAGGAAGTCC
Source organism: uncultured Rhodocyclaceae bacterium (assembly GCA_964475635.1). Taxonomy (GTDB): domain Bacteria; phylum Pseudomonadota; class Gammaproteobacteria; order Burkholderiales; family Rhodocyclaceae; genus Desulfobacillus. Next base: position 1,447 of record CAYYXS010000083.1, read on the forward strand.
GCGCCGGCCACCGTCCGCTGTTCCATCCGTCCCGTCTTGGCATGGCGATAACGGAACGTCACCTGGCCGTCGCGGCAGGCGACGATATCCTCCTCGCGGATCACGCCCCGGTACAAATAGCGTCCGAGGTAAATGAGCGCCGAGGCGCCGCCGCCGGCACCACCGGATGCACATGCGGGTGATAGTCGAGCCGGCGCGTGTGGGTGTGCAGCACCGCGATGGCGCCGGGCGTGCCGCGAAGCTGCCCGTCAAGATCGCCGTGCGTTTGCCGACGCCCAGCGCCAGAAGATGGCCGATCTTCGTTCGGGTGAGGCGCCACTGTTTCCAGTAGCACATGCGCACCCGTCGTCGCAGCCATTCGTCCAACTCAGGAATCGGCCGGTAATACTCGGAGATGCCGAAGTAGCCAAGCCAGCCACGCAGATACTGCCCGAGCTTGTCGAACCGGTGTTGCATCGAGACTCCCCAGCTCCGCCCGGTCAGTTCCCCGATGCGATGCTTGAAATCCGCGAAGGCGGCATCCGACCAGCGCAGTTTGATGCGCGTGATGCCACTGTGTCGCTTCGGCATAATGGCCCCATGCCCATCGACTTAATCTGCCGAACCGCCGGATACGTGACCCGTATGTCCGGTGGTGTGGGAGGGAGGAGTCGCGAGGCTTCTTCCTATCCCGATTCGGCCCCATAGGGCGGCTCCGCAGCGTTAGTTGACAGCGATTATTACCGTAGCTACAGTAAAGCATGAGAATCGAGTTCGATCCGGCCAAGGACGACACCAACCAGGCCAAACATGGCGTGCCGCTTTCCTTTGCCGCCGAACTCGACTGGGATGCCGCGCTGGTATGGATTGACGGGCGGTTCGAGTAAGACGAAGTCCGAATGATCGTCCTCGCTCCGAAGACCGACACTCTCTACTACATGGCGTTTGTAGAACGTGGCGAACTGCGAAGAATCATCAGTCTCCGCCGCGCCACTCGTCGTGAGGTAAAGCACTATGTCGAAAGTTTCTAAGCGCCCCGCCATCCGTATGCCGACTCTTGAGGAAAACAAGGCCATTACCGCGGCGGCCAAGAGCGACCCTGACGCCCAGCCGCTTACGCCAAAGCAGTTGAAGGAAATGGTGCCGCTGAAGTCTCTTCGTGGCCGCCCAAAGTCCCCGAACAAGAAGGTACTGCTGTCCGTGCGTTACAGCCCGGAGGTCGTTGCCTACTTCAAGTCCACCGGGGAGGGCTGGCAGTCACTGATGGACAGCGTTCTTCGTAAGTACGTAACCCGTCATTCCCGTAGCGCCTGACCACGAATGGTGCCGAACCTCTCGGCCAACCTGACCGCCTGCAAGCTGCGCTGCATGAAAAGAGTTTTTCTACAGCGTCGTTGGGCGTCTTGGGTCAGTAGTGGAACCGAAGTTGGATGATTTCGAGCGAATTATTCACAACGCGATACACCATGCGATGTTCATCTGTGATCCGCCGCGACCAAAATCCAGATAGCGCGTGCTTCAAAGGTTCTGGCTTTCCTACTCCGGAGTACGGTTCGCGCTCCGTTTCACGAATCAGCTTGTTGATTCGTTCTACCATGCGCTTGTCTTGCTTTTGCCAATACAGGTAGTCTTCCCATGCCTCGTCGGAGAAGATCAGCTTCACTTGGCCAGCTTTCGCTCAACGCCTTTCCCGGCGCTCAACTGCGCGATTGCCGAGAGCAGGCGTTTGGCGTTGGCGGGAGTGCGCAGGAGGTAGGCCGTTTCTTCAAGCGCCTTGAAATCTTCCAGCGAAAGCATCACAACGGACTGTTCGCCGTTGCGGGTAATTATCAGAGCCTCGTGGTCGTTGCACACTCTGTCCATGGTGCTCGCCAGGTTCGCGCGAGCGGTGGTGTAGGTAATGGCGTCCATGCTGGGTCTCCGGATATGTACGCCATACTGTACATCATGGACAGGCCAATGTCCAGCGTTTTGGCAAAGGCGCCCAACCCTTTGGTTCGAGCGGACCTGCGCGAAAGGCTGCACAGGCCGCTCAACTACCGCTCACTGCGTTCGCGGTTTCGCCCCACTTGTCCGTCAGCATGCCTGTCGCGAATATGCCCAGCAGCCTATGGAAAAGAAGTAAGCGCGACAGGCATAACCGCTGACGGCCTGCGGGGGTGCCGCTTAACTTGTAATCGTTGGTACCTATACATCATGCGCAAATTGCTACTTACTGTCTTTGTCTTGTTGGTCGCCTCCAACGCAACCGCCAAAGAATACGGACACTACGATCCAAAGCGCTTGCTCACGAATTCGGAGACGCCGTCAGGGAAGAAATACGGCTTCGACGGTGCGTACCTCGACCAGATGCTGAATGACTTGTCGGCCCATGCGAAGAACTACCCTCCGCAATTCGATACGCCGCAGGATAAACAACGTGCAACTCAAGACGTACAGGCATTGTCAGGAATGCTCGACATTCTGATTAACGTCCCCACTCCAAATCCGGAACTTCTTGTTCGAGCTGGCTACCTCAACAGCATTGGACACAATCTCGACATTGCAGGGTCAGCCGAGAAAGCCAGTTTTATTTTTCAGAGACTCCTTACTGCGTCGCCGTCCGATCCGCGAGGCAACTACATGTATGGAACCTTCTTGTCGGGTGTAGGCAAGCCCAAGGAGGCGCTCCCATATCTTGAGAAGGCCCTTGCCGTAGGTGTTACCGATGCGGCTTACGCTATAGGCATGACGTATCTGACGCTAGGTGATAAAGAACAGGCACTGAAGAACCTCGAGAACTACAAGCGTCGCAAACCAAGCGATACAAACGTCGGCAAACTCATCGATGCCATTCGCAATGGAAAGATCGAATTTAAGAGGGCGCCCGGTTGAAACAGTTTGCCCATAGGTACCTATTGAGGCTCGTGTAAGTCAGTGACAGAGTGAGACAACGTCCGCCCACCCTCACCCCAACCCCGCTCCGCGCCCCACGGCCGGCTTTGCACAGCCGGCCGGCTCCGGCGGCGCGAAGCATGCTTCGCGAAACCCCGCCTGCGCCCCGCCCAGGCGGGAGAGGGCTAGGGTGAGGGGCGACGGCGACAGGCACTATCACGACGCTCAATA
>CAYYXS010000084.1:0-3912 GCA_964475635.1 uncultured Rhodocyclaceae bacterium
ACCGATGCCGTCGCGCCTGACCTCCGTGAGCCGCCCGGCCGCGTCGTAGTCGTAGTCCTCCCGGGTCAAGCCGTCGGTCACGCGGTAGCCGGTGCTGTCGTGCAAAATCGCCTTGCCGTAGTACTCGTCGGACAGGCGGTTGCCGGCCCGGTCGTAGCTGAGACGATGGCCTTGGGTCGCGCTGATGCCTATGATGCCGTCCGCGCCCTTGACGCCTTCGGCGTACGGACCTGCTCGTCCTCGGTCAGTGCCATGGGATTCGCATCGTCACCCCGGCCGTAGCCGTTCGGCTCATCGGCGCCAGCAGCCAAGGCCAAGGGCGTCGAGCTCGCCGAGCTGGCGAACGACATGCTGAAGAAGGATATCGAACCGATCGAAGCGGTGCGCTGACGTTGGCGCGTCGCCTGCCGGCGGAGCATAATGGCGCCATCGAAACGCAAGCTGCGCTTGGCCGAACCGGCGCATGAAGTTTCAAGGAGGGCAGGACATGACAACTTTATTGATCGAGCATGTGGAGGCAAGCGAGTTGCCGCCGCGCTGGGCGCAGCGGCTCCATGTGCAGCCGGGGCAGACGGTGACTGTGCGCATCGAGACGGAAGAGGCTGCCGCACCGCAGGTGGCGACGGACTTTGTCACGGACGATCCAGCCTTCGGCATCTGGCGCGACCGAGAGGACATGGCAAACGTGCAGGACTACGTCCGCAAGCTGCGCGCGCCGCGCTACAACCGCGATGATTCGCACGGCGACGAGACGAACAACTAAGGATGCTGGTCGATAGCGACGTATTGATCTGGCATCTGCGCGGCCTGCCGCAAGCGACGCGGAGGCTGGACAGCCTGCCACGCCTGACGATATCGGCCATCACTTATCTGGAATTGCTCCAAGGCATGCGCAGCCGCGTGGAATTGCTGGCGGTGCAAAAGAGCCTGGCCATGCGCCACACCGAGCGCATACCGGTGACGCCGGCCATCACGGAGCGCGCTACGGCTTTGATGGAGCGGCTGTCGCTCTCGCATGGCCTTGGCTTGGCCGACGCTCTGATCGCGGCCACTGCGCTGGAGAAAGGCCTACGGCTCATGACCGGCAACGTCAAGCACTACAGCCCCATCGAGGGACTTGTCATCGAGAGCTTCGATTCGTCCGGCGCGCCATAGCGAGTGGCAGCGGCCCATCGGATAATGGGAGTCATGCCGAATCCAGCGACCACTCCGCCCCGAGACGACGATATGCCCGCCGCGATCGATTTCGCGGGCGCGGTGCGCGACAAGTTCCATCGACCGCATCTGAGGGTGAATCTGCCGGTGTGTCTGGGAGCCGACGAGCCGAACCACCTCGGCTGGCAGCGGATAGACGGGCTGCAGCCGCGCGACTCGGCGCAAGCGTCTCTCGCCGTGTTGCGGGGGCTGACTTTTGCGCAGAGCGGAATCGACGGGCGCGGGGCGGCGGGAATTTAAATCGAGCGCGGCCCCTTTAGTTCTTCTAATGGGTGGCCCCTTTAATTCCCCTGCGGCATCTCGCAAATAAAGTCAGGGAAGGCCGGCAATCCTTTGAGTGGTTTTCTTGCCGTATCCTCTACTTTCTTAAAGAATCCAGGCCAGGAGTTGGCTTCGTAAGCCCTGGGCTCAAATCGATAGGCTCTCTGAATTGTCTTGCAAGCCATGGTCGGGTTCCCAACGTACGAATACAAATCAGCCAGGAACGCTAGTACATATGGGAAAAAACGCTCGTTGGCTCCGATGAGGCTGCCCTCCAGTTCTTCGATCAGCCGGAGGCGCAGCTCCCTCTTGCTTTGATCGTTCCATATACGCCCGCCTTGAGCAACAAACGCATCAATCAGCGCCCTACAACGCAACTGAGGGATATCCGTTCCTAGCGCCAATGCCTTGGCTAGATTGGCCTTGCGTGATAGCGATTTCTCGTCGTAGCCGCGTGTATAGCCGATGACCTGCACCTTTCCATCGGGCCGGACCATTCTTTCGATTGAGGGCAAATAGGCCAGGTTGTAATAGGCAAGGGCAGCTTCGTTGCGCTTGCCGTCGCGCTCGAAGGCCGCGGCAAGGATGTTCAGGCGCGAGTTCATGCGGTCCGCGTGCGCCATGCGTTCTTCCCCGGTCCAGTTCGGGAAGACGTTGCCGGCTTCGCTGCGAATCTCATCCAGTTCGAGCAGCCGCGGATCGAATGTGCTGGCGGTATCCGTCTTCAGTCGCAGAACGATCTCGTGCGATGAACCGACTGGCATGGTCTTCTCATAGGCAAGTGGCTTATAGCCACGCTTCAGAACACCAACGATGACTGGCAAAGCGGCAAGCCCCTGGAAATTATTTTCTCCCATCTCCCAGCTAAATAATCCCTTTGCATCGGTGTAGTGCACAAGCACAGCCCTAATCGGCGCAGCGGAATCGATGGATGCAATATCGTAGTCAAGCGCATAACGCTCCATCAGGCGGGATATATCAGCGTTTGATCTTTCAGGGGCATCTTTGTGGGCAAGCATGAACCACAAGGTTGCATACGGCACTGGCTGGCCTTGCTCGTCCTGCACCGAAACCTGGATGTGAATTTTTTTTGCAAATAGATTCGTCACGAACTCTCTCGCTCCCGCAAAGCAGCTACTGGACACAACCATCATCATCAGGGCAATCAGTTTTAGTCGGATTTCAAGCGTCATTGTCTCCGCACCCACGGCGCCGATTGATATAGTCCCTTGAGCTGCGGGTTCGGGGCGCCATAGCCCAAGCCGGCTCTCGCGGTAGGATCGGAGAAATAATACATCAGGCTATGATTGAAGGAATCGTTCTTGACGTCGAAGGTGGTCGTGATAATTTGATAGTCCCGGCCTTCCGCTACCGCCGAAATATAGCCCGGCGATGTTGCGGCTCCGCCCAGACCGGCAATAGTTCCCACCACCATCGGCGTCGAATCCAGCGTATTCACGACCGAGCGATAGGAATGCAAAAGCGCCGGCACTTGTCCGGTCGCCGTGCCTACGTTGCGCAAGTCGATGTTCTTTTGTATCTCATCAGGAAGCACAGAGATTGCAGCGTTAGAAATGGCCGTCCCCTGGCTGTGTGACACGACAAGAGTGTAGGGATTATCAGGTGAATATTTCGCATTTAATTCGACAACCTCGCGAATCGCCAGCCGGGTCGCGGATACCGCGGCGGCATCCAGGCCGAACATCACTTCAAAACCCGTCTCAACCGAATCGAAAGCAGTGCTGGATGTCGGATTGTAGATATTCACCGCCACGACATTGTTCTCCGACGCCCACGCCGTGCCGTGCCCGACGGCCTGCCAATAGCTGTTTCGGATACCGTTATCATGCGCCGCCAACTTTAATCCCTCGCTTGCCGCCGCTATGGCAAAATCGCCCAGCGTGACTCCCTCTTTGAGCTGGCCCAGCTCGTTCAGCATGTCCGCCAGGGCGCCGTTTTGCGCGCTCAAGGGCAGTGAGAAGGTGCGATAGATCGCCGTCGGTTGGTCGATCAGGCCAAAGGACGCGAGTACACTGGCCATTCCGGACATGCCGCCCGCCACATCGTAGCCTTCCTGAATCATTGTCTTTGCCCCGGCGGGAACCATGGAACCTCCCGGCAGCAACATCGGAAGCTCGCCTTTGCCGTTTATCCAGCGGGATCGGAAAAGGGCTTCGAAAGAATCGTAAGGTGTTGCTTCATTCCTGTCCGCGGTGATTAGCAATGCCTTCGGTAGGCTCGGGTTCGCTTTTCCATCCACCACTTGGAGTAAGTGCCAGTCCTCGTCCGCCCCAGGGTAATACCCAAGGTACGTGCCTTCATCGGTCATCAAATTTGTTGGGTTGGCTAGCGCATTTGCCAGGAGCGTCTGCTGTGCTGATGTCCAGCCGTTGGAATTGGCCTGCGCCTGATTCTGCTCCACCGCCTGTTGTGCCG
>CAYYXS010000085.1:0-3380 GCA_964475635.1 uncultured Rhodocyclaceae bacterium
TCGGCTCCAAGGAGGCGCTGATCGAGGCGGTGTTCCGCCGCCGCCTGACCTGGCTTAACGAGCAGCGCATCGCCGCGCTGGATGCCTTCGAGGCCGAGGCCCAGGGCGCGCCGCTGAAGCCGCGGCAGATCGTCGAGGCTTTTTTCGGCGTGGCGATCCGCATGGCGGCCGACAAGGGCGGCGGCCAGAGCTTCATGCGCCTGCTCGGCCGCACCTACACCGAGCCTTCGGATTTCGTGCGCAGCTTCCTCGCCACAGAATACGCCGAGGTCATCGCGCGCTTCAAGGCGGCCTTCTTCAAGGCGCTCCCCGACGTGCCGCAGGAGGAATTCCTCTGGCGCTTCCATTTCATGATGGGCGCGCTGTCCTATGCGATTTCCGGCGCCGATGCACTGCGCCTGCTGGGGCCGATCGACGAGCCCGATCCCGACGCGCTCTACGCGCGCCTGATGAGCTTCCTGATCGGCGGCCTGCGCGCGCCGCTGCCGGCGCTGGTGCCGGCAAGCCCGGCCAAGCCGCTCAAAAAGCCGCGCGGCCGGCGGGCTGCCTGACCATGGCCGACGGCGCCATGCCGGCCGCAAACGTTTAGCGCCATGCGCCCGCCGATACGCCTCGAATACCGCGCCAAGCCGTCCGTCCTCGGCTTCATGTCGAAGGTCTGGCGCCCCTCGCCGGGCTTTGCCGGCGACGGACGGCTGCCCGACATCCAGGCGCACTGGTCCGGCCATCGCTCCTCGCCGCGCGAACTCGAGGATTTCTTCAGGCTGTCCGGCATGGCGCCGGGCGCCGGCCTGTCGATCCTCTATCCGCACACGGTCAGCTTTCCGATGCTGATGGCGGTGCTGAGCCATCCGGCATTTCCGCTGCCGATCTGGAAGGTGCTGCAGGTGCGCAACCGCCTGGTCCAGCACCAGCCGATCGCGCCCGACGCGGTGCTCGACTTCAGCGTGCGCACGGGCGAACGGCGGGTGCTGGCGAAGGGCGTCGAGATGGACTTGCTGGTCGCGGCGCACAGCGGCGGCCGCAGCGTGTGGGAGGCGGTGGATACCTTCTATGCGCGCGGCAACTACGGCGCCGCGACGCCGGGCGAGGCCGCCGCCAGCCCGGCCGTGGCGGCGACCGCGGCCACCGAGTGGCGCATGCCGCAGCACGGGCGCTGGCGCTACGGCCTGCTCTCGGGCGACCTCAATCCGCTGCACATGAGCAACTGGTATGCGCGCCGCTTCGGCTACGCCGGGGCCTTCACCCATCCGCAGCGGGCCATCGGCCAGTGCCTCGGCCATCTCGGCGCCGCGCACCATGCGCCGATGCAGCTCGACACCTGGATCAAGGGCCCGGTCTTCTATGGCGCGCAGCTCGCCTTGCGCAGCGAGCCGCGCGCGGCCGAGCAGCTTTTCGCGCTGCACGTCGATGGCGATGCGCGGCCGGCCATCGTCGGCCGCTTCGTCATTCCGCACGAGAACAAGGACACATCCGCATGAGCAAGTTCAAGCACTGGCGCCTCGAACGCGACGCCGACGGGCTGGCCTGGGCGATCCTCGACACCGCGGATTCCACGACCAACACGCTGGGCGCCGCGGTCATGACCGAGCTGGGCCTGATCCTCGACGATTGCGAGCAGCGGCCGCCACGGGGCCTGATTTTCAAGTCGGCCAAGGATGCCGGCTTCATCGCCGGCGCCAACATCGAAGAATTCGTAGCGTCCGACACACCGGAAAAGGCGCGCGCCCTGATCCGGCGCGGCTGGGATACCTACAACCGCCTCGCCGCCGTCGGCTACCCGACGCTGGCGCTGGTGCGCGGCCACTGCATGGGCGGCGGCACCGAACTGGCGCTGGCCTGCCGCTACCGCATCGCGGTCGATGAGCCCGGCACCAAGTTCGCGCTGCCCGAAGTCCTGCTCGGCATCGTTCCCGGCTGGGGCGGCATGCTGCGCCTGCCGCAACTGGTCGGCCCGGCGGCGGCGCTGGACATGATGCTGAGCGGGAGGAACATCGACGCGAAGCGCGCGAAGAAGATGGGCCTGGCCGACGAGTGCCTGCCGCCGGGCGACATGGACAATGCCGCGCGCATGCGGGTGCTGTCGGGCCGGCCGCCGCGCCGCTTGCCCTTGCTGCAACGGCTGCTGAACGGGCCGCTGAAGACCCTGGTCGCCCGCGGCGCCCGTAAGCAAGTAGCGCGGCGCGCGCGCCCGGAGCATTACCCGGCGCCCTGGGCGATCATCGACCAGTGGCAGCACTACGGCGGCAACACGCTGGCGGTGCCGGCCGAGCGGCCGACCTCGCTCGACGCATTGGTGAGCCACCCGACCACGCGCAACCTGATCCGCGTTTTCTTCCTGCAGGACCGGCTCAAGGGCTTCGGCAAAGGCATGGAAAATTTCGCGCCGCGCCGCGTGCATATCGTCGGCGCCGGCGTCATGGGCGGCGACATCGCGGCCTGGTGCGTGCTGCGCGGCATGACGGTGACGCTGCAGGATCAATCGAAGCAGCAGATCGCGGCGGCCATCGGCCGCGCCGCGACTTTCCTCGAAAAGAAGCTGCGCGACCCGACGCTGGCGCACATCGCGCTCGACCGCCTGCTCGCCGACCCCGCGGGCGACGGTCTGCGCCAGGCCGACGTCATCATCGAGGCGATTTTCGAGCAGCTCGAAGCCAAGCAGGCGCTGTTGGCCGAGATCGAAGCGCGCGCCGGAGCCGATGCGCTGCTGGCCTCCAACACCTCCTCACTGAAGCTGGCCGAGATCGCGGCGAAACTCAGGAATCCCGCGCGCCTGGTCGGCATCCATTTCTTCAACCCGGTGGCGCAGATGCCGCTGGTCGAGGTGGTCGTCGGCGAGCGCACCGCGCCCGCGGTCGCGCAGAAGGCGGCGGCCTTCGTGCGCCGGATCGACAAGCTGCCGCTGCCGGTCAGGGACGCGCCGGGCTTCCTGGTCAATGCCGTACTGGCGCCCTACCTGCACGAGGCCATGCGCTGCGTCGACGAAGGCATCGCGCCGGAAACCATCGACGCCGCGATGCTCGCCTTCGGCATGCCGCTGGGGCCGATCGAGCTGGCCGATACCGTGGGCCTCGACGTCGCCGTCGCCGCCGGCCGGCAACTGGTCGGCGCGGTCGATGCGCCGCAGAGGCTGGTCGCGCTGGTGAGCGCCGGGCATCTGGGTAGGAAGTCGGGCCAGGGTTTCTACACCTGGGCCGATGGCAAGCCGCAGAGAGTTGGCGCTGGCGACCCGGCGCATCCGGCGCTGGCGCAGCGCCTGCTCAAGCCCCTGCTCACCGCGACGCAGCGCCTGGTGCGCGAGGGCGTGGTGGCGGATGCCGATCTGGCCGATGCCGGCATGATCTTCGGCGCCGGCTTCGCGCCGTATACTGGCGGTCCGA
>CAYYXS010000086.1:0-3064 GCA_964475635.1 uncultured Rhodocyclaceae bacterium
GGGCGAAAGGCTCGGGCTACGGCGTGGAGTTCGGCGTAGACGGCCTGAAGGCGGTCACCCGGCCGCAGGTGATCAGTATCAAGAAGTAAGCTGATTGCCAAGGCAGCTCAGCATGCCTAAGCGTTGGCCACATGCTCGTCATTCCGGCGAAAGCCGGAATCCAGAATACGACTTGCGTATCCGGAACGGCCGCTCTGGATGCCGGCGCCTGCCCCGTACTCCGATACGGAGATCGCCGGCATGACGATGTGTTCGCCGTGCTGTGGAGACTGACTTTTGCAGGACAAGACAACAACACCCATTCCATGAGGAGGAGACACGCATGAAGCACCCTGTCATCGCACTGGCGGTCCTGGCCGCCTTCGCCCAGCCGGCGCTGGCCGCGCCGAAACAACCCGCCGCCGTCGACGCCGCGCGCATCGCTGCCGCCGACCAGGAGCCGGGCAACTGGATGAGCCACGGCCGTACCTACGACGAGCAGCGCCACTCGCCGCTGGCGCGCATCAACGACGGCAACGTGGCGAAACTCGGCCTGGCGTGGACCCGCAAGCTCGACATCGACCGCGGCGTCGAGGCCACGCCCATCGTCGTCGACGGCGTGATGTACACCACCGGGGCATACAGCATCGTCTATGCCCTGGACGCCCGCAGCGGCAGGCTGCTGTGGAAATACGACCCCAAGGTGCCGGGCGACAACCTCGGCCAGGGCTGCTGCGACGCGGTCAATCGCGGCGTCGCGGTATGGAACGGCAAGGTGTATGTCGGCAGCTTCGACGGCCGCCTGATCGCTCTCGACGCGAAGAACGGCAAGCAGGTGTGGACTGTGGACACCGTCATCGACCGCAAGAAGAGCTACACCGTCACCGGCGCGCCGCGCATCGTCAAGGGCAAGGTGCTGATCGGCAACGGCGGCGCCGAGTTCGGCGTGCGCGGCTACATCACCGCCTATGACGCGGAAACCGGCAAGCAGGCCTGGCGCTTCTACACCGTGCCGGGCGATCCAGACCTGCCGGCGGAAGACAAGGCCATGGAAATGGCGCAGAAGACCTGGCACGGCCGCGGCTGGCTGAAGTGGGGCGGCGGCGGCACGGTGTGGGATTCGATGGCCTACGACCCCGAGCTGAACCAGCTCTACATCGGCACCGGCAACGGCTCGCCGTGGAACCACAATTTCCGCAGCGACGGCAAGGGCGACAACCTGTTCCTCTCCTCCATCGTCGCCCTCAACCCGGACAACGGCGAATACATCTGGCACTACCAGACCACGCCGTCCGACATGTGGGACTACACCGCCACCCAGCATATCGTGCTGGCCGACATCGCCATCGAGGGCAAGCCGCGCAAGGTGCTGATGCAGGCGCCGAAGAACGGCTTCTTCTACGTGCTCGACCGCACGAACGGCAAGCTGCTCTCGGCGAAGAACTTCGTGCCGATCAACTGGGCGACGCACGTCGACCTGCAGACCGGCCGGCCGGCCGCCAGCGCGGACGTGAACTACCTCACCGGGCCGAAAGTCGTGATCCCGAGCTTCCTCGGGGCGCACAACTGGCAGCCGATGTCCTTCAGCCCGAAGACCGGCCTGGTCTACCTGCCGGCGCAGGAAAGCGTCGCCGGCCTGGAAGCGCAGAAGGCGCCGCTGTTCATCCCGCACAAATCGGTGGTGAACCTCGGCGTCGAAGTGCCCGACCTGCCGGAAGACCCGAAAGTGGAAGCCGAGATCCGCAGCGCCTGGAAGGGCCGCCTGATCGCCTGGGACCCGGTGAAGCAGGCGGCGGCGTGGACGCAGGAATACGTCGCGCCCTGGAACGGCGGCACGCTGTCCACCGCCGGCAACCTGGTCTTCCAGGGCACCGCCGACGGCCGCGCCGTGGCCTATGCCGCCGACAGCGGCAAGAAGCTGTGGGAGACGCGCGTCAACTCCGGCGCCATGGCCGGCCCGGTAACCTATGAGGTGGGCGGCGAGCAGTACGTCACCTTCATGGTCGGCTGGGGCGGCGCCTTCCCCGGCGTGGCCGGTCCGCTCTCGCTCTCGGCGCGCGTGCAGCCCGAGGCGCGCGTGGTCACCTACAAGCTCGGCGCCACGGGCAAGCTGCCGCCGGCGAAACAGGCCCCTGCCACTTTGCCGCCGCTGCAGAAGGTCTCGGCAACCGATGACCAGATCAAGACCGCGCGCACCATGTTCAACGGCTTCTGCGGCTCCTGCCATGGCCTGAACGCCGTCAGCGGCGGGGTCTATCCCGACCTGCGCTACCTGACGGCCAAGAAGCACGAGCAGTACAAGGCCGTGCTGAGCGGCGCCAGGCTCAACCGCGGCATGCCCAACTTCGCCGAGGTGCTCAAGCCGGAAGACATGGAACTCATCCGCCAGTACATCATCAAGCGCTCGCACGACCTGAAGAGCCAGCTCGACAAGGTCGCGGCGAAATAGCCTTGCAGCCGCCGGCATCCGCGAGGGTGCCGGCGTCGCGCACCGTTTCGTTTCAAGGGAGGCATTCGAAGCTACAATGGGCATGCCTGTCCGGCGGCCAGCCCGGCCCGGCGCTGCCGCCCCAGTTTGCCGACGGAGGCCTCATGCCGAAAAAAGAGAAACCGCTCCAGCGCTCTTCTTCGCCTGCGGACAGGGACCGGGGTTTCGTCATCAGCCTGATGGAACAGCTGGTGGTGCCGACCTTCGTGGTCGATGCCGACTGCCGGGTCATCATCTGGAACCGCGCCTGCGAGCGTCTCACCGGCCTGTCCGCCGACCAGGTCGTCGGCACGCGCGACCAGTGGCGCGCCTTCTACGAGGCGCCGCGGCCCTGTCTGGCCGACCTGATCGTGCTCGGCCGCACCGAGGAAATCAAGACGCTCTACGACGAGTCCGACCGCATCGGCCTGGATGCCGTGTTCACCAACTGCTTCCGCGTCCGCAGCTGGATCGTCATGCCCCTCCTCGGCAGCAACATCTATCTGACCGCCGACGCCGGCCCGATCTACGACAATACCGGCCGGCTCGTCGCCGTGGTGGAAACCCTGCGCGACATGACCGCGCAGAAGGAGGCGCAGGACGAGCTGCAGCGCCTGG
>CAYYXS010000087.1:0-2997 GCA_964475635.1 uncultured Rhodocyclaceae bacterium
GTAAGCGTCAGCGAAACCCCGTATAGACCGAGCCGGATTTCAAGGATCTGTTTTCAGACGTCGATGATTTTGCGCAGCAGTCGAGGCGATACCCGCCAGCGTTCCCCATCACACAGTATCGACACGGTCTTGTCATTTAAGCGCGTCACCGTACCGATGCGCTCCCTCAGATATTTGTCGGTGAACGCCACCGTGTCGCCGACGTTAAAGACGGCGTCGCTGATGGCAGCATTGCCGATCGGCGCTGGCGGCTGCGGCTGCACATCATCCGCCCCCGGCGCAACAACGATGGCGGCATAAGGCAAGAGCCATTGCCGGCGGTGCATGCCTTCCTCCTGCACACACACTTCCTTCTGGCGCAATTCGACCACGCGCCCCGGCGCCAGGGCATGGGTGCGATGATCGAAGAACATCACCTGCATGCCAAGGTGCAAATGCTTGCGGATTTCCAGGATACGCACCGGATCGGCCAGCAACTGGTGAACGATGAGGTTGAGCTCATACAAGTCGAGGCTGGGTGCATTGCGCAGAGTATCGAGCAGGCGGTAATCCATCTCCGCAGTTTACCGGTTTTATGCCGAGGGTGGCCAGGCCAGCGGCAGCAGTTCGGCCACCCGGTTGGACGGATGCGAGGGGAGCCTGGTCAGGACATCCTTCAACCACGCATAAGGGTTCAAGCCATTGAGCTTTGCCGTGCCCAGCAACGAGTACATCGTCGCCGCCGCATGCCCGCCGCGCGGCGACCCAGCGAACAGATAATTGGACCGGCCCACCGCAATCGGGCGAATCGCCCGCTCCATGGCATTGTTGTCCGGCTGCAGCACGCCGTTGTCGGTGTACCGCACCAGCGCCTCCCAGTTGCGCAGCGCGTAGCCGAAGGCTTGCGCCAGCGGCGATTGCGGCAGCAGCTGCGGGAAATGCCCTTCCAGCCAGCGTCGCAAATCCTGCAGAACCGGCACGGCCTGTGCCTGTCTCACCACGTGCTTGTGATCCGGCGTTCTGTCCTTGATCGTTGCCTCGATCGCGTACAGCCTCGCAATCCATGCCAGCGCTTGCGCTGCCAGGCCAGGCGTCTTCTGCTTCTTCGCAATCTCGAAGAAGCCTCTCCTGCAGTGCGCCCAGCATCCCACTTCGATCACGCGGCCGGTGCGGTACAAGGCTTGGTAACCGGGATAGGCATCGGCCTGCAAATACCCTTGGTAATCGGCCAGAAAGGTCAGCGGATGGATCGCTTCGCGCGATACGGTGAATTCGAATAACACCGCTGGCGGATGATCGACCCACAAGCCATTCTCTTGTCGCTGCCCCGCGCCCAGATAGCCCCACAATCGCGCCGTCCTGGTGCTGCCGCGCCCGGCTTGCTGCAGCTGCAGGGTAGTGTCGTCGGAATGCAGCCGCGGCGCACGCAGGATGTGCTGCTTGAGCGACGGCAGCAGCACTTGCAATAATTCGGCGGTGCTCAGTTTCCATTCGCACAGCGTTGCGCGCGGCAACACGATGCCGTGACGGTGATAGACCGCTTCTTGCCGGTTGATCGGCATGTGGTCGACAAAGGTGGCAACGCCGATCTGCGCCAGCAAGCCGGCGCTGGCATTGGATTTCGGCAGCGGCGAGGGTTGCGCAAACGCGGTGCGGATGGTCGATTCGCCCTCCTTGCGGCACGCGTACTTGATGCGGACATGCTCGATCACGGTGAGCTTGGCGGGTGTGTAATCCAGCGTCTCCGATATTTCTTCGCCGATGCGTTCGAGACGATCGAATTCGGCTTTCTCTGCATCGGTCAAATCGTATTCGATGCGCTCGCGCGGCAAATCCTTCGGGAGTGCCGGACGCCCGCGCCGCACATGGCCTGCCACGGACGTGGCTGGCGCCGGCGGCGGAACCGGCAGCGCGACGGTCTCCGCGAATAACTCCGCCTGGCCGGGGAGGCGTTCGGAGCTGGCGCCAAAGCGCGCGCGGGCAAACTGCGCGACTTGGTGTTTGAGAATCTCGAGTTGTTCCCACAGTTGGCGCGCGATCCGGTTCTGCTCCAGGGCGATGGCCGTAATGGCGGCAGCGTCCTTGGGAAGATCGGCAATGTTGAGAAGCGCGAGCATGGTGAATCAACGCATGAGTGGCGTCCTGCGTTTACTTGCCTGGCAAGTATTTATCGCGGTTAGGCGACTTGTGTTGACGGCACGGTGAGATGTGGCCGCAGGGGCGGAATATCGATGCCTTCGAGCCACGCATGCAGTTCGGCAATCGACAAGCCGCGCTGGGCCAGCGTGTTTGGCGCCGGAAATCGGCCGCGCTCGAGCCGCTTGTACCATAGCGCAAAGCCGGTGCGGTCCCAGTACAGGATCTTGACCTTATGGCGATCGCGTCCGACAAAGACGAAGAGATGGCCTGACATCGGTTTCTGCGCCAGCACCGGTTCGACCAGGTAGGACAGCCCGTCGATGCCGTTACGCATGTCGACCGGGTCGCGACAGACATAGGCTAGGCAGTCGCCGGCAATCAGCATGTGAAGCCGTTCAATCGGTTGAGCAAGTGGCGCACGATGCGGTCGGCATGCGCGCCGGTCATTTCCACGCGGATGCCGCCGCTGGTGACGATGACGCTGTCGCGCGCACTGCCCTTGGAGGCAGGTGAACGCAGCGGCTCTGGCGGTAAGCTTGTTATGCCATCGCCCTCATGGGCAATGGCGATAAACATCGCATCCGGCGTCGTCACCGGCACCGGGGCCGCGACCGGTTGCGCTTTGCCGAGCAGGGCGCGTTGTTTATGGAAGGTGCTGGGGGCCACGCCATTGGCTTGGCAGAATTTACGCACGCCCAGGCCCGAGTGCGGCTGCCGTGCAATCAAGTCACGCCAGAATACTTCGCCGTGCCGGTAGTATCGCTTTACACTCTCTTCGACTATCTCTCGCGTCATCGCTTGCTCCTTGATTCATCATCAAAGCGCGAACAATCGCATACCCGACGAATTTCGAATAGACGGGGTTTCGCTGACGCTTAC
>CAYYXS010000088.1:0-2837 GCA_964475635.1 uncultured Rhodocyclaceae bacterium
TCTCCGCCGACCACGCGGCCGAGGCGGTCAGGCCGACGCCCGCCGCAAGCAGCAGCGATACTGCCCGTTTGCTTTTCAATCTCATGAAATTCTCCCCGGAAGACAACGATGTTGAGCATGCGACAAATTGTCACGCTCGGCATCTTGCCCCAAGGCGGCGAAAAAAAAAGCCGGCGGGAACTGATTTTGAGTGTGGGAAGACTCGGGGGGAGGGTAGGACGATTCCTACGGGCCGGCGAACTCGTCGCCCTCCACGATCAGCTCGTGCCTGATGGCATAGCGCACGAGATCGGCGGTGTTGGCGAAGTTCATCTTCTCCAGGATGCGCGTCTTGTGGGTGCTGACGGTCTTCACGCTCAGATTGAGCTTGTGGGCGATGTTGGTCACCGCATGGCCGGCAGCCAGGCGCTGGAAGATCTGGTATTCGCGGTCGGACAGCCGCGTGTGGGGCGCGGCCTCGTCCGCCCGGCCGGCGATCAGGCCCAGCGCCAGCTTTTCGGCCACCGCCGGGCTGATGAACAGGCCGCCGCCGGCGACCTTGCGGATCGCCTGGGCCAGCTGCGTTTCGGCGTTGTCCTTGCACAGATAGCCGGAGGCGCCGGCGCGGAGGGCGCGCACGGCATACACGTCCTCCTTGTGCATGCTGAGGATCAGGACGGGCAGCTTCGGCAGCTCGCCCTTGATCTGCTTGATCAGCTCGATGCCGCTCCGGCCGGGCATGGTCATGTCCATGACCAGGGCGTCGAAGGGCTCCGCGCGCAGCTTGGCGAGCGCCTCGGCGCCGTTGCTGCTTTCCCCCGCCACCTGGATGTCGCCGCATTCGGAGAGGATCTGCCTGAGCCCCACCCGCAGGATGGCGTGGTCGTCAGCGATCAGGATGCGGATCATGGCTTTCTCCTCCCTTGGGTATGCGGGCCTCGATGCGCGTGCCGCGGCCGGATGCGCCGTCGATCTCCAGCTCGCCGCCCAGCATCTTGATGCGTTCGCGCATGCCGAGCAGGCCGAAGGTCTTCCGTCCGGCGTTCTGCTCCAGGCCGCGGCCGTCGTCCTCGATGACGAGCCGGATGATCGCGTCGGATTCGTCGATGCGCACCGTGGCGCGGTGCGCGCCGGCATGGCGCGCGATGTTGGTCAGCGCCTCCTGGACGACGCGGAAGATCGCCGTGGCGGTGCGGCCGTCGAGGTCGAACTCCTCCCGGTTCATGGCAAGATCGACGGCGATGCCGGTGCGCTCGGAGAAGCGCGCCACGTGGTGTTCCACCGCCGCCGCCAGTCCCAGGTCGTCGAGCATGCGCGGGCGCAGGTCTTCCGAAATGCGGCGCACCGCATCGACGGTCCGTTCCACCAGTCCCAGGGAGGCGCCGAGCCGCTCGCCCACCTGCGGCCCGGCGCCGCCGCACTTGCCGCGCAGCCAGTTGAGGTCGATGCGCAGGGCGGTCAGCGACTGCCCCAGCTCGTCGTGCAGCTCGCGGGCGATGCGGCTGCGTTCCTCCTCGCGCACGGTCTGCAGGAACTCGGCCAGATCGCGCAGCCGGGACTGGTACTCGCGCAGTTCGTCCTCGTTGCGCTTGCGTTCGGTGATGTCGGAGAAGATCGAGATGTAGCGGACGATCCGGCCGCCGGGATCGCGCAGGGCCTGCACCGAAATTTCCTCGGGGAAGACCTCGCCGGTCTTGCGCCGGTTCCACAGCTCGCCGCGCCAGTGGCCGGCGGTGGTGAGCTGCTGCCAGAGCTTGCGGTAGAAGGCGTCGTCGTGGCGGCCGGACTTGAGGATACGCGGATTTCGGCCGATCACTTCGTCCCGCATGTAGCCGTAGATCCGGCAGAAGGCATCGTTCACCCAGAGGATGTCGCCTTTTGCGTCGGTGATGATGGCGCCCTCGGCCATGGCGGAGAAGGCCAGCTCGTTCTCCCGGCGCTCCTCTTCCTGCTGCACCTGTTCCAGGGCGCGCCGGCGCGAGAAGAACCAGAAGCCGCCGATCGTGGCGAGCCCCATCAGCCAGATGCCCAGGTGCCAGTACTGGATGGTGCGCCAGGCCGGTTCCTGCGCCGTCCGGTAGGCATTCAGATCGACCGAGATGGTGGCCCCGCCCCGCAGGCCGCCGACGCGCACCAGGGTGTCGCGGTGGCATTCGATGCATTCCTCGTCCATGCGCATCGGGATCATCACCCGCAACAGGCCGTGGCCGCCCTTGCGCGGGACGGCCTCGGTCATCATCTCGGCGCCCTTTTCGAGCGCCTTGAGAGCGCCGGCCTCCCATTCGTCCGGCATGTTGTCCGGATTGCGCAGCTGCCTGGACGTCAGCCGCTCCCGCGCGCCGTACTCCTTGTTGCTGATGTCCTGGATGGCGAGCAGGATGTGGATGGGGGTGAGAGAGACGACCTTGAAGGTCTCGCCCGTCGATCGCGTCGCCGAGAGGCGTTCCTGTTCGCTGAGGGATTCGAGGTTGGGCGCCTTGTTCTCGCCGATGTACACGCCGCCCACCTGGGCCGCCCATTTGCGGATCGCCATGTCCTTGCGCAGGTTGGCAACGGCATCGATGCGCGCCAGCGCCGCCGCGGTGCGATCCAGCTGCTCGCGCTGGGTCCACAGGGAGAAGACGACGAGGAGCGTCCACAGGATCGCGGCGATGGCCAGGGTCGCGGGGGCGACGATGAGGGACAGCTTGGTGCGACGGTAGAACGGATTGCGCTCGGGCATGGGCGGCGGCCGAACCCACAAAAATGAACGGGGAGCGTACTCCGCTCCCCGTTCCGGTGCCACCGGTCAGATCAAGCGGTCACTTGATCTTCCTGGCGCCGGCCTGTTCGAGATAGGTTTTGGCTCTGAGGCCGAG
>CAYYXS010000089.1:0-2772 GCA_964475635.1 uncultured Rhodocyclaceae bacterium
CCGGCAACAGGGCGCCGAGGTCGAACGGTGCCCGGTGCTGCACTTCCTTGACCGGTGCGTCGCTGGTGAGTCGTGGCGCGATGCCCTGCCGCGTGCGCTGCAGGTAGGTCGCGTGCAGTTCGGCTGCGCTGGTGTCCAGCGCCTTCGCCACGCGCTGGCGG
Source organism: uncultured Rhodocyclaceae bacterium (assembly GCA_964475635.1). Classification (GTDB taxonomy): domain Bacteria; phylum Pseudomonadota; class Gammaproteobacteria; order Burkholderiales; family Rhodocyclaceae; genus Desulfobacillus. The sequence continues at coordinate 162 of CAYYXS010000089.1, forward strand.
CTGGCGACCAGGTTGCCGACCACGCGCGCGCCCGGATGGCCGGTGACGTTCTCGAACAATACCGCCGGGCCGTTGGCCGGCATTTCGCGCAACAGCGCCGCCATTTCGTGCTTCGGATCGAACGCCTGCTCGATGTGCAGCAGGTCGCTGCCGAGGTCGGCGAGGAATGCGCGCAGATCGGGGTAGCTCATTTCTTAACGTGAAAAACACAAGTAAGTGCGCCCTGCGATATCCGAGCGCAGCGAGCAAATCGATAGCCTCCCCGCGAGGGGGCGGAGGCGGGGTTTCGCGAAGCACTGCTTCGCGCCGCCGCAGCCGGCAGGCTGTGCAAAGCCTGCCGTGGACTGATGGGAGGGGCGGGCGTTCAATTCGCTTTTGAGTTGATTCATCGTCAGAGGATCGGATGTTGGCGGCATAAGCGTTAGTACAAAGTTGGCGATGGCGCTACGGCGCCATCGCCACTTTCGTCCTCCCTGATTAAAGGTATTTCGCGGGACAGCGCTGGATTTCCTCGATCACCCTGATCGAGAAGCGCGCCTTGCTCAGCTGGCCGCGTCCGAGCCTGACCTGCAGTTGATCGGCGAACTGGTCCAGCGAACTCGACACCTGGGCCCTGACGCGCTTGTAGGTGTACTTCTGCACGCCGGGATTGAGGGTGCGGATGGTGAGTTCGAGATCCTGACCCTCGGCCAGTTCCGCCACGTCCATGACAAACACTTCCCATTGATTCATCGCATGTGCTCCTTACTTGACGGGCGGATAGCCGTAGGCCGTCCAGTTGCCGGCGACCCGGTCCTGGATTTCCTGCGAATACACGTTCTTGAACGATACCGTGGTCGGCACGTCGTTGACCGGGTCCCAATCGACCGGCCACAGGCAGTCGAACAGCACCTTGGAGCCGATCGAATACTTGCGCTCGTGCGGCGTGGCGAACGGGTAGAGCGGGGTGCCCACGGTGTTCTTGTAAATGTGGATGCCGTTGGCCGGATGGCAGCGCGTGCAGAAGGCGTGATAGACCTCGTCCCAGTTGTAGATGTCGGTCTTGTCGTCCACCACCATGACCATGTGGAACCACGGGCCGAGCTTGCTGCCGAAGGCGAGATGGGCGATCTGGCTGGCGACGCCGGCATAGGTCGGCTTGACGCCGACGATCATCATGTGGTGCGTCGAGCGCGGATGCATATACACGCCGGTGATCGGGATGCCCTGGCTGCGCAGCAACTTTTCCAGCTCCAGGCCGAGGGAGAAGGAACGCAGCATCTGGCCCTCGTCCTGCGGCGTGCCCATGTTGGAAATGGTCATGGTCGCGTTGTTGCGATAGGTGATCGCATTGACGCGGAAAGTGACGCGGAAATCGCGCGGGCTGGTGCGATAGCCGGTGTATTCGCCGAAGGGGCCTTCCTCGACCTTGTAGTCGGGCAGGATCACGCCTTCGAGGATGATCTCGGCATCGGCCGGCACTTCGAGATCGTTGGTCTCGCACTTGACCAGGCGCGCCGGCTCGCCCGAGAGCATGCCGACCAGTTCCGGCTCGGGGATGGGCGAGGGCGCGCAGGCGGCCATCGCGGCCAGCGGCGAGAGGCCGATGGCGGTGGCGAAGGGGCAGCCCTCGCCGCGCGGCAGGTAATACTCCGTGAGCGCCTTGCCCAAGTCGGAGAAGGGGAAGACCGCGCCCGACATGGTGCGGCCGTCCCACATCATCTGGCGGTACATGCCCCAGTTCACGTCGCCGCGCACCGGATGCTTGGTCACCACCGCATGCCAGGTGCCGACATAGCGGCCGCCGTCGCCGTCATGCACCAGCGGCACCGGCAGCTTGCACAGGTCGACGTCGTCGCCGAGCAGGATGTTCTCCTTGCAGGGCGCATCCTTGCGATCGATGGTCACCGGCGCGATCGGCTCGCTGTTGGTGCGCTTGAGGTACTCCTTGCCGATCTCGGGCAGGGTCGATGCGGGGTCCATGCCCAGCGAAATTGCCATGCGGCGATAGGTGGACAGGGGCGCGCCGAAATAGCTGAAGCCCGGATAGTCCTTGATGTTTTCCATGAAGGGCGCGGCCTGGCCCAGTTCGCAGACGCGCCGCACGATGGCGCCGGCCTCGTTGTCCCAATCGACTTCCTGCTTGATGCGCACGGCGTCGCCCGACTTGATGCAGGCCTCGACGAACTCGCGATTGCTTCTCGGTGCTGATATTTTTGACACGTTAGGCTCCTTGCCTGGCTTGAGGTTGAGTCTCTGATTCAACTGATCTTGGACAGGATCTTGTCCCACTTGTCCTGGGCTTTGAGGATCATCTCCGCCACTTCGCGCACCGCGCCGTAGCCGCCGCGCGCCTTGGTGACGTAAGCCGCATGTTTTTTCACGTCCTCCACCGCGTCGCCGACCGCGATCGGCAGGCCGACGCGCTTCATCATCGACAGGTCGACCAGGTCGTCGCCGACATAGGCCACCTGGGCGTCGGTAATGCCCATTTCCTTGAGCATTTCCTCGTAGGGCTCGGTCTTCTTCTTGATGCCCTCGTGGAAACGCTTGATCTTCAGTTCCTCGGCGCGATGCCGCACCGCGCCGGATTTCTTCGAGGTGATGATCGCCACCTCGACGCCGCTCATCA
>CAYYXS010000090.1:0-2473 GCA_964475635.1 uncultured Rhodocyclaceae bacterium
CCGCTGCTGTCATTGTATCCAGTGGCAAGGTGCTCTTCAAAAGCACCTTTTAGGGCGCCGACTTCACATTAGACATCGCATATGTCATCGCTACTGGAACGAGTTCACTCACTCCTTGATGCCGTCCCTGACGACACGAAGAACTACTATGCGCTGACCATTCTCCTCGGAGATAACGGCAAACCTCAGTTCACCTGTTTTACGGGGTGGGTCGGTGATACAGATGACAATCCGCGCCGTGAGATTAGACAGGCATCCCTCGTATATCCCGATAGGATGCTTGCTGCCTGGAAGGTAATGGAAGAACCAGGCATGGTGATAAACGCACCTGACGATTTCGCTCTGTTCTTTGCCTATGGCGGGCATGCGGTTGTCGAAGAGCGGTTAGCTGAAGCTGTTGTGCCAGAGTGGCTTGCGCCATTTGTTTCCGTTCATGAGGGCGAGTGGGGTTACGTTCATCCGAAAGTCTTGCCCGAGTCAGCCATGCAAAGGGCACCAACACCCAAGCTCCGAATGAGCATCATCAAGCGCGATGACTTCAAGTGTCGAATCTGCGGAAGAAGCCCGAAAGACTATGGCGACCTTGAGCTTCACGTCCATCATGTACGTCCGTGGGCGGCAGGAGGAGTAACCGAGGAAAGGAACTTAATCACGTTGTGCCACACCTGCCACAATGGCCTAGCCCCCCATTACGAGCACGCCCTCTTCAAGTTCATTCCTCCGAAAGACGATTCCGAACGCGCGGTAACTTATCGTCGTAAGCTCGCCGAGTATCAAGCAGCGGCTGCTCGTGCGTCGGAGGGCAGCGATGTCTAACCTTTCGTTGCAGGGGACGCTCCGCCTATCGGCGGCGCGCCCCTGAACTCAATTCGTTCGGCGTCACACTTGCTGCTCGCGTTACGAAAGGAACCGTGATGATTACAGCGCTTGTTCAATTCAAACTTCCGCAGCCGCTTACGCGGGAAAAGGCGCGCGAGATTTTTTCCAGTACGGCGCCAAAGTACAGAGAGATTCAGGGGCTGATTCGGAAGTATTACCTTCTGTCAAAGGATGGTGAGACGGCTGGTGGTGTGTATCTTTGGAACTCACAGGAGGACGCCGAGCAACTCTATACGGATGAATGGAAAAAATTCATCAAAGACAAGTATGGTGCGGAACCATCGGTGACCTACTTTGAGAGCCCCGTGGTTGTTGATAACGCCGCTGGGGAAATCGTTACCGATGCCTAATGGGTATGCAACGTGCAGTCATTCGCGAGTTCACGAATTGACCTCTCCTTACGGGCAAACACCGTGACGCCGAATCGGGTAGCCAGGGGCTTCTAACCCCCGGCCCCCACACCACCCACCGTGCGGGTCCGCAGTGGGCGGTTCATCAAGAGGGTTACGCGTCGCTCACGTATGTCCGTGCGCGACCGCGAATGGCTGGCGACATGGCCCAACGCCGTCTGCAACTCACCCGGTCGGGTTCAACGTCCAGATCGAGTTGGCCACCGCTCCTCCCTTCTCTTCATGTTCGGCCCTTCGCTGCATCTTCCTCGTGAGAAGAGCGGCAACTACTAATGAACCTGCGTGGCCCAACGATTAAGGTTAGATCGCGATCGCGAAGCGAGCCGCGATCTGACCTTAATCGTTCGGCGGCTTATGGGTACTGCGGAATATCAGTCGGGCTTGACGAAGCGACCGACTATGAATACTGAAACCAAGCCAACTACCGTCGTGCCGCCGATGACCCCAGCCACAGCGGGAGAGCCCATGGCAAGCGCCAACATGGAAGCGCCAAGAGCAGTGAGGCCAATTACGAAACCAAACAACTGGCCCCTCTTTATTTCAGCTTCTGCTGCGCGTAATGCCGCGAATTCGATCTCTTGTTGGTGCTTCGCATCGGACTCGGCCATGACCAAGATGCGCTCCGCTGCGCCTTTGACAAGGCGCTCATATCCTTCGAGCACTGCTGGCGGCGGCATCGGCCCCGAGAATGTGGCCTGCTGGAATTGGGCAACTGGCTTGCTGTTACCGTTGCCATCAGGGACAGCAATAGCGCCTTTGGCCGTGGTGACGGCGTTCTTAGACGGCTTTTGCTTTTGTGCCGTTGGTCTTGCCATCGTTAGCGAACGTACCGCAGGCGCGGGTTACAGACTCGCCAACACGGGCGAAATGACCAGCCATCCGCTCCGCGCCAGAACGGCGGAGTGCCATCTGACGCAAATCGCGAGTAGGGGCCAAGTCCATAATGCTCCCAGCACCGCGAAGAAGGTTTCTAGCTCTGGCATTCATAGTGAGCCGATCCTAACCGGAATGGGCTTGACAATCAAGATGTTGACATGAAATTTCCGTGACGCTGCATTGCCGGCGGGGAATAAGACGCCGAACGTAGAAGTAACCGGCCTGCGCGGCTTTTCGCGCAGGTCCGGTTACTTCTACTACATGGACTCCCCCGGAAATCAAGGGGCTGACGGTTCAGTTTCTCGATC
>CAYYXS010000091.1:0-2394 GCA_964475635.1 uncultured Rhodocyclaceae bacterium
GTAACCGGTAACCAACCGGCGTTCTTGCCTACACCGACGGCCGTAGGGTATGCAAAGGCGAGCGAAGCGGACTGGCGGCGAAGAGTTGCTTCCACAGTCGCGGGGTCAGTTCCTCGACGCGACTGGCCGGATGCTGGCCGACACGCTGCAGCACATCGATCAGATAGTCATAGGGATCGATCTGGTGGAGTCGGCAGGTCACGATCAGGCTCTGCATGATGCCGACGTGCCTGGCCCCGAGTTCGGTCCAGCAGAACAACCAGTTTCGTCGCCCCATCGGAATGGCGCGAAGGGCGCGCTCCAGATGGTTGGTATCGATCGGTACGTCCGGATCGGTCAGATAGACCTCGAGGCCGAATCGTCGGCTGCGGGCGTAGGCCAGTGCCTTGGTCATCGGATTGCTCGGCAATAGACCCTGTGCCTCGAATTGCTGGTTCACCCAGGCGAAGAATTGTTCGACGATGGGCTTGGCGTGCATCAATCGATAGTCGAGCTTCTTCGCGGCGCTGAGTTTCTGCTCACGGATGCAATCTTCCACCGCGTACAGTCCGCCGATGAAATCCAGTCCCCGCGCCGCCGCCTCCGGTTCGGCGTCCGTCGCCTCGAACAGATGGCGTCGCGTGTGCGCCCAGCACTGCGCGTGGATCAGCCCGGTCTTCCTCGTGTAGTGCTCGTAGGCGGTATAGCCATCGGTGAGCAGGACGCCGCGCTCGACCGGCGTCAGGCCGAGCGCCTGCTCGACATGCTCGATCCGGCGACTCTCGAAGAACGGGAAGCAGACTTCGTCCAGTTCGCCGTAGACCGGCCAGAAATAGGCTGCCTTCAACTTCCCCGGCCCGGCACGCCCGGCCTTGATCGGCGTCTCGTCCATGGCCTTGACGCGCGAGGTGCGAATCGAGCCGAACTGGGCGTCGTAAATCGGTTCGATCAGTGCAATCGCTTGCTGGCCGATCTGCGTCAGCCACGGTCGGCTGACGGTGATGCCATTGTCGCCCAAGCGCTGGTGCTGGCGGTACAAAGGCAGGTGGTAGGCAAACTTGTCGATCAGCATTCCTGCGATGAAGCTGACATCGGCGCGGCTGCCTTCGATGACACCGGCCGGCGCCGCCGGGCAGACGATCGCCTGGCTTTCCTTGAGTTTGATCACTGGCCGCCGGTAATTGAGAACCACCGTGCTGCCCGGACGCTGGGCGAGCCGATAGCTGTTCTTGTGGCCGATGACTTCGTATTGTTCCGGCGCGAGTCCCTCGGCTTCGGGCGCGGTCAGTTCGATGACTTCAACCGGTACCCGCAAATCATCGAAGAACGGCAGGCTGTCGTCGCCGGTGTCGGGCGTCTTCGTCACCGGCCGCCGCGTGTGGGCTGCGACTTGGCGCCCGGCAGGCGATGGCGGCGGGACGACCTGATCCTGAGTCATCGCCTCACCCAAACTCATCTGGCCGTCGGCACTGTCGAGGATGCGCCGTTCGCTCTTCTGGCCGAAGACCTGGCGCTTGAACCAGTCGAGTTGATGCTTGAGGCTGTCGACTTCCCGGCTCAACGAACCGACCAGATCGACGACTTGCCGTGGGCTGAAAGTGGCGGCCTCATCAAGGCTGGGCACACGGTTTGCGGTCGTCGAACTCATGCCGCAATTATACCGGACGCATCGCTGCATCGGGGATGTTGATAGCGCTTCCTGACGACTTTCGCTTCGATGCCTTCGAGCAGGAGCTTGAGTCCGGTCCAGTCCATTTCGCGTGTCGTGACGCGGCGCCAGTCGGACAGGAATCTTCCCTGTTCGAGACGCTTCGCCCAGACGCAAAAGCCGGTGCGGTCCCAGTAGAGGACCTTCATCTGCGTCGCCCGGCGATTGACGAAGACGAACAGGCGGCCGTTCAGGGGATCCTGACCGAGTTCCTGGCGCGTCAGCGCGTAGAGGCCGTCAAAGGATTTGCGCATATCGACCGGGCGGCCATAGACATGCACCCGGACCTGGCCTTCGGGGAAGAACATCAGTGCCGTACCAGATGCACGACGAGGCCGCCGCCGAGGTCCAGCTTGAGTTCGATCCGCGGTTTCGATGACGACGCGGGATTCAGCGTGCCGAGATCGACGAATCCCGGCGCCGCGTCGCGGCTCACAGCTTCACTGCCATCGCCCGCGTCACCAAGCAGGCCACGCCAGCGGTAGAAGCTCGCCGCGCTGATCGCTTCGCGTCGGCAGAAGGCTTCAACGCCCATGCCGCTGCTGTCAAACTTCGCCATCAATGCGCGCCACTCGTCCTGGCTGCGCCGTAACCACTTGCCCTTCTTTCGTCCTGCCATCGCTTTCGCTCCCGTGGGTGATTCGTCTCGGGAGCTATTTTCGTCATCGCGCGCGCGATGAGAAGAACGCCGTAGGGTTACCGCTTAC
>CAYYXS010000092.1:0-1775 GCA_964475635.1 uncultured Rhodocyclaceae bacterium
CCTTCTTCTCCTTCATCTCGACTTCGGTGGCGGCGCCGACCTTGATCAGCGCCACGCCGCCGGCCAGCTTGGCGACGCGCTCCTGCAGCTTCTCCTTGTCGTAGTCGCTGGTGGCTTCCTCGATCTGGGCGCGGATCTGCTTGACGCGGGCCTCGATGTTCTTGGCTTCGCCGGCGCCGTCGATGATGGTGGTGTTCTCCTTGCCGATCTCGATGCGCTTGGCCTGGCCGAGGTCCTTCAGCGTGGCCTTCTCCAGGGACAGGCCGACTTCCTCGGCGATCACCTGGCCGCCCGACAGCACGGCGATGTCTTCCAGCATGGCCTTGCGGCGGTCGCCGAAGCCCGGCGCCTTGACGGCGCAGGTCTTCAGGATGCCGCGGATGTTGTTCACCACCAGGGTGGCGAGCGCCTCGCCCTCGACGTCCTCGGCGATGATCAGCAGCGGGCGGCCGGCCTTGGCCACCTGCTCCAGCACCGGCAGCAGGTCGCGGATGTTGGAGATCTTCTTGTCGAAGAGCAGGATGAAGGGGTTTTCCAGGACGGTGATCTGCTTGTCCGGGTTGTTGATGAAGTAGGGGCTGAGGTAGCCGCGGTCGAACTGCATGCCCTCGACCACTTCCAGCTCGTTCTGCAGCGACTTGCCGTCCTCGACAGTGATGACGCCTTCCTTGCCGACCTTGTCCATGGCGTCGGCGATGATCTTGCCGATGTCGGCATCGGCGTTGGCGGAAATGGCGCCGACCTGGGCGATCTCGGTCGAGGTGGTGCAGGGCTTCGACAGCTTCTTCAGCTCTTCGGTGGTGGCGACCACGGCCTTGTCGATGCCGCGCTTGAGGTCCATCGGGTTCATGCCGGCGGCAACATACTTCATGCCTTCGCGCACGATGGCCTGGGCCAGCACGGTGGCGGTGGTGGTGCCGTCGCCGGCGACGTCGGAGGTCTTGGAGGCGACTTCCTTCACCATCTGCGCGCCCATGTTCTGGAACTTGTCCTTGAGCTCGATTTCCTTGGCGACGGACACGCCGTCCTTGGTCACCGTCGGGGCGCCAAAGGAGCGCTCCAGCACGACGTTGCGGCCCTTCGGGCCCAGCGTGACCTTGACCGCGTCGGCCAGGATATTGACGCCTTCCACCATGCGGTGGCGGGCGGAATCACCAAACTTGACTTCTTTAGCAGGCATTGCGTTTCTCCTCGATGTTCGTTACTTGGCTTCGACCACGCCCATGATGTCTTCTTCGCGCATGACGAGCAGTTCCTCGCCCTCGACCTTGACGGTCTGGCCGGCATACTTGCCGAAAAGGACGCGGTCGCCGGCCTTGAGATCCATGGCGATGCGGTTGCCCTTCTCGTCGCGCTTGCCGGGGCCGACGGCGACGATTTCGCCCTGGTCGGGCTTCTCGGCGGCGGTATCGGGAATCACGATGCCGGAGGCCGTCTTGCGTTCCTCTTCGAGGCGCTTGACGATCACGCGATCATGCAAAGGACGAATTTTCATAGAGTTATCTCCTCTCTACAGAATGATTGCAACGAAAGTGAGCAAACGCTCACATGGGAAAACCAGATAAACAGCCATTAGCACTCATTGCTAACGAGTGCTAATAATAAGGCTGTAGCAGGGCAATTTCAAGTGGGGGCCATGCGGTTGTGGCGGGTCGGTGTCAGGCGGAATTCGATGCATTGCCCGGCCGGCAACTCGAGCTGCCAGGCTTTCCGGACGGATACACTGCTGTCCGGTTAAATGAAGGGTCGAATCTCTGAAAGCCATGACTGACGCG
>CAYYXS010000093.1:0-1732 GCA_964475635.1 uncultured Rhodocyclaceae bacterium
CAGGGTTGCTCGCCATCGTCTGCAGTTCGGCAGCAGTTAGGGTGGTGAGGGGAACTATTGAGAGGCCGGACGCCGCTAGGGCGGCGCGTACTTGGTCGCAGGCCCGGTACAGGGCATCGCGGTCGCCTATGGCCACCTCCGGCGCAGTGGCGAGAAACAGCTTGCCCAAGGACTGCACGGCCGACTCCAGCGTGGCCTCGGTGCGAGCACTGGCCGCTTTCAGCAAGTCGTCAATCGCGCTCAATTGTAGATTGGCATCCACCCTGGATAACAGGTCATATACGGCAAGGGCGTCGGTGAGTGTGACAATAGAATGGTTGTGCAGGGGATTCAGACCCACTTCGATCTGCACCGGGATGGGCGTACCCCAGGCCAACCCCAGCCCGGCAATCATGGAACCGCCGCCTTCCGCGCGCAGGTTCGTCACCCGCGACCTATCTAGGCTCGGGTCATAATCAAGATCGAGTAGCCGGCGAAGAACCGTTCCCAGACCGCCTGCACCGGGCGCGTTGTATAGATACGCCCGCTCGATCTGCGTGGAATAATCCACCAGCAGGGCGCCGGACAGAAAACCGCCCAGCGAATGGCCTGCGACGGTAAAACCTGTGGCCAGCGTGCCATCGGAAAGCCATTCCGCCACCTTGGCCTTGAGCGCCGCATACTGGAGCTGCTGTTCGGGCGTGCCGAGCAGGGCAATGTCTGTCAGGTCAGTCAGCAAATCGGCCAGGCCCGCCGTGCCCCGCACGGCCAGATAACGCACGCCCTCATGTTCAAATACCGTGGCCGACAAACCAGTGAGAATCGTCGCCTGCTGCGGATTGCCGAACTCGTCGATGTAGTCGTCTATGATCTCGCCGTTGTACTGCTCGACCACGCGCCAGCTGGAAGCGAAGGCGGCGGCTTGGGTGGGGGACATGCCATCACCACCCTGCTGCAACGCAGCTTTATAGGCTTCAAGAGGCATATCAGCGTTGAGATCAGAATAAGCTGCTAGCGCAAGTTCTGCCTGCATGAAGTATTGCGTAATGTCACTCATCAAAATTCTCCTTTATGAAAGACCGATGGCTCAAGGTATGGTTTTTCCGTTGGGCTTGGGCATGTAAATGACGACGGATGCCAAGGGCCTGGCAAGTCTCCCCCCCCCCGCCCATATCTGACGCTTTCCCCAAGTACTTTCGCATCGTTTCGTCGAATGATTTGGGTGCGCATCCGAATAACCTTCGGACTATCCTCTCTGAGAAACTTGGTTTCGGAAACATAGTAGTACTCATCTTCCGGCTTCGCGTCCTTCTTGTCAGGAATATGCACGTTCCCGTATTTATCGAACCTCTCCGCCGGCAGCTTCACCGTCTCATACACCTTGACACCACCATCCTCCCGGCACATGCGATTGACCAGCGTGTCGTAGTAAATCTTGCGCCCGCCGCCGTACCAGAACGAGGCTCCAACCCACAGCAGCATGACGAGCAGGCAAACGACATCGACTGTCCGTTTGTTCGCATCTTCGCTCGCGCGCCAACGCCGCCAGCCTCTGGCAAACAGCGCGGTCAGACCTGCCCAGATGCCCACCACCAATAACAGGTAGAGCCCGCTCATGCCGTCCTCCGCCATGCACCATCGTTCGTCGCTGCATGTTCGCCGTGCCGCGGCGACTGACTCTTTTCCCGGTTCTTCCGCTCGGCATCGAGCGCGGTGAAGGCGCCGGCCACCGCCGCATCTCCAAAGCGAACTT
>CAYYXS010000094.1:0-1713 GCA_964475635.1 uncultured Rhodocyclaceae bacterium
GCACGCCGAGGGCCGCGCGTGCGGCGGCCAGCCCGACTTTCTTTCGTGCCGGCGACAGCAAACCGTAGTGACGAATGCGCTTGAAGCCGGACGGCAGGACGTGTTGCAGAAAACGGTCGATGAACTCGGGCCCCGGAAGGTGCAGGGTGCGTTTCTTGCCGCTGGCCGGATCGGCGCGCACACGGAAGGCCACGGCGTTGCCCTCGATGCCGACAATGCGCTCGTTTGAGATCGCCACCCGGTGCGTATATCGGCCGAGGTACTCCAGCACGGCCTCGGGGCCGCCCAGCGGCTGCTTGGCATAGACCACCCAGTCGTGGGCATAGAGGCGCTGGCGCAAGCGCTGCCAGTCGGAATTGGCGGCGACGCTTGCGGGCAAGCGGCCGGCAGCGCGGGAAGCCTCGAGTCCGGCGACGAACTTGCCGCGAAACACCTTGGACAGCGCCCGTACCGGAAACAGGAATCCCTTCCTCGGCAGGATCCACGCGCCCGCTTCCGACAGCGCCCCGCCGGCGACCAGCGCGTGGACATGAACGTGGCGGCCAAGATCCTGCTTCCAGGTGTGCAGCACCAGGGAGAAGGCCGGCACGCCGCCCAGGTGGCGCGGGTGGGCGGCGAACTCGGTGAGCGTGGCTGAAGCGGCGCCGAACAAGGTCTCATAGATCGGCCGCGGGTTGGCGGCGATGAGGCCGTTGAGATCGTGCGGCAGCGTGAACACCAGGTGAAAGTACGGCACGGGCAACACTTCGCGGCCTCGCGCCGCGAGCCACGTCTCCTTCGCCCGGGTCTGGCAGCGCGGGCAATGCCGGTTGCGACAGGAGTGATAGACGTGCCGGGTCGTCCCGCAGCAATCGCAGGACTCGATATGGCCGCCGAGGATTGCGGTACGGCAGGCGAGAATCGCGTGCCAGACCTTTGCGCCGCCGCGCGGCAATCGCTTCGTGGCGAGGTAGGCCGGGCCGAAGGCTTTGAGCACCTCGGCCAGACCGGCCGGTTTCACGCCCGCCGGTCAGTCGGCAGGCAGCAGTTCGAGCGGCGAGGTCGTGCCGGTCAGACGCGAGCGCGCCAGATGGAAGTAGCGCATCGTCGTGCTGACGTGGCCGTGTCCGAGCAGGCGCTGGATGGTGTGGATATCGACGCCGGCTTCGAGCAGATGGGTGGCGAAGGCGTGCCTCCTATGCCGAGATCGGCATAGGAGGCATTCCTTCGCCACGCACCTGCTGCAGTCCGGCTATGACATCCGCACCGTGCAGGAACTGCTCGGCCACAAGGACGTGCAGACGACGATGATCTACACCCATGTGCTCAACAGAGGTGGGCGAGGAGTGGTCAGCCCGCTCGACAGAGCGGGCTGAGGCGGCCAATAAAGGCCTCCCCGCATAACAAGAATGTTATAATCCTCATGGCTTGGACAATCCATTACCACAGCGAAGCCCTGCAGGAGGAACTCCTCGCCATGCCGGCCTCGTTGCAGGCGCGCTACCTGCGCCTGACCGAGCGCATGCTGGTGTACGGCGCCGATCTGGGTATGCCGCATACGCGGGCATTGGGAGACGGATTGTTTGAATTGAGGCTGAAGGGTGTCGAGGGTATTGCCCGTGTTTTCTATTGCACGCTGGTCGGCGAACGCATCACCATGTTGCATCAGTTCGTGAAGAAGACGGACAAGACGCCTCCCAGGGAGCTCGCGATTGCCCGAAAACGGATGCAGGA
>CAYYXS010000095.1:0-1641 GCA_964475635.1 uncultured Rhodocyclaceae bacterium
CTACGACTACGACGCGGCCGGGCGGCTCACGGAGGTCAGGCGCGACGGCATCGGTATCGACCAGCGCCATCTGGACGCGGCCGGGCGCACCCTGCAAGGCGGGCTGACCCTGTCCCGGGTGGCGGAGCTGGCTGAGGCTCTCGAAGCGGCCGGCCTGCCCGCCGAGACGCGCATCAGCCAGTACGACGCCGCCGGCCAGCTCGTGGCCCAGCGCACCGTCACCCGCACGGTCGATGCCCGCACCGCTTACCGCTACGACGCTGCCGGCAACCTGCTGCACTACGAGGTGAGCGCGGACGAGTCGATGGGCCGCTACGACTACGACTACATCAAGACCGCCGCCGGCTACCAGGTCAACAGCATCACCGGCAACCGCGGCGGCGGCGACGGCGTCACGGAAAACACCTACGACGCCAACGGCTACCTCGTCCGGGTCACCGACCGGACCGACGCCACGCACAGCCGCCGGCTTTGGAACGACACGGCCGGTCGCGTGCTGCTCAAGGAACAGGACGGCAATCGCAGCTCGACCCTGATCGCCAACGACGAAGTGCTGGGCACGACGGAGATCGGCGCCGGCTACTTCCACGCGGACCTGCAGCCGATCGGCAGCACCGCCTGCAACAGCACGCCCGTCAGCTACATCGTGCGCGTGGGCGACAGCCTGCGCGGGATCGCCCAGGCCGCCTGGGGCGACGCCACCCTGTGGTACCGCATCGCCGAGGCCAACGGCCTGGCGGGCGAGGGCGCGCTCACCCCCGGCGAGCTGATCACCCTGCCGGCCCGGCCCACCACGGTGCACAACGACCTCGCCACCTTCCGGCCCTACAGCGCCGCGGACATCGTCGGAGACATGTCCCCGGCGAACCTGCCGATGCCCTCGCAGGAGGACGGGGGCTGCGGAGGAGTCGGGCAGATCATCGTTCTCGTCGTGGCGGTGGCGGCGGCCGTGGTCACGGCCGGTGCCGCCACCGTAGCGATGGCCGGCGGTACGCTCTCGGGCGTGGGCGTGGGGCAGCTCGCCACCATCGGCAGTTTCGCGATGGGCGGCAGCCTGGGCGCTGTCGGCACCGCGGCGGCGGCCATTGGCGGCGCGGTAGGCAGCATCGCCAGCCAGGTCGCCGGCAATGCCCTCGGCGTGCAGGACGGGTTCAGCTGGAGGCAGGTGGGGCTGGCAGCCGTGAGCGCGGGGGTCGGCGCCGGGATCGGCAGCGCGCTCGGACCGGTGAGCGCCAATCTCACCGGCGTCGAGCGCTTCGCTGCACTGGCCGGGCGGGCCGCGTTGAGCAATGCGGTGATGCAAGGCCTCGGCGTCGTCACCGGCTTGCAGCGCTCGTTCGAGTGGCGCGGCGTGGCCGCTTCAGCCGTGGGGGCCGGCGTAGGGGCAACCGTGAATGGTGCGCTTGGCGGCCTTGGCGAGGACTTCGGGGGACGCCTTGCCCGGGGGACGCTCGCCGGCCTGGCGGGCGGGCTCGCCATCGCAGCCCTGCGCGGCGGGCGCGTGAGCGTGCAGCAGGTGGCCACCGATGCGTTCGGCAATGCGCTGGGGAACTCCCTTGCCTATTCGGCCATGGCGGGGAATAGTGCGGCACAACAGGCGGTGGAGCAGAATCAGGCGCAGGCCAATTCCAACGGCTGGAC